>NZ_JBIRBB010000003.1:0-665079 GCF_044326295.1 Spongiactinospora sp. 9N601
GTGGAAGCGTTGTGAGGCGTGGAGCTGACCGGTACTAATAGGCCGAGGACTTGACCACAACAAACATGCTTTCTTTTTGTGCTGTGTGTGGTGCTCGCGTTCACTGTGTGATTCTGAGACTGCAACCGGGTCATGGCTCGTCGTTTCGGCGGTGGGTTGTGTCGGGTTGGTGGTTTCGTGGGGTTGCGGTGGTTATGGCGGTGGGGAGACACCCGGTTACATTCCGAACCCGGAAGTTAAGCCTGCCTGCGCTGATGGTACTGCACTGGGGACGGTGTGGGAGAGTAGGTCGCTGCCGCACAATCATTGAATAAAGAGAAAAGGGTCCGACACATTTTCATGTGTCAGGGCCCTTTTTTCATGCCCTTGATCAGGGCCCGCCCGTGGGTCAGCGGATTCACCACCGCGTCGGGTCAGTAGGGTTGGTGGTGTGGAGTATCGCGCGGTAGAGCAGGCCATCATGGGACGCGGCGTCGAGTGGCAGTTCGACCCGACGCTCGACCGGATCGTGGCGTTGATGGATCTCCTCGGTTCGCCACAGCGCTCCTACCCGGTCGTACATCTGGCCGGCACCAACGGCAAGACCAGTACCGCACGCCTCACGGAGAGCCTGCTGATGCGGCGCAACCTGCGCGTGGGCAGGTTCACCAGTCCGCATCTGACTTCGGTGCGGGAGCGGATCTGTGTGGACGGCGTCCCGCTGTCGGAGGAGCGGTTCGTCGAGGTCTACCAGGACGTCCTGCCGTACATCGAGCTGATCGACAAGCAGGTCGGCAAGGTGTCGTTCTTCGAGACGCTGACCGTGATGGCGTTCGCGGCGTTCGCGGACGCGCCGGTCGACATCGCGGTGATCGAGACCGGGATGGGCGGCACCTGGGACGCGACGAACGTCGTCGACTCCGCCGTGGCCGTGATCACGCCGATCTCCCTGGACCACACCGAATACCTGGGCGACGACGTCGCGACCATCTCCGAGGAGAAGGCCGGGATCATCAAGCCGCACATCACGGCCGTGCTCGCGCAGCAGGACGTGACCGCCGCCGAGGTGCTGATGCGCAGGGCGGCGGAGGTGGAAGCCGTCGTCGCGCGTGAGGGGCTGGAGTTCGGGGTTCTGGCAAACGAGGTGGCGGTCGGTGGCCAGTTGCTCCGGTTGCAGGGTCTCAAGGGGGTCTATGAGGAGGTCTTCCTCCCCTTGTACGGCGCGCACCAGGCGAGCAACGCCGTCTGCGCCCTGGCGGCCGTGGAGGTCCTGACCGCCGGCGACGACCCGTTGGACCAGGAGCTCGTACGGCAGGCGTTCGCCGCCGCCTCCTCGCCGGGCCGGCTGGAGGTCGTCCGGCGCGGCCCCACCGTCCTGGTGGACGCCGCGCACAACCCCGGGGGCATGCAGGCGACCATCGAGGCGGTCCACGAGTCCTTCGACTTCGCCCGCCTGATCGGCGTCGTCGCCGTGATGGCGGACAAGGACGTCAGGGGCCTGTTGGACCTGCTGGAGCCGATCGTGTCGGAGATCGTGGTGACCCGCAACTCCTCTCCCCGGTCCATGGAGCCCGCCGAGCTGGCGGAGCTGGCGGAGGGGTTGTTCGGCGCGGACCGCGTGCGGGTCGCGGACAGGCTCGACGACGCCATCGACACGGCGGTGGGGCTGGCCGACGAAGACGGCGAGTTCGGTGGCGCGGGGGTGCTGATCACCGGTTCGGTGGTGACGGCGGGAGACGCCAGGCACCTGCTGCACGTGGAAGGCGCGTGAGCGGGCCGGGCGGACGCGAGGCGGGGCAGTGGTCGGAAGCGATGACAGGAGGGATGCCGTGGCACGCAAGACGTTCCAGGTGACGCCGGGTATGCGGCGGTTGGGCTCCACCGTGCTCGGCATGGAGGCGATCGTGGTGGCCCTGACCGCGCCCGTGGCGATCAACCTGAACGGCACGCCCCCGGGCACCGCCCTGGCGGTCGGCCTGGGCGTGGCCGTCGTGTGCGTGGTGGCCGCGGCGCTGCTGAAGCGGCCGTTCGGGTACATCCTCGGGAGCGTGCTCCAGGCGGTCGTGATCGCCACCGGTTTCCTGGTGTTCCCGATGTTCTTCCTCGGTGTGATCTTCGCCGCGCTGTGGATAACGGCGATATTCGTCGCTCGCCGTGTCGAGGGCGTGACTTCACGCTAAAGTCGGCGGACATGGCCGACCCCCTCACTGAGCGGTCCCAGGCGGCGACCGGCGGACCTTCGACGACGAAGGCGACAAAGGCGACGAAGGCGACGAAGGCGATGCATACGACGAAGGCGCGTGACACGCGCGTCTCCCGCGTTCATGACGTGGTGCTCGGGCTGCTCGTCATGGTCGCGCTCCCGCTGGCGATCGTCGCGGTGCCCAACACGATCTCGGTGGTGTCCGCGCTGCTGCCGCCCGGAGTGCCGGCCGCCGACATGGTCCGCGCCCACGGGCTCGCGCTGCCCGCGATGATGCTGACCGTGCCGTTCGCCGCGCTGCTCGTGCGCCGCGTGCCCGCCGCGCCGGTCCTGGTCGGCGGGCTGACCGTGCTCGCGGTCGCCGACGTGGCGGGCGGGTTCGCCGGCACGCCCATGGTGGTCGGCGTACTGCGTGCCCTGCACGGCGTGGGGGCGGGCCTGCTGGTGCCCGCCACCCTGGTGGCGGTGCGGGAGCGTCCCGCCCCGCTGCGCGCGCTGTGGGCGGCGACGCTCGCGATGAGCATGCTCGGCGCGCAGGCTCTGGCGCTGTGGCCGCTCGACGACGTGGCGGCATGGCAGGTGACTTTGCAGCCCTACCCGCTGCTGACCGGCATCGCGCTGGCGCTCGCCGCCGTCTACATGATGCTCCGGACACCGGCGCGTGGCGCTCGGTCGCTGCAGGTCGCCGCCGGGCCGGGCGCGCCTGGCCGTACGCCGGCGGCGGCCCACGCCGAGCCGGGCCGGAGGCATGGGCGCACGCCGGCGGCGGCGCATGCCGAATCGACCCGGCACCGGCTTGCGCTCACCGCGGTGCCCGCCGCGGGGATCGCGGTGCTGGGGTTCGCGATCTCCAACGCCTGGCCCGTGCCGGTGGTGCTGCTCGCGTCCCTGCTGGCGCTGGTCGCGTTGCTCGCCGTGGCGTCGCTGGGCGGCGCGCGCCCCGCGGCCTACGTCATGGTGGCGGTGGGGGCCGTCGTGCTGCCCACCGGGGCGCAGGTCACCAACATGGAGCTGGGGGGCTTGGGCGGCCCGGGGCTCTCAGGGCTGTGGCCGGCGTTCGTGCTGGCCGCCGTGGTGGCCGTGGGCGTGGCGTGGGCGGTCGCCAGGGCGCGCACGCACACGCCGGTGATGGTGAGCGAGGCGGGGCTGGTGGCGCTGGTGGCCGGGTTGTGCGCGGTATGGCGGCTGGTGCCGACCGAGCAGGGGATCATACTGCTGCTGCCGTTCGCGCTGATCGCGGCGGGTGCGGCGGTCGCACTCAGTGCCGCGCTGTCCTCGGCCGACACGGACGGCGCGCTGTTCGCGCTGTCGCTGTGCTTCCCGGCGATGCTGGCCGGGTTCCTGCTGGGCAGCGGCATCCAGTTGCCCGGCATGCGCGCCGCCACCTCCCCGGAGGGGCTGGCCGACGCGTTCCTGTCCGCGCTGGACCTTTGGACACTGGCCGCCGGGCTGCTGGTGGTGGCCGTGATCCTGCTGGCCGCCTTCCTGGCGCGGCGCGAGTCGTACGCCGGGGAGCCGGCCCACGTGGGCGCGCCCCTGGAGATGCCCGACGAGCCCGGCAGGCCCGATGGCGACGACGCCGAGGCGGGTGAGCGCCCGGCGGTACCGCCGCCTACTCCTTCGCCGGAAAGCGGCGGATCGCCGCAAGGACGGTAGGCTTCGCGCATTCACCGCATTCTGCGAGAAATTCCATGGTTGAAGGAGAACCACAGTGTCCGAGCGCACACTTGTCCTGATCAAGCCTGATGGTGTGGCCCGTGGGCTGGTCGGCGACGTGATCGGCCGGATCGAGCGCAAGGGCCTCACGATCGTGGCGATGGACCTGCGCACCCTCGACGCCGACACGGCCAAGGCCCACTACGCCGAGCATTCCAGCAAGCCGTTCTTCGACAGCCTGGTGGAGTTCATCACCTCCGGCCCGCTGGTGGCCATGGTGGTCGAGGGTCCGCGGGCCATCGAGGCGTTCCGCGGGCTGGCCGGTCTGACCGACCCGGTCAAGGCCGCGCCCGGCACGATCAGGGGCGACCACGCGCTGGAGATCGGCGAGAACATCGTGCACGGCTCCGACGCGCCCGAGTCCGCCTCCCGGGAAATCAAGATCTTCTTCCCCGACCGCTTCTAGCGGCCCACGCACACACGACAAAGGGCGCCGTTTCCGGCGCCCTTTTGCGTTCCCGAACCGAACCGGCGATCCGCGGCCAGGGGCGGGGCGCGGGAAAGTTTTCCCGAGGCCGGGGCGGCCTTTGCGGTTGACGGTGGGTACGTCACGTTACGATGCGAATGCGGTAGGTGACCGTTCGCTGATCGACGTACGGAAGGCTCGGCGTCCCCATGGGTAGCAAGCTCGCTCTTTTCGGCCGTGACATGGCCGTCGACCTCGGCACCGCGAACACGCTGGTGTACGTCCGGGGCCGCGGCATCGTGCTGAACGAGCCCTCCGTGGTGGCCCTCAACACCATGACCGGCAAGATCGTCGCGGTGGGCGTCGAGGCCAAGCGGATGATCGGCCGCACGCCGGGCAACATCCTCGCGGTGCGCCCGCTGAAGGACGGCGTGATCGCCGACTTCGAGGTGACCGAGCGGATGCTGCGCTACTTCATCCAGCGGGTGCTCCGCCGCCGCCACTTCGCCAAGCCGCGCATCATCGTCGCGGTGCCGAGCGGCATCACCAGCGTGGAGCAGCGGGCGGTCAAGGAGGCCGGCTACCAGGCCGGGGCTCGGAAGGTCTACATCGTGGAGGAGCCGATGGCCGCGGCCATCGGCGCGGGCCTGCCGGTTCACGAGCCGACCGGCAACATGGTGGTGGACATCGGCGGCGGCACCACGGAGGTGGCGATCATCTCCATGGGCGGCGTCGTGACCAGCCAGTCGATCAGGGTCGGCGGCGACGAGCTGGACCAGGCGATCATGACCTTCGCCAAGAAGGAATACTCGCTGATGCTGGGCGAGCGCACCGCAGAAGAGATCAAGATGGCCATCGGCTCGGCGTGTGAGCAGCAGGACGAGGGCCATGCCGAGGTACGCGGGCGCGACCTGGTCAGCGGCCTGCCCAAGACGGTCGTGGTGTCGGCGCACGAGATCCGCAAGGCCACGGAGGAGTCGATCAACGCGATCGTCGACGCCGTGAAGTCCACGCTCGACCGCTGCCCGCCGGAGCTGTCCGGTGACCTGATGGACCGCGGCATCGCCCTGACCGGCGGCGGCGCGCTGATCAGGGGGATGGACGAGCGGCTGCGCGACGAGACCGGCATGCCCGTCCACCTGGTGGACAACGCACTCGACTCGGTCGCACTGGGCACCGGCAAGTGCGTAGAGGAGTTCGAGGCGTTGCAGCAGGTGCTCGTGCCGGAGCCACGGCACTGATGCGCGACACCCGCCGCACCCGGCTCATCCTGGCGTTGCTGCTGGCCACCGCCCTGGTGCTGATCACCGTCGACCACCGCGCGGGGGCGGGCTCGCCGTTCGGCCCGCTGCGTACGGCGGGCGCGTCCGTGTTCGGTACGGCCGAGCGGGCCGTGGCAGGGGTCGCCCGCCCGGTCGGCGACTTCTTCGCTTCCCTGGCGTCGGCGCCGTCGGCGCAGCGGCGGGTCGCCGAGCTGAGCGCCGCCAACCAGCGGCTGCGTGGCGAGCTGGCCGCACACCGGCTGGACCAGGGCAGGTCGACGGAGTTGCGGTCCATGCTCGGGCTGGCCGGGCGCGGCGGGTACAAGATCGTCGCAGCGAACGTCATCGCCAGGCGCGGCCTGCCCGGGTTCGAGGACGCCGTCGAGATCGACGCGGGCGCCGCTGACGGAGTGCGCCGCGAGATGACCGTGATCAATGGTGACGGGCTGGTCGGCAGGGTCGTGCAGGCGGGGCCGACGACGTCCACGGTGCTGCTGCTCAGCGATCCGGCCTCGGCGGCGGGCGCGCGGCTGGAGGGCGGCAGGGAGATCGGGGTGGTGCACGGCGTCGGCGAGACGGGAAGCCTGGTGCTGTTCCGGCTACTTGACTCCACGGCTCCGATCGCGGCGGGCAGCCGGATCGTCAGCTTCGGGTCGCAGCGCGGCGTGCCGTACGTCCCGGGGGTGCCGCTGGGCGTCGTGGAGCGGGTCGAGGCCACGCCGGGAGAGCTGACGCGGGTGGCGTACGCGCGGCCGTACGCGGACCTGTCGGCGCTCGACGTGGTCGGCGTGGTGGTGCAGGGGCCGCCGCGCGACCCACGGGACGCGGTGCTGCCGCCGCGCCCGTCCGAGGCGGGCCAGGCGCCGGACACCGAGAAGGACCGCAAGGGCAAGGCCAGGCGGGCGCGCGCGGACGAGCGCGACGGCGCACCGGCGGCCCCCGAGACGGGGCAGGAGCCGGGCGTGGGGGCCGCCGAGGGCCGGGAGACGGTACGTCAGCCGCGGGGCCGCAGGGGCGACTCTGCGCTCGGCGGCGAACCGGGCCGCAGTACCGAGCGGTTCCCCCACCGCAACCGGCCCTTCGACCGCCCGCTGGACCGGCCGCTCGATCGTCCCCTGGATCGCCCGCTCGACAGGCCGCTCGATCGGCCGCTCGACAGACCACCTGACCGGCCACTTGATCGGCCGCTCGACCGGCCGCTGGGCCAGGCGGGCCCGCAGGCCCCGGCCGAGCAGCGTCACCCCATGGTGACCGACTGGCGGGGGCGGCCCCTGGACGAGGTGGGAGCGCAGTGACGGCACGGGCGGCGCGGGGGCGGTCCGGCCGGAGGCGGAGGTGTCGCGATGGTGGCGGGGGTGCTCGTGGTGGCCGCGGTGCTGGTGCAGTTGACGCTGCTCAACCGGCTGACGCTGCCCGGGGGTGAGGTGCCCGACCTGGTGCTGCTCGTGGTGGTGGCGTGCGGGGCGCACCAGGGGGCGGCGGCGGGCGCCTTCGCCGGGTTCGGCGCCGGCCTCGCCGTGGACCTGCTGCCGCCGGTCCACCATGTGGCCGGGCAGTACGCGCTGGTGTTCTGCCTGGTCGGCTTCGTGGTGGGACGGATGGTCGAGCGCACGTCCGCCGCCGTGGTGCCGGCGGCCGTGCTGGCGGCGGTGGCCGGGCCGCTGCTCGCCGCCGGGGTGGCGGCGCTGCTCGGCGTACCGGGCATCACCGGTGCCGCCCTGCTCTCCCGGCTGCCCGGGGCCGTGGTCTGCAACCTGCTGGCCGCGCCGCTGGTGGTCTGGGGCGCCGGGCGGCTGCTCGGCGGCAGGCGCGGCGAACAGCCGGTACGGCACGCGCTGCGCGCCGCGAGCGGTACGAGGGGAGCGGTGTCGTGACGAGGATCCGCACCCGCCTGCTGATCGTCCATGTGCTCGTGCTGTCGGTCCTGGCCGTGCTGGCCGTCCGCCTGTGGCAGGTGCAGGTGGTGCGCGGCGCGCAGTACGTCTCGGCGGCGACGGAGACCCGCACCCGCGACGTCATGGTGCCCGCCGTACGCGGCCAGATCCTGGACGCCAACGGCAGGCCCCTGGTGCGCAACAGGACCGCGCTCGTGGTCTCGGTGGACCGGACGGCGCTCTACCGCATGCGCGACGGCGGCAACGCGGTGCTGCGGAGGCTCGCCGCCGTGCTCGGGCAGCCGGTGCAGGCGCTGCGCGACCGCATCCGGTCGTGCGGGCCGGGCGTCACCCGGCCGTGCTGGCCCGGCTCGCCCTACCAGCCGATCCCGGTGGACGAGGGCGTCTCGACCCGGCAGGCGCTGCAGATCCTGGAGCGGCAGGAGCAGTTCCCCGGGGTGACCGCCGAGGTCCAGGCGTTTCGCGAATATCCGATGGGCAGCGCCGCGGCGCAGATGCTCGGCTACCTCCAGCCGGTCACCCAGGAGGAGCTCGACCGGCGCAAGGGCATCGCCGACGCCTTCTCCGGAGTGGACCTGGTCGGGCGGGACGGCCTTGAGTCGGTCTACGACGAGGCGCTGCGCGGCGTGCCCGGCCTGCGCAGGGTGCAGGTCGACCGGCTGGGCAAGGTCCTCGGCGTGGAGCGCCAGGTGGCGCCGGTCCCCGGCGACACGCTGATCACCAGCATCGACTCCAAGGTGCAGCTCATCGTGGAGAAGGCGCTGGTCAACGCGATGAAGAAGGCGCCCAAGGCGGACGGCGCGGCTGGCGTGGTGCTCGATCCGCGCAACGGGCGGGTACTGGCGCTGGCCAGCGCGCCCACCTACGACCTCGGCGTGTGGAGCGGCGGCATCTCCGAGGCCGAGTACCGCGGCCTGCTGTCGGAGAAGTACGGCAAGCCGCTGGTCTCGCGGGCCACCAAGGGCGAGTTCGCGCCCGGGTCCACGTTCAAGATCTCCTCGGTGTCGGCGATGCTCGCCGACGGCTATCCGCTGAACGGCAAGTACAACTGCCCGGGTTCGTTCATGGTCGGCGGCCGGCCGTTCAGCAACTTCCGTGGCCAGGGGCTCGGCGTGCTGACGCTGCACCAGGCGCTGGTCAAGTCGTGTGACACGATCTTCTACCGGGCCGGGTTCGAGCAGTGGCTGCGCGATGGCGGGCTCAACCCCAAGGGGCCGACGAAGGAGCCGATGGCCCACACCGCCCGCGCCTACGGCTTCGGTTCACGGACCGGCATCGACCTGCCGGGCGAGTCGCCCGGGCGCATCCCCGACCGATCCTGGAAGAAGGAGATGTGGGCGGCCACCAGGGACGGCAACTGCAAGCGGGCCAAGACCGGCTTCCCGGAGGTGGCCAAGAGCAGTCCGTCGCGGGCCTCGTTCCTCAAGCGCCTGGCGCACGAGAACTGCCTAGAGGGCTACCGGCTGCGCGCCGGTGACGCGGCCAACTTCTCCATCGGGCAGGGCGACGTGCTGGTCACGCCGCTGCAACTGGCCCGCGCGTACGCGGCGCTGGTGACCGACGGCAAGGTGCGCAGCCCGCGGATCGGCTGGGCGCGGGTGCGCCCGGACGGCAGGCTGGTGGAGCGGATCAAGTCCCCGGTGACGGGCAGGCTGCCGATCACCGCCGAGCAGCGGACCTACATCAGGAAGGCGCTGAGCGAGGTCACCTCCGACGGCACGGCCGCGGGGGCGTTCAACGGGTTCCCGATGGACCAGATCAGGATCGGCGGCAAGACCGGCACGGCTGAGGTGTACGGCAAGGAGGACACGTCGTGGTTCGCGTCGTTCGCTCCCGCCGCCGATCCGCGGTTCGTCGTGGTGGTCATGGTGTCCCAGGGCGGGATGGGCGGCTCGACGGCGGCTCCGGCGGTCCGTGAGATCTACGAGCAGATGTTCGGCATCGCGCCGCAGGGCGGCAAGAAGTCCGCGCCGGCGCTGCCCGGGATGCGGGCCGCGCAGACCCTGCCGGTCATCAGCCCCGACGGGCTGGTGGCCCGGTGATCGCGCCGGCCGCCCGCGGGCGGACGCCGCTGCACCGCGCGCCCGGCGCCACCCGCGTGATGTGGCGGATGGACGCGGTGTTGCTGGTGGCGGTCCTGGCGCTGACGGTGATCGGCACGCTGCTGGTGTGGTCGTCCACGCGTACCTGGGCCCCGGGCTCCACCGGCCTGGTCAAGAAGCACGTGCTCAACGTCGCCATCGGGCTGACGCTCTACAGCGTGGTGTCGATGGTGGACCACCGGCTGCTGCGGGCGTACGCGCCGCTGGCGTACGCGTTGTCGATCGCGGGGCTGGTCGTCGTCATCACGCCGCTCGGCTCGACGGTGAACGGCTCGCACTCGTGGGTGATGCTGGGCGCGGGCTTCGCCGTGCAGCCCTCGGAGTTCGCCAAGCTGGGCCTGGTGCTGCTGCTGGCGATGCTGATGGCCCAGCCGGCCGAGGGCGGCGACCGGCCGCGCGGGCTGGACGTGACGCTGGGGCTGGCCGCCTCGGCCGTGGTCATCGGCCTGGTGATGCTCCAGCCTGACCTCGGCACTGCCATGGTGGTCGGGGTGATCACCGCCAGCGCCCTGGTGGTCGCGGGCGTGCGCAAGCGCTGGATCGCGGCGCTGGGGCTGGCGGCGGTGGGGTCGGGCGCGGCGGTGTGGTTCCTGGGGCTGCTGGAGCCGTACCAGGTGGCGAGGTTCACCGCGTTCGTCAGGCCGTCCACCGATCCGCGCGGCGTCGGCTACAACAGCACGCAGGCGCTGAACGCGATCGGGTCGGGGCAGATGTTCGGCAAGGGGCTGTTCGGCGGCGGGCAGACCACCGGGCGGTTCGTGCCCGAGCAGCACACCGACTTCATCTTCACGGTGGCGGGGGAGGAGTTCGGGTTCGTCGGCTCGGTGACGGTGGTGCTGCTGATCGGGGTGGTGCTGCTTCGGGGGGTCCGGATAGCCTGGCAGTGCGAGGACCGGTTCGGCACTTTGGTGGCCGGCACGATCGTGTGCTGGCTGGCCTTCCAGTCGTTCGTGAACATCGGGATGACCGTGGGGATCATGCCGATCACCGGGCTGCCCCTCCCCTTCGTCTCCTACGGCGGCACGGCGACGTTCACGAATCTTGTAGCGGTCGGACTGCTTCAGGCGATTTACATCCGTGACCGGCGGTTCTAGGGCGTTTTGGGACTGAGAGCCATTCTCATGGTGTGAACATGTGACTCTCACTACCGGCGCGTGCGTCAAGCGAACATCCTGGGAACATACCCGGGTCGGGGGATGAACGCTCGATGACCTAGGAGCCGTGATGCCGGATCGACCGCCCCTCCTCACTGAGGGGCAGGAGGCCGCACTGCGTAACCGTGCGCTGGAGCTGCTGCGCATCGCCTTTCCCGACTACCGGATCGTGTACGGCGGGGGCCGCTGGGCGGCCGCCGCCGCCGGCGACCCGCCGCAGGTGTGGTTCGCCGAGACTCCGGGCAGTCTGTGCGGGCAGCTCTTCACCGCGCAGTTACACGGAGGCGGCACGATCGTGCCGATGCAAAGTCCACCACCGGAACCGAAGGAGCAGGCATGACGGTGCGCGGGCACGAGCGGCGAGGAGGAGACCGGTCCGTGCAGACGTGCGCCGCGATCGTCCGCGAACGCGCGCTCGCCGACCTCCGTGGCGCACCACTGACCGCGGAGGTGGCGCACCGGATCGCCGAGGAGGTGCACGCCTGCTGCCCGCAGGCGTCCAGGTTCAAGTGCTTCAGGCTCGCCTGGGGCTGGACCGTCGAGGAGGCCATCGAGCAGTTCCACGCGATGTGCGACCGCGACGGCGTACGGCGGCGCGGTCTCACCGAGCGCTCCTGGCGGGAGTGGGAGGCCGGGGCGCGTCCCGATCGGGAGTACACCGACCTGCTGAGCCGGCTGTTCGAGACCGGGCCGGTACAGCTCGGGTTCGCCCGCGACTACACCCCCGACCATGTGCGCGCCGCCACCGCGGCCCCGCTCGACCCCATCGCGGCGGCGGCCGACGAGGCCGGTGAGCACGCCGAGCGCGCCGAGACCAGCGAGCTGGGCCCGGCCGCGCTGGAACGTCTGCGCGCCGAGGTGACCTGGCTGGGCAGGCGCTACGTGTGGGAGTCGCCACTGCCACTGTTCGTCGAGATGCGCTCGCTGCAAGAACGCACCAGACGGGCGCTGCAACGACGGGTCCACCCCGGCCAGGCCATCGAGCTGTACTTCCTGACCGGCGCCCTGTGCGGCCTGATGGCCAACGTCAGCATGGACCTGGGCCGCCGCGGCCCGGCCGACACCTTCGCCAGGGCCGCCTGGACCTACGGCAGGGTGTCCGGGCACGGGCCGCTGATGGGCTGGGCACGCGGGATGCAGGCGTCGGTGGCGCTGTGGGACGAGCGCTACCACGACGCCGCCGGCTACGCCGAGGACGGCCTGTCGCACCTGCGGACCGGCTCGGGCGGGGCACGGCTGCACATGCTGCGAGCGCGGGCCAGCGCCATGCTGTCCCAGCGCGACATCGCGGTGGAGTCGCTGGACCGCGCGGGCGAGGCCAGGGAGTCCGGCACGGACGAGCTGCACGACGAGATCGCCGGCGAGTTCGCGTTCCTGCCCGCCAAACAGCACTACTACGCGTCCGTGACCTATCTGCACCTGGGCGACAGCGAACGCGCGATCCACGAGGGCGAGGCGTCGCTGACCGGCTACGCCGCGGTAGTGGACCAGAACCGCTCCTACGGCTGCGAGGCCATGGCCCGCGCCCACCTGCTGATCGCCCACCTGCTCGAAGACGACGCCGAGGGCGCCGACCGCGTGGTGGCCCCGCTGCTCGCGCTGCCGCCCGAGCGCCGGATCAGCAGCCTGGCGGTCACACTCGGCACCGGCGGCGAACTGCTCGCCGGACGTCCCGGCGGCCAGAGCACGGCACGCCGGATAGCAAGCTTCTGCGCCTCCGGGCTGCCCCAGGCGGCCCCGGCGCTCAACGAGGGAGTCAGTCGATGACCATAAGCGCTGGGGACGGCGTACTGACCGGTGCCGTCGCGGCGCTGCAACGGGCCTGCCGAGCCGCCGGCCTGGACCCCACGGGGGCCAGGCTGATGCGCAGCTTCGCCAGCACCGTCTACCACCTGCCCGAGGAACGCGTGGTGGTGCGCCTCGCCGAACCCACGCCGGGCAAGTACGACAGGCTGGTGGCCTCCCTGCGGGTGACCCGCTGGCTGGCCGAGCACGGCTACCCCGCCACCAGGCCGCTCGACGTCAGGCAGCCGGTGGCCGAGGAGGGGTTCCTGGTCACGTTCTGGCACCACGAGGAAGACGAGGGCGACCGGCACGACCCGGCCGCGCTCGGCCCGATGCTCCGGCGGCTGCACGACCTGCCGCCGGTCCCGTTCGAGTTGCCGGTGTACGACCCGTTCGGACCAGTGCGGACGGCCATCGCGGCCTGTCGCGTGCTCGGCGTCGGCGATCGGGGCTGGCTGCTCGACCGCTGCTCCGCGCTCGCCGAGACCTACTACGAGCGGCTTCGGTTCACCCTCCCGTACGGGTTGATCCACGGTGACGCACACCGGGGGAATCTGATTCGTGCATCTGGGCGGCTGTTGCTGTGCGACTGGGATTCGGTGAGCGCGGGGCCGCGTGAGATCGACCTGGTGCCGACGTTGCAGGGCGCGCGGTTCGGCTACACGGCCGCGCAGCGCGCCGCGTTCTGCCGGTCCTACGGCCACGACGTGCGCGAATGGGAGGGGTACGGCGTGCTGCGCGAGATGCGGGAGCTGCGCACGCTGACCGCGGTGCTGCGCAACGCGCACCGTGACCCGGGCGCGGCGGACATCCTGTCGTTCCGGCTCGCCTCGCTGCGCGCCGGGGACGACCGCCAGTGGCAGCCGTTCTAGCCGTTACGCTTGTGGCATGTCCGTCGAGTCACTGTTTCCGCGCCTGGAACCGCTGCTGCCCAAGGTGCAAAAGCCGATCCAGTATGTCGGGGGTGAGCTCAACTCGACCGTCAAAGACTGGGACGACGCCCAGGTCCGCTGGGCGTTGATGTACCCGGACGCCTACGAGGTGGGCCTGCCCAACCAGGGCGTTCAGATCCTTTACGAAATCCTCAACGAGCTGCCCGGCACGCTCGCCGAGCGCACGTACGCGGTGTGGCCCGACCTTGAGGCGCTGATGCGCGCCGAGGGGGTGCCGCAGTTCACCGTGGACGCGCACCGGCCGGTGCGGGTCTTCGACGTGCTCGGTGTGTCCTTCGCGACCGAACTGGGGTACACCAACCTGCTGACCGCGCTCGACCTGGCGGGCATCCCGCTGCACGCCGCCGAGCGCGGCGAGGACGACCCGATCGTGCTCGCCGGGGGCCACGCCGCCTTCAACCCCGAGCCGATCGCCGGGTTCCTGGACGCCGCGGTGCTCGGCGACGGCGAGCAGATCGCCATCGCCATCACCGAGGTCATCAGGGAGTGGAAGGACGAGGGCCGCCCGGAGGGCCGTGACGGGCTGCTGATGCGCCTGGCCGAGTCCGGCGGGGTCTACGTGCCCAAGTTCTACGACGTGGAGTACCACCCGGACGGCCGGATCAGGCGGGTCGCGCCCAACCGCCCCGGCGTCCCCTGGCGGGTCCACAAGCACACGGTGATGGACCTCGACGAGTGGCCGTACCCGAAGAAGCCGCTGGTGCCGCTGGCCGAGACGGTCCACGAGCGGTTCAGCGTGGAGATCTTCCGGGGCTGCACGCGGGGGTGCCGGTTCTGTCAGGCCGGCATGATCACCCGCCCGGTGCGGGAGCGGTCGGTCACCACCATCGGCGACATGGTCCAGAACGGCATCACCGAGTCCGGCTTCAACGAGGTCGGCCTGCTGTCGCTGTCGTCGGCCGACCACTCGGAGATCGCCGAGGTCACCAAGGGCCTCGCCGACCGCTACGAGGGCACCCAGACCAGCCTGTCGCTGCCGTCCACCAGGGTCGACGCCTTCAACATCGACCTGGCCAACGAGCTGTCGCGCAACGGCAGGCGCTCGGGCCTCACCTTCGCGCCCGAGGGCGGCTCGGAGCGGATGCGCAAGGTGATCAACAAGATGGTGACGGAAGAAGACCTGATCCGCACCGTCACCGCCGCCTACGGCCAGGGCTGGCGGCAGGTGAAGCTCTACTTCATGTGCGGCCTGCCCACCGAGACCGACGAGGACGTGCTCGGCATCGCCGATCTCGCCAAGAAGGTCATTAAGGCGGGCCGCGAGGCCACCGGTTCGCGTGACGTGCGGTGCACGGTCTCGATCGGCGGGTTCGTGCCCAAGCCGCACACGCCGTTCCAGTGGGCCGCCCAGTGCGACGCCGAGGTCGTGGACCGCCGCCTGTCCGCGCTCAAGGCCGCGCTGCGCGGCGACAAGGAGTACGGCAGGGCCATCGGCTACCGCTACCACGACGGCAAGCCGTCCATCGTGGAGGGCCTGCTGTCGCGGGGCGACCGCAGGGTCGGCGCGGTCATCGAGGCGGTCTGGGCCGACGGCGGGCGCTTCGACGGCTGGAGCGAGCACTTCTCCTACGAGCGCTGGGCCGCCGCCACCGAGCGGGCCGGGATCGACCTCGACTGGTACACCACGCGCGAGCGCGAGGAGAACGAGGTCCTTCCGTGGGACCACCTGGACGCCGGCCTCGACCGCGAGTGGTTGTGGCAGGACTGGCAGGATGCCATCGGAGAGGGTGAGGTGGAAGACTGCCGCTGGACCCCGTGCTATGACTGCGGTGTCTGCCCGACCATGGGAACGGAGATCCAGATCGGTCCCACCGGCCGGAAGTTGCTGCCCCTGACCGTCGTGTGACCCCTCCCGGTCGCACCGGGCGGGAGAGTTTCCGCTGTCAAGCGCATATCCTGGGATGACAACCAGACCATGGATTGTTGTAAGAAGGGACAACAGCACACTGAAACCTGTTCCTGAAGGGCCACCGCCCGCGCCTGTGGCGCAGCGCCTCCGAGTGCGCTACGCCAAGCGTGGCCGGCTGCGCTTCACCAGCCATCGTGACATCTCGCGTGCCGTCGAACGGGCGGTGCGCCGTGCCGGTATTCCGGTGGCGTTCAGCGCGGGGTTCACTCCCCACCCGAAGATCTCCTACGCGGGTGCGGCCCCCACCGGGGTCGCGAGCGAGGCGGAATACCTGGAGATCGGCGTGACAGCGCCGTGTGAGCCCGAGCGGATCCGAGCGGACCTCGACGCGTCCCTCCCGCCCGGCCTCGACATCCTTGACGTCGTCGCGGCGCACGCCGGCTCTCTCGCCGACCGGCTGGAGGCATCGGCTTGGGAGATGCGACTTCCCGGGGCCGATCCAGGTCTCGCCACCGCGGCCGTGGAGAAGTTCCTCGCCGCCGGGCACGTGGAGGTCGAGCGCCTGACGAAGAAGGGCATTCGCCGTTTCGACGCGCGAGGCCCGGTGCTGGTGCTGCGGACGGCCGATCCGGTGATGGGCGGGTCCTCCGAGGGAACAGGCGGAACAGCAGGTCAGGCCGCCGGACACTCATGTGTCATACTTCACATGGTGGTACGGCACGCGAATCCTGCCGTTCGACCCGACGACGTTCTCACGGCTCTTCGACGTGTGGCAGATTTCGCGCCGCCGGCGCCCCCCGAGGTGACCAGGCTGGCGCAGGGGCCGCTCGACGAGAGAACCGGTGAACCCGCCGACCCGCTCGGCCTTGACCGCGACGTTTCGCGCGGCGGCGAGGCGGGACCGGTCGGGCATGTCGTCGGCGACCTATAGGACTTTGCCGCCGGCCCGTAAGGGCGGGCGGCCAGCAGCGACGAGAGCTCCTGCGCGGCGCGGAGACGCGCCCGGGAGCTGACGGGAGATTGCCCGCATGCTCGACAACGAGCCCGGCGCCGAGGCCAACCGGCCTGACGGCGATACAACAGAACACTCATCGACGACGACACCCCGCCGCCGGGCGGCCAGCCGCCCGGCGGGCCCGCCGCCCGAGCCGGAGGAGTCCGGCCCGAGCGCCGCGCCGCGCACCCTGCCGGCCTTCGCGGCCGAACCCGCCGCGCCGGCCGCGGTCCAGGAAACGCCCGCCGAGGCCCCCGCCGAACCGGCGGCCGAGGACGAACCGGTCAAGCGCACCCGGCGCAGGACCACCTCGACGGCGACGACGGCGCGCCGCCGTACGACCAAAAAGACCGAGCCGTCCGCCGAGGTTCCCGCCGAGGAGACGGCGGAGATCCCCGAGCAGCCGGTCAAGCGCAGCCGCACCCGGAAGAAGACCGAGGAGCAGCCGCCCGCCACGGAACGATCCACCGAGGTCCAGGCCCCCGCCGCAGCCGCGCCGACCGAGGACGAACTGCTCGCGCTGCCGGAGAACGAGCCGCTGGACGACGAACCGGCCGGCGAGGACCTCGACGTGGAGCCGCGCGGCGAGGCCGCCTCTGACGCCGATGACGACTCGGCCGACCGTCGCGGGCTGCTCGCCGACCCGTTCGGGCTGACCGCGCACGAGCGGCTCGCGGCCGGCCCGCCCGCGGTGAGCTTCCAGGCGCCCGCCGCCGTGTTCACCCCGCTCTTCCAGGCCCCCGAGCCCCGTACCGCCGAGCCCGCGCGCCCGGCCCCGCAACCGGCCGCCGCGGCGCCCGAGGAGGAGCCGGAGGCCGCCGAGGAGCCGCTGCCCGAGCCCGAGGAGGCCGAGGCGGCCGACGACACCGACGACGACATGGAGGCCGACTCCGACGATCAGGGCGAGGGCGGTGGCCGCCGCAGGCGGCGCAGGCGCGGCGGACGCGGCCGGGGCAAGACCCGCGACCGCGACGAGGCCGACGGCGAGGACACCGAGGCGGCCGAGGCCGAGGCGGAGGACCAGCCGGAGGATGAGTCCGAGGAGTCCTCGGGCGGCTCGCGCAGGCGGCGCAGGCGGCGCAGGCGCGGCAGCGAGGAGGGCGCCGAGCCGTCCGCCGACGACCCGCCCAACACCGTGGTCCGCATCCGCGCGCCGCGCGCCGGGCGCGGCGGTTCGGTGAGCACGTCCATCGACCAGGTGCAGAGCGTGCGCGGTTCGACCCGCCTGGAGGCCAAGAAGCAGCGCCGCCGCGAGGGCAGGGAGCTGGGCCGCAGGCGTCCGCCGATCATCACCGAGTCGGAGTTCCTGGCCCGCCGCGAGTCGGTGGAGCGGGTCATGGTCGTGCGCCGCACCGGCGGCCGGACCCAGATCGCCGTCCTTGAGGACGGCGTGCTCGTCGAGCACTACGTGGACCGCGAGGCCGGTCAGTCCTACGTCGGCAACGTCTACCTGGGCAAGGTCCAGAACGTCCTGCCCTCGATGGAGGCCGCCTTCGTCGACATCGGCAAGGGCAGGAACGCCGTCCTGTACGCGGGCGAGGTCAACTTCGACACCGCCGGGCTGGAGGGCCAGCCCAAGCGGATCGAGGTCGCGCTGAAGTCCGGGCAGTCGGTGCTGGTGCAGGTCACCAAGGACCCGATGGGCCACAAGGGCGCCCGGCTGACCAGCCAGATCAGCCTGCCCGGCCGCTACCTGGTCTACGTCCCCGAGGGGTCGATGACCGGCATCTCGCGCAAGCTGCCCGACAAGGAGCGGTCGCGCCTCAAGAGCATCCTGAAGAAGGTCACCCCGGAGAACGCGGGCGTGATCGTCAGGACCGCCGCGGAGGGCGCCTCGGAGGAGGAACTGGACCGCGACGTCGCCAGGCTGTCGGCGCAGTGGGAGAACATCCAGCGCAAGGCCAAGTCCGCCGGGCCGCCCGAGCTGCTGTACTCCGAGCCCGACCTCACCGTCCGCGTGGTCAGGGACGTCTTCAACGAGGACTTCTCCTCGCTGGTGGTCGCCGGTGACGTGTGGGAGACGGTGGACGAGTACGTCCGCTACGTGGCCCCGCATCTCGCCGACCGGGTGACCCGCTGGCAGGACGACGCCGACGTGTTCGCCGCCTACCGGGTGGACGAGCAGATCGCCAAGGCGCTGGAGCGCAAGGTGTGGCTGCCGAGCGGCGGTTCGCTGGTCATCGACCGCACCGAGGCGATGACCGTGGTGGACGTCAACACCGGCAAGTTCACCGGCCAGGGCGGAAACCTGGAGGAGACGGTCACCCGCAACAACCTGGAGGCGGCCGAGGAGATCGTCCGTCAGCTCCGGCTGCGTGACATCGGCGGCATCATCGTCATCGACTTCATCGACATGGTGCTGGAGAGCAACCGCGACCTGGTGCTGCGGCGGCTGCTGGAGTGCCTGGCGCGCGACCGCACCAAGCACCAGGTGGCCGAGGTCACCTCGCTGGGTCTGGTCCAGATGACCCGCAAGCGGGTCGGCCAGGGGCTGCTCGAGGCGTTCTCCACGCCGTGCGAGTGCTGCAACGGCCGCGGGCTGCACATCTCCGCGGAGCCCGCTCCGGGCGTCCCGGAGCCGCGCGGCACGCAGGGCAAGATGGCGATCGAGAAGACCGTCGCGGGCAAGCTGTCGAAGAACGGCGAGGGCTCCGCGGTCGCGGCCGGGGACCAGGCGGGCCGTGATACGGTGACCGATGCGCTTGGTGGCGACCGGGCAGATGATGATCAAGCCGCCCAGGGCACGAGCAGGGGGCGGCGACGCACTCGCCGGGCCGCCAGGCAACCCGACTAGCGGCCGGTGTCCGGCCGAGGTCGGCCGGTCCGACGTTCCGCCCGGTTCGACCGGGGCTGCCGATATCCGGTACCCTAGTGAACCGGTGCGTCCGCAGACGCGCCCTGTTCGCGCGCCTACCCGGTTCGTCGGTCCAAACAATTGATGGTGACCGGATGCGGGGCGCAGCATCCAGCGAGCACGAAGCAGAAGGGTTCCGCGGTGTACGCGATCGTTCGTTGCGGCGGCAGGCAGCAGAAGGTCTCCGTCGGCGATGTCCTTGAGGTGGACAAGCTCGCCGGCGAGGTCGGTTCCACGGTCTCGCTGCCGACGATCCTCGTCGTCAACGACGGGGACGTGACCACCGAGGCGGGCAAGTTCACGGTCTCGGCCGAGATCCTGGGCGAGACCAAGGGCCCCAAGATCCGCATTCTGAAGTACAAGAACAAGACCGGTTACAAGAAGCGCCAGGGCCACCGCCAGCGGTACACCCAGGTGAAGATCACCGGTATCGACCAGGCCTGAGTTACGGGAGTTTGCGAGATGGCACACAAGAAGGGCGCGTCGTCCACGCGGAACGGCCGTGACTCCAACGCCAAGCGCCTCGGCGTCAAGCGGTTCGGCGGTCAGCTCGTGAAGGCCGGCGAGATCATCGTCCGGCAGCGCGGCACCCACTTCCACCCGGGCGACAACGTCGGCCGCGGTGGCGACGACACGCTGTTCGCGCTGGCCGCCGGGCACGTGGAGTTCGGTCGCAAGCGCGGCAGGCGCGCCGTTAGCATCGTCGTCCCGCCCGCGGAGTAGATCCGCGCCGGTAGACGTTAAATCCGACAGGGGTGGATCGCCATTCGCGGTCCACCCCTGTTCGTGTCTTCACAGACCATGATGGGAAGCAAGCAGTGGCCGAGTTCGTAGACCAGGTCGTCCTTCACGTCCGGGCGGGTGACGGCGGGAACGGCTGCGCGTCCGTCCACAGGGAGAAGTTCAAGCCGCTCGGCGGCCCCGACGGCGGCAACGGCGGGCGGGGCGGGGATGTGATCCTGGAGGTCGACGCCAACACCTCCACCCTGCTCGACTACCACCACCGCCCGCACCGCGCCGCCCAGAACGGCCGGCAGGGCGAGGGCTCCAACCGGGACGGCGCGCGCGGCGCGGACCTCGTGCTGCCGGTGCCCAACGGCACCGTGGTGAAGAACGCCGCCACCGGCGAGGTGCTGGTGGACCTGGTCGGCATCGGTACCCGCTACGTGGTGGCGAGCAGCGGGCAGGGCGGCCTCGGCAACGCGGCGCTGGCCTCGACCAAGCGCAAGGCCCCCGGGTTCGCGCTGCTCGGCGAGCCGGGCGACCGGCTCGATGTGCTCCTGGAGCTGAAGACGGTCGCCGACGTGGCGCTGGTCGGCTTCCCCAACGCGGGCAAGTCCTCGCTCATCGCCGCGCTGTCGGCGGCCCGCCCGAAGATCGCCGACTATCCGTTCACCACGCTGGTCCCCAACCTGGGCGTGGTCACCGCGGGCGACACCGTCTTCACCATCGCCGACGTACCCGGCCTCATCCCCGGCGCGTCGGAGGGCAAGGGCCTCGGGCACGAGTTCCTGCGGCACGTCGAGCGCTGCTCGACCATCGTGCACGTGCTCGACTGCGCCACCATGGAGCCCGGCAGGGACCCGCTGAGCGACTTCGAGGTGATCGAGGCCGAGTTGCACGCGTACGGCGAGCTGTCCGACCGCCCCCGCCTGGTCGCGCTCAACAAGGCCGACGTGCCCGACGGCCGCGAGCTGGCCGAGCTGGTCACGCCGATGCTCAAGGAGCGCGGGCTGCGGGTGTTCACCGTCTCGGCGGCCAGCCGGGAGGGCCTGCGCGAGCTGTCCTTCGCGATGGGCGAGATGGTGGCCGCGTTCCGCGCCGCCGCGCCCGTGCAGGAGCCGACCCGCCTGGTCATCCGGCCGCGGCAGCTCGGCGAGGAGGGCTTTTCCGTACGCCGGGTCGGCGAGGACACCTTCCAGGTCACCGGCGAGAAGCCGGAGCGGTGGATCCGCCAGACCGACTTCAACAACGACGAGGCCGTCGGCTACCTGGCCGACCGGCTGGAACGCCTCGGTGTGGAGGAGGCGCTGCGCGAGGCGGGCGCCACCGAGGGCGCGGAGGTCGTCATCGGCCCGATGGAGGGCGGCTACGTGTTCGACTGGCGGCCTTCGCTCGGCGGCGGCGTGCCGCGCCGTGGTCCGCGCGGCACGGACAGCAGAATCGGATGACAGCGCAACCGGGAAATGGGGACAGCGAGTGAATGCTGAGCGCGGGGGGCTGCGTACCGCGTCCCGCCTTGTGGTCAAGGTGGGATCGTCGTCGCTGACGACCCCCCAGGGGATGATCGACGGTGACCGGGTCGACGCGCTCGTCGACGTACTGGCCGCGCGCCGGGCCGGCGGCACGCAGATCGTGCTGGTCTCCTCCGGCGCCATCGCCGCCGGGCTCGGTCCCCTCGGCCTGCCCACCCGCCCCCGCGACCTGGCCACCCAGCAGGCCGCCGCGTCGGTCGGGCAGGGCGTGCTCATCGCCCGCTACACCTCCTCCTTCGCCCGGTACGGCCTGCGCGTCGGCCAGGTGCTGCTGACCGCCGACGACATGATGCGCCGCTCCCACCACAGGAACGCCCAGCGCACCTTGGACCGCCTCCTTGAGCTGGGCATCGTGCCGGTGGTCAACGAGAACGACACCGTGGCCACCGACGAGATCAGGTTCGGCGACAACGACCGGCTGGCCGCGCTGGTCACCCACCTGATCCACGCCGACGCCCTGCTGCTGCTGTCCGACGTGGACGCGCTGTACGACGGCGACCCGCGCAGGCCGGGCGGTGCCAACCGGCTGACCGACGTGCGCGGTCCCGCCGACCTCGCGGGCGTGGAGCTGGGCCGGTCCGGCCGGGTGGGCACCGGCGGCATGGTGACCAAGGTCCAGGCCGCGCGGATCGCCACCGGGGCCGGGGTGCCCGTGGTGCTGACCGCCGCCGCACACGCCGCCCAGGCGCTCGCCGGGGCCGACGTCGGCACCTACTTCCACCCCGACGGCAGGCACCCCGGCACCCGGCTGCTGTGGCTCGCCCACGCGGCCACCGGCCGCGGGCGGCTGCACCTCGACCACGGCGCGGTGGAGGCCGTGGTGGGCCGGCGCATGTCGCTGCTGCCCGCCGGGGTGACCGCGGTGGATGGCGACTTCAGCGCGGGCGACCCGGTCGACCTGTGCGGTCCGCACGGCGACGCGGTGGCCCGCGGGCTGGTCAACTTCGACGCCGCGGAGATCCCCGGCCTGCTCGGCCGGTCCACCAGGGAGCTGGCCGGCTCGCTGGGGCCCGAGTACGAGCGCGAGCTGATCCACCGCGATGACATCGTCCTGCTTGAGCCTGATCTTTCTGGAGCGTCCCATGTCTGATACAGCCGAGTTCCGCGCCGTGGCCACGGCCGCCAGGGAGGCGAGCGCCGAGCTGGCGCCGTTGCCCAGGGCGGTGAAGGACGCCGCGCTGCGGGCCATCGCGGACGCGCTGGTGGCGCGGTCCGCGGAGCTGGTCGAGGCCAACGCCGCCGACGTGGCGCGGGCCCGCGAGGGCGGCCTGTCGGAGGCCATGATCGACCGGCTCCGGCTCGACCCGGAGCGGATCGAGAAGATCGCGCAGGCGGTGCTGGAGATCGCGGACCTTCCGGACCCGGTCGGCGAGGTGGTGCGCGGCGGCACGCTGCCCAACGGGCTGGAACTGCGCCAGGTCCGGGTGCCGCTGGGCGTGGTCGGCATCATCTACGAGGGCCGCCCCAACGTCACGGTGGACGCCGCCGCGCTGTGCCTGAAGAGCGGCAACGCCACGCTGCTGCGCGGCTCGTCCAGCGCCTACTCCTCCAACGTGGCACTGGTCGGCGTGATGCGCGACGCGCTGGCCGGGACCGGCGTGCCCGCCGACGCGGTGCGGCTCGTGCCGGGCCTGACCCGCGAGTCGGTCAAGCACCTGATGCGCGCCCGCGGCCTGGTGGACGTACTGATCCCGCGCGGCGGCGCGTCGCTGATCAACTCGGTGGTGGAGGAGTCCACCGTGCCGGTGATCGAGACCGGGGTGGGCAACTGCCACGTCTACGTCGACGCCGACGCCGACGTGGCGCTGGCCGTGGAGATCCTGCTCAACGCCAAGGCCCAGCGCCCCTCGGTGTGCAACGCGGCCGAGACGGTGCTGGTGCACGCCGATGTGGCGGCGGAGTTCCTGCCCCGGGCGCTGGCCGCGCTGGCCGAGGCGGGGGTGACCGTGCACGGCGACGAGCGGGTGGCCGCCCACGGCTCCGTGGTCGCCGCGACCGAGGACGACTACTACACCGAATACCTCTCGCTCGACCTGGCCGCCGCCGTGGTCGATTCGCTGGAGGACGCGGTGACGCACATCAGGAAGTACGGCTCGGCGCACACCGAGGCGATCGTCACGCGCTCGCAGCGGGCGGCCCGCCGGTTCGTGGCGCTGGTCGACTCGGCGGCGGTGGCGGTCAACGCCTCCACGCGGTTCACCGACGGCGGGGAGTTCGGCTTCGGCGCGGAGATCGGCATCTCCACCCAGAAGCTGCACGCCCGCGGCCCGATGGGGCTGCCCGAACTCACCTCCACCAAGTGGATTTACGTCGGCGACGGGCATCTTCGCACCTCGGCGGGCACGGCGATCGCGCCTGTAGCGGACTGAAATCGGTGTGTCGCTCTAGGTAATCGGCCTGTTATGGCGTTTACTAGGAGTCATGGAGCTTGTCGTCGTATTTGACCCGACCGGCCGTACCGGCCTTCCCCGCGAAGGGGGGTGGCGGCCATGAGGCGATGGCTTTACGACATCGCGGCGCTGATCGCCCGGCTGATCGTGGGCGTCATCTTCATGGCGCACGGCCTGCAGAAGATCCGAGCGGGTGGGGTGGGGCCCACGGCGGCGGGCTTCGCCGAGATGGGGGTTCCGATGCCGCAGATCGCGGCCGGGTTCACCATGGCGGTGGAGCTGGTCGGCGGGGCGCTGCTGATCCTCGGGCTGGTCACGCCGCTGGCCGCGCTCCTGCTGGCCGTGGTCTGTGCCGCCGCGGCGATCTTCGTGCACGCCCGGAACGGCATCTTCATCTCCGACGGCGGGTTCGAGCTGGTCGGCGGGCTGGGGTCGGCGGTGCTGCTGCTCGCGGCGGGCGGCGCGGGCCGGTTCAGCCTTGACCACCTGATCTTCGGGCGGCGCCGGGAGCGCAGGCGCAGGGAGGCCGACGAGGTCACCCCGGGGGCCTGGTACGGCGGGGCGGGGCGGCAGGGCGAGGGCGGCGCCGGCAACGGCGACCCGGCGCACTTCGCCGACCAGGCCGACGAGTCCGAGCGGTCGGCGGGCGGCAGGGCCGGGCGGCGGGCCCAAGGCGGTGACACCGCCCATCTGGCGGACCAGGCCGACGACGTCGAGCGCGGCGCGCCGCCGAAGGCCGAGCCGGGGTCGCTGGGCGAGTGGCCCGCGACCGCGCGGCAGAGCTCGACCGGCCGCCATGCCGCACCTGCGGCGCCGGAGGAGCCGGGCGGGCGGCGCGGCGAAGGTGAGTCCGGCTCTCGTTGAAGTACATTGTGCCCATTTTCCGCGTACGGCGCGCCGTACGGCCTATCAGGGCGAGGCTGCACTAGGGTGTGGGCCCTGAGAATGCGCCGGGCGAGGAGGGAGCGTGGGCAAGCTCGGCCGGGTCGGGCCGTACACCCTGCTGGAGCGGCTCGGCCGAGGGGCCATGGGCGAGGTCTACCTCGCGAGCACCCGGCGCGGTGATCGTGTCGCCGTGAAGCTGCTGCGCGATTCGCCGGACTACGACGCGGAAGCCAGATTACGGCTGGATCGCGAGGTTCGCGCGCTCCGCCGGGTCGAGAGCCCCTACGTCGCCCGCGTGCTCGACGCCGACCTGCGGGCCCGGCGGCCCTACCTGGTGATGGAGCACATCGACGGCGAGACGCTGCTGGAGCGGGTGCGCAGGGACGGGCCGTTCGAGCAGGGCGAGCTGGTCGAGCTGGCGCTGCGGATGACGACGGCGCTGGCCATCATCCACGCCGCGGGCGTGGTCCACCGCGACATGAAGCCCGGCAACGTGCTGATCGGCCCGGAGGGGCCGATCCTGATCGACTTCGGCATCGCCCAGCTCGTGGACGCCACCCGGCTCACCATGACCGGCACCTTCCTCGGCACTCCCGGCTACGCCGCGCCCGAGCTGTTCGCCGACGAGCCGGTCGGGCAGCCCGCCGACGTCTACGCCTGGGCCGCCACCATCGCCTTCGCGGGCACCGGCCGGCCGACCTTCTCCGGTGGCACCGCCGAGGCGCTGATGTACGCGATCCTGAACGGCCAGGCCGACCTGGACGGCGTGCCCGCGGCGCTGCTGCCGCTGATCAAGGCCGCGCTCAACCGCAGCCCGGCCAAACGGCCCACCGCCGCGCTGCTCGCCGACCGCCTGAGCAGGCTGGCCAAGGCGACGCGCGTGCTCGGCGCGGAGGAGGGCGGCCCGGACGCGGCCGGGCCGCCGGTGGCGGACGAGGTGGCCGCCGTCGCCGCGGACGCGGCCGAGGGGGCGCCCGGGGCCAAGCGCGGCGCGGCCAGAGCGGCCTCCGCGCGGCCTCCGCGCCGGGGGGAGGCCGAGCAGGCGCCTGGGGCCGAGGAGGGCGTGCCGGGCGGCGGCAGACGCAGGGCCGCCGCCACGGCGGCGGAGGCCCGCGCCAAGGAGGCGGAGGCGGCCAAGGGCCCTGTCCGGGGCAGGGCCAGTGCCGCCGAGCCGCACGATGACATAAGGGTCGCCACCGGGCCTCCCGACAAGGCCGAGCGGGGCAGGGCCGCGCCGGAGGGCCGATCCAAGGACGGTGCCAGGCTCCTCGCCGAGGGCCGGGCCAAGGGGGCCGTGGACGGTGGCAGGGCCGTCGCGGAGGGCAGGGGCAGGGGCGTCGCGGACGGCGGTAGGGGCGCTACGGAGGGCCGGGGCAGGGGCGGCGGGGAGGGCGGCCGGGCCGCGAAGGCGGGCGTACAGGTCAGGGCCAGGCGGGCGGTGCGGCGCGGGAGCACGGGCCCGCTGCCGGCCGGCAACACGGCGTTGCTGGTGCTCGCCGTACTGGCCGCGCCGTGTGTCGTGGCCTCGGTGATCTGGGCGCCCGTCACACCCGTGCTCACCGCCGGCTTCGTGGTGCTGGTCCGCACCATCTGGCTCGGGCATTGGTCGGTGCGCAAGCGCAGATCGGCTCCGGCCCGGCGGATCCTGCGGGTGGTGTCCTTCCCGCTCGCGCTGGCCGTCTCGGCGCTGAGCGCGGCGGTGTGGCCTGGAGTGCCCGCCGCGGGCGCGGCGGGCCTGACGTTGTGGGCGGTGTCCGGCGGTCACCTGGGGCCGGTCTGGTGGGAGGAGCCGGTGCCGGTGACCGTCGCCGGGGTCGTCTTCGCCGTCGTGTGCGGGGCGATCATCGGCCGGGAGATCGAGCGGGTCGGTCCGGCGCTGCCGGAGCTACGGAGGGAGGGGTTGCGCGCGCTGGCCGTACTGGGCGGGTTCGTCGCGCTGTGCGCGGCGACCGTGCGCGTCATATCCCTCCTGCTCTGACCGCCTCGACCCGCCCGACGCTCAGCCGTCCCGGCGCGCGAAACGGTTGAAGATGCGCTCGCCCGCGTGTACCGCGCCCTCGGCGACGTCGCGCAGCACGCCGATGAAGGGGTCCTGGGACTGCGACCACGACTCGCGGTAGGAACGCGCGGCGGCCTTGACCTCTTCGGAGATCTTGGCGTTGGCGTCGTCCTCCCGGCGCGGGTACTCGCCGCCGAGAATCCGCTCGTACTCGCCGCTGCGCCGCCACTTGTCCAGCTCGGCGACCCTGGCCACCGCGAACGGGTGGGTGGTGCCGAGCAGGTTGAGGACCTTGAGGAAGCCGTCGCGGACGTCGCCGCCCGTGTCGTACTCCCTGGCCTGGTCGAGGAACGCCTCGACGTTCATCTCGTGCAGGCGCGATCCGCCGGCCAGCTTCATCAGCGCGCGCAGCGCGGCCTCGGGGTCCTGGCCGCAGAGCAGACCGCCACGGTCGGCGGAAAGCTCGGACTTGCGGTACCACTCCTCAAGGCCGGCCACGATCGCCCGCAGCCCGATGTAGCCGAGCGGGATCCACGCCACCCGGGTGGCCAGGCGGGTGAGAATGTCGAGCATGGTCCGGTAGACGGCGTGGCCGGACAGGATGTGCGCGGTCTCGTGGCCGATGACGAACCGCTGCTCCTCCTCGTCCATGAGGTTGAGCAGGCCGGTGGTGACGACGATGAACGGGTCGTCGAAGCCGATCGCCTTGGCGTTGACACTGGGGTCCTGCTGGACATAGACCTCCGGGATTCGGCGCAGGTCGAGGATGTAGGCGGCGTCCCGGCCCATGTCGTGGAGCGCGCGGAACTGTGTTTCGCTGGTGCGGACCGCCGAGGCGAGATAGATCAGGCGCAGCCGGCGCTCACTGATCAGTCCGGACATCTGCTTGAGAACGGTGTCGAACCCGCTCAGCGAACGCAGGGCGACCAGCGCGGACCGGTCGGCGGGGTGTTCGTAGGCGCGGGACGAGATGCCGGCAAGCTGTACTCGGTTTCGATCCGGGGTGGTCGTCATGCCCGGCATGCTACGTCGGCGGCGGGCCCTTCGCGCGTGCTCCCAGGGCGGGGGCGGGTCAAGTCCACCGTATTGAGACGCGTATGGTCCCTTGCATGATGAACGCGCCGAACGGCCAGGGCCATCGGCGGGTGGGGGTCATGGGCGGCACGTTCGATCCCATCCACCACGGCCACCTGGTCGCCGCGAGCGAGGTAGCGCATCACTTCGACCTCGACGAGGTCGTCTTCGTGCCCACCGGCAGGCCGTGGCAGAAGGCGTCCCAGGCGGTCTCCGCCCCCGAGGACCGCTACCTTATGACCGTCATCGCCACCGCGTCCAACCCCCGCTTCTCGGTGAGCCGGGTGGACATCGACCGCCCCGGGCCGACCTTCACCATTGACACGCTGCGCGACATCTGCGGAATATATGGGCCTGACGTAGAGCTTTACTTCATAACGGGAGCTGACGCGCTCGCGCAGATACTTTCCTGGCGAGATGTTGACGAGCTGTTCACCATCGCGCATTTCGTAGGCTGTACCCGGCCGGGTCATGTGCTGCATGACCCAGGTCTCCCGGAGGGGAAGGTCAGTCTGGTGGAGATCCCGGCCCTCGCGATCTCGTCCTCGGAGTGCCGCCAGCGGGTGCGCGACGGGGAGCCCATCTGGTACCTGGTGCCCGACGGGATCGTGCAATACATCAATAAACGCGGCCTGTACCGGGAATCCTCATAGGAGACAGCGCCGACAACAGGAGGTCTGACCCACATCGTGACCGCTACCGAACGAGCCGTCCGGCTCATCGAGGTCGCCGCCGAGGCGGCGGCCGAGAAGCTCGCCGACGACATCCTCGCCTACGACGTGAGCGAGCAGCTCGTCATCACCGACGCCTTCCTGCTCTGCTCAGCGACCAACGACCGCCAGGTCCGTGCCATCGTCGATGAGATCGAAGAGCGCCTGCGCATCGAGGCCGACGCCAAGCCGGTGCGCCGCGAGGGAGAGCGTGAGGGACGCTGGGTCCTGCTCGACTACATCGACATCGTCGTGCATGTGCAGCACGAGGAAGACCGCACCTTCTACGCCCTGGAGCGGCTGTGGAAGGACTGCCCGCCCATCCCGCTGCCGGAGGGCGTACGGCACGCCGCCGCGCAGCGCAGCCGCGGAGCGGCCACGTGAGCAACCGCCGCATCGTGTGCTGGCGGCACGGCCAGACCCTCTGGAACGTCGAACACCGTTTTCAGGGGCACTCGGACATCGTGCTCGACGAGGTCGGGGTGGCACAGGCGAACAGGGCCGCCGCGCTGCTGGCGGCCCTTCGCCCCTCCATGATCGTCTCCTCCGACCTGAGGCGTGCCCACGACACCGCCTCGGCCCTGGGCAGGCTCACCGGCCTTAACCCCTACACCGACAAGGACCTGCGCGAGCGCGGCGGCGGCGAGTGGGAGGGCCTGACCCGCGACGAGATCGCCGCGCGCTGGCCGCTGGAGTTCGCCTCCTGGGACGCCCCGGGCGGCGAGCACGTGGTCGAGGTCGCCGACCGCGTCGCCGCGGCCATGCGCCGCTGGGCCGGCGAACTCGCCCCCGGCGCCCTCCTGGTGGTCGCCTCCCACGGCGCCGCCCTGCGCCTCGGCATCGCCCGGCTCCTCGGCCTCCCCGAGGAGCTGTGGTCCGCCCTCGGCGGCCTGGGCAACTGCTCCTGGTCGGTCCTGGAGGAGGGCCGCAAGGGCTGGCGCCTGCTCGAACACAACGCGGGCACCCTCCCCGAGCCCGTCCACAGCGACGACATCCCCGAAGCCGCCGAAGACCGCCCCTGAACCGCCGTACGGCCCGCGCCGGCCCCCACCCCGGCCCGGGCCGCACCACGCTCAAGCGCGCGATTATGCGTAGGACCCGCCGTACCGGTATGCTTCCCGAGCATCGAAACGCAAGGGGCTATGGCGCAGTTGGTAGCGCGCCTCCATGGCATGGAGGAGGTCTGGGGTTCGAATCCCCATAGCTCCACTCTCCGGCGTGAGTGCTTCTGTGATCATGATCATCAGGCGCGCAGCGCCGAGAGCAGCCAGAGCCCGGCCGCCACGGCGAAGGTCCACACCCCCGCTCTCGTCAGCAGATACTTCGTCCGGACGAGCTTGCTCATCACATAGATCTGGTCCGCCAGCACTTCCATTTCCGCCTGTGCCGAGCGTTCCAGCGCGTTGAGCAGTCCTTCCGCGGACCGCTGCCGGACAGCATCACCGTAGTAGCCGACCATCTTCGGTGAGCGCCCACCGGTGCCGCGCGGATAGACGACGGCGAGGAACAGCGCGATCGAGACGCCGATCAGGACCGTTCCGCACCACCACAGCCACTCGGCTGAGCCCAGGTGCGCGGGTCGCCAGGAATCGGCGAACAGGCCGCCGAGTACCGCACCCACGGCGACGCCGGTGACACCCAGCAGCACCGACGCCTTGTTGTCCGCGCGGGTCGCCTCGCCCCGCACCTCCGAGAGGATTCTCTCCGCCTGGAGGGTCGGCCCCCGCCCATCACCCATCGCTGGATGCCCGTGGCGAAGGTGGCGCGGGCGACGGCGGTGCTGCCGCCGAAAGCTGAACGGCGAGGGCCTCACGCAGGTTGTGCAGCCGGGGTTGGTTCGCGTCGGGCCGGTAGCGGTCGATGGTCTCCTCCACCTGTCTCAGCCCCCCGAATTCGGGCTCCGGTCCGGTCACCCCGGCGAGTTCCGGGCCGATGCGTTCGCGCAGCGATGTACCGCGCTCCCCCTGCGCGAACTCCGGCGGGATGCTCCCCGCCTTCTCGTGAAAGCCACGGGCGTACATCATCAGCCGATAGGCGTCGCCGTACCGCTCGGCGATCCCGCTCACCAGATCATCGCGCAGCGCGCACAGATCGCTCCAGGCCAGGGCATGCCCGGTGACCCTGCGCTCGGCGGCGCGCAGCAGGCGGCGGGTTCTGCGGCGAGCAGTGCGCATCCGCCGGCGGGCGTCGGTTTCCGCGGCCGAGTAAGGGTCGTACGCGATGACCTTCAGCACGAGCGCGCACAGGGTCAGGGTGACGATCAGTATCGCCACGAAATCCACCGGCAGCGGCAACTGGGCCAGGCCGGCGGACCTGGCGTTCGCCTCACGAGTCCGCTGGACGGACCAGACGAGCCCCACGAGCAGGAGCATCGCGGGCAGTAGAAGATGCAGCGCCCAGGAGCCCAGCCGAACGAGGAGGCGCCACACTCCGCGGCGCCGTGCCTCACGCCCGGCCTCCGAACGCGCCGCCCGGTGCAGGGCCTTGCCGAGCGTCGTGCCGGCGGCCAGTAGCCCGGCGGTGATGATCAGGCCGGGAAAGAGTGTCACGATCTCCCCCGGCAACGTGATGTCGAGGTTGCCGACGAGCACCTGGAAGATGCTCCTGAAGTACCAGGCGTCGACGCCGCCGGCCGCGATGGCCGTGAGCCATGCCAGGCTTCGCAGCCACCGTGGCCGTGGCGGGGTGTCCGTCGAGATCCGCCTCTCGCGGACCCGGCCCAGGTCCCGTGCCGCGGTGCCAAGTGTCCCGGCCTCGAGTTGCGCGCTCAGCTCGGCGAGCGCGGACTCGGCGGCCTGACACGCGCCGATCACCTGCTTGCGGCCCGCGGCCAGCTCAGGGACATGCCGGCGGACCAGCCGGGCGGCCCGGTTCTTGGCTTCGAGGAGCGCGTGCGCCTCCACGTTGTCCAGTTGATCGGGCGGGCGCTCCGGCGTCGTCCGCACATACCGGTCGAAGTTCTTCTGCCAGCAGTCACAGCCGTGGTGGCACAGGTGTACCGGGCGATCGCCGGCTGCGGGCACAACGCGGCCGTTCAGCGTCCGGTCGTCAGGGTTGATCGCTTCACTGGTCACTCAGCCACGCACCTTGTATCTGATTTCGACTCGGCGATTGCACGCCCGGTCGGCCTCGCTCCTACCAGAGCACTTCGGGGCCCGCTCTCCCCGCCCGGCGATACGGATGTCGTCCAGGCCGTACGCCCGCAGGGCCTGCCGTACGGCCCCGGCCCGCCGCCTGGAAAGGTCGTCGTTGTAGCCCGTGTCGCCTCGATCGTCGGTGTGGCCGGCGACCTCTATCCATTCCGGTGCCTCTGTCAGTACGGCCTTCGCGAACGCGCCGACCGCCTGCCGGCCCCGGGCCGACAGGCGGTCGGAGTCCGTGGCGAACAACAGATCGCTCGGCAGCGTTTCGACTCGTACAGGGTCAGGGGCCCACTCGACGTTACGGAACTCGATCACACTGTCCTCCGCCCCCTGCACGGCGGGTGGGACGTCGGCGAGCGGGGCGGGCCGGGGCTTGGCTTCCACTACGCAGTTCCGAGCCGATCCGGTCGCCTGCTCGCAGATGCCCGTCCACACCGTGTGCAGCCACCGCAGATGCGGCTCTTGCGGCTGGGGATGGCCCGATCCCGTGCCGCCGATCCAAGGGAGCAGGACCTTCCACCCGGTCAGGTCGGGTATCGCCTGCTGTGCGCGGCATGCCTGGACGATGCGGTCGGCGTGGGCGGCGGCGCGCATTGCCGTGTGGCGCAGGTCAGCGCACCCCGTGGTGGCGAGCCCGTCGGTGGCCAGCACCAGAGTGCGCCCGGCGGCACCGGAGCCGGGTCCGCCGGCCTGGAAAGCGGCCATGACGTTGCTGCCGGGCTCCGCGCTCGGTGAGCGCACCGCGGTACCGATCCGTTCACGCAGGCACCTGCCGGTGCCGGCGGCGAACTCGGCCCGGTTGCGCTCGCCGCCCGTCATCCTTGGCAGGTGGATGGGTTTGCCCCGCCAGACGACGCGCCTGCCGCCGTCGAACGTGCCGACCCTGATGATGGCGGGTGTGGGCAGCACCGGAATCAGCGATCCTTCCCGGGCTCCGAAACCGACGGCTCCATTGGCCTGAGGGACGCCGTGGCCACCGAATATCGCGGTGTACCAATCGGCGGCCTGCCCGGTCCGTGCGTCCAGCATGGACGCGCTCGTGTCGATCAGGACGGTCAGCTCATAGGCGGTCGGAGTGTCGTCCCGGTCCAGCCGGTCGAGCGCGGCGCAGGCGGCACCTGGCGTCGGCGTCGCGGTGGCCGCCTGAGGGGCGTCCATGAGGGAGCACCCGGCAGCCGGCAGCGTACACGCCAGCGCCAGCGCCGCGAGGCGCGCCATGGTGTTCATTCCCGCTCCCACGGCAGCGCTTCAGACCGCGGCTCGGGCAGCCTGACGCCGAGCCGCTCCAGGGCGAACCTGAGCGCGCTCTCGCTGTCCCGGACCAGGTCGAAGACGTTCACCGACTGCTGAGCGCTGACGACGTTCTGGAGCAGCGTCAAGAAGCGCTCGGCCTCCTCGCGACGCTCGTTCTCCATGGTCGCCATGACGTGGGCCACGTTGTTCCCCTCGCGCTCGGCGAGGTCCACCGCGTAGCGGCTGCGCCAGTCCTCCTTGCAGTCCTCCAGAAAGCCGAGCCAAAGATCCCGTTCCGCACCCAGCCGCTGGACCTGCGCGCGGGTGCGCTCCAGCCGTGCGTGCTCGGCCAGCAGCTTCTTGTCGGCCTCACGCTGGTGCGCCAGCACCTCCTCGCCGAGGGCCACCCAGCCTTGCGCCGAGCAGGTGACGCTGATGTCGTCGCAGTCGTGGACGGGCCGGAGGAACACTTTGGCCAGTTCCTCTTGCAGAGCCCGCTCGGCTTCTTCGGGAAGGTGGGCGGAGAACCTGCGGGCCGTGGCACGTACCAACCTGTGCACCGTGTGCTGTACGGCGGGCCGCCTGAGGTCGATCTCCGCACGCAGCGCCTCCAGCGAGCTCGCGGTTTTCGGCTGGGCGCACCATGAGATCCATACCCGCACGGTGAAGAACAGCGCGTCGCCGCGCGCCGGGGTCTCGATGAGCAGGGCTTCGTCCCAGATGTGCAGCCCTTCGCCGGCCGGATGGTCGCATGGCCGCGGCGGCGGCTGGAGCAGCCGCTGCGCCAGCATGATCGGGTTGTCCGGTTCGGCTTCGTGGTAGAGATGGCGGTGAGTGCGGGAGAGCGAGCGGCGTCGTATCGTCCGCCAGATCCTGCGAAAGATGTTCATCGGATGGCTTCACCTTCCATGAGTCGGTGCAGATGCCGGCATAGCTCGGCGTCGGCCGTACCGGCGCCGAACCAGCGGCACAGATGGACCCGCAGCGGCGCGCGCAGATCGCGGTCGTCGCTCTCGAAGATCCCCTCGACGATGGCGCGGCGCCGGGCGTCCTTTTCGGCCCAGCCCTCGACCCATGTGCCGAGCGCCGTCCACGCCTCGTGGACGGGGGCGCCGATGATGCGGTGCCGGGCGCGTGTCCGCAACCCGCAGGTGAGGGCTTCTCGCCACAGGGCGACAAGGTGCCCGCGGATGTCGGGCCACAGCGCGTCACCGATGTCGCCGAGCCGTAGCCGGACCCCACCGGACGAGGCGAGGCGGGTCAGCGCCAAGACCGCGCCGCGTCGCAGGACCGGATGGTCCGTTTCGATCCACCCGGCCAGTCCCTCGATGATGGCCGAAGTGGTGCGCGACGTGCATATGTCGGCGAGCGCGCGGGCGATCGCGTCGGGGAGATGGGTCTGCCGCGCGGCCGAGCGCAGCGCCATCTGCCGGAAGGAGCCGAGCGCCTCGTCGACGCGATCCTCGCCGATCTGTGAGCCGTAGGCGCGCGCCGCCGTACGGCTGGTCACCAGGGCCCGTGACCAGGTGGCCAGGCAGCTCAGGACCTGCCGGTTGCCGGGGTCGGCCGCGTACGCCGCCTCAAGCGCCCAGGCGGCCAGCCACGACTCGCTCTGCCGCCGCGCCCGGCTCCATTTGTTCAGGAACTCTCTGTTGATCCACTCGAAGTCGTGGACCGCCAGCCGGCCTACCGCGTGGGCCACCTTGATCCGCACCTCGCGGGCGGGATGCGCGGCGAGCCGGTGCAGCCAGGCGCGGACCGGCTCGCGGATGCTCTGCCCCTCCTGCCAGACCACCTCCAGAATGGCGCCCGCCTGACTCGGCCGGGTGAGACGCACCCGGCTGGTGCCCGGATGCTGCTCGCGTTCGGCGTGCGCGTACTCCAGCCAGTCCGACAGCCATTCCCAGGGAGTCGGCACCGCCCGTTCGCCTTCGCTGGGTGCCCCCTGCATCAACAGCTCCAACGCCGCGGCCTCCTGTGAGATGGTGATGAGCGGAAGCTCGTTCAGCACGGCGGCGCTGATCAGGAAGCAACGCTGACCTGGGGTCGAGCGAGGATCGTCGAGCTTCTTCTTGGCGACCTGGCGGCGCATGGCCGGCAACCTGGACGCGAAGTGCTCCGCCGGTACCTCACTGACGATGGCGGCGGCCACCTCTTTGGCCAGTGCGTGGCTTTCGGCGGGCGGCCGGTCCTCGTTGGACGAGCCGAGGAGGTCGCGAAGGTCCGGCGGCCGACCGGCGTAGTCCAGTCGGTTCAGTTCCCAGCGAAGCCAGCTCGCGAAGACCTTCTCCGAATCGGGCGGCTCGTGGTGGATGGCCGGATGCCCGTGGACGCCGTCGGGGTCGGTCAGGACGACGAACCGGCCGGAGAGCTTGTCGGCCAGGGAGCCGAGGTGCTCAAGGTGGTCGCGTGGGGCATCTTTGACCCAGGTGGCGTCCGTGGCGTCCAGCACGTAGCCGGTGTGCTCCTCCAGCTCCTTGGCGTCCAGTTCGATCGGGTCACCGCGGAGGAGGAGCCTGCCGGGCGCCGTCACGCCGCAATGGGCGAGCGCCATGAGCGCGGTGTGCCGCCGCCCGGTACTCGGCGGCCCTTTGAGGATCACGACGTGTTCGGTGCGCAGCCGATCCGCGAGCAGGTGATAGGAGGGGCAGTCGACATAGCTGCCGTCGAAAGCCTTGATCTCCTCGTGACTCAGCCGGGACGCCTTGATGACGAGCCCTGGCCGGGCCGGGCCGAGGTTGATGTCGCCACCATGGGTCTCGAACAGCACGCTGTCCGTGACGGTGTGAGCGGAGCCCCTGACGAGCGTGTCGAGGTTGCGGACGCGCAGCAGACGCTCCGCCTCCTCCTCGGGAAGTCGCTCGCCGAGCGGTCGCCCATCATCGTCGTCCTCCTCGTCCATCAGGACGGGTTCCGAGGAGGTTTCCGTCTCGTCCTGGGGCGGCTCCTGATAGGCGTTCGGCACCGGGCCCCCGCCGGGATCGGGGGTGCTCATCTGCTCCCTCCGAAGGACACGCCGCCGACGTTGATGTCCCCCTGATGCGTCTCACTCACGTTGGAGTCGGTGATCGTGTGGGCGGAGCCGTACACGATCCGCTGCGCGCCCTCGGGCGGCGCGGCCGCCGCGCCGCCCGCGTCACCATCGCCGGCCTCGGCGCGGTCGGGGTCGTAGTGGTCCAGTTCACCGATCGCGAAGAGATCGATTCCTGGAACGTATACATAGGCCGTTCTCACGTGCCCCTTGAGGGAGACGCGCACTGGCCGGAACTCCGCCGGGCTGAGTGATCCGTAACCGTCGTTGAGGTAGTCATCGAAGATGCGTGCCGAGACGATCACACCCAGGTACGCGCCCGGGCAGGCGGCCAGCGCAGCCCGCAGCGGGTCAGCGTTGACGAGTCCGGTGACCTCGACGGCGGGCGGCCCGGACCTGCCGGTGGCGCCGTCCATCCTGATCGGCCCCTCGTGTACCGACAACCGCAGCCGGATGTGCGTCCACGGAGTGGGACGCCTGCGTGCGTTGCGGTTCGCCAGCGCCACATGGAGTTCCTCGATGAACCTCTCGGTCACCTCGCCCGACGGTACGCCGGCGGGGAGCACGGCGAAGCCGCCGTCGCCTGACCATTGGATCGAGAGTCCCGCAGGATCGAACCCCGCACGGGACGCCGTGTCGTTGAGCAGCGCAGCGAGGGCCTGCTGTGCTTCGTGCTGTTCCCGGGAATTGCGGTCGCGGTATCGCTCGATGTCCACAGTGATCATCAAACGGGCTGCCGGGATGCCGGATTCAGGCATGGGTTCCTCCAGGGGAAGGGGAAAAGAGTGCTGAAAGCCTGCCACCGGGCAGGCTCCGGTGAGCCGTCAAATGTCGGCTTACGGGAGAGTTCTTTTCGGACCGGCTATTGCGCCAGTTCGGCGTACTCCGTGAGCCGGTCGCGATCAACGATCACGATCCGGCGGCGGCCTCGTTTGATGAGACCTTCGGCGGCGAGGCCGCGCAGGGCCCGTTGCACCGAGTCCTCGGTCGCCCCGACCAGCGCGCCGTACTCCGCCTGGGACAGCCGTACCCCGATGTCGACCCCGCCTGCGTACGCGCGCCCGTGCTGCGCGGCGAGTTCGAGCAGGGCGCGTGCCAGGCGCACATTCACCGGGTAACCCGCGAAGTCCAGCCGTCTGCGGTTGGCCTGGCGCAGCCGCTCGCCCAGCAGCCGGTGCACGGCCACCGCCCCGGCCGGGGTCCTGTGGAGAAAGCCCATGAACGCCGGCCCGGGGATGTGGCTGAGCAGCGAGTCCCGGCAGACCGTGACGGATGCGAACCGGCTGGTGTCGTCGATCACCGCCATCTCGCCCACGAGGTCGCCGCTGACCCGGATGGCGATCAGGGTTTTGACGCCGTTCTCTACACAGGCGGTGACGGTCACCACGGCATCGAGCAGGATGTAAACCGCGCCCGGCGGGCCTCCCTGTGTGATGAACTCGCATCCTGCCGGGTGCCATTGCTTGACGCCCAGTTCCAGCAACTCATGCCGGGCGTCTTTGGGCAGTCGGGCGAGGAACGTGCCATCGGACCAGCCGCGTGCCGTAAATGAGGATTGTTGAGCCTTCACGCCGTCTCCCGCCGCAGCGCTACATATCGCCGAATCGCGATCAAGTGGGGGCCGCGCCACCCTTACGACGGCGATATTCCTACCACAGCAGAGTATTCTTCCGGTGCGACATTCTTGACCGATTGTCCTGATTTGGCGATATGTGGGTGGAAATAGAGGGTTGTAGAGCTACATGAAGAATGCTGGCCGGCTAGATAATCCTAACTATTTTGGTCAGAGTGAGTAAGGAGTCAGCCGAATCGAGCACGCGAAGTAGGCCGTAGGAGATCACGTGGTCCTCGGTCGAGCCCGCGATCGGCAGGAAAGTACGCAGGCCGGGGCGGTGGCCTCGCGGACATGGACGGGGCCGAAGTCCTTTCAGCACGACACTCCGGGGGCGCCGGCGAAGAGGACGTCGGGTACGCGCGGCGGGGCGTCGCCCTGGGCGGTCGTCGTCGGACTCCGGGTGGTCGCGGAAGAGCGCGTGGCCGCGGCCGTGCCGGGATTCGATCAGGGTGTGGCTCAGGCGGCGCCTTGGTCGCCTGTCGGCCAGGTCACCTGCAGTGTGGCGGGGGAGCGGTGGATGAGGGTGGGGAGCATGGGGGGCGGTGGGCCGGGGGCCAGGCGGAGGCCGGGCAGGTGGGTGGTCAGCGTGCGCAGGGTGACGTGTAGCTGCTCGCGGGCGAGCTGGGAGCCGGGGCAACTGTGCGGGCCGTGGCCGAAGGCCATCGTGCGGGCCGGTGGGCGGGTGATGTCGAAGTCGTCCGGGCGCTCGTGACGGGACTCGTCGCGGTTGGCCGAGCCGTAGGCGACCAGTACGGCGGTGCCCTCGGGGAGTTCGGTCCCGGCTAGCGTCAGCGGCCGGGTGGTGATCCGCCGGAACGCCTGGATCGGCGGGTCGTACCGGGCGGCCTCCTCGATCGCGGCCGGGATCGCCTCCGGGCGGGCGCACAGCGCCTCCCAGCGGGAGCGGTCGGTGAGCAGGTGGAGCAGCGTGGTGCCGATCAGCGCGGTGGTGGTGAGGTGCCCGGCGATCAGCAGGTTCTGCAGGTTGGACACCAGCTCGGCGCGTTGCTCGGCGGTCGGCTCCGACGTACCGGGGGCGAGGCCGCGCACGAGTTCGCCGCACAGGTCGTCGCGCCGCTCAGCGTGGGCGCGGCGGATGTGGCCGTCCAGGAGGTGCTGCAACGCGACCACGTCGCGCGCGGCGGCGAGCTGCTCCTCGGCCGGCATCGGCCGGAACAGCAGCGCCTCGGCGCGGTAACCGCCGTGGATCACGGCCGGTACGTCGGCGGGGTCGAAGCCGAGCAGCCGGCCGAGCACCTCGCCGGGCAGTCGCCTGGCGTAGTCGTCCATCAGCTCGGCCCGGCCGTCCGCCGCGAAGGACGCGACCAAAGCCTCGGCCCGCTCGGCGATGTACGGCGCGAGCGCGGCCACCTTGGCCGCCGCCAGGCCCCGTACCAGCGGCGCCCGCAACCGCTGGTGCGCCGCGCCGTCCGTGGTGAGGACCACCCGCCCGCCCCTGATGCCCTTGGCCAGCTCGGCCTGTACGGCCGGCGACGGCGGCACGTCGGCGCGCAGCGCCTGCGCCGAGGAGAAGTCCTCCGGCCGCCGCAGCACCTCGCGCACGTCCGCGTACCGGCTGACCAGCCAGGCGTCCATCTCGGGGAGATAGGTCAGCCCGTGCGCCTGGCGGGCCCGCGCATAGACCGGGTAGGGCTCACGCATGAACGCGTCGCGCTCCCGCGTCCGGCGTTCCATCTCGACGGCGTCACCCACGGCCTCGACCTCCGGTCATCGCGATCTGCAGAACCACCCCTGGCCATCCTCCGGGACCGAACCCGATCAATGAACCCCTTTTCCCTGGTGATGAGGGGGCTTTATGGAGGGCCCGGACGGAGTGGCGAGAAGGGGGAGAGGTCTGTGCCGGGGGATCGGCCGAGGGCGAGGTGGGCGGCGGCGGTGCCGGTGAGGGGGCCGGCGGTGAGGCCGTAGGCGCCGAGGCCGGTGGCCACCACGACGCCAGGTGTGAGCAGGCCGATCATCGGTCGTCCGTCGCCCGTCACCGGGCGGAAGCCGACGCGGGTCTCCAGGACCGTGGCGTCGGCGAGGCCGGGGGCCACCGCCAGTCCGGCGGAGAGCAGCCCGGCCAGCCCGCCGACCGTCACCCGTCCGTCGAACCCGGCGTCCTCGCGGGTCGCGCCGAAGACGATCCGCGAACCGGGGAAGCCCAGCAGATACGGACCGGACCGGGGGAGCACGATGGGCCAGCCGGAGGTGTCCACGCCGGGCAGGCGGGCGTGGACGATCTGGCCGCGCTGCGGGTACACCGCGAGCCGGTGCCCCAGCGGCTCGCACAGATCCGCCGTCCAGGCCCCGGCGGCGACGATCACCGCGTCCGCGCCGATCGGCTCGCCGTTGATGTCCAGCGCGACCCTCTCCAGGCCGCCGAGGCGCGCCGTACCGGTGCGGAGTACCGCGCCCCGCCGGGCCGCGGCGCGCAGCAGGGCGTCCCTGAGAGCGCGCCCGTCCACCCGGGCCGCCCCGCCGACGTGTACCGCGGCCAGCCCACCGGCCAGCGGCGGGAAGGCGGCACCCGGGTCGTCCACGGGGGAGATATCGCCTATTTCCGGGGCGCCCTGCCGCCTGCGGTGCAGCAGCGCCGTCACACCCTCCAGTTCGGTGGCGTCGTCCGCGGCCAGCAGCGCCCCGGTGGAGGCGTGCCCGCAGTCGTCCTCGCCGTCCTCGGCCAGCTCCGCCACCAGCTCCGGGTAGCCGCGGGCGCTCTCGCGCGCGAGGCGGTACCAGGCGTCGTCGCCCTCGTGGTCCACCCACGGGCAGACGATGCCCGCCCCGGCCGCCGTCGCCTGGCCGCCGCCCGCGGGCCGGTCGATCACGGTGACCGCGACGCCCATCCGGCACAGCCGGTAGGCCGCGGCGGATCCGACGATTCCGCTACCCACGATGGCGATGTGTGTGCGCATACCTCATGATCGCGCACAGCGGAATTCAATGGACGCCGATGGCGTGAGTGTGGTTGGCTGTTTCCACGCCCACGGAGCCAAGGGAAGGAGGCGAGTCGCGATGTTCACCATTCAGACCGCGCGCCTCCCCTTCACCCGGGCGATCATCTGACCGGGAGGCGCTTCGCCTTTCCGGAGGATTCACATGACCGACCTGGTCATCCGCCCGCTGCGCGCGGGCGAGGAAGATCGTTTCTTTGAGCTGGCCGATCCCGCGCTCGTCGGGATGGCGTGGACCGGCCGTGACTATCGGGAACTGCTGTCCCGGCACGAGTACCGGCCCGAATGGACCTGGGTGGCGCTGCGCGATGAGCGTGTCGTGGCCAGGGCCGCCTGGTGGGGCGGGCCGGACGACGCCGACCCGATCAACCTCGACTGGTACGACTTCGACGGCGACCGCGAGGCGGCCGTCGCGCTGCTGCGCGGCGCGCCGTTCACCGCGGAGTACTGCCTCGTCCTGCCGCCGGCCTGGCGCGACCATCAGGCGGTGGCGGCGGAGGCCGAGGCGCGGCTCGGCGCCGCGCGGGAGGCGGGCATGCGCCTGCTCGTCGAACGGATCCGCTTCCGCTGGACTCCCGCGGACGGCCTGCCGGTCCGGCCCGCCCGCCTCGAATACCGTCCCTGCGACGACGACGCCGTGCTCGACGCCATCAGACGCGTCCACGTGGGCACGCTGGACGCGCATGTTCGCGACCAGACGGCCCGCGAGGGCGCTGAGGCGGCGGCGAAGGAGGAACTGGAGATCCTCAAGTGGTTCCCCGGGCCCCGCGAATGGTGGCGGCTCGCGTACACCCCTGCGGGCGAACTCGCGGGGCTGACCGTGCCGAGCCGTAACTACGCGGTCCCGGTGATCGGCCTGATCGGGGTGGTGCCGGAGCTGCGCGGCCACGGCTACGGCTACGACCTGCTGGCCGAGGCCACCCACATGCTGGCCGAGGAGGGCGCCGAGGAGGTCATCGGTGAGACCGACTTCGGCAACACCCCGATGGCCGCGGCCTTCCACAAGGCGGGTTACCCGGTCGTACAGGAGCGCGTCTTCATGAAGTGGTGACACACTCCGGCCGGGCGCGGCACCCAAGGCGGTGCCGCGCCCGGCGCATCACCCGCCACGCTCAGCGGCCGGCCGCACGTGCCGGCGGTACGCGGCCCGCACGTGCCGCTGCGCGCGGCCTGAGCGTGGACGGCGCGCGGATGCTGCGCGCCGCCCGGCGCGGCCCTGCCCTGCCGATGTCGCACGGCTCGAAGCGGCGGCGGCCGAACTGTTCCCCGCGTACGCCGGATCCGAGCATCAGCCGCTCGGGCTCCGTACGGCGGGCCTCGCGCAGACCCTCCCGTCGCTCGCGGCCCTTCTCATGCTGCTGGAGGTGATCCTTCTTTGAAGCTTCTAGAAGACGCCCTGTGCGGGTTCCCAGACCGAGCAGTCGTGGGCGAACAGCACACGTCGCGGGTCGAAGTCGGCCAATCGCTCCAACCACTGCGCATAGTCGGGAAGCGGCTGTTCGACGCCCTGAAGTGCGGCCTGGCGGGCCAGTTGGTCCGACGCGAACCGGGATGCGAAGTCGTGTGCCTGACCGGCGAGGATCACGGTGCCGTCGCCCTGCCGGATGACCAGCGACTGATGTCCTTGGGTATGCCCAGGTGTCGGGATGATCCAGACGCCCGGCCAGACCTCGGCCTCACCGGCAAGCTCCTCGTAGGACGCCCCGGGGAAGTCGACAAGCTCGTCGATGGTGTAGTCGCCCCGGCGGGCGGTGGCCAGCTCGACTTCCTGGACCAGGATCGGCTTGCCGCCCAGCAGGGGATTCCCGCCGCAGTGGTCGAAGTGAAGGTGGCAGTTCACGACCAGGGAGATATCGCCGAGGGTGACTCCAGCCGTCCCCAGTGCCTGTCGCAACGCGCGGCGTCGGGGTCGGTAATGCGCCTCGGTCTCGGGGTCGGCGCTGCCGATGCCGGTGTCGAAGAGGATCAGTCCCCGGTCGTGTTGCACCAGATACGCGAGCACGGGTTCGACTCGCGGTTGCGGCCCACCTGTCTCTGAAGCCGGCCGGATGAAGTAGCCCAGGTCGAGTCGCCGAACCGCCGTGTTCTGCCCCATGTGGCCATCCTGACAAGGCCGCGACGCGCCCTCCAGCGGATCTGCCGCCAGCAGAAATCGCGACCACGACGTCAAATCGGCCGGTACCCGGGGCTCATGGGGTGGTGGGGGCGGAGGGAGGCTCCAGGCTGGTGAGGTAGGTGGCGGCCTCGGGGATCTGGGCTTCGGTAAAGACGCGGATGCCGTGGCCGGTGAGGAGGGCCGTCGTCACGCCCTGGCCGGGGATCTTCCGGCCGCGGAAGGTGCCGTCGTGGACGGCGAGCGCCCCGCAGGACGGGCTGCCCTCCTTCAGGATCGCGATACGCACGCCGTACCGCTCGGCCGTGGCCAGGGCCCGCTCCGCGCCGGCCAGGTAGGCGGCGGTGACGTCGGCCCCCTGCGGGGTCAGCACGCGGGCCGTCCCGGACAGTACGGCGGCGCCGCCCGCGCCGTCCTCGATCTCGGCGGGCGGGCGTGGCACCGGCAGCCCGCCGTCCACTTCCGGACACACCGGTACCAGCCGGCCCTGCGTCCGCCACTCGGCCAGCAGCGCGTCACCGCTGGTCTTCGCGCCGCCGTCGAAGCGGACCCGCCGTCCGAGCAGGCACGCGCTGACCAGAATCCGTTCCACCGACTCATCGTACGTGCGCGGCGGAAGGCGGTGCCGAGAGCCGGACCGGGCCCTTGCGGCGATACGCTGATGACCATGTCATCGGCTCTGTCCACCCCCACGCCGCTCGCCGGAGCGGCGGCGTGAACGGCCCGCTGACCGCCACGGTGATCATCGGGGCGGTGGTGCTGACCCTGGGGAGCCTGGTCGGCGCGATTCGCGACCGGGCGATGGGGATGATCCTGCTGATCGGGTTCGCCGTGCTCGAACTGGCCGTGCTGGTGCAGGCCGGCGTCATCATCGCGGCCGTCATCGGCGGCGCGGGCCCGCAGGACAAGGTGACGCTGTTCGGCTATGTGGCGGGCACGGCGGTGATCCCGCCGGTCGGGGTCGTGCTGGCGCTGGCCGAGCGCAGCCGCTGGGGCACGGCCATCCTGGTGGTGGCCGGGTTCGCGATCGCCGTGATGACCGCGCGGATGCTGCAGATCTGGCAGGGCGTGGCGTGAGCCCGCGCGGGGAGGCGGCGGCGATCGGCACCGGCCCGGGCCGGGCGCTGGTCGCGGTCTACGGGGTCTTCGCGCTGGCGGCGGGGGCGCGGGCGGCGGTACAGATCGCCACCAGGTTCGACCAGGCCCCGCTGGCCTACTCGCTGTCGGCCTTCGCCGCGGCGGTCTACATCCTGCTCACCGTGGCGCTCGCGGTGTCGGCCCGCCGTACCGCGCTGGTGGCGTGCCTGATCGAGCTGGCCGGCGTGCTGGTGGTGGGCACGCTGAGCCTGGCCGATCCGGCGGCGTTCCCGCGTGCCACGGTGTGGTCGGGGTTCGGGAGCGGTTACCTGTTCATCCCGCTGGTGTTGCCGCTGGTCGGGCTGTTCTGGATCCTGCGCGGACGGCGGCCCGCGCGCTAGCATGTGCCCAACATCACCAGCGGACAGGAACTAAGCTCGCATTCGCTCCTGTTAGCGTAGGAGTCATTGATTCATCCCATGATTCGATGATCCCCAATCACTCGCAGGAGGATGTGACGCCGCATGACCGTGCTCGCCCCCGAAGTCAGAGGACGTAGCGGACCGCTGGCATGGCTGCTGGTCGCCGGGATCGTGCTGGCCGCGCTGAACCTCCGCACCGCCGTCACCAGTGTCGGACCCCTGCTGGACCAGATCGCCACCGCTCTTGGGATGTCCGGTGTGACGACCGGCCTGCTCACCACACTACCCGTGCTCTGCTTCGCCACGGTCGGCGTCATCACCCCCGCCCTGGCCCGCCGCGTCGGTGAGCACCGGCTGCTGCTGCTCGCCCTGCTCGCGCTCGGCGTGGGCCTGCTCACCAGGGCCATGGTGGACTCGGCCGTGATCTTCCTGTTCAGCAGCGCGGTGGCGCTGTCCGGCGGGGCCGTGGGCAACGTGCTCATCCCGACCCTGATCAAGCGTCACTTCCCGCGCCGCACCGGCACGATGACGACCGTCTACACCACCGCCCTGGCCGTGGGCACCATGCTGGCCGCCGCCGCGACCGTGCCCATCGAGCAGGCCGCGAACGGCGACTGGCACGTGGCGCTCGGCGTGTGGGCCGCCCTCGCGGCCGTGTCCGCGCTGCCGTGGCTGATCCTGCTGCGCAGCGAGCCCGCGCGCGACACCGGCGCGGGCGTCCTCGGCCCCCGCGCGCTCGTCCGCAACCGCCTGGCCTGGGCGGTCGCCGCGTACTTCGGCACCCAGTCGATGGTGGCCTACATCATGTTCGGGTGGCTGCCGCAGATCCTCATCGACCTGGGCTACACGACCGGGCAGGCGGGGTTCATGCTCGCCGCCTTCACCGCCCTCGGCATCCCGGTCGCCATCGTCGTCCCGGCCGTCACCGCGCGCTTTTCCAGCCAGCGCCCGCTGGTCATCGGACTGGCCGTGCTGTATCTGGTGGGCTTTTCCGGACTGTGGCTCGCGCCGTCCGGCACCGCGTGGATCTGGGTGATCGCGGTGGGCCTGGGCATGGGGTCGTTCCCGCTCGCGCTTACCATGCTCGCGCTGCGCACCCGCAGCGCCGAGGCCACCGCGGCGCTGTCGGCCTTCGGCCAGAGCGCCGGCTACCTGATCGCCGGAGCGGGGCCACTGATCGTCGGCGTCATGTACGCGGCCACCGGCGGCTGGACCCTCCCGTTCCTGCTCCTGATCGGCGTCGTCGCGGTACAGGTCGCCACCGGCTGGTACGCCGGAGCCGACCGTTATCTGGAAGACGAGCACGACCGCGTACGGCAGCATGGAGACCATGAACATCGCCGGATCGACGAGAGTGACCTATCCCTCGGGGGCGCTCGCCGGTAGCTCGCCGATCGTCGCGACCCTCCGCCGCAACGGCGAGCACGGCGTCGTGGTGACCGAGACGCCGTTCCACCCGCTCGACCACACCTGGCCCGACCAGCCCGCCGACACGGGCACCATCAACGGTGTCCCGGTGACCGACTGCGTCACCGGGGCGGTGGAGCACGGTGCGGCGACCCTCTACCTGGGCCACGAGATCCCCGTCCGGCGCGGCGACCCCGGCTGGCACTGGCTGGTCGTACACCTGACCGGCGAGCCGGTCGGCGACGTGGGCGAGACCGCCGCGCTCGCCGTCGAGCCGGACACCCGGCGGGCGCTGTCCGCCGGGCACACCGCCTGCCACCTGACCGCGCTCGCTCTCAACGCCGTGCTCGCCGACCGCTGGCGCAAACCCGCGCCCGCCGACGGCCTGGGCAGCCCCGACTTCGACCAGGCGGCGATCAGTTCCTCCCGGATCCTGCCCGGCGGCAGCCTGGACACCTACCGGCTGGGCAAGTCGCTGCGCAAGAAGGGGTTTCCCACCGAGGGGCTGGCCGACGACCTGCCCGGCATCGCCAAGCAGGTGGGCGAGCGGCTCACCGAGTGGATCGCCGCGGACGCCCCGGTGCGGATCGACGCGCCCGGCCCCGACCTCGCGGCCCGCCGTACCTGGCGCTGCGCACTCCCCGAGGGCGAGGCCGCGATCCCCTGCGGCGGCACCCACCTGACCGGCACCGGCCTGCTCAAGGCCGTCGATGTGACGCTCGACCTGTCCGCCGACGGCGCCGAGCTGACCATGCGCACGACCGTGAGCGGCTGACTCGGGCGAGCGGCCCAGGCGGGTGACTCAGCCCGCGAACGGCGTGCCGGGCAGGCCGATCCCCGCCGAGGGCACCACCAGCAGCGCCCCGGACAGCGGCTCGGCCGCGAGCGTGGCCTCCGGCAGGCCCTCGGTGGCGCTGGTGATATAGAGGTCGGCGAGGCCGGGGCCGCCGAAGGCGCACGCGGTGGGCCTGCTGACCGGGACCTCGACCTCCCGGTCCAGGTCGCCGCCCGGCGTGTACCGGCGGACGGCGGCGCCGTCCCAGAGCGCCACCCAGACGCACCCGTCGGCGTCCACCGTGATGCCGTCGGGCAGCCCCCGGTCGATCTCGGCGAGGGTTCGGCGGCGGCGCGGCAGGCCGCCTTCGGGGTCGGTGTCGAAGACGTCGATGCGGCCGGTGTCGGTGTCCACGTAGTACATCAGCGCGCCGTCGGGGCTCCAGGCGATGCCGTTGCTGGTGCCCACCCGGTCGAGGAAGGTCACGACCCCCCCGTCCGGGGTCACCCGGTACAGCGAGCCGCCGCCCCCGCCGTAGCTGAGCGTGCCCGCCCACAGGTTGCCCTGCGGGTCCACGCCCGCGTCGTTGCCGCGCCTGCCCTCGATCGGCCACTCGGCCAGCCAGCGAAAGCCGCCGCCGGGCGCGAGCAGCCCGGCGCCGTCACGCAGGTTGACCACCAGGCCGCCGCCCGCGCGCGGCTTGGCCGCGCCGACGTGCTGGGGCACCTCGCGTACCGAGTCCGTGCCGCTCGCCGGGATGTACTCATGCACCTCGCAGGCCGGGATGTCCACCCAGATGAGCCGGTCGTGGTACCAAGTGGGCCCCTCGCCGAGCGCGGCACGGACGGGCAGGGCGACGTCGATCTTCATCTCGACAGGGTAGTCCGCCGGGAGATTCCCCCGGCGGACCGCCCCACCGTGCCGAAACTCAGCTCCGGCGCAGCCCCAGGTACTGAAGCTCGGCGAAGATCCCCACGAGCACCGCCTGTGCCACCCAGAAGGCGATGCCCAGCGGGGTGGGGTCGATCCAGCCGGTGAACAGCAGCGCGACGCTGTCCACCGTCCACAGCGCGTTGATCGCGATCAGCGTCCACACGGCCGCGCGCGGCGGGGTGGGCCGGGTCGCCAGGAAGGCGATGAACGCGGTGATCGGCAACAGCCCGACGCCGATCCAGCGCAGCATCGGCTCCGGCAGGCCGGTCGGCCCGGCGAGCGGCCCGGCGGCCACCGCGAGCAGGACCGCGAAGCCTCCGGTGAGCACGGCGTCGGCCCGCAGGACGCGGCGCAGCAGGGGAGCGCGGGTACCGGGAGCGGTGATGGCGGCCATCGGATGTCTCCTGTCATGAGATGGATGCGATGCCCTCAGCACACCGCGTCAGGCGCTGCCACCTGCAGACATTCCACTGCCATTCACTGCCGATCGGCGCTGCGGAGATCGTCCGCCACGAGTTTGGCCGCCGCGTTCTGCCAGTTGTAGCACGTACGTTCGGGAACCTCCCGGACGAACCAGTCGAACGCCTGCCGGTCCAGCGCGTCCAGCCCGTGCCGTCCGGCGCCGCGCCGGTAGGGGCGCAGCCCGCGTACGTACGGGAAGTACAGCACGTTGTAGAAACGCCACTCCTCGCTGGTGCCGAACTCCCCGTCGCGCGGCTTGAGCCGCCGGATGCTCTCCAGCAGCAGGTGCTTCAGCTCGGCGGCCCGCTCCAGCGGGATGTCACCGGACACCCGCTCGTCGATCAGCGGCAGGCCCGCCAGCGGGCTGCTGGCCAGCTTGCCGAGGTCGCCGTAGTTGGCCAGGGCCCTGCGGGTGAGCCGGACGAACTCCGCGTCGTCCAGCGGCGGCGGGCCCTCCTCGCGGCGCGGCAGCGCATCGGCGGAGTCGCGAAGCTGGGCGCGTTCGCGGCGGATGGCGGGGTCGCCGGGGAAGGCGATCCGATCCAGCGCGCGGTGCAGCGGACCGGCCATCGTCTGCGCGGTCACCGCCACCGCGAGCACGCCGTACAGCAGTACGGCCAGCGCCGGGGTGGCCCCGCCCAGCGCGACCGCGATGGCGACCTGCCCGCCGGTGGCGGCGGCCACGACGATCGCGCCCAGCGCCGAACGCGCCATGTCCCGCCAGAGCGCCTCGCCCGCCCGGAACGCGCCGGCCATCGCGATCGCCACGCCCAGCAGGGCCATGTCCAGGTCGATCGCGATCGCGGCGAGCAGGCCGGGCGGGCCGGAGAGGGAGGTCAGCAACAGCGCGGTGCCGAGGCCGAAGAACAGCGTGGCCACCGCCGCCAGCCAGCCGACCCGCTCCGGCCCCGCGCGCACCAGCAGTACCAGCGCCCCGGCCAGCGGCACCAGCAGCAGCGCGCCGAGCACCGCCCGGGCCGTGCCGCCCGCGACCGCGGCCCAGCCGATCGCGGCCAGCGTGACCGGGACCAGCCCGCGCGACCAGATCCGGTCCAGCCGCCCGGTGCCCGGGACGAGCGTGAGCACCGCGCCGGTCCACAGCAGCGCGGGCAGGAAGGTCAGCGCCGTCTCCAGCGCGTCCAGCGGCGCGGGGGAGGGCAGCAGCAGCGCGCGGACCTGCCCGGTGGCCAGGGCGGCGGCGTAGGCGAGCAGGCCGAGCCCGGCCCGGCGCGCGCCGCGCTCGCCGGGCTCCCCGCCGAGCACGTACAGGCCCAGCCACCAGGTGAGCGCGAACACGGCGGCGATCAGCAGCAGCGGCATGCTAACGCGGGGGGTGGTCGCGCGGGCCGAGCACGCAGAACTCGTTGCCCTCCGGGTCGGCCAGCACGTGCCAGGGCGCGCCGCCCTGGCCCACGTCGGCCCGGCGCGCGCCGAGGCCGATCAGCCACTCGGCCGCGTGGTCGTGGTCGCCGCCCGGGGGCGGCGCGACGTCGAGGTGCAGCCGGTTCTTCACCGCCTCTGGCTCGCCCGCAGGCACGAACTCCAGCCACGGCCCCACCCCGGTGGGGGCGCGCAGCGCGGGAAACGGCGCCGACGTGCGGGCCGGCCGCCACCCGGTGGCCTCCGCCCAGAACGACGCCAGCCGCTCGGGGCCGGCGGCGCCGATCACGACGGCCGCGACCGCCCCGCAGTTCTGGTAGATCGGCCGCGGCTCCAGCACGCAGAACTCGTTGCCCTCCGGGTCGGCCAGCACCTCCCAGGGCACGTCGCCCTGGCCGATGTCCAGCGGCCGGCCGCCCAGCTCGCGCGCCGCGGCCACCCGCTCGGCCTGGGCCCGCGCGGTGGCACTGGCCAGGTCGAGATGGATGCGGTTTCGCCCGGTCTTCGGCTCTCGCACCGGCACGAAACAGACGTCGAGGTCCCAGCCGTCGCCCGCGGGGGCCCGCACGACGACCACGCCGGGGCCGGTGAGCGCGATCCGCCAGCCGAGCAGGCCCGCCCAGAACGCGGCGAGCCGCCGCGGGTCGGCGGCGTCGATGACGAGGTTGACCAGCCTGGTTGACACGCTCATCACGTTAGCCCGCGCAGCGCGTCGCCGATCGCGAACTGCGTCGCGGAGATCTCGGGTTCGCCGTCCTCGATGTCCCACAGCGCGTTCTGGAGCACCCGGCCGAGCGTCCAGCCCGCGGCGCGTTGCCTGGGCAGTCCTACCACCTCGGTCATCAGGTCGAACCTGCGCCGCACGGCCCTGGCCACGTCGCCGGTGGCGACGATCTCCTCCCACCGGTTGTCCAGCGCGGGCATCAGGTCGAAACACGGGTCGCCGGCCAGCGGCTTGGGGTCGATGGCCAGCCACGGCTCACGCTCCCCGGCCAGGACGTTCTCGTAGTGCAGGTCCCAGTGCAGCATGCGGTCACCGGGTTCGGGCAGCAGGTCACCGACCACGCCCGCGCAGTGTTGCAGCAGGTCGCGGTCGTCGGGGTCGGACAGGCGGGTCAGCGCTCCTGGCACGTCCGCGAGCATGCGCCCGGCGATGTCGGCCAGCGTGCGCAGCCCGGCGGGGGCGGGCGTCGCGGTCAGCCGGGCGAGCAGCCCGGACAGGATGGTCAGGGCCTCGGTCTCGTCGGGCACGTCGGCCAGCGACCGCCCGGCGTCGAGGCGTTCCAGCAGCATCGTGCCGGTCGCCGGGTCGTGGTCCAGCAGGTGTACGGCGCCGCGCCCGTTCCACAGGCGCAGCCCGACCGGCTCGGTCTCGGTCTCCTCGTCCAGCGGCTGGAGCTTCAGGGCGGCGGGCGTGCCGTCGCCCCGCCGTACCGGGATGACCAGGCCCACCCAGCCGTGCCGGGACGGGCCGTCGGGGGTGAGGTCCCAGCGCCGTAGGTACTCCTCGCCGAGCCGGGGCAGGTCCGCGACCCACGCGCGGCCCTCGTCGCCGAAGAGTTTTTCGTGCATGGCGGCCAGGGCGTCGGGAACGACGATCAAACGGGGTTCACTCCTTCGTGTCGCGCGCGGGCCCGACGGCCGCGGCGGCGCAGCGCACCGCTATTGCGCGCAGGTGTTCACGCAGTTCAGGGGGGTCTTGTACGTCGAAGTCGACGTCGAGCATGACCAGGAACCCGGCGAGCAGGGCCAGTGACTCGCTGCCGATCTCCAGTTCGCAGGTCTGATCGTCGATCGGCCGCAGCCGGCCGTCGGCGGGGGAGATCCAGTCGGCCAGCCGCGCGGCCGGGGCGTGCATGACGAGCCGCGCGCGGTAGGGCCACATGTCGGCCGACAGCCGCCGGGAGACGTATGCGGCGACGTCGCCCTCCGGCGGGTCGCGCGGCTCGAACCGGGGCCCGCTCGGCACCCGCGGCCTGATCCGGTCCACCCGGAAGGTGCGCCAGTCGTCCCGCTCGACGTCCCAGGCCACCAGGTACCAGCGGCGTCCCCAGCTCACCATGCGGTGCGGCTCGGTCACCCGCACGCTCGCCGCGCCCTCGTGGTCGAGGTAGTCGAACCGCAGCCGCTCATGATCGCGGCAGGCCGCGGCGATCGTGCTGAGCACCGCGGAATCGACGGTCGGGCCCGCGCCGGGCATCGGCACGGTGGCCGAGTGGACCGCGTTGATCCGGTGCCGCAGCCGGGACGGCAGCACCTGTTCCAGCTTGGCCAGGGCGCGCAGGGAGTTCTCTTCGATGCCGGAGACCGTGCCGCCCGCGGCAGTGCGCAGCCCGACGGCCACCGCCACCGCCTCGTCGTCGTCCAGCAGCAGCGGCGGCAGCGCCGCCCCCGCGCCGAGCCGGTAGCCGCCCGCGATCCCCATCGTGGTGTGCACCGGGTAGCCCAGCTCACGCAGCCGATCGACGTCGCGGCGGATCGTCCGCGTGCTCACGCCGAGCCGTTCGGCCAGCTCGGCGCCCGGCCACTCGCGCCTGGCCTGCAACAGCGAGAGCAGCCGGAGCAACCGCGCGGACGTTTCCAACATGAGGCTCAATATAGGGGCGAGGTGGGACAGGAACCGTCAGTGCGTCCGCGGGTCCGCCCGGTCGGCGAGCACGGTCACGGCCTTGATGACCTGCGGCCCGTCCAGCAGTACGGCGTCGTTGTGCCCGGCCCCGGCGACCTCGACCAGGGCGACCAGGCCGGGGGTGGCGGCGGCGACCCGCCGGCTCAGCTCGGCGGGGACGATCGTGTCGCGCGTGCCGTACAGGACGACCGTGGGGGCGCGTACGGCGGGGAGCGTCGCCGCGACCGGGAAACGGTCCTTCAGCAGCGACTCCACCGGCAGGAACGGGTAGGCGATCCGGCCCGCCGCGGCCAGGTCGGTGAACGGCGAGCGCAGCACCAGCCCGGCGGGCGGGTGCGCGGCGGCCAGCCGGGTCACCACGGCGGCCCCCAGGCTCTCACCGAAGTAGATCAGCCGCTCGCCCGACCCGGCCAGGTGCCGCCTGGCCGCCTGTACGTCGAGCGCGAGCCCTTCCTCGGTCGGCGTGCCCGGGTTGCCGCCGTAGCCCCGGTAGTCCATCAGCAGCACCGACATGCCGCGCGCCGTGAGCGCCCGGGCCAGCGGGGCGCGGTAGGCGCGGTTGCCGCCGTTCCCGCCCGCGACGAGCACCGCCACCCCGCGGGGCTCGCCGGTGGGCGGGAACGACCACGCGCCGAGCTTCAGGCCGTCGGCGGTGGTCAGCGTGACGTCACGCCCGCCCGGCAGCACCGTGGCCGCCCGGGGGACGGGGGAGGGGTCCGGCAGATAGATCAGCCTTCGCTGGAACACCCAGGCCAGGCCGACGACGAGCACGGCGACCGCGAGGATCGCCGCCGCCGCCATCAGGCCGCCCCGTACCGGCCACATCATCACCATGCCGACGATACGGGGCGAACCTGGGTCCTCCGCTAATGCGGGTTGCTCGCCGTTATGTCGCGGGGCTGGATGAAGAACCCCTGCCAGTGCGTCGGCATCGGGTCGTGGTCCTCGTCCCTGGCGACATGGTGGTAGTCGACGCTCACCCACACGACCGGATCGGTGATCGTCTGGCCGTTGACGAACCGATCGACCGACTCGTCGCACGGCGGTTCGGCGTTCTCCGCGGTCAGTCGCTCGCACGCGTTGTACTGGGTGACGTAGACGTCGGAGTGGCTGTACGGCTCGGTGTCCGGGCCGCGGTACTGGCTGCTGTCGGAGTTGGTGATCTCCCAGGACGCCGCGTGACCGTCGGAGTTCTTCACCGTCTTGTCGACGACCCGCCACCACCGGGTGCGATTGTTCGTCACCCCGGCCTCCTTGGTGAGCGCCTTCCGCTGCATCTCCAGGCCGGCCGTGCCGGAGCCGGCGAAGTCGTACTGTTCGACCACGTCGTCCGCGGGACCCTGGACGTCGAAGTCGAGCCGCCAGAAGATGTTGTGCTGGTGGCTTTCCTCGAAGTCGCTCGCCCCGACGCCGATCGGCCAGCCGTGCTTCGGGCTGACCACGACGCCGTCGCTGCCGCGCAGCGAGCCGGTCGCGCCGACCCTGGGGTTGATCGAGCCGTCGTCGGCGAACCGCCACTCGACCAGGTAGGTGTACCAGCCCAGCTCGAAGGCGGAGAACAGCACCAGCGCCTTGCCCTGCGCCGACCTGCGCAGTGAATCTTCGCCGAGGGAGGGGTTCAGGTAGGCGATGCCGCGCGGCTGGTCGGGCAGCACGCACAGCACGGGGACCTCGTCCTGCTCACGCCGCTCGCCCTCCGGGCAGTCCTGGTCTTGCAGCGGCACCGCGGAGAACCCGAGCCCGCCCGCCATGTCATGGAAACGCGGCTCGCCGCTGTCGTAGGGGACGTGGATCTGTGCGAGGTGCGCGCTGGTCAGCACGCTCACCGGCGCGTGGCCGTTCGGGGTGTAGACGGCGTCGGTGAGGGTCAGGCCCTCGGTCTCGCGCATCTCCCAGCAGAGCTGCCAGCGCGCGCCGTTGGCGAACGTGCGCTCCACGAGGTACGGCTCGGCGCACGACGGGGGCTCGGCGACCGCGAGCGCGGGCACCGCCGCCGGCGGAAGGGCGATCAGCAGGCACGCGGCGATCACGGCCGCTCGGAACGACCGCATGGTCACCACTCCATCGTGTAGATCTCGCGGGCCGACAGGTCGATCACGATCCGGCTGGTGTCCAGCCACTTGCCCTTCGGCAGCCGGACGAACAGCCGCAGGCAGCGGTGCTCGGCGCAGGCGGCGACCGCGCGGGCGTTGGACACGCCGTGGACGTGGTCCGGCTTGAAGATCACGCCCCGCAGGTGGAGGTCGTCCGGTGAGCGCAGCGGGCGGCCCGCCCGCTTCTCGAACTGCTCGCGCACTCCCTTGCCCAGCCCGGCGTCGGCGAGCAGCAGCCCGGCCGCCGCGCGCTCCTCGTCGTCGGAAGGCGGCGGCTGCACGCCGGTGGCGGTCTCGGTCGAGACGATCCGGCCGCTGCCCAGGTCGATCGTCCGCAGGGTGAGCCGGTCGGAGTCGTAGTCGTAGCTGAACGCCTCGGCCCGCCGGCCGGTCACCGCCTTGTCGTCGTCGCGCTGGACGTAGAGGAGCTCGGTCCGGCCGCCGCGGCGGCGGGCGTCGGCGTCGCCGGCGATCTCGATGGCGCGCCGGCGTTCGCCGGCGCTGAGCGGGTCGTTCTGGCCGGGCGCGAGCCTGGCCGCCGCCCGCCCGGCCGCGGGGCGGTCGGCCGCCACGGCCGGGCCTGCGCCGGTCGTCCGACCCCCGCCCCACACCAGCCCCGCGGTGGCGGTGGCCGCGCAGGCGATGACCGCGAGCGCGGCGAATGCCGCCTTTTTACGATTTAACATTTGATTATCACCCCGTTCGGTACGGGTGAATCCCGATGGCGCCGATCATCTGCCATCACGGGGCGAAGAACAAGACCTTTTTTGTTTCTCCCGGCCTTCTGGGTCCGATGGAATTCCGTATTAGTGACATTCCATGGAAAAAGCTCGATTACTCGTGCACACCAGGTGAACGGCGGGATTCCCAGCGCAATGCCATGGTGTAGAGGCGGGCGAAGATCCCCATGAGCAGGGGCAGCGCCGGAGCGCCCAGGCGGGTGTACCACGCGCCCGGCCGGGCGAACGCGGTGACGGTGAACCACACCAGGCCGTCTTCGTCCCGTTCGAGCAGGAAGGACTCCTCGCCGATCTCGGGGTGGCCGGGCAGCGTGCCGTACCCGAAACCGGCCCGGCCCTCCTCCTCCACCGTCCACACCACCCGGCACGGCACGCGCACCGGGCCCAGCAGGCAGATCACCGTGACGCCGGGCGCGGCCCGCGGGCCGGTCACCATCGGGTGCAGCAGCAGCCTGCGGTGTACCCGCCAGCCGAGCAGGGCGTCGGCGGCGGCCCGCAGGGTGATGCCGGGACCGAGGCAGGCCCGGTGGCGGATGTGGTGGTAGCCGTCGGGCAGTCGTCCCTCGCGGGTCGCGCCGACTTCGGGGTAGGTGAACTCCTGCATCGGACCTCTCATGGCTGTCGTGGACGCAGCCGTACCCAGGCGGCGAGGCCGCACAGCGCGAAGCCGGCGGCGTTCGCCACGCCGTGGGTGGCGATCATCCAGGGGATGGTGGGATGCGGCAGCCCGGTCGCCTCGCCCAGGGCCCAGGCCAGGGCGAGGATCATGGACACCGCCAGCGCGGTCGCCGAGACGCGGAACAGCGCGCGCGTCAGCCGGTCGGCCTCCCGGGACCGTACCAGCGTGAGCCAGGCGACCGCCCACATGCCCGCGGTCAGGACCACCGCCCCGGCCAGTTCGGCCAGGTCGCCGACGAAGTAGCCGCCGAGGACCAGGAGGGTGCCCGCGGGCACGGTCAGCGCCGCCGCCCGCCCGGTCGCCGACTCGGCGAACGAACGGCACAGCAGCCCGGCCACCAGCGCGGCGGCGAACCCCGCGTAGTGGAAGTGGGCGGTGGTGAGGGCCAGGATGCCGAGGTCGAAGCCCCACAGGGGATGTCCGGCCCGCTCGGCCAGCAGGGCGACCCCCGCGATGGCCGGGGTGATCAGCGCCGTCGCGAAGGCCAGCTCGCTCGCCGTACGGCGGGCCCACAGGCGCGCGGGGATCTGGGCGGCCAGGACGAGCGCCGCGCACAGGTAGATCCCCGCGAGCGTCGCCGCCACCGCGCCCCTGGGCAGCCAGAGCGACACCGCCCCCGGGACCGCGCCCACCCACCACAGGCCGGCCGCCAGGCGGGAGAACCCGGCCAGTCGCAGGCCCACCGGAACCACGACCAGCATCCCGGCCACCACGATCACGTCGACCACAGCGCGCATGACCCGCCTCCTGCCCATCGTTGAACAGGTTCAAAACGATAGCAGGCGGCGTTGATCCGATCGCATCCGGGATGCCGGAAAAAGGGCACGAAAAAGGCGCGACCGAGTCATTCGATTCGGTCGCGCCTTATCGCCGGGGCGTGTTCGTCCTACACCCCTGAGGTCACTTCTTGGCCGGGTCCGAGACCTGGCCCATGAACAGCGGGGCCCCGGTCTTCTTGTGCACGATCGCGAAGGCGAACGGGTGGTCGGCGCGGACCGTGGTCTCCGCCTCCGGCGCCGCCGACACCGGGAAGGCCAGCCCGGTGACCGCGGCGGCCTCCGTGCCGTGCTCGTCCACGGTGATGTTGGCCCGGTGGACCGCCTGCTTGAGGGTCAGCCCGTCGGAGATGCCGGAGAAGTCGCCACCGGCGCCCAGCCCGAGCGCGGACATCGGCGGCATCAGGTCCAGGTCGGTGCCGAAGTCCCAGCGGGGCAGGAAGACGCCGACCCTGGTGTCGGCCAGGTTCGAGCCGACCTGCTGCAGCGTCTCGGCCTTGAGCAGGTCGCCGGGGGCGCCGCCCGCGTCCGGCACGAGCACCCACATGGCCAGGTCGCTCTTGGCGTAGGGAAGCTCCACCGCCTGCCAGCCCGAGCCCTTGGCGTAGCGGAAGTTGCCGGACTGCTTCATCAGCTCGACGGTCTTGCGCGAACCGTCGGCCAGCGTGAACGGCGCCTTCTGCGCGGGCTCGGCGGTGAACGGCTTCTCCCAGTCGGCCTTGAGGTAGACGGCGTTCGCCAGGACCAGCTTGGTGGCGGGGTCGAGGCTGTCGAACAGCTTGTTGATCCGCCCGGCGGTCTGCTCGGTGACCCACTTGTCGATGGTCTTGGTGGCCTCGCCGGCGAAGTCCACCGCGTGCAGGCCCGCGTCGTACTGCGACTTGGCGGTCTTCAGGAAGCCCGGCTTGACGGGCAGCCCGTGCTGGGCGAACAGCCCGTTGGCGATGCCCACGATCGGGTCGGCGGGCTCGCCGTCCTGGGCGGCATCGCGCTCGCCGCGGTCCGGCTTGGGCGGCACGCCGTCCACGGTGATGATGTCCGCGGTCAGCGAGTTGAACGCGGTGTGCGGGCCCTGGCCGGGGAAGCCGAACACCTGGTCGATCCGGGCGCCCGTCTCGCCGGCAGCACCCGCTCTGGCCAGCCCGTAGGCGTAGGCGATACTCAGCGGCGAGATCACGGTGTTCTCGCCGGGCTTGGCGACCTTGGCATGCAGGGAGTGGCCGAAGGCCGTCATGCCCTGCACCACCTGCGGGACCGGGGCGTCCGCGGGCGCCACCTCCCGGCTGACCCCTTCGGCTGTCAGCACGCCGGACTCACCCACCTTCACGACGGGGCCCTCCTCACCGGTCGGCGCGGCCGGGCCGACCGAGTCTGCGGGCCCGGACGGGCTGGACGTGGCCGGACCCGCGGAAGTCGGTTTCTGCGCTGCGCCGCAGCCGGCGACGGCGGCGGCGAGCGCGACGGCAGTGATCGTAGTCGTAATAAAGGGACGCACACGACCTATGACGTATCCCAGACGCGGGTGGTTCAAGCCACGTCACACGAGTACGGCCGAGATCCCCGCGCCGACCAGCGCCACCCCCCAGGCCAGATCCAGGTTGAACCACGCCTTGCGCAGCACCGCGACGCCCAGCCGGTCGTAGACCAGCAGCGCGAGCCCGGTGGTGACCGCCAGCATGGCCAGCGTGTGCGCCGCGGCCGAGGCGAGCGCCTGGCCGGTCAGCGCGAGCACGGCGGTGTCCTGACCGCGCAGGGTGACCGGCAGCAGCATGAGCCCGGCCCCGTGCGCGCCGGCCATCAGGAACGACCATCCGGCGAGCTGCCACCGGGTCACCCGCATGCCGACCCAGCGGGGATGGCGCCGCCGCAGCAGCCGCCACAGGCCGAAGCAGCAGACCAGGCCGGCCACGCCGTACGACACGAACTTCGGCGGCGCGGCCGTCCTGGCCGCGGCGACCAGGGTGAGCGTGAGCAGCACCAGGCCGGCGTGGCCGAGCACGATCGGCGGCAGCGCGCGCAGCACCGCCGCCCGGGAACGTTCCTGCAGGCCGAGCGCGACGGCGAAGAGCCAGCCCATGGCCGGGTTCAGGCCGTGGAAGGCGCCGAGCCCGGCCGTGATCAACCAGCTCGTGAGGTCCATCGGGTGCGACGGCCGGTTTACGGGAAGCAGTAGGAGTCGGAGGAGGCGTCGCCGCCCTGTAGCCGCACCTGGTGGGCGCGGCGGCCGTCGCCGGCGAAGTCGGCCAGGAAGCCGGCGTCCAGGGACAGCGAGCCGTCCCCGGCGAGGTCGGCCTTGGCCAGCCAGCTCGTGACGCCGTCGGGGTAGAAGACGTCGTCCCAGGTGCGGTAGAGCGAGTTGGTGAAGTAGACCCGGTGCCCGTCGCGGCTGGTCTCGACCATCTGCGGCCCGCCGTTGCGCGCGGTGCCGGGCGAGCCCGGGTGCGCGGTACGCCCGACGATGCCGCCGATCCGCACCGAGCCGGTCTGACGCGGGTTGAACGGGTCGGAGACGTCGTAGGCCAGCAGTTCGCCGGTGCCCCACGCGGAGACCAGCAGGATGCGGTCGTCGAGGGTCAGCGAGATGTCGGTGACCAGCGGCGGGACCGCACCGAACCCCTTCAGCGGCTCGGGCAGCAGCGCGGGGTCGGCGGGCTCGGCGGGGATCGTGATGACCTTCTTGGCCTTCCACTCGCCGTCGTCCAGATACCAGGTGAAGATGTTCGCGGAAAGGTCCTCGACGCTGATGACGGTGTTGACGAAGCCGTAGGTCTTGGTCGGGTCGTGCGCGGGGCGCAGCTCCAGCGCCATCTGGTACTGGTCGCCGAGGTCGATCTCTTGGAGGTGGACGCGCTTGCGCAGGTCCCAGGCGTGCAGCCGGTGGCCGTACTTGCGGTTCACCAGCAGGTCGAGGTCGGGGCCCGCCTCGATCATGTTCGGGGTGCCCCACTCGCTGGTGATCATCGTGTCGTGACCCAGGTGCCACCAGAAGTCGTAGTGCAGCCGCTGCGGCCCGCGCTCAACCTCCCAGCGGCCCAGCGGCTCGAAGGTGTCGTGGTCGAGCATGAAGACGCCGCCGGGCGCGTCGCCCGCGGCGTCGCCGAGCGCGCTCACGTAGATCGCGTCGGTGCCGCAGTGCACGGTGTGCGGGCGGCTGTAGCCGGTCCGCTCCACCAGGGTCGCCGGCTCGATCGTCTTGACCAGCGTCGGGCGCAGCGGATCGGGCTTGGTGTCGAAGACGTACACCCGGGAGGACCGGAGCCCGGGGACGATCAGGTACCGCCGCTCGACGTGCGGATGCGGCGCGTACGGGCACAGGGCCGCGCTGCAGACGTTCCACCCGAAGTGGTGCAGCTCGTCGCCCGCCACCGGCATGTCGGTCACGTTGGCGACCGAGCCGTAGCCGGGCGAGGACGGATCGAGGTCGACGGTGGCGAGCGCGTCCGGCCGCCCCTCGCCCTGCGCGTCGAGCAGGGCGACGTAGGCGTGCCGTTCCCGCGGCCCGCGCATCGCCTCGCGAGCCGATGGATAGAAGGTGGGATCGGGCTGGACGAGCATGTAACCCCCTTCGTGTGCGGCCTATATCCCACCAATCTTGTCGGGATAGCGGCACTTGTCCAGAGTCCTGGCCGATACGGTCACCAGGCGAACACGGTTCGCTTCCACCGGTACCCCCGCCGCGCGACGATTACGACCACACGCCCGATGTCCTATACACTTAACGACGTGCCGCCTCGCAGCGACGTCCGAGGGCGGGCACACCAAGGGGCTATGGCGCAGTTGGTAGCGCGCCTCCATGGCATGGAGGAGGTCTGGGGTTCGAATCCCCATAGCTCCACAGGGCACCGCCTCACAAGCCCCGGCCGTCACGACATGGCCGGGGTTTTCTGGTGTCACTATGGTTTCCATGCTGGAAATGGCCGGGCTTGGCGAAGTGGCGGAGCGGGCGTACCGGCTGCTGGTGCGGGCGGCCGAGGCCGGAGCGGGCGAGCTGGCCGGTGAGCTGGGGGTCGGCCGCGACGCGGTGGACCAGGCGCTCGCCGCGATGCTGGACATGGGGCTGGTGCGGGAGGTCGGCGGCACGGCGGGGCGCCGGTACACACCGGTGGCCCCCGACGTCTCACTCGGGCCGTGGCTCGCGCGCCAGCAGGAGGCGATCGACCGGGCGCGGCTGATGGTCGACCAGCTCGCCGAGGAATACCGGGGCAACATGCTGCGCAGGGACGCGGACCGGATGATCGACGTGGTGGTCGGCAGGGCCGCGATCCGCGAGCGCATGCGCCACCTCCAGGACAACGCGCGCGACGAGGTCGTGAGCTTCTGCCGGGCCGGTCACGTGGTCATGTCCTCGGAGGAGAACACCGAGGAGATGGACGCCCTGGGGCGCGGCGTCCGCTACCGGGTGATCTACGAGCGGGAGCTGCTCGAAGAGCCCGGCATGGTGCCCAACGTCGCCTACGGCATCGAACGCGGCGAGCAGGCCCGCTCGGCACCCTACCTGCCGGTCCGGATGGCGATCGTGGATCGAGGCGTGGCCGTGCTGCCGCTGGTGCAGCACGCGTCCGGGATGACCGAGCCGACCGCCGCCGTGGTGCGCGGCGGCACGCTGCTGGAGGCGCTGATCGCGCTGTTCGAGGGGCAGTGGGAACGGGCCACGCCGATCAGGATCGCCGGCGACGAGCTGGCGCCGGAGTCCGTGCCCTCGTGCCCGCTCGACGCCGACGAGCTGTACCTGCTCTCGCTGCTGGTCGCCGGCGTCGCCGACAAGTCGATCGCCAGCCAGCTCGGCCTGAGCCAGCGGACCGTGCAGCGGCGGATCAACCACCTGATGGGGCTCGCGGGCGCGCAGACCAGGATGCAGCTTGCCTGGCATGCGGCCCGCGAGCACTGGCTCTGACCTTTCCGGCTCAGGGGCTACGGGTCACTTGACCCCGTAGGCCCGCTTGATCGTCTGCTCGAACTTCGCGCCGTCCGGTCCGGTGGCGGTGACCCGCAGCGACACCCCCGTGCCGGTGGGCTGGTGCGCCACCAGCGCGACGTGCCTGCCGTGGCCGCCGGGGATCAGCGGCAGCCGCCGCCAGCTCTTGCCGTCGTCGTAGGACAGCTCGGCGGTCAGCCGGTTCGCGCCGCGCGCGGTGAACCCGATCCGGACCGGCCACCAGCGGGGGACCTCGCCGTTGAGATCGGCGGGCACCTCGTAGTCGACGCCGGGCAGCGGCAGCGGCCGGGTGCCCTCGGCCCTGGCGGACCTGAACGTCCAGGCGGTCTCGGTGGCGGTGGCCCAGCGCCACTCCTCCGAGTTCCGCGTGGTGGACAGCTCCATGCGGTACTCCGCCGCCTCCGGCGTCGCCGGGAACCGGCCCCAAAGGTCCGCCCGCTCCTCCACGAGCTCGCCGTTCCGGAGGAACCTGGCCGCGGTGGTGTCCTCGTCGCCGCTGCCCCCGGCGTAGCCGAAGTGACCGTCGGTGTCCACGAACTCCGGCACGTAGACCGACAGCTCGTCACCGGTGCGGGTCGGGGCCAGGTCCTTCACGTCCGCCGGTATCGCCGGCCGTACCACCGGCCCGAACCACGTCTCCGCGACCTTCTCCCCGTGCCGGTAGGACCGCGGGGCCGCGGTGAGCCCGCCGCGCAGCCGGCTCATCGACTCCCAGGTGTACATGTGCTGGACCACGTGCTGCCACTGCGTGTCGCCCGAGCTGACGTACTCGGCGCGGCGCAGCCCGGTCTTGACGTCCCGCTGGGTCTCCATCTGCCCGCCGAGGTCGTAGACCTGCCAGGGCCGCCAGCCGAACCGCTGCTCCTTGCCCCACCCGAAGCCGCCGGACTCCTGGTAGTTCGTCTCCACCCGCGCGGTGTTGCGGTCGTTCACCACATGGACGATCCGGTCGGGGATGCGGCCCGGCGACACCTGCATGATGTCGTACAGATACGGCGAGACGAAGTCGGCCTGGAGGTCGAGCACGCCTCCCCTGCGGGCCTGGGCGACCAGAGCCTGCCCGGGGGTGTGCTTGGCCAGCAGCACCGGCAGCGGGTCGCGGTACCCCTTGGGGTGCCAGCCCTGCCACATCGGCTCGTCCTTCGGCCCGGCCACGACCACGGCCGCGGCCCCTGCCTTGGCGAACTCCTCCAGCCTGGCCTCCCAGTCACCGAACTCGGTGCTGGTCAGCACGACCGCCTTGCCGCGTACGTCGATCGTGCCGACCCCGGTGCCGCCCGCTGGGCCGCCGTCCACCAGTTGCCACCGCCTGCGGCCGGAGAACTCCGGCGAACCGCCGCCGGGCCGGAAGACCAGCGTCTCCCGGGAGCCGCTGAGCCTGCCGGTCAGCTTGGGCGCGGCGAGCTGCCAGCGGGAGGAGAACTCGAAGGTGCCGTTGGCCACCGGCTTGGTGGGCATCACGGCCAGCCCCTCGGTCGAGGGAAAGTGCATCCCGCCCCACGAGATCGTGCGCTTGTCGAAGGTGCGGTGCGCGAAGTACGTGGTGATGCCGTCCCCGACCACGGGCCGCGGGGTCTTGATCTGGATCGGCACGGCCTTGCGCGCGTCGAAGACCAGCTCGGTGTCGCCGGTCACCTCGAACTCGGGGATCATCAGGAAGTCGTACACCGGCGACTCGGCGGGGTTGTCGCCCATGAAGGCCAGGGCGAAGTAGGTGCCCTGCGGCACCTGCCTGGTCTTGCCCTCGTCCTCGTTGAGGATGTAGTCCAGCACGTCGAAGTTGGGGTCCTTGCCGTGCAGGGCGATCACCGGGACGCGGGCCGGCCTGCCGTCCGGCCCGATGCCCTTGAAGTGCACCGAGGCCATCGGCGGCATCTTGACCAGGGACAGCGTGGTGTGCGCGGCCTCCGCGCCGTCCGCCGTGGTGGCGGTGAGGTGCCCGGTGTGCCTGCCGTCCTTCAGCTTCGCGTAGTCGATCGAGACCTTGACCTCGGCGCTCGCTCCGGCCGCGACCGTCACCTCGGAGCCGCTGATCGTCACCGCGTCCTGCGGCGGGGCGTCGCCGTCCAGGTTGTCCAGGGTGGCGGCGAGCTTCAGGGTGACGGGGGCCTGGCCGGTGTTGGTGTAGGCGACGGTCTCCTCCGCGGGAGTCGTCTCGTCACTCTGGCGCACCCCGAGGTGCACGACACCGGTCGCGGTCACGCTCTGGGCCGCGGCTCGCGCCACGTCCAGACGGCCGCTGCCCTGCTCGTAGGCGGTCTGGCCGTCGATGGTCTTGGTGGTGGACATCAGGCCGTTCTTGAGCTGCCCGCCGGTCCATTCGGGGTGGCGCTGGGCGAGGATCGCCGCCGCGCCCGCGACGTGCGGAGTGGCCATCGAGGTCCCCGACGCCCGCGTGTAAAGCTCGTCGATGGGCGTGCCCATCGTGGTGCCCTCCGCGCGGGCCGCCGCGATGTCCACGCCGGGGGCGCTCATGTCCGGCTTGGGGGCGTAGTCCAGTCGCGGGCCGCGGCTGGAGAACTCGGCGAGCGCGTCGTTGCGGTCCACCGCGCCGACGGTGAGCGCCGAGGTGGCCGCTCCCGGTGAGCCGACCGAGTAGTCAGTGCCCTCGTTGCCCGCCGCGATCACGAACAGCGTGCCGGTCTCGGCGGTGAGCGTGTCGACGGCGACGCTGAGCGGGTCGGTGCCGTCGGTGGCGCTGCCGCCCAGGCTCATGTTGATCACATCGGCTCTGGCCTCGCGGGCCGCCCACTCCATCCCGGCGAGCACTTCCGATTCGCTGCCCTGGCCGCTGTCGTTGAGCACCTTGCCGTTGACCAGCTCGGCCCCGGGGGCGACGCCCTTGCGCGCGGGGGTACCCGTACCCTGCCCGGCGATGGTCGACGCGACGTGGGTGCCGTGCCCCAGCCGGTCGGTGGCCGACTGCGCGGTGGTGAAGTTCCGCTCGTCGGTGACCTTGCCGCGCAGGTCGGGGTGGTCGCGGTCGATGCCGCTGTCCAGCACGGCGACCTTGACGCCCTTGCCGTCGAACCCGGACTTCCACGCCTCGGGCGCGCCGACCTGCGGCACGCTGTGCTCCAGGGAAGCGCGGACCTTGCCGTCCAGCCAGACCTTGGCCAGCCCGTCGCGCAGTTTCGGCTCGGCGGCGGACCGCACGCCGGGGGCGGTGTCCCACAGCACCGGCAGCGCGTTCTTCTTGGGTCGTACGGCACGGGCGTTGACGCTGCTCAGCGGTACGCCCTCACCGGTGTTCGCCGCCTTGACCCCCTCGCCGTAGGAGAGGATCAGCGGCAGCTCCTGCGTGCTCGCGTCGTCATACCCCTGCTCGATCAGGTCCCCGACCGCGAACAGCCGCTTGTCGATCAGGTTCTTGGCCAGGTACGGCACCATGTCGGACGGAGTGATGGCGAACTTTCCGTCCACCTCGCTGGTGTAGAACCTGACGCCCTCCCGGCCCTTGCCCGGCCGCACGGTCGCCGTCCGCTTGCCGGCGGCGGCCTCCTGGACCGTCACCACGTCACCGGTGATCAACGTCACCCGATGTTCGGCCCGTGGTGATGGCGGAGACTCCTCGGCGGCGGCCGGTGACGCGGGAACGACGAGGGCTCCTGATCCCAGCGCGAGGGCCGCTCCTACGGCCGACGAGCGCTTCAGTGGCATGCTGATCTCCAATCCAGGGTGTGCTGCCGCTCACGGGGAGCGTTGGGGGGTGGCGGCGCCGGCCCGCCGGACCGGCGCCGTTTCGTCACTTGACTCCGTAGGCCCGGATGATCGTCTGCTCGAACTTCGCGCCGTCCGGCCCGGTGGCGGTGACCCGCAGGGACACGCCCTTGTCCGTGGCGCGGTGCCCGGCCAGGGCGAGATGCCTGCCGTGGCCGGCCGGGAAGACCGGCAGCCGCTTCCAGGTCCTGCCGTCGTCGTAGGACAGGTCGGCGCTCACCCGGTGCGCGCCGGGGGCGGTGAAGCCGAGCGGCACCGGCAGCCCGCGGGGGACCTCGCCGTTGAGGTCGGTGCGCACGTCGTAGTCGACGCCGAGCAACGGGAGCCGCTTGGTGCCCTCGGCCCGGGCGGATCGGAACGTCCAGGCCGTCTGGGTGGACGTGGCGTGCCGCCATTCCTCCGAGGTCCGCGTGGTGGACAGTTCCAGGCGGTACTCGGCCTTCTCCGGCACGGCGGGGAACTGCCCCCAGATGCCCTCGCGTTCCTCGACGAGCCTGCCGTCGCGGAAGAACCTGGCCGCGGTGGTGTCCGGGTCCGGGCTGCCCCCGGCGTAGCCGAAGTTGCCCTGAGCATCCACGAACTCGGGAATGTCGACCGACAGCATGTCACCGGTCCTGGTCGGGGCGAGGTCCGGCACGTTCGCGGGTACGGCCGGCCGGACCACGGGCTCGAACCACTTCTCCGTCGCCCGCTCCCCGGCCCGGTAGGTGCGCGGGGCCGCGGTGATCCCGCCGCGCAGCGGGCCCATCGAATCGGGCGTGTGGACGTGCTGGACCACGTGCTGCCACTGAGTGTCGCCGGAGCTGACGTACTCCGTGCGCCGGTGCGGCGTCTTGCCGGTCCGCTGCTGCTCCGGTTGCGCGGCGAGCAGGTACTCCTGCCAGGGCCGCCACCCGAACCGCTGCTCGGTGGCCCACCCCACGCCGCCCGACTCGTGGTAGCTCGCATCCACCGTGGCGGTGTTGCGCCCGCTCACCGTGTGCACCATGCGGCCGGGAACATGCCCCGGGGAAATTTGCATGATGTCGTAGAGCCGATCGGGGGAGAAGTCGGCGGACACGTCGAGGACGGCGCGCTGGCGCGCCCGTTCGATCAGCCGCCGCCCCTGGTCGTGTGTGACCAGCAGCGTCGGCAACGGGTGCTGCTCAATGGTCGGCGTCCACCTCTCCCATACCGGGATGCCATCCGGCCCGATCGCGATCACGGCCGCCGCGCCGGCCTTCGCGATGCCGGCGAGCTTGGCGACATAGCCGCCGGCGCCATCGTCGGCGGTGATGACCACCGCCTTGCCCCGCGCGTTGATCTTGCTCAGCTCGCCGGCCGTGCCGGTGCCCGCATAGACCATCGGCCACCGCTCGCGGCCCGCGAACTCGGGTGAGCCGCCGCTGGGACTGACGATCAGCGGGTCGCGGGAGCCGGCGATCCTGGCGGTCACCCGCCGGGGGGTGAGCTGCCAGCGGGAGGCGAACTCGAAGGTGCCGTTGGTGACCTGCTCGGTGGGCGTGACGGCCAGCCGCTCATCGGACGGGAAGAGCGCGTAGCCGTAGGTGATCTTGCGCCGGCCGTACTCCCGGTGCGCGTGGATGGCGGTCATCCCGGCGATCTCGACGGGCTCCGGTGTCCTGATCTCGATGGGCACGGCCTTGCGCGCGTCGAAGACCATCTCCATGTCGCCGCGCACCTCGAACTCCGGGAACGCCATGAAGCCGACCATGGGAGATTCCTCCTCGGTGGCCGGCGCGTTGACGAACGCGGAATAGGTTCCTTCGGGCAGTTCGACGTCGATGCCCTGCTCGACCGCGATGAGGATCTGGTCGTCCTGGACGCTCGGGCCGAAGAGGAAGATGCCGGGGAGGAACGCCGGCGAGCCGTTGTGGTCCAGGCCCTGGAGGCGCACCCGGTGCTTGGGGGCCTTGCGGTCCAGGGCGAGCGAGGTGTGCACGGTCTCGGCCCCGCCGGTCGCGGTGGCGGTGAGGCGGCCGGTGTGCCTGCCGTACTTCAGCCCCGTCGCATCGACGCTGATCTTGACGTCGGCGCTCGTGCCGGCCGCGACGGTGACCTCGGGGGCGCTGATCCTCACCGCGCCGGGCGGCAGGGCGTCGCCGTCCAGGTTGTCCAGGTTGTCCAGGGTGGCGGTGAGTTTCAGGGTGACGGGGGCCTGGCCGGTGTTGGTGTAGGTGACGGTCGCCTCGGTGACGGCCGGGTCGCCGTCCCGGTAGGTGCCGAGGTCGGCCACGCCGGTCGCGGTCACGCTCTGGGCCGCGGCTCGCGCCACGTCCAGACGGCCGCTGCCCTGCTCGTAGGCGGTCTGGCCGTCGATGGTCTTGGTGGTGGACATCAGGCCGTTCTTGAGCTGCCCGCCGGTCCATTCGGGGTGGCGCTGGGCGAGGATCGCCGCCGCGCCCGCCACGTGCGGGGTGGCCATCGACGTGCCGGACAGCGTCGTGTAGCGGGTGTCGATGGGCGTGCCCAGGGCGGTCCCTTCGGCGCGGGCCGCGACGATGCCCACGCCGGGCGCGGTGATGTCCGGCTTGGGGGCGTTGTCCAGGCGGGGGCCGCGGCTGGAGAACTCGGCGAGCGCGTCGTTGCGGTCCACCGCGCCGACGGTGAGCGCCGAGGTGGCCGTTCCCGGCGAGCCGACCGAGTAGTCCGTGCCCTCGTTGCCCGCCGCGATCACGAACAGCGTGCCGGTCTCGGCGGTGAGCGTGTCGACGGCGACGCTGAGCGGGTCGGTGCCGTCGGTGACCCCGCCGCCCAGGCTCATGTTGATCACGTCGGCCTTGGCCTCGCGGGCCGCCCACTCCATCCCGGCGAGCACTTCGGAGTCAAAGCCGGAGCCGCAGTCGTCGAGGACCTTGCCGACGACGAGTTCGGCGCCCGGCGCGACGCCCTTGCGGGCGGGGGTGCCCGTGCCCTGCCCGGCGATGGTGGCGGCCACGTGCGTACCGTGGCCATGGCCGTCGGCGGCCGAGGGCTCCTTGGAGAAGTTCCGCTCGTCGGTGACCTTGCCGCGCAGGTCGGGGTGGTCGCGGTCGATGCCGGTGTCCAGCACGGCGACCTTGACGCCCTTGCCGTCGAACCCGGACTTCCATGCTTCCGGCGCGCCGACCTGCGGCACGCTGTGCTCGAGGGATGCGCGGACCTTGCCGTCCAGCCAGACCTTGGCCAGCCCGTCGCGCAGTTTCGGCTCGTTCGCGGCCTGTACGCCGGGGGCGGTGTCCCACAGCACCGGCAGGGCGTTCTTCTTGGGTCGTACGGCACGGGCGTTGACACTGCTCAGCGGTACGCCCTCACCGGTGTTCGCCGCTTTGACGCCCTCGCCGTAGGAGAGGATCAGCGGTAACTCCGCTGATCGCGCGTCGTCGTAGCCCTGCTCGATCAGGTCCCCGACCGCGAACAGCCGCTTGTCGATCAGGTTCTTGGCCAGGTACGGCACCATGTCGGAGGGGATGACGGAGAACTCCCCGTCCACCTCGGTGGTGTGGAACCTGATGTGTTCCCGGCCCTTGCCCGGCGCGGTGGTGGCCGCCGGCTTGCCGCCGGGGAAGCGCTGGACCGTCACCACGTCACCAGTGATCAATGTGACGCGATGGTCCGATCTGGCTGTCGCAGGGGGACCCTGAGCGGTCGCCGGTGACGTCGGCAGGAGGGGTAGGGTCAAGCCTATGGTCAGCGCCGCCCCGAGGGCGGCCGCTCGATATGTCCGGCCCATGAACGCACCGATCTTTCGAATGAATGCGAATGCCGCTCATGACAATGAAGGATCTTGCGAGGGCTGGTAAGGGATTTCGGCTGGCCAATTGCCGACATGTCGTAAAGATGACAGGTGTTGGTAAACGTCCGTCCGCCGCTCGGTCACCGGCGAACGACGTCACGCCCGCCCGCGGCCGGGCGTCCGGCCTCGCGCGGGGCACGTCCGCTACGTGATCATCGGATGGTGAACACCTATCGGGAAGTCTTCGCCGTCGGGGAGTTCCGCACCCTGTTCGGCGCCCAGACCGCGAGCATCGCCGGCAAGACCACTCAGATGCTGGCGCTGTCCACCCTGGTCTACCACCAGACCCGATCGCCGTTGCTGGCCGCCCTGGCCTACTTCGGGGGCTACCTGCCGCAGGCGATCGGCGCGCTGACGCTGCTCTCCCTGGCCGACCGGCTTCCCCCGCGCCGCCTGCTGGTCACCTGGGACCTCGTCCTGGCCGCGGTGATGGGCGTGCTCGCGTTGGGCGTGCTGCCGGTGTGGGCGATGCTGGCGATGGTGGCGGCCTGCGGCGTCTTCGACGCGGTCTCGGCCGCCGCGCGTACGGCGCTGCTGGCCGACCTGCTGCCCGGCGGCGGGTACGTGCTCGGCCGGTCGATCTTCAACATCGCCGTGGGCGGCATGCAGATCGCCGGCTTCGCGGGCGGCGGCCTGCTCATCGGCACGGTCGGGGCGACCGGCGCGCTGTGGGTGACGAGCGCGATGTTCGCGATCACCGCGACGGTCAACCGGTTAGGGCTGCGGGCCAGGCCGGCGCGCGCCACCGGGCGCGCCTCCATCGGCGAGACCTGGCGCGGCAACCGGGCGCTGTTCGCCGACCGCGGCACCCGCGGGCTGCTGCTGATCCAGTGGGTGCCCAACGGCCTGGTCGTGGGGGCCGAGGCGTTGTACGTGCCGTACGCCCCGCGGAGCGCGGGAGTGCTGTTCTGCGCGGCGGCGGGCGGGATGCTGCTCGGGGACGTACTGGTCGGCCGGTGGACCACCGCGCGCGGGCGGCGACGCCTGGCGGTGCCGCTGTTCGTGCTGCTCGCCCTGCCCTACCTCGGGTTCCTCGCCCGGCCGCCGGTGGCCGTGGCGGCCGTGCTGGTCGCGGTGGCGTCGTTCGGGTTCGCCGCGCACCTCGGCGCGCAGGAGCGCTACCTGGACGCCATCCCTGAGCGGCGGCGCGGTCAGGCACTCGGCCTGGCCGGGACCGGCCTGCTCACCGGGCAGGCGCTGGCCGCCTCGCTGTCCGGCTCGCTGGCCGAGGTGCTGCCCGTACACCAGGCCATGGCCGCGATGGCGGGGGCCTCACTGGTGGCCACCGCCTGCCTGCTGCCGCACCTGCGCTACCGCGCGGACGACGCTTCAGAGGACAGGTCGGACGACGGCTCCGGGGAGGCCGTGCGGAAGGTGTGACGGTAGGCCAGCGGCGCGACCCCGACCGCCGCGCGCAGGTGCTGGCGCAGCGAGACCGCGGTGGCGAACCCCGACCGCCTGGCCACCTCGTCCACCGGCAGGTCGGTGTGCTCCAGCAACTGCCTGGCGTGCTCGACCCGCTGCCCGGCCAGCCACCGCGCCGGGCTGACCCCGGTCTCCTCACGGAACCTGCGGGTGAAGGTCCGCACGCTCATCCGCGCGTGGGAGGCCAGCGTCGCGAGGTCGAGCGGTTCGTGCAGCCGCGTCAGCATCCAGGTGCGGGTCGGCCCGGTGCCGGACTCGCGCGCCGCGGGCAGCGGGCGCTCGACGAACTGCGCCTGCCCGCCCTCCCGCCAGGGGGCCACCACGCAGCGGCGGGCCAGCGCGTTGGCCGCCCGGCTCCCGTGGTCGCCGCGCACCACGTGCAGGCACAGGTCGATGCCCGAGCCCACGCCGGCCGAGGTCAGGATGTCGCCGTCGTCCACGAACAGCACGTCGGCGTCCAGTCGCACCTGGGGGAACAGCGCCCGGAAGCGGTCGGCCTCCCGCCAGTGGGTGGCCGCCGGCCGGCCGTCCAGCAGGCCCGCGGCGGCCAGCACGAACGAGCCCGTGCAGATCGACACCAGCCGGGCCCGGCCCGCCGCCGCGCGGAGCGCGCCGTACACCGGCTCGGGCAGCCTGCCTTCGACCAGCGGCGGGCCGTCGTGGATGCCGGGGATCACGACGGTGTCGGCCCGGCCCAGCGCGGACAGGTCGTGGTCGGGCAGGACCTGGAAACCGCCCGTCGACCGCACCGGCCCGCCGTCCGCCGAGCAGACCTCGACCTCGTAGAGTCGTCGCCGGGGCGGCTGGCCGGGCTGCTCGGCCGACCGGAACAGATGCGTGGAGATACCGAGGTCGAAGGCGACCACCTGATCGAGCAGGAGGACCGCGACCCGGTGCGTGCCGTCCTTTGCCGCGCTCATGGCTGGATCCTTTCACATATTGGCTAACCGGCCACTCGCCGGGGTGCGGCCCGTCGGAAAGCATGGCCGGGTGACTGTTACCGCTGATCGCAAGCGCGTCCGGCCGCGCCTGCACCGTGCCTGGTCCGTGGCGCTCATCGCGTTCGTGGCGATCATCGGCGCGGCCGGGTTCCGCGCCACCCCGGGTGTGCTGATCACCCCGTTGGAGGAGGAGTTCGGCTGGACCCGCGGCACGATCTCGCTGGCCGTCTCGGTCAACCTGCTTCTGTACGGCATGACCGCCCCGTTCGCCGCCGCGCTGATGGACCGGTTCGGCATGCGCAAGGTGGTGTCGGCCGCGCTCGTCCTCGTCGCGGCCGGCAGCGGGCTCACCGTCTTCATGAAGGCGAGCTGGCAGCTCGTGCTGTGCTGGGGGGTCCTCGTCGGGCTCGGCACCGGGTCGATGGCGCTCGCCTTCGCCGCCACGGTCGCCGACCGGTGGTTCGTCCGGCATCGCGGCCTGGTGACCGGCCTGCTCACCGCGGGCGGGGCCACCGGCCAGCTCATCTTCCTGCCGCTGCTCGCCTACCTGGCCGGTGACCACGGCTGGCGTACGGCCTCGCTGACGGTGGCCGCCGCGGCGCTCGCCGTCGTCCCGATGGTGTGGCTGCTGCTGCGCGATCACCCCGCGGACGTCGGCACCACGGCGCTGGGCGCGCCGCCCGGGGCGCGGCCCGCGCCTCCGCCTGCGGGCGGGGCCGGTGCGCGGGCCCTGCGGGTGCTCGGGTCGGCGGCGCGCACCCGGCCGTTCTGGCTGCTCGCCGGGGGGTTCGCGATCTGCGGCGCGAGCACCAGCGGGCTGATCCAGACCCACTTCATCCCGGCCGCGCACGACCACGGGATGGCCGAGCCGGTCGCGGCCGGGCTGCTCGCCCTGGTGGGCGTCTTCGACATCGTCGGGACCGTGCTCTCCGGCTGGCTCAGCGACCGCGTCGACCCGCGGGTCCTGTTGTGCGCCTACTACGCCCTGCGCGGGGTGTCGCTGCTCATCCTGCCGAGCCTGTTCTCGGCCACCGCCGAGCCGAGCATGCTGATCTTCATCATCTTCTACGGGCTGGACTGGGTGGCCACGGTACCGCCCACCGTCGCCCTGTGCCGCGCCGCCTACGGCCAGGACGGCGCGGTCGTCTTCGGCTGGGTCTTCGCCTCCCACCAGGTCGGCGCGGGCATCGCGGCCATCGCCGCGGGGCTCACCCGCGACGCGCTCGGGGAGTACACCCTGGCGTGGTACGGCGCGGGCCTGCTCTGCGCCATCGCCGCCGTCATGTCGATCCGGATCTCCCGGCAGGCATCCTTGAAGGGTGAACCAGTCGCAGGATGAGACACAAGGGGACAAGCGGGTCCTGCCGATCGTCGTCCGCATCGAGCGGGCCACGCCGCCGGGGCGAACCGACGCCCTGGAGGCCGCCGCCCGCGCGGTGCTGACGCTGCTCGACGACCTGCGCTCGGCCGAGCAGGGGGAATGGTCCGCGGCCGTGCGCGAATGGGAACGGCTCGGCATCAGGAAGGTCGTACGGCGGGCGCGGGGCGCGGAGTGGCGGCGGGTCCTGGACCTGCCCGGGATCACCGTCACGCACGGCACGGCCGAGGTGCGGGTGCATCCGCCGGTGCCGCTGGACGACTGGCCGAAGGACCTGAGCAGGCTCCAGGTCCGCGGCACCGAACTGGAGGACACCGCCCCGCCGCCCGTGCCCCCGGCGGAGGGCGTGGTGCTCTGGATCAACCCGGGGCTGACCATGTCGGCGGGCAAGGCCATGGCCCAGGCGGGGCACGCGGCGCAGCTCGCCTGGTGGGGGAGCGAGGAGGCGGCCCGCAAGGCGTGGCGGGAGGCGGGGCTGGCGCTCGCCGTCCGGGCCGCGGCCCCCGGCCAGTGGGAACGGCTCGCGGGCAGCGGCCTGCCGGTGGTCCGCGACGCGGGGTTCACCGAGATCGAGCCGGGCTCGTGCACGGTCGTCGCCGAGGCCCCGTGGCTGGAGGCACCCGGCTACCGCCCGCCCGGCGAAGGCCCCCTGCGCGACGCCGGTTGAACCGGCTAGACCGGTGGCCTGCGGGCGGCCGGTCGCTGTCCGCCGGGGAGGGCGCGCGGCGCGACGCCGGCTGACCCGGCCTGGGCGGTGGCCTGCGGGCGGCCGGTCCCCGTCCGCCCGGCGAACAACCGCTGCGCGAGCCGGTTGACCCGCGGCCTTGTGGAGGCCGGGACGATGGCCCTGGCCGGTGGCCTGCGCACGGCCGTGGCCGCCCGCTGGGCGGTGGTCCGCGCGCGGCCGGTGGCCGCCCGCCGGGGAGGGCGCGCTGCGCGACGCCGGTTGAACCGGCCAGACCGGTGGCCCTCGCGGAGCCGGTCGCTGTCCGCCCGGCGAACAACCGCTGCGCGAGCCGGTTGACCCGGCGGCCTCGTGGAGGCCGGGGCGATGGCCCTGGCCGGTGGCCTGCGCACGGCCGTGGCCGCCCGCCTGGGCGGCGGGCCGATTTCGGTGGCCCTACTCTGTCCGGGGCGGGGTCTCAGGTGAGCGGGAGTACGTCGGCGTAGACGCCGCCCTCGGGGGTGAGCCGCCCGGGGGCGGGGCTGTCGTAGACCACCATGAGGGAGCCGTCGCCGAGCACGGTCATGCCCTCCGGGTGGTCGTCGCCGACGCCGTACGCCAGCTCGACGACCGGCTCCAGGTCCGACGCCGCCACCACCTCGGCGGACGCCGGGCCGGCCGCCCCCATCGCGCCTCGCCACCGCAGCACCCGGACCGGGCCGTCCAGGTCCATGCTGGGCCCCGCGAGGATCAACAGGTCATCGCCGTGCGGGCACAGGTCGCGTACCCCCAGGCCGCGCAGGTTCAAGAAGTGCTTGCGATACCGCGCCCCCGGCCCTTCTCCGCCAGGGATCTCCGCCAGCCGCAGCCGGTCGCGCCGATGGGCTCGGGGCCGGATCTCCAGCAGCACCGCCCAGCCGCGCAGCACCGGCCCGCGCAGCCCGATGAGCACCCGCTCCCCCCGTATGGCGATGCCCTCGATGTCCAGGCCGTTGTCCTTGCCCGGTATGTCGAGGAACGGGGACAGGTGCGGGTCCTCGGCCAGCATGTCGGCCAGGTTGGCGTCTGGACCGGCCAGGATGCCCGCGGCGCGCTCGCCGTCCTCGCGGACCGGGCGGACGTACGGCGTGCCCTCGCCGACCAGCGGAAGGCGCAGCAGGACGAAACGGTTCTCCTCGCGCAGCACGGTGGCGAGCCGGCGGCGCGCCTTCTGTGGCTCGGCGGACTTGACCCGGCGGCGTTTGAGGCTGTGCGAGCCCACCGCCCACAGCCAGCCGTCGTCGCGGGCCAGCCCTTCGATGTCGGCCTCCTCGTCGCGCCCGGCGGGCAGGTCCACGTAGTCGGCCAGGGCGAAGCCGCGCTGTCCCTCGTAGCGGCCCGCACGCGGGACCAGGTGCTCGATGGTGGCGGTCTCGTCCCCGGCCAGCCACAGTCCGTGACCGTCGGTGCGGATGGCGGAGAGGTTGGTGTGGGTCTGGAGGTCACGTGAGTCGTCGTTGAAGCGGAGTTCCACCCGGTGCTGCGGCATGGGGACATCATGACAGCGCGTACGCGAGCCGCCGAGTGGTTCCCTTGATATACCGACCTGACCTGAACTTTCATGAAATCCAGTGAAAGATGGGCCCTTTGCCGTACGCTTCGGAGCGTGCCGGATGGGGTCGGTGGGGCTCCAGTGATGCAGGAGACCATCCGTCCCTGGCACGCGCATCAACCGATCCCACGCCGGTTACACACCGGTACGGGTTTGCCATAGACGCGCGGCCCCGGGGCGCCGCGACCGCCATGGTGGTCGCCACGCCCCGCCGCCACGCCGACCGGGCGAGGTGACGCCCGGGCCGATCGCCGCGCCATCGGCCCGTCCGCCCCTCGCCCGGCTTGCGCCCCCGCCCGGTCATGTCGCGATCGCAGGTTCAGCATCTCCCTGGATGGGGAGGTACGCGGTGTTCTGCCGGTACATGACGTTCGGGGGGTACTCGTGGCCGAACTGCTCGCCGTCGTCTACCGCGACCCTGGCGTCGCGGGCCTGGTACGCGACGGGCTGCTCAGGTCACGGGTCAAGGACCTGGCCCAGATCGCCGACATCGTGATGGCCGAATGCGAGGGCGACGGCCGCCTCGCGCTGCGTCAGTCGCACACCACCGCCGCCGCCGGCCCCGTGGGCCACACTCTGTGGGGCGGGCTGATCGGGCTGATCTTCTTCATGCCGCTCGTCAACGTGGCGCTCGCCACGGCGGGCGGCGAGTCCCCGGCCCCGGTGACCGGCCCCGGCGGCGACGACACCTTCCTGCCCCGCCTCGCCGAGGCCCTCACCCCGGGCAGCGCCGCCGTGTTCGTGCTCGCCGTTCCGGCCGCGCCGCGCCGGCTGCTCGACACGCTCGCGCCGTACGGCGGGCGGATCGTCAGCACGACCCTCGGCCACGCCGCCGAACGCCAGCTGCGCGACGCGCTGGCCGTCGTCCGCCCCCGGCACTGACGGGTGGCCTGGGCACTGGACGCGGACCCGGGACAGGGGCGGGAGAGACTGGAGGGGAGACCAGCCTTCTCACGAGGGACGGAGGACGATCGTGGCGCGATCCGGCACCCCCGAGAGTTCCAGGGAGAGCCCCGAGCACGCCCGGGGCGACGGCGACGACCGGCGCGACAGGGGCCTTCGGCCGTGGCGGGCCGAAGGGCTGCCCGGCGGCGGCCCGCAGCGCCCGCGGATCAACTGGTGGCGCTTCGCGGTCACCCTGCTCGCCGCCTACGCCGTGTTCTTCGTGATCTCGACGTTCTTCGACGCGGGGGCCATGGAGACCATCTCCTACACGCAGTTCACCAAGCAGGTGCAGGCGGGCAACGTCAAGGAGGTCTACGCCCAGGGCTACTCCATCGAGGGCGACCTGAAGAAGGCCGCCGCCGACCCCGACAACGAGGGCGTCACCTACACCAGGTTCCGCACCGAACGGCCGGCGTTCGCGGAGGACGACATCTATCGCGAACTGGTCCGGCACGACGTCGTGGTCAGCGCGGAGCCGATCGCCCAGCAGCGTGGGTTCCTGCTCAACCTGCTGCTCGCGCTGTTGCCGGTGCTGCTGCTCGCCGGGCTGTGGTTCTGGCTGCTGCGCCGTTCGGCGAGCATGATGGGCGGCGGCGGGCCGGGCGGCGGGCTCGGCGGCATCGGCGGGCTGGGCCGGTCGAAGGCCGCCAAACCGGTGGAGAGCGGCAAGATCCGCGTCAACTTCGACGACGTGGCGGGGATCGACGAGGTGGAGAACGAACTCGTCGAGATCGTCGACTACCTCAAGGACCCGGACAAATACCGCAGGCTCGGCGCCAAGCTGCCCAAGGGCGTGCTGCTCGCCGGGCCGCCCGGCACCGGCAAGACCCTCCTGGCCAGGGCGGTCGCCGGCGAGGCCGACGTGCCGTTCTTCAGCGCGAGCGCGTCGGAGTTCATCGAGATGATCGTCGGCGTCGGCGCGTCGCGGGTGCGCGAACTGTTCGAGGAGGCCCGCAAGGTCGCGCCCAGCATCATCTTCATCGACGAGATCGACGCCATCGGACGTACTCGCGGCGGGGCCACGATCGGCGGGCACGACGAACGCGAGCAGACGCTCAACCAGATCCTCACCGAGATGGACGGCTTCACCGGCTCCGAGGGCGTCATCGTCATCGCCGCCACCAACCGGCCGGAGGTGCTCGACCCGGCGCTGCTGCGGCCTGGACGGTTCGACCGCACGGTGATGGTCGCGCCGCCGGACGCGGCCGGGCGTACGGAGATCCTCAAGGTGCACACCCGCGGGGTGCCGCTCGCACCCGACGTGGACCTCGGCAGGCTCGCCAAGACCAGTCCCGGCATGACCGGCGCCGACCTCGCCAACCTGGTCAACGAGGCGGCCCTGCTGGCCGCCAAGCGGGGCGAGAACGCGGTGCGCAGCGCCGACTTCGCAGACGCCCTGGAAAAGCTCCAGCTCGGCACGGCACGCGCGATCGTCATGCCGGAGGAGGAGCGCCGTCGTACCGCCTTCCACGAGGCCGGGCACGCCCTGCTCGGCATGCTCCAGCCCGGCGCGGACCCGGTACGCAAGATCTCCATCATCCCGCGCGGGCGCGCGCTCGGCGTCACCCTCTCCACGCCGGAGAGCGACCGCTACGCCTACGACGAGCGCTACCTGCGCGGGCGGATCATCGGCGCGCTCGGCGGGATGGCGGCCGAGGGCCTCGTCTACAACGTGATCACCACCGGCTCGGAGAGCGACCTGGAACAGGTCACCGCGATCGCGCGCGGCATGGTCGGACGGTGGGGCATGTCCGAGAGGATCGGCCCCCTCACCATCCTGCCCGGTTCGTCCCAGGACGGCCCGCCGGCCGCCGCCCCCGCGACGCTCGCGGCGGTGGACGAGGAGGCCAGGCGGATCGTGGAGGAGTGCTACGCGGTGGCGCGCCGGGTGCTCGCCGAGAACCGCGACCGCCTCGAAGCCATCGTCATCGCCCTCCTCGAAGAGGAGACCCTGGACGAGACCCAGGCGTACACCGCGGCGGGCCTCGCCCCCGCCCCCAAGCACACCTCCGCCCCCCTCCTCCCCGAGCCGCCCGGCTGACCGCGGTTCACAGTTCGCCGCGGTGCCAGGCGTCTGACTCGGCGTCGAGCGCGGGCATGTCGGGGCGGGGCGGCCGGGCGTGGTCGATCCAGTGGCGCAGCAGCCGCGCCAGCGTGGTCACGTCCTGCCGGCGGACCGACCGGTTGACGGCGAAGTACGCGACGATCGGGCCGGTGAGCGGGTCGGCGGCGTCGCAGTGGGCGCACAACAGCACCTCACCGAGCCCGCGGACCCGGTTTCCCGAGGCGTTGGTCCAGGTGCGCGGGAGGCGGAGTACGGCGAGCACGTCGCCGGTGCGGCAGCGGGGGCACCTCACCTCCCGGCTCATGCGCCACCGATCGAGCCCGCGCCCAGCAGCGCCTTGATGTCACCGTAGAAGGCCGGCTGCGCGGCGACCTGGAAGGGCTCCAGGCGCAGCAGCAGGGGCCCGGCCCCCTGCCGGAGCAGCCGCACGTGCACCGGGGCCGGGCCGGGATGGGCGTTCAGGATGTGCTTGAACTCCCGGACCAGCCGGCCGGTGACATGGCTCTCCTGAAGGACGATCACCACGGGCGGCTCGGCGGCGGTGGCGGCGACGTCCAGCGTGGCGAGCTCCTCGCCGTAGACGCTCAGCGTCTCGTCCCGCACGTTGATCCGGCCCCGCACACTGATCACCCGGTCCTCGGCCAGGGTCTCGCCGTACAGCGCGTAGGTCTTGGGGAAGATCAGGCACTCCACGGAGGCGTCGTGGTCCTCCAGCGAGACGATCGCCCACGGGCTGCCCTGCTTGGTGACCTTGCGTTGCAGGCCGGAGACGATGCCGCTGACCCGTACCGCGCCCTCCTGCCGCCCGGAGGCCAGCAGGTCGGCGATCGTGGTGTCGCGGTTGGCGGCCAGGACGCGTTCCGCGCCGTCCAGGGGGTGGGCGGAGACGTACAGGCCGAGCATCTCGCGCTCGTAGGCGAGCAGGTCGGCACGGTCCCACTCACCGTCCGGGACGGCGACCGAGAAGACGGCGTCGCCCCGGCCGGGGTCGCCGAACAGCGAGTCCTGGCCGTGGGCCTCGTTGCGCTTGACGTCGATCACCGCGTCGATGGCCTGCTCGTGTACCGCGACCAGGCCCGCCCGGTCGTGTCCAAGGCTGTCGAACGCGCCCGCCTTGGCCAGCGACTCGATCACCCGCTTGTTGCAGACCACCGGCGGGACCTTGGCCAGGCAGTCGTTGAAGTCGGTGTAGGGGCCCTTGGCCTCCCGGGTGGTGACGATGGCCTCCACCACGTTGGCGCCGACGTTGCGCACCGCGCCCAGCCCGAACCGCACGTCGGAGCCGACCGCCGCGAAGTCCAGCCGGCTCGCGTTGACGTCGGGGGGCAGCACCCGGATGCCCAGCCGGCGGCAGTCCGACAGGTAGACGGCCATCTTGTCCTTGTCGTCGCCGACGGAGGTGAGCAGCGCGGCCAGGTACTCCGGCGGGTGGTTGGCCTTCAGATAGGCCGTCCAGTAGGAGACCAGGCCGTATCCGGCCGTGTGCGACTTGTTGAAGCCGTAGCCGCTGAACGGGACCAGGACGTCCCAGACCGCCTTGATCGCCTCGTCGGAGCAGCCGCGGTCGCGCATGCCCGCGGCGAACCTGTCCCACTCGGCGTCCAGGACCTCCTTCTTCTTCTTGCCCATCGCCCGGCGCAGCATGTCGGCGGCGCCGAGGGAGTACCCGGCCAGTTGCTGGGCGATGGCCATCACCTGCTCCTGGAACACCACCAGGTGGTAGGTGTCGCCGAGGATGGGCTCCAGAGCGTCGGCGAGTTCGGGGTGGATCGGCTCGATCGGCTGCTTGCCGGTCTTGCGTAGCGCGTAGTTGGTGTGGGCGTTCATCTCCATCGGCCCCGGCCGGTAGAGCGCGTTCACCGCGGCGATGTCGGTGAACGTGGTGGGCTGCATCAGCCGCAGCAGCACGCGCATGCCGCCGCTGTCCAACTGGAAGACCCCGAGGGTGTCGCCGCGTGCCAGCATCTCGTACGTCGTGGCGTCGTCCAGCGGGATGTCGAGGATGTCGATGTCGATCCCCTTGTTGGCGCGGACGTTCGCGATGGTGTCGCCGATCACGGTGAGGTTGCGCAGGCCGAGGAAGTCCATCTTGAGCAGGCCCATGTCCTCGGCCTGGGTGAACGGGAAGCCGGTGATGACCGGCCCGTCGGCCTTCGGCCTGGCCAGCGGGAGCACGTCGACCAGCGGCTCGCTGGACAGGATCACGCCCGCGGCGTGGATCCCGGTGCCCCTGGTCAGGCCCTCCACACCGGTCGCGGTCTCGATCACCCGCCTGACCTCGGGGTCCTGCTCGTACATCGCGCGAAGCTCGGCGGCCTCGCCGTGCCGGGGATGGCGCTCGTCGAGGATGGCCGCCAGCGGGATCTCCTTGCCGCCGACGGCCGCGGGGAACGCCTTGGTGATCCGGTCGCCCAGGGCGTACGGCAGGCCCAGCACCCGGCAGGAGTCCTTGATCGCGGCCTTGGCCTTGATCGTGCCGAAGGTGACGATCTGGCAGACCCGGTCCTCGCCGTACTTGCGGGTCACGTAGTCGATCACCTCGTCCCGCCGCCGGTCGTCGAAGTCGAGATCGACGTCGGGCATGGTGACCCGCTCGGGGTTGAGGAAGCGCTCGAAGATCAGTTTGTGCTCGATCGGGTCGAGCTGGGTGATGCCCGTGCAGTAAGCGACCATCGAGCCGGTGGCCGAACCGCGGCCGGGGCCGAGGCCGATGCCGTTCTCCCTGGCGTACCGGCAGATGTCGGCGACGACCAGGAAGTAGCCGGGAAAGCCCATGGCGTCGATCACGGACAGCTCGTAGTCGATGCGGTCGAGGACTTCGCGGGGCGGATCGCCCTGGTAGCGGCGGCGTGCGCCGTCGAGGGTCTCGGCGCGCAGCCAGCTCGACTCGGTCTCGCCCGCGGGCACCGGGAAGCGCGGCGTGAGGTCGCGGTGGGCGAACACCTCGCCGTAGTCGCCGATCCGCTCGGCGATCAGCAGCGTGTTGTCGCAGGCCCCGGGGACCTCGGCGTCCCACAGCGCGCGCATCTCGGCGGCCGTCTTGACGTGGTAGCCGCTGCCGCTGAACCGGAAGCGTTCGGTGTCGGCCAGGCGTTTGCCGGTGCCGATGCACAGCAGCGCGTCGTGCGCCTGTGCCTGGTCCTCGGTCACGTAGTGGGAGTCGTTGGTGGCCAGCGGCGGCAGGCCAAGGTCGCGGCCGAGTCTCAGCAGGTCGTCGCGGACCCGGCGCTCGATGGCGATGCCGTGGTCCATCAATTCCAGGAAGTAGTTGTCCGGGCCGAAGAGGTCGCGGTGGCGGGCGGCGGCCTCGCGGGCCTCGTCGTACTGGCCGAGGCGCAGCCGGGTCTGCACCTCGCCGGAGGGGCAGCCGGTGGTGGCGATGATGCCCTGGCCGTGTTCGGCGAGCAGTTCGTCATCCATGCGGGGATATTTCTGGACATGCCCTTCCAGCCAGGCGCGGGACTGGAGCCGGAACAGGTTGCGCAGCCCGTCCGCGTCGGCCGCCCACATCGTCATGTGCGTGTACAGGCCGCGCCCGGAGACGTCACCGCCCTCGCCGGTGTCGTCGTTGGAACGGCGCAGCGCGAGGTTGTCGCTGTAGAACACCGGCCCGCGGTGCCGGCGCGAGGCCGGCGCCACGTACGCCTCGATGCCGATGATCGGCTTGACGCCGGCCTTGCGGGCGGCATGGAAGAACTCGTACGCGCCGTGCAGGTTGCCGTGGTCGCTCATCGCCACGGCGGGCATCCGCTGCCGGGAGACCTCCTCCATCAGCAGGCCGACCTTGGCGGCGCCGTCGAGCATGCTGTACTCCGTGTGCACGTGCAGGTGCACGAAGGATCCCATCGGCGACCACTCCCGCTGGTTGTAGGCTCGTCCGCGACCCGTGCATTCGACCCGAGAGCAGGCGGCATTGTCCAACAACCGACACGCCGCGAAAGCACAACAGATGGTTGTGCCCGAGGGTGCCGATCTCGACCTGGCGGCGGTCCGCGCCTTCATCGCCGTCACCGAGGAGCAGTACTTCAGCGAGGCCGCGACCAGGCTGGGGATCACCCAGCAGGCGATCTCCAAGCGGGTCGCCAGACTGGAGGCGGACCTCGGCGTGCGGCTGTTCCTCCGCTCCCGCAACGGGGCCGGCCTCACCACGGACGGCCGGGCCTTCCTGCCGCACGCCCGCGCCCTGGTGAGCACCGCCGACCAGGCCCTGCAAGCGCTGCGCGACCGAAGCCGCCGCCTGCGGGTGGACGTGCTGGACACCCGGCTGGCCTCCCTCGACCTGGTCCGCGACTTCCACCAGACCATCGAAGGCGCCGACGTCGAGATCATCACCTCCAACGGCCTCAGGTCGGCACGCGGCACCCTCCCCCAGGGCACCATCGACGCCGCCTTCGCCCGCGCCACCGGCCCGCTGGCGGACGGCCTGCGCGCCACGCCCGCCTACCTGGAGGCCAACTGCCTGATCGTCGGCCTCGACCACCCGCTCGCCGCCGAGCGGGAGGTGTCCATGGAACGGCTGTCCGGCGTGACGGTCTGGATGCCCGGCAACGCGCGGGGCAGCGAGTGGGGCGAGTACTACCGCCTGCTGGGCGCCGAATTCGACGTCCGCATCGACACCTCGGGACCCGACTTCGGCTGGGAACACTACGTGGCCGAGATCGTCGCCGCCGACCGCATCGGCCTGGCCGGCGAACGCTGCCGCCTGCCCTGGCACCCCCGCACGGTCCAGATCCCCCTGGTGAACCCCTGCCCGGTCTACCCGACCTCCCTGCTATGGCACCACCAAAACCACCACCCGCTACTGCGATCACTGATCCGCTTCATCAAGACCCGATTTCGCCCTTACAATCCCGCTCACGAATGGCTCCCCATCCCCGACCGCCCCGCTTTCACCCCCACCTGACGGCTCGTCGCGGAATTCGGTCGACGGCATTCTGGCATCCGCCTGCTCGCCGACGCCGGACCTGGTAATCGATTTGGATAGCGTCGGGGCGGTCCTGGAAAGAAGGCGTTGACGGCCGCCTTCGGGGACCACTATGACACCGTGATCGAGCCCCGCACGATCGCGCACGAGCCTGGCGGCTACCTCAGGCTTGAGCCGGATAAATGGGAGAACATCTAATCGGAGAACGGGCGGGCTCCTGAGAAGGCGCGAAAGCGGGCCGGCTCTCGGACGTCGTGGTCGCGCGTGCCGGCCGTGCCGATGGGTAATCGCTCGTCCGTCACTTCTCGTGCAGGCGAGGGGCGGGCCGGGCATCGTCCTGATCGTGGGCGGAGCGTTTGTTCTGGGCCGCCGGGCGGATCACGATCTCGCTGGCCTCTACCTCGCGCGGCTGTCCGATCGCGCGATGGCGTGCCGGTTCATGTTGCGGGCGGACCTCCTCGCGGACCCGGGGTCATCGATGGAGTCGGAGAGTTCGGTACGCACATAACCCGGCTTCGGCACGCCGTCGGCTTCGGCACGCCGTCGGCTTCGGCACGCCGTCGGCCGGCTCCAGTCGCAGTCATTCCATCAGGGTGTGCACGGCGCTCTGGGGCACGGCGTAGACCGCCATCGTGGGCGTGATCCGAGGTGACCGTGCCCCTGCTCGCGGTACAAGACGGCCGCCAGGTCGGCCGAACGCGGCCGGTGGATCAGGATTACATTTTCCCGATTCGCAGTCCCGGCTATTGAGACCTGAAGCCGGGAGGTATGCGACTGCCATAGTCGATAAGGAGGATCGGCGAAGCGGTCGGCTGATGTTCCGGGGCAGAGCCGTCGCCGCTTCCGGAATCTGGCTCTGCCCGTGAGGTGACCCGGTTCAGCCGTGACGAAACATCAGGTGGGGTCGGCGGGCGAGACCGGGAGGTAGATACGGCCGCCGGAGGCGTTGAACTCGGCGGCCTTCTCGCGCAGGCCCTCGGCCAGGGCCTGCTCCTCGTCCAGGCCGCGCCCGGCGGCGTACGCCCGTACGTCCCGCGTGATCTTCATCGAGCAGAAGTGCGGGCCGCACATCGAGCAGAAGTGCGCGGTCTTGGCGGGCGCGGCGGGCAACGTCGCGTCGTGGAACGCCCGCGCGGTGTCCGGGTCGAGGGAGAGGTTGAACTGGTCCTCCCACCGGAAGTCGAACCGCGCGTCCGAAAGCGCGTCGTCCCACGCCTGCGCGCCCGGATGCCCCTTGGCCAGGTCCGCGGCGTGTGCGGCGATCTTGTAGGCGATCACCCCGGCCTTGACGTCATCGCGGTCCGGAAGCCCTAGGTGCTCCTTGGGCGTGACGTAGCAGAGCATCGCGGTGCCGTACCAGCCGATCATCGCCGCGCCGATCGCCGAGGTGATGTGGTCATACCCCGGCGCGATGTCGGTGGTCAGCGGCCCGAGCGTGTAGAACGGCGCGTCGTCGCACCACTCCCGTTGCAGGTCGACGTTCTCCTTGATCTTGTGCATCGGGATGTGCCCGGGGCCCTCGTTCATCACCTGGTTGTCATACTCGGCGGCGATCCGGGTGAGTTCACCCTGGGTGCGCAGTTCGGCGAACTGGGCCTCGTCATTGGCGTCGGAGATCGACCCGGGCCGCAATCCATCGCCCAACGACCAGGTCACGTCGTACGCGGCGAAGATCTCGCACAGCTCCCGGAAGTGGGTGTACAGGAAGTTCTGGCGGTGATGCGCCAGACACCACGCCGCCATGATCGAACCACCGCGCGACACGATGCCCGTACGGCGGCGGGCCGTCAGCGGCACGTACTCCAGCAGTACGCCCGCGTGCACCGTCATGTAGTCCACGCCCTGCTCGGCCTGCTCGACCACGGTGTCTCGGAAGACCTCCCAGGTCAGCTCGGCCGGATCGCCACCGACCTTCTCCACGGCCTGGTAGAGCGGAACCGTCCCGACCGGGACGGGCGAATTGCGCAGGATCCACTCGCGCGTGGTGTGAATGTCCCTGCCGGTGGACAGGTCCATGATGGTGTCGGCGCCCCAGCGGGTCGCCCAGGTCATCTTGGCCACCTCCTCCTCGATCGAGGACGCCACCGCCGAGTTGCCGATGTTGGCGTTCACCTTCACCAGGAAGTTCCGGCCGATGATCATCGGCTCCAGCTCCGGATGGTTGACGTTGGCGGGCAACACCGCCCGGCCCGCCGCCAGCTCGCCCCGGACCACCTCCGGCTCGACCCCTTCCCGGAGCGCGACGAACTCCATCTCAGAGGTGATCTCCCCACGCCGCGCATAAGCGCGCTGCGTCACCGCCCCCGCCCCACTCGCCCGGCGAGGCGACCGCTCAGCGAACGCCGCCGCGTTCCGCAGCGGATCCCCCGAACGCCGCCCATCATCCTCGGGCCGCACCGTACGCCCGGTGTACGACACCGTGTCACCGCGCCCGGCGATCCAGCCCGCACGTAGCGCGGGCAGCCCGCACCGCACGTCGGCGTCGTAGTCCGGGTCGGTGTACGGCCCAGAGGTGTCATAGAGCACCACGGCACCCCCATCAGTGAGCGCCACCTCCCGCATCGGCACCCGCAGATCCGCCCGCTCTCCGTGCAAATACACCTTGCGGGCACGTGTCATCGCAGTGTCGGTCATGACGACTCGATCTCTCCCTACGCCGGCATTACCCGGTCAGGTTCCAGCGGTCAGCAGCCGTCTCAGCCACAATCTCAGCCCGGTTCACCGGACCCCCGCGATCTGTCGTGTCCAACCCTAACCCACACCCTCCCTTCGCCACAGCCCCCACGTGAGTGATCACTTGAAAGGATGAAGCCGTCGAGCACGGCCATGCGGCTTGGTAGTGGATATCGGCTGGCCGGCCCCGTGAATAACGTGGACAATCGGCAATCGTGATGGGGATATCCGGCTTCGAGCCGACCTTTCTCGTCGGGCTTGAAGCCGTCCGCGAGGAACACGGGCCGAGCCTGGCCGCACTTGGTGGCCGGCGTCTTACGGGGTTCGCGATCGTGCGCTTTGTCGAGACCGGGGAATGGTTCGCGGACTGTCCCGTCGTCTTGGACTTCGATGGTGTCCAGGTAGAGATCTGCCACTGGAAGCTCGATGAGCTGTCGATCAGCCGGGACAGCATCGACACGACGACTGCGATCAGTGACTGGGAGTGGTTCGAGCTGACTCCGGCGTGGGTCGGCGCCGACGAACGGCTTGAGCCGTTCGTCGGCCAGGAACTGCGCGAAGTTGCGCTGCTCGAGTGGCGTCCTTCGAGTCATGACGTGGCGGACGGCACCATCGCGGTGGAGTTCGTCTTCGATGCAGGCCGTTTCCACATCGCCAACGCCCTTGATGAGAACAGCATCGATCTCGGCGACGCTCATCCAGAATTCGTGCGGCACCCACTGGGCTGTGGCATGCAGCCTTGCTCTGGGGCGGCCTCCGGTTGATCTCGATGACCGGCAGCAGGGTCGCCTGGGCCAGCGTGCTGATTTGCCGGGAAATGTGCCCAGTGGGGCGGGGACGTCGGCGAGTGGGCCGAGCGGCCGGTCCAAGCCGGCCTTGCCGTCGTTGGTGAGCGGGACGGCGGTCAACATGCCTGGTAACGCCCAGGAGTTTCGTGGCCGGTGGCGAGGGGGTGGGCGGGGCTGGGATGCGGCGCTCATTCCAGAGCTGGGTATGGACCGTGGAAGGTGGCATGATCTTCTCTCTTGCTGGCTATCGTGTCTTTGTTCGATGCGCGAATCGGTTGGCTCTGCCCTGCTCCGCAGGGCTTTGATTGCTTCTCCGCCGCAGGCGGGATCTGATCGGAGGTTTCTTATGACGATCGTGCTGGCTTCCGCTTCGCCTGCCAGGCTTGCGTTGTTGCGGACTGCGGGGCTTGATCCCAAAGTGGTCGTCAGTGGGGTGGATGAGGATGCGGTGACCGCTGACACCCCCGGGGACCTCGCGCTCACGCTTGCTCGGGCGAAGGCCGCCGCTGTGGCCGAGCGGGTGGGGGATGGGCTGGTGATCGGCTGTGACTCGGTCCTGGAGATCGACGGTGTGCCGTACGGCAAGCCCGCGACGCCTGAGGAGGCGACGGCCAGGTGGCAGGCGATGCGCGGGAGCGATGGCCGGCTGCTGACCGGGCATTGCGTGATCGACGCCGCCAGCGGGCGGGAGGCCGCCGAGCTCGGCTCCACTCTGGTGCGCTTCGGGACGCCCACCGATGCCGAGATCGCTGCGTATGTGGCGACGGGGGAGCCGCTGCGCGTCGCGGGGGCATTTGCGCTGGAGGGCTTCGGCGGTTGGTTCGTCGAGGGCATCGACGGGGACCACGGCAATGTCCTTGGCATCTCCCTTCCTCTTCTGCGTCGCCTCTTCGCCGAATTGGGCGTCGAACTGCCCGCCCTCTGGCGCGTCGATCGTTGATCAGACCTCTCTTGGTGTCATGCGGACCGCCCCGGCCGGGTACGGCCGGCACTGGTCGCACGTGAAACGGTCATCGCCGGGTGGTGGCGGGGTGTCCTCCTTCGGAGCCGATCGCGTGCCGCGATGTGGTGGGGCTTTCCTGCGGCCGGTGTGGCCGACCTGTGCGATGGCCCGGTTTGAACGTTCCCATTTACAGCGCTCGGTGGACACCGCCTCGGAGGCGGACGGCAGCGGGTGAAATAGCGAGATCCGGCGTTGTCCGGAAACGGTATGTCGGGTCTTCCGTGGTGGGTGGCGTCTCCTTTGCGCAGGTCGTGGTATGTATGTCCGGCTCTGCTCCGCGAGATGCGACGTTGCTCTGCCCCCTCGTCGCTGCGCTCGCCCTCCCGGTCCGGTGGGTCTCGTGTGACTCGGTGCCGACGCCTTAGGGCGGGTGAGGCGGTGGGCGGGGGATCATCGGGACGCCAGGGTGGGCGGGAGGCGTTAGCCTGCCGGGCATGGCTGCATTGCGGGCGTTCTTCGGTGGCATCGGGTTCTTCTTTCAGGGCATGCGCTGGTGCGCTCGGCACCCGCGGTGGTGGCTCTTCGGGCTGCTGCCCGCTCTGGTCACGTTGGTCATCTATGTTGTGGCGCTGGTCTTCCTTGGAGGACGTGCCGGGGACCTGGCGGACTTCGCGACGCCGTTCGCGGATGGCTGGAACCCCGGCCTGCGTGACACCATGCGCTTCCTCCTGGGGATCGTGATCTTCGGGATGGGTCTGGCCCTCGCCGTGCTCACCTTCACCGCGCTGACGCTGATCGTCGGCGAGCCGTTCTACGAGAAGCTGTCGGAGAAGGTCGAGGAGTCTCACGGGGAGGTGCCCGGGGGCAACGACGTGCCATTGTGGCGGTCGATCCCCCGATCGATCCGCGACAGCCTGGTCACCCTCTGGTTCGTGCTGCTCTTCACGATCCCGTTGTTCGCGCTCGGGTTCGTGCCGGTGATCGGGCAGACGGTGGTGCCGGTGCTCGGGGCGGCCGTCTCGGGCTTCTTCCTGACGGTGGAGCTGACCACGCTCGCCATGGAGCGCCGGGGCATGCGGCGTAAGGAGCGCTTCCGCGTGCTGCGCGCGAACAAGGCGGGGGCGCTGGGCTTCGGAGTCGTCGTGTTCCTCATCTTCCTCATTCCGGTCGGGGCGGTCGTGGCCATGCCGGTCGCGGTGGCGGGTGCGGCGATCATGGTGCGGCTCCATCTCGGGCCGGCGGCGCAGGCACTGCCCCTGGATCAGGGGGATCGCGGTCCGGGGACGCCGCCGCATTCGTCGCGTCCGCCGCAGCCTCCGGGCCGCTCGTGAACGCCTCCTCGGCCGCGTAGTCGCCCGCCTGATCGTCGATCAGGTCCAGCAGGGGAAGCAGCCAGGCCATGTGCGGCGGCCCCATGGCCTGGTCGAGGTCGGCGGGGCGGGGCATCCGCTCGCCGAGCCGGTCGGGTGGCAGCATGTGGCTCAGCGCCTGGCTGAGCAGCACGGCCATCGAATAGCCGGGATCGGCCGCCAGGGCACGATTGAGGGCCATGTCCGCGAGCGCGCAGTCGCCGTGGTGCCAGGCGGCCATGCCCAGGAGTGACGCCACGGGCGGCAGGAACCGCGGCTCGACCCGGCGGACGAGATCGTGCCAGAGCGCCAGATGCGCCCGCAGGCCGTCGGCCACCATGGAGGTCCACGCCTCGTCGCGCACTCTCACGATGCTCAGCGCCATGCAGAGCCGGGCCGCGTCGTCATCGTCGAGCCGCCCACCGGCACCGTAGGTCTCGACCGCGGTGTGGACCCTGGCGATCCCCTCGGCGACCAGGTCACGGGCGAACGCGTCGGCGTTGCGGCAGGCGCGGAACCTGCCGATCATGTCGCTGATCGCGCTCCGGGTCGCCTCTCGCATGCCGTCCCGTGCGGCCCCCTCGGCCGGCTCCAGCGAGCCTTCGAGCGCCGCGCGGTCGGGGAGGGCGACCATTCCGCGCAGGGTGGCCAGGGCGGGAATCTGACTGCTGGCCACGTCATAAGGGGTGCCCTCGGGCGGGCAGCAGGTGGCGGCCTCGCAGATATAGGACCAGTAGCGCCCGCCGTCGGAGCGCAGCGCCTCGGCCACCGCGATGTCCGCGCCCTGGACGAGGGAGCGGACCTGATCGACGGCGGGGGTGACGAGCGGCCCCGCGCCGTAGCCGAGCAGGATGACGTGGGTGATGTCCTCCTTGAACAGGATGGGGACGAAACGGTCGAGCGCGTCGGACGCGAGGGGGAGGTCCCAGCGAAGGGTCAGCCGTGCCTCGCTGTGCGGCCGGGAGCCGGTGAGGCCCAGAACGACGAGGCTGTCGGCCGGGTGGAAGCCGATCAGGTAGGGGACGGCGGCGAGCACGTCCACGGGGCTGGAAAGCAGCATTCGGGGCGGGGTGGTTGCCATGCCTGAAAGCCTGCCGCCCCGAGCGGTCGCTCATTTTCGCTAAGGCTTGAACTGTGGACAACCTGAGTGCCGGGTCGTCGGCGGCCTGTGAATACGAAAGCGGCTCATATAAATGGGTGACGTGGCAAGGAAAGGTCGGGCCTTGTGATGGCCCGTTGGTTCTCGGCGGTATCGGTGTCGCCTACGTCGTCCTCGCCGCCCGCTGGTACCGCTGGCGGGGGAGCGGCGGGGTGGTACCCGGAGTGGGCGGGTCCTGTCGTAGACGGTTGCGGAGGCCCAGAGGGGGCCGCGTGCTGTGCGGGGTGGAGCCTGGCGCGGAGAGGCGTTACGGCACGGGGGATCGTTCTGCACTTGGGTGAGTGGCCCCAGTGGTGGCGAGCGGGGGGCTTTGGGCCTGGTGCGGGGACCTCTGAAGGTCCAGGGCGCTGTTGATGGCGGCTGCGGAGGGATTCATAGGCCACCGGGGAAGGTGGTGCTTCGCTCCAGGCGGGCGGGGGCCTGGTGTGAGGGTGGGCGGGATCGTTCTGCGCCCCGGGGAGTGGCCCAGCGGCCGGCCGATATGGAGGGGGCTCGGTTTCGGGGGGCCGAGGCCGCTCGGGAAGGTGACCTTTCCCGACGGTGTGGGGCCCTGGCGTTGTGGCCGGGGGAGGGAGTCGCGTTCTTTGGGTGGGCAGGGGGCTTGGGGCATGCTGGACCCGGCCACGGGCGGCGTGGCCGGGATGGCGGCGGCGGGTCAGCCTTCGGCTTGTTTGCGGCGCTCGTTGTAGGCGCGCATGCGTGGGGGGTAGCCGGTGAGCTGGACGTCGTAGACCGGCAGAGCCAGGTTGCGCGCCACCTTGTGGATGACGGCGGGGGAGCCCACCCGTCGCCGTGTCCATTCGCCGTCGTCGGCGACGGCGACCGCGGTGGTGTCGGTCGCGAACGTCTCAGGCTCGACGTAGAACTCGACGCCACGCCTGCTCTTGGCGAACTCGATCAATGCCTCGATGTCGGCATCCGTAGCCTCCCGGTCGAACTTGGCCAGCCGTTGACCGCGGCGCTTGCGCAGCCCGTATCGGTCCCGCCATCTCATGTTCCCTGTATACCTCTCCGGACGCGTTCCCGCTGAGTCTCGGGAATCTTAGGGGATTTCTCCAGTGTGGTGTACTTGCTCCAGGCGGATAATTCGGCATCCACGCTTACCCCGAAATCACACCGCCGCAGGGGAACCGGTGGTCACGGTACGGCCGGACGCCCCGCTGTAGGAGTTCAGGACCGTGGCCAGAGCCGTTCATCGCGGTGACCCGAATACCCCTTGATAGGCGCCCGCCCGCGGAGATGCGGATATGCGCCCCGAGCGGATTCGTTCAATTAACGATTCCATGGCGTAACGGCTCGATCACCCATGCCCGAAATCGAGCCCGCGCCCCCCGCCCCGCGATCCCCTAGCCCGGCGCCCCCCAAGTCGGGGATCGCTAGGGGTTACCACTGATGTATCCGGACATGTGGTGACCCAAGATAGAGGTACCGGACAAGGCGGCGACGTTGAGAGAAGGGCATTTCGATCATGGCATCGGCAACACCACCCTCGGCGCCCTACTGGCAGGGCCCGCCGCCGCAGCACACGCACTTGCGGGTGAGCAACCAGGACCGTGAGCAGGTGGTGGAGCACCTCAAGGCCGCCTACACGGAGGGCAGGCTGGACAAGCAGGAGTTCGACGAGCGGGTGGACCGCGCGATGAACGCCCAGATCCACGCCGACCTCATGGGGATCATGAGCGACCTGTTCGGCACGCCCCCGCCCCCACCGCCGATGCCCTACCCGCCGCGCCACCCCCACCCCCACCCCGCGCCGCCGTACCCGCGCACCTCCGACGATCGCCCGGCCGCCGCCGCGGCGCACTTCCTGCCGTTCATCGGCCTGTCCGTGGTCGGTCCGCTGATCATGCTGCTGGCCATGGGAAGGACGTCCCCTTACGTCCGCGCGCAGGCCGTCGAGGCGCTGAACTTCCACCTCACGCTGCTGGGCGCGACCATCCTGCTGTCCATCACCGTCGTCGGCCTGGTCCTGGTGCCGCTGCTGTGGATCGGCGGGCTGGTGGCGGGCATCATGGGCGGGGTCTCGGCGCTCGGCGACGGCCGGTTCCGCTACCCGCTGTCCCTGCGCCTGGTCAAGTGACCCCGCCGGGACGCTAGAACATCAGCGAGCGCACGGTCTCCACCGTGTCGGCCTCCTCCGCCCGCTTGTCCTCCCGGTACCGCAGCACTCGCGCGAACCGCAGCGCCATCCCGCCCGGGTAGCGCGAGGAGGTCTGCACCGCGTCGAAGGCGATCTCGACGACCTGCTCGGGCCGGACCTTCACCGTCCAGCCGTCCGTCGGCCCGTCGGCCAGCGCCAGGAACCGCTCGGTCTGCCAGGCCAGCAACTGGTCGGTCAGCCCCTTGAAGGTCTTGCCGAGCATGACGAACCCGCCGGTCTCCGGGTCGCGCGCGCCGAGGTGCAGGTTGGACAACCTGCCCTCGCGCCGCCCGTGCCCCCACTCCACGGCCAGCACCACAAGGTCGAGCGTGTGCCGGGGCTTGACCTTGATCCATCCCGCGCCACGCCGGCCCGCCGCGTACGGCGTCTTCGGCGACTTGACCACCACGCCCTCGTGCCCGCGCCGCACCACCTCCGCGAAGAACGCCTCGGCCTCCGGGACGTCGCCGGTCGTCAGGCGGGGGATGAGCAGGTTGTCCGGTACGGCGGCGCGCAGCGCGTCGTGCCGTTCGGCGTCGGTGAGGTCGAGCAGATCGCGTCCCGCCACCCGCAGCGCGTCGAAGAAGAACACGCTGAGCGGCGTCTTGGCGCGCATCTTGGCCACGTCGACCCGGCTGGCCACCCGCGACGCCGTGACCTGGAACGGCTCCGGCCGCCCGTCCGCCCGCAGCGCGATCACCTCGCCGTCCAGGATCAGGTCGTCGTGCGGCAGCGCCCGTACCGCCTCCACCAGCTCGGGAACCTGCGCGGTGATGTCGTCGAGCGTGCGCGTGAACGCCGCCACCGTCTCGCCCGCGCGATGCGCCTGGACGCGAATCCCGTCGATCTTCCATTCCAGCGCGGCGGGCTCGCCCACCTTGGCGAGCGCCGCCGCCACGCTGGGGGCGCTCTGCGCCAGCATCGGCGCCACCGGGCGGCCCACCTCCACGTGGAAACCGCGCAGCGCCTCCACCCCGCCCGCGAGCGCAGCCGCGCCGACGGCGGGCAGCCAGCCACGCAGCGTGAGCGCCCTGCGCACCTCGGCGGACGGCGCGCCCGACGCCTTGGCGACCGCCTCGATCATGGCGCCCTCCAGGGCGCCCTGGCGCAGTTCGCCGCTCAGCAGCCGGATCAGGAACGCCTGCTCCTGCTGGGTCAGCCCGCCGAACAGTTCGCCGACCAGCGCCTTGCGGGCAGCCTGGGATCCGGCCCCGCCCTGCCGTTTGATCTCGTCGAACAGGTCGTTCACGCGGGTGAGGGTCATGGTGGCGATCTGACGCGGCGCGGGAAGGTCCTGGAGGCTGCGCCAGCCCACGCCGATCTGGCGCTGCGGCAGCTCGCCGTACAGGTAGGCGATGGCGAGCTCGGCCTCGTCGCTCCGCACCCGGCCGAGTAGTTCGGCCAGGTGGCCGATCTTGCCCAGCCGCGAGGAGGTCCGGCTCACCTCTTCGGACACCCGCGCCACATCGATCAGCAACACACCGTCAATGGTGCCCTACGAGTCACCACTGACGCCGCTGAGGCTGCTCTTCCTGTCCGATCTCCGTCGTGCCCTCGTCGTCCGGGTGGCGGAACCGCGGGTGGTCGCCGACCGGGCGGTCCGTGCCCTGCGGCCCTTCGGTGCGCGGCGGAGGTACCGGGCCGCCCTCCTGGACGCCGGTCTCGCCCGGGCCGAAGGTCCCCGCGGTGGGCGGGGTCTCCATGGCGACGGTGTCGCCCTGTCCGGTGTGATCGGGCGCGCCGGGGTACCCGGGGGAGGACGGCGGCGTCATGGCGCGGGCGCGTTCGAGGTGCTCGGCGTCCACCATCACGTCGTAGCGGCCCGCGACGATCGCGTTGCGCGAGGCGAAGTCGCGCTTGCCGCGCTGGAAGGCGTGGTTGACGAAGCCGAAGGCCGCCCCGAGGACCGCGCCCCACAGCGCCGCCCAGAGGACCAGCGCGATGAAGGAGCCGGTCGTGGTGGTGAACAGGCCGAGGAACAGCCCGACGATCGCGCCGAAGAGCACGCCGCTGCCCGCCCCGGCGAGCGCGGCCTTGGGGTTGGTGACCCGGCCGGTGACGATCTCCTCCAGCCGAAGGTCCGAACCGACGATGGACAGGTGCTCCACGGGGAAACCCGCGTCCGACAGGGCGTCCACGGTTCGTTGCGCGGACGCGTAGTGCTCATAACTGACCAGGAGCCTCCGGTCGACGGCGACGGTGTCCCGGCCGACGGATGGTGCGGTCATGGTAGGTCTGCCTTTCAGGAAGCCGACGTGCCCACCCGGCTCGCCCTACCCCGCACCGGCCGGATATTCCTACCAGCTCTGGTGCAGCGGCATGCCCTCCGTGTAGCCGGAGGACCCCTGGATGCCGATCACCGCGCGGCGGTGGAACTCCTCCAGGTCCACCGCGCCCGCGTAGGTGCACGCCGAGCGCAGCCCGGCCACGATGGCGTCGATCTGGTCCTCCACACTCGGGCGCGCCGGGTCCAGGTACATCCGCGAGGTGGAGATGCCCTCCTCGAACAGCGCCTTGCGGGCCCGCTCGAACGGCGTGTCGTCGGCGGTGCGCAGCCGTACCGCCCGCGCCGAGGCCATCCCGAAGTTCTCCTTGTACCTGCGCCCGTCGGCGTCCGTGCGGGCGTCTCCCGGCGACTCGTACGTCCCGGCGAACCACGAGCCGATCATCACGTTCGCCGCGCCCGCGGCCAATGCGAGCGCCACGTCGCGGGGGTGGCGCACGCCGCCGTCCGCCCACACGTGCCGGCCCAGCCTGCGCGCCTCGGCGGCGCATTCGAGCACCGCGGAGAACTGCGGCCGGCCCACGCCGGTCATCATCCGCGTGGTGCACATCGCACCCGGGCCCACGCCCACCTTGACGATGTCGGCCCCGGCGTCGACCAGGTCACGGACGCCCTCGGCGGTGACCACGTTGCCGGCCGCGACCGGCACGTCCGGCCCGAGCCCCCGTACGGCCCGCAGCGCCGACAGCATCTTCTCCTGGTGCCCGTGCGCGGTGTCCACAACCAGGCAGTCGACGCCCGCCTCCAGCAGTTCCTTGGCCTTGGCCGTCACGTCGCCGTTGACGCCCACCGCCGCGCCGATCCGCAGCCGCCCGGACGCGTCCAGGGCGGGCTGGTAGAGGGTCGCCCGCAGCGCCCCTGTGCGGGTCAGGATGCCCACCAGGCGGCCGTCGGCGTCCACGACGGGGGCGAGCCTGTGCCGTCCCTCGTGCAGCATCTCGAAGGCCCGCCGTGGTTCGAGCCCGGCGGGCAGGGTCAGCAGCGAGGCCGACATGACCTGCGAGAGCTGGGTGTACATGTCCACGCCCTGGCAGTCGGCCTCGGTGACCACGCCGACCGGGCGGTTGTCCCAGTCCACGATGATGACCGCGCCGTGCGCCCGCTTGGGCAGCAGGTTCAGCGCCTCGCCGACGGTGTCGTGCGGGGTGAGGGTGATGGGCGTGTCGTGGACGAGGTGCCGGGCCTTCACCCAATCGACGACCTCGGCCACGACGTCGATGGGGATGTCCTGGGGGATGACCGCGAGCCCGCCGCGTCTGGCCACGGTCTCGGCCATCCGCCGCCCGGCGACCGCGGTCATGTTGGCCACGATGACGGGGATGGTGGTGCCGGTGCCATCATGGGTGGAAAGGTCGACTTCGAGCCGGGAACCGACCGATGAGCGCGCCGGCGCCATGAAGACGTCGCTGTAGGTCAGGTCGAATGCCGGCCGCATGTCGTTCAGGAACTTCACGTAAATCCATTCTACGTGGCGAATCATCACGATTGGGTGTTCCCCGAATCCTGGGCCGGCAGCCGGGGATGGGGAGGGATCATCACCGCTTAGGATCCATTTGCGCCTGGAGGGGCTACATTGACGGCGCGATCTAATGTGGATGGCACAGCGTTAGAGGGAGGCGCAGTGAACATCGTTGACCGGCCAGAGGTCCTGGTCGTCGGCTTCGCCGTGCGAACGGCCAATGCCGACGAGATGGACCCTACCCGGGCGCGGCTTCCCGCCCTTTGGGCCCGGGCCGGGGCCCCTGGGGCGTTCGCGCACGTACCGGGGAAGGTCGACGAGAATCTCTACGCCGTCCTCACCGACTACCAAAGCGATCACAACGGCCCCTACACCCAGGTGGTCGGCGTGGCCGTGCGCAGCGCTGCCGCCCTGCCCGAGGGGATGGTCGCGGTGCGGGTGCCCAAGGCCGCCGCGATGAAGCTGGAGGCCCGTGGGCAGATGCCGGGGGCGCTGGTGGAGTGCTGGCAGCGGGTGTGGAAGCACACCGAATCGGGCGCGACCCCGCCCCGCGCGTTCACCACCGATCTGGAGGTCCACCACCCCGAGGGGGCCGACCTCTACATCGCGATCCTGCCGCCCCGGCAGGGGTGAGGCCGGCCCCGGGAGGTCAGGCGTCCTCGGCGGGCGGGTCGGGCAACTGCCACGCCGACACCAGCAGCGGCAGCATCATGTGCGTCAGGCCGGTGGCGATGGTGAGCTGAAGGACGCCTGTGACCGGCAGCGACAGCTCGCGCCCGGCGATGAGGCCGGTGACCAGGGCCCCCGCGCCGACGATCGCCAGCATGATCATGGTGCCGCGGTGGGCCGTCGCCATCGCCCGCATCCGGTCGGCGAGCTGGCGTTCGTCCAGGCTCTCCTCGGCCAGCGCGGTGGTGCCCCGGGTGGCCAGGTTGAGCAGGGAGATCGTGGGGATGGCGAGCGCCAGCCCGGCCACGATGAGCACCGTGCCCACCCGGCCGCCGCCCTCCATGGAGAACAGCCAGAGCACGGCGGCCGTCCACAGCAGGGCGAGCGCGACGCCGTGCGCGCCGACGAGTGCGTGCCGGCGCGTTCTGGTGGCGTACCACGACGGCGCGACGTCCTGTTGCATCACCTCGGCCTGACGGTGGCGCCACCACTCCTGAATCCTCATCGTCATCTCCCTTCCTCGCCCAGCCGGGGGAACGGCCGAAGCGAGAACGCCACCTCGACCGGAACCTCGAAGAACTCGGCTATCCGCAGCGCGAGGTGCAGGCTGGGGCTGTACTCCCCGCGCTCCAGGTAGCCGATGGTCTGGTAATGCACGCCGAGCGCGCCCGCCAGGTCCTTCCTGGAGACGCCGCGCTCCGCTCGCAGCACCGCGATCCGGTTGTGGATGTTCTCCTGCGACACCGCGCAGCCCTCCATCGATGCAGCACTGATACTAAGGAATGTAGTACACCTACTACATTCCTGACAAGGACTGCTATGTCAGGCCAGAACGCCCTTCTCCCGGAGTTCCGCCTCGGTCGCGGCGGGCAGCCCCCAGGAGGCCAGGTCCGTGAGCCTGGTGGCGGGGGAGAGGGCCGCCTGTGGGGCGTCCAGCAGGCGAGGGGCCGGCGCGGGCTGGAGTACGCCGTTCACCCGGCCGAACGTGCCGCGCGCCTTGTTGTGCGGGTGCTCTGCGGCCTCGGCGACGGACAGCACCGGAAAGACGCACGCGTCCGTGCCCGCGAACACCTCCGCCCACTCCGCCCGCGTCCTTCCCCGGAACGCGTCGGCCAGCCGCTCGCGCAGCGCCGGCCAGTTCGCCGGCTCGTCCCTGTCGGGCAGCCCGGTCAGGCCCAGCCCGGCCACCAGTTCCTCCCAGAACCGCGGCTCCAGGGCCCCCACCGCGACGTACTGCCCGTCTGCGGTCTCGTAGGTGTCGTACATCGGCGCGCCCGTGTCGAGCAGGTTCGTGCCGCGCGGCCCCCACGTCCCGGCGTGGATCTGGTGGAAGAACATCGCGGCCAGCAGGGCGGCGCCGTCCACCATGGCCGCGTCGATGACCTTGCCCCGGCCGGTGCGCTCCCGCTCGAACAGCGCGAGCAGCACGCCGTAGGCGAGCATCAGGCCGCCGCCCGCGAAGTCGCCGAGCAGGTTGATCGGCGGCGTCGGCCGCTCCCCGGCCCGCCCGAGCAGGGAGAGCACGCCGGAGGCGGCGACGTAGCCGATGTCGTGCCCCGCGGTGGGCGCGAGCGGCCCCTCCTGGCCCCAGCCGGTCATCCGGCCGTAGATCAGCCGCTCGTTGACCGGGCGCAGGTCGTCCGGGCCGATCCCGAGCCGTTCGGCCACGCCCGGCCGGAACACCTCGATGACGACGTCGGCCTCCCTGGCCAGCTCGCGGAAGGCGGTGACCCCTTCTGGGGACTTCAGGTCCAGGCCGATCGTCCGCTTGCCGCGGTCCATCACCTCGGGGCGGGGGCGGTCGCCGGCCCGACGTACGACGTCGGCCCGGTCGACGCGCAGGACCTCGGCGCCGTGGTCGGCCAGCATCATCCCGGCGAAGGGCCCGGGCGCGAGGCCCGCGAGTTCCAGCACTCTGACACCGGACAGCGGGGCCGACACATTGGATTGGGTCATCGTTCCTCCTTGGGGGTCAAGTGGAACAAGATTCGGTCGTGGCGCGCAACACACGCGCTTGCCCGCGCGAGTACGACTGAATATGGGAAACTTTTCGACGACCAAAATGGGATCAAAGGGCGGAATCTGACATGGCGTCACCGGACGACGGCGAACGGTTGATCGCCCGACGTTACCGGCTGTCCAGCGCATTGGGTCAGGGCGGCATGGGCGTGGTCTGGCATGGCTACGACACGCTCCTGAACCGGCCTATCGCGATCAAGGAGGTCGTGCTGCCCCCGGGGCTCCCCCCGGTCGAGCGCGAACGTCACCTGCTGCGTACGACCCGCGAGGCGCGCACCGCGGCCCGGCTCAACCATCCCGGCATCGTCCAGATCTACGACGTGGTCGAGGAGGACGGCCGGCCGTGGATCATCATGGAACTGGTCGACGCGCAGCCCCTGGACGAGATCGTGCGCCTGACCGGGCCGGTCCCGGTGCGCCTGCTGTCCGACATCGGCAGGCAGATCCTGTCCGCGCTCACCGCGGCCCACCAGGCCGGGGTGCTGCACCGCGACGTGAAGCCGAGCAACATCCTGGTGACCGAGGACGGCCGGGCGGTGCTCACCGACTTCGGAGTGGCCACCGCGGAGGGCGACAGCTCGCTCACCCAGACCGGCATGGTGGCCGGCTCGCCGAGCTTCCTGGCCCCCGAGCGGGCCAGTGGCGGGATCGGCGGGGCCGCCTCGGACCTGTGGTCGTTCGGCGCCACCCTGTACGCCGGGCTGATGGGCCACTCGCCCTTCGAGCGCGCCGACACCATGGAGACGCTGAACGCCATCCTCACCGAGGAGGCCGTCTACGGCCGCATCCCCAAGATCTTCCACGCGGTGCTGCGCGGCCTGCTGGAGCGCGATCCCGCGCGCAGGCTCACCGCCGAGCAGGCCGACCGCATGCTCGCCGACATCCAGGCGGCCCAGCGGGCCCGCGACCGCGTGACGGGCCCGCCGCCGCGAGAGCCCAGGCCGCGTAGCAAGGTCGCGCTGGCCGCCGGGGTCGCGGCCGTCGTGCTGGCGGCGGGCGCCGTGGTCGCCTGGAACGGGCTGCCGCGCGGGCGCGGGCCCGCGGCCGACGCGGCCACCTCCACGGGGCCGCGCCCGGTGGCCGCCACCACCGCGGCCCCCACGAGCTCGGCCGGGCCGGTCGGGCGGCAGAGCGCGACGCCCCACCCCCCGCACGCGCGGGCCCGCCGCCCGCTGCCGATCTGGACCTCCCCGGCGGGCTGGTCCATCGCCTTCCCGCGCGGCTGGCGTGGCTCGCGCGAGGGCGGCCACGCCGAGTGGCTGCGCAGGGACGGCAAGGCGCACCTCGGCGTGGAGATGCGGAAGAGCGCAGGCGGTGATCCCGCGCAGATCCTGCGCGCCGCGGAACGGCTGCTCACCCCCTACGCGCGGGAGGTGACGACGTTACGCAGGGGCGGTGTCGCCGTCCCCGAGGGCCGGGCGGCCGAGTGGGAGTTCACCTGGACGAGCGGGGACGCGAGCCGGGCGCCGTGGGTGGCGCCCGGGCGGATATACCACGAGCTGCGCCGCGCGGTCGTGGTGGACGGCACCGCCTACGTGCTGGAGTGGACGATGACCTCCCGCGAGTGGGGCAAGCGCCGCAGGCTGCGGGAAGAGGTGTTCCGGTCGTTCGCGGCGAGCGAAGCCGCGGGGGCGATGGGGACGCGTCGGCCCAGGTGACAGTGGTGGCCAGAGGGACGCGAGGGGATTCCTCCGGGGGGTCGTGCGTGGCGATCGGATCAGTCAGGGGTAGAGTTTCGCTCGTTTCGCACATGTGGGAGCAGTAAGGACCAGAGCCGACCGGCGATACCGAGTTTTCCGGCGCTTAGCACGTCGAGGCTGGTCTGCCGACTTTTCTGGATATAGCGTGCCAGGGGACGATCTCCGTCTCTGGAAATCTGGGGGTGGTGTCATGCCGGGACGTTCCATGCGCGATACAGGACAGATGCTGGCGCACCAGCGGGCCGTCGAGCAGATCAAGGAGTCCTACGCCGCCATCCCCGACGACTCCGCGCCACGGCTGTCCAAGGCCACGACCAACCTGTTCAGGTTTCGCGAGGCCGGGGGCGGCTCGCGGGCCGCCAAGCTGTCCGCCCGCGACCTCGACCAGGTGATCCAGGTGGATCCGGTCGCCCGCACCGCCGAGGTGCAGGGCATGACCACGTACGAGAACCTGGTGGACGCCACGCTGCCGCACGGGCTGATGCCGTACGTCGTGCCGCAACTCAAGACGATCACGCTCGGCGGGGCGGTGACCGGGCTCGGCATCGAGTCGACCAGCTTCCGCGACGGCCTGCCGCACGAGTCGGTGGAGGAACTGGAGATCCTCACCGGCGACGGGCGCATCATCGTGGCCCGCGAGGACAACGAGCACGCCGACCTGTTCCGCGCCTTCCCCAACTCCTACGGCACGCTCGGCTACGCCCTGCGCATCAGGATCAAGCTCAAGCCGGTCTCGCCGTACGTCAAGCTCACCCACATCCCGTTCAACGACGCCGACAAGTGCCTGCTGGCCATGCGGGAGATCTGCGAGAGCCGCGAGCACGAGGGGGAGCCGGTCGACTTCGTGGACGGCGTCTTCTTCGGGCCGGGCGAGCTGTACATCACGCTCGGCCGGTTCGCCGACCGCGCGCCGTACGTCTCGGACTACACCGGGATGCGGATCTACTACCGGTCGATCCAGACCCGCACGCGTGACTGGCTCACCGTGCGCGACTACCTGTGGCGCTGGGACACCGACTGGTTCTGGTGCTCGCGCGCCTTCGGCGTGCAGCGCCCGCTGGTGCGCTCGCTCATGCCGCGCCGCTGGATGCGCTCCGACGTCTACCGCAGGCTGGTCGGGCTGGACCGGAAGTACGGCCTGCTGGCCCGCTATGACCGCTGGCGTGGCAACCCCCCGCAGGAGTCGGTCATCCAGGACATCGAGGTGCCCATCGAGCGGGGCGCGGAGTTCCTGGACTTCTTCCACAAGAAGGTCGGCATGACGCCGGTGTGGATGTGCCCGCTCAAGGCGTCCGGCGACTGGCCGCTCTACCCGCTGGAGCAGGGGCGGCTGTATCTGAATTTCGGGTTCTGGGGCACCGTGCCGCTGCCCAGAGGGCAGTTCGACGGTTATCACAACCGGCTCATCGAGAACGCCGTGCACGATCTCGACGGCCACAAGTCCCTGTACTCGACGTCGTTCTACCCCCGGGACGAGTTCTGGCGCCTCTACAACGGAGATGCCTACTGGCCGGTCAAGCGGGCATACGACCCGGGTGGCCGGTTGCTCGACCTCTACGACAAATGTGTACGGGGGCGTTAAGGAGGTTGCTTCTGTGTCACTAGCACAGATCTTCGAGAAAGTTGTCGGGACCGATGCCGGCGTGGCCTTCAGCGCGTACGACGGCAGCAAGGCGGGCCCGGACGGCGCTGACCTCAAGATCGAGGTGAAGACGCCGATTGCGGTGGCGTATCTCGCCCAGGCGCCCGGCGAACTGGGGCTGGCCAGGGCGTACGTCTCCGGCCACATCGACCTGCGGGGTGACATGTACACCCTGCTGGACCGCATGTGGTCGCTCACCCTCAACGACATGCCCGCCCGCGAGAAGATCGCGGCGGTCCGGTCGCTCGGCATGAAGCCGCTGCTGATGCGGGTCCCGCCGCCGAAGCAGGAGATGCGCAAGAGCATGCTGGCCCGGCTGGGCAGCAGGCATGCCAAAAAGCGCGACGCGGAGGCCATTCACCACCACTACGACGTCTCCAACCGGTTCTACGAGTGGGTGCTCGGGCCATCCATGGCCTACACCTGCGCGGTGTTCCCAGAGGAGGACTCCTCGCTTGAGGAGGCCCAGTTCACCAAGTTCGACCTGGTGGCCAAGAAGCTCGACCTCCAGCCGGGCATGCGCCTGCTGGACGTGGGCTGCGGCTGGGGCGGCATGGTCATGCACGCGGCCAAGCACTACGGCGTCAAGGGCCTCGGCGTGACGCTGTCCCGCCAGCAGGCCGAATGGGCGCAGAAGGCGATCGCCGAGGCGGGGCTCGGCGAACTGGCCGAGGTCCGGCACATGGACTACCGCGACGTGGCCGAGACGGGCTTCGACCGGGTCAGCTCCATCGGCCTCACCGAGCACATCGGCAAGGACAACCTGCCCTTCTACTTCAAGTTCCTGTACGACCGGCTCAAGCCGGGCGGGCGGCTGCTGAACCACTGCATCACCCGGCCGACCGGCATCGAGAAGTCGATCAACAAGGGCGGGTTCATCAACCGCTACGTCTTCCCCGACGGCGAGCTGGAGTCGGTGGGCCACCTGATCCGCCAGATGGAGGACATCGGCTACGAGATCCGCCACGAGGAGAATCTGCGCGAGCACTACGCGAAGACCCTCCAGAAGTGGTGCGCCAACCTGGACGAGCACTGGGACGAGGCGGTCGCGGAGGTCGGCGCGGGCACGGCCCGCGTGTGGCGGCTCTACATGGCCGGCTCGGTCGTGGGCTTCGAGCGCAACAAGGTCCAGTTGCACCAGATCCTCGCGACCAAGCTGGACCGCGACGGGGTCGCCCACGTGCCGCTGCGGCCGGGCCGCAACTGGCCCTGACGGCTCCTTGGCGGCTTTCCCGGTGACGCCCGGCCCCTCTAGCGGGGCCGGGCGTTCCGTCGTTCTCCGCGGCGTTCAGCGCAGCTCGCGCTTGAGGATCTTGCCGGTGGCCGTCATCGGCAGCGCGTCGCGGAACTCCACCAGCCGCGGATACTTGTAGGCGGCCATCCGCTCCCGGGCCCAGGCGATCAGCTCCCGCTCGCCGATCTCCGCCCCCGGCTTCCTGATGACGTACGCCTTGACCTCCTCGCCGTGCGCCTCGTCCGGCACCCCCACCACGGCGGCCAGCGACACGGCGTCATGGCCCATCAGGACCTCCTCCACCTCGCGCGGGTAGACGTTGAACCCGCTACGGATGATCATGTCCTTGGCACGGTCCACGATGAAGTAGTAGCCCTCGGAGTCGCGGGTGGCGATGTCGCCGGTGCGCAGCCATCCGTCCCGCAGCACCTCCGCGGTCTCGGCCGCCCGGCCGTGGTAGCCCTTCATCACGTTGTGCCCGCGCACGGCGACCTCGCCGGGGCCCTCGCCCTCGACGGTGTTCCACTCGGGGTCCACCAGTTTCATCTCCACCCCCCACACGGGGGTGCCGACGGAGCCCGGCTTGTTCGGCTTGCCGCGTTGGTTGAAACAGGCCACCGGGGAGGTCTCGGACAGGCCGTATCCCTCCAGGATGCCGATCCCGAACGTCTCGCCGAAGTCCTTCAGCACCTCCAGCGGCGCGGCCGAGCCACCGGAGACGGCGGTGTGCAGCGTGGTGGGCACCGGGCCGCCGCGGGCGTGGACCTCGGCGAGCATCGCCCAGTACATCGTCGGCACGCCCGCGAACAGCGTGACGCCCTCCTCGCGCATCAGGCCCAGGGCGGCGGCCGGCTCGAAGCGGGGCTGGAGCACCAGGGTGGCCCTGCGCCGGAACCCCGCGTTCATCAGCACGGTCTGGCCGAAGGAGTGGAACAGCGGCAGCGAGGTCAGGTAGACGTCGCCCTGCTCGCTGCGCAGGTGCATCTCGTCGGAGACGATCGCGTTCATGAGCATGTTCTGGTGGCTCAGCTCGGCGCCCTTGGGGTGTCCGGTGGTGCCGCTGGTGTAGAGGATGACCGCGGTGTCGTCGGCGCTCGTCTGCGCGGTGGAGTACGTGGCCGGCACGCCGTCCAGCGCCGCCCACAGCGTCTCGCCGTAGGGGGAGCCGGTGGCCCGCGGGGTCGCCGGGAGCACGATGAACAGCTCAGCCGAGGACGCCTCGAAGCCGGCCCGGCCGCGTTCGCCGAGCGGCAGCTCGGGAGTGCCCTCGAAGCAGAACAGCGCCCTGGCCCCGGAGTCGTTGAGGTGATAGGCGATCTCGCCCGGCTGGAGCAGGATGTTCAGCGGCACCACCGTGGCGCCGGCCTTGAGGATGCCGAAGTAGACGAACGGGAAATAGGGCACGTTGGGACAGGCGAGGGCCACCCTGTCGCCGCGGCCGATGCCCCTGGCGGTGAGCAGGCCGGCGACCTGGCACGCGACGGAGTCGATCATCGAGTACGGCAGGCGCAGGTCGCCGTAGACCACGGCGGTCCGGCCGGGCACGTCGCGCGTGCTGTCCTCCAGTACGGTGGCGAGGTTGAGCATGGGCGGTCATCCTCCTGAGCCGGAGCGGCGGGCATGCGTTCATAGTGACAAAACGGCATACCACGCGGTAGGTGCGCCCGATTACAAAGCAAACCGCGGTTTATTGGCAGGTCCGCCGATTTCGTGGACGCGGCGGCCGACGGGGAGTAAGCAGGTGTCAGGTCGCTCACCCGGCGGTGCTGTTTCGGCTGATCACAGAAGAGGCGTGGCATGTCCACCGAGTACGATTATGTAATCGTCGGTGCTGGTTCGGCGGGGTGTGTCCTGGCGAACCGCCTGTCCGCGGAGCAGGGCGTCACGGTGGCGCTCATTGAGGCGGGCGGCCCCGACGACAAGGCGGAGATCCGCATTCCGGCCGGTTTCAAGAAGCTGTTCAAGACGCCCTACGACTGGAATTTCAGCACCGTTCCGCAGGCCGAGATGGATGGGCGCAGGCTCTATTGGCCGCGCGGGCGCGTGCTGGGCGGTTCGTCCAGCATGAACGCGCAGATGTGGGTGCGGGGCCACCGGGCCGACTACGACGGGTGGGGAGTGCCCGGGTGGTCCTATGACGACGTGCTGCCCTACTTTCAGCGCGCGGAGAACCGGATCGGCTCCAACGAGGGCGGTGTCTATGGTGTCGGCGGCCCGGTCCACGTCTCCGAGCTGCGCAGCCCCAACCCGGTCACCGGCGCGTTTCTGCGGGCCTGCGAGGAGATCGGGCTGCCGCGGCTGGCCGAGCTGAACGGTCCCGACGACGCCGAGGGCTGCCGCCAGGCCCCGGTGACCCAGTACCGCGGCAGGCGGTGGAGTTCCGCCGACGCCTACCTGCGCCCGGCCAGACGCCGCGCCAACCTCACCGTGCTCACCGGCCTGCACGCCAACCGGGTGCTGCTGGAGGGCGGGCGGGCGACCGGCGTGGAGTGCGCCGACGGCACGGTGGTCGCCGCCCGCCGCGAGGTCGTGCTGTCGGCCGGCGCGATCGGCTCGCCGCACCTGCTGCTGCTGTCCGGCGTAGGCGACCCCGCCGAGCTGCGGGCCAACGGGGTGCCCCCGCTCGTGGACCGGCCGGAGGTCGGCCGCAACCTACAGGACCACCTGACCTCCGGGATCATGATGCGCTGTCCTGCGGAGGTCACCCTGGCGAGCGCGGAGTCCCTGGCCAACCTGGTCCGCTATCTGGTCCGCCGCAGGGGGATGCTGACCTCCAACATCGGCGAGGCCCTTGCGTTCGCGCGCACCTCGCCGCGGGAGCCCGCGCCCGACATCGAGCTGATCTCCGTGCCGGTGGCCTTCGCCGACCACGGGCTGACCCGGCCGGATGGGCACGGCATCACGGTGGCCGCGGTGCTGTTGCGGCCGGAGAGCCGCGGGCGGATCTCGCTGAGCGGCCGGGACGTGGTGATCGACCCGCGCTACCTCAGCGCCGAGGCCGACCGGCGGCGGCTGGCGGCGGGCCTGCGCCTGGCGCTGAAGCTGGTGGGGACCGGCGCCCTGCGCCCGTACGCGGCCGGTCCCATGGCGCCCTACTGGGGCGCCCGTACCGACGAGGAGCTGGACCGCTGGATCCGCGAGCGCAGCGAGACGCTGTACCACCCGGCGGGCACCTGCCGGATGGGGACCGACGCGGAGTCGGTCGTCGATCCGGAGCTGCGCGTACGGGGGGTGGACGGCCTGCGCGTGGCCGACGTCTCGGTGATGCCGGTGATCAACCGCGGGCACACCCACGCCCCGGCCGTGATGATCGGAGAGCGGGCCGCCGACCTGATCATCGCGGCATGGTCGGAAGGTGGCAGGATTGAAGCCGGACGCTGACCTGAGGAGGGCATGTGCCGGTTCCGATCAGCTCGGCCGGGGAGATCGACCTCGCCGACCCGGCCTTTTGGGCACGGCCGATGGCCGAGCGCGAGGAGGCGTTCGCCGCGCTGCGGGCGCTGCCGGGGCCGAGGTGGTTCGCCGCTCCCACGGTGAGCTTCGCCCCGCCGGGGCGGGGCTACCACGCGCTGGTACGGCACGCCGACGTCGTCGAGGCCAGCCGCAGGCCGGAGATCTTCAGCTCGGCCCAGGGCACCACCAGCATCCATGAGATGCCGGAGAAGTTCCGCGAGTACTTCGGGTCGATGATCAACATGGACGACCCCCGGCACGCCCGGTTGCGGCGGATCGTGTCGCGGTCGTTCACGCCGAAGATGATCAGGCAGTTCGAGGACGACGTGCGCCGCGCGGCGGGGGTGATCGTCGATGACCTGCTGGCGGCGGGTCCGGGCGGTGACTTCGTGTCCCAGGTGGCGGCCCGGCTGCCGTTGAAGATCATCTGCGACCTGATGGGCATTCCCGAAGAGCATCACCAGACCGTCTTCGAGGCGTCCAACATCCTGCTGTCCGGCGGCGATCCGGAGTACATCACCGACCCCAAGGAGGCCGGGCCGCTGCTGCTCGGCACCGCCCAGCGCCTCCAGGACGTGGTCGCCACGCTCGCCGGGTCCGCGCCCGCCGGCCTCATCGGCGCGCTGACCAGCGCCAACATCGACGGCGAGGCACTGACCCTCCAGGAGCTGGGCTCGTTCTTCATCCTGCTGGTGGTGGCGGGCAGCGAGACCACCCGCAACGCGATCTCCCACGCCCTGCACCTGTTCACGACCAACCCCGGCCAGCGCGAGCTGCTGCTGGCCGACCTCGACGCACGTCTGCCGGGCGCGGTGGAGGAGGTCGTCCGGGTGGCCTCGCCGGTCGCGTGGATGCGCCGTACGCTGACGCGCGACCACGAGATGAACGGCACGACGTTCCGCGAGGGCGACAAGGTCCTGCTCTACTACTGGTCGGCCAACCGCGACGAGGCGGTGTTCACCGACCCGCACCGCTTCGACATCACCCGCGACCCCAACCCGCACGTCGGCTTCGGCGGCCCCGGGCCGCACTTCTGCCTGGGCGCCCACCTGGCCAGGCGGGAGATCGAGCTGATGCTGCGCGAGCTGTTCACCCGGGCGCCCGCCATCAGGTCCGTGGGCGAGCCCGACCGCCTGCGTTCCAGCTTCATCAATGGGATCAAAAGGATGACCTGCGACTTCTAGCCACGAGTAATGGCTTGACTGCGCTCGGTCGCAAGCAGATCATTGGGGTCATGAGCGTGGACCCCACCACCGGGCGCACTTCGATCATCACCGCGGCGGACTTCGATCTGTCCGACTACGACTTCTGGGCCAGGCCCATGGCCGAGCGGGAGCACGCCTTCCGGCTGCTCCGCGAGCTCCCGCGACCGGTCTTCTACGAGGAGCCGGAGTTCTTCCTGGGGCCGGCGGGGCCCGGCTACCACGCCCTGGTCCGGCACGCGGACATCGTGGCGGCCAGCCGCCTTCCCGAGGTGTTCTGCTCGGGCGACGGCGGCGCGACCAACATCGCCGACATGCCCGCCGAGCTGGCCGAGTACTTCGGATCGATGATCAACATGGACGATCCCCGGCACGCGCGACTGCGGCGGATCGTGTCCCGGTCGTTCACCCCGAGGATGATCAAGCAGTTCGAGGACGACGTGCGCCGCGCGGCGACGGAGATCGTCGATGACCTGCTGGCGGCGGGTCCGGGCGGTGACTTCGTGTCCCAGGTGGCGGCCCGGCTGCCATTGAAGATCATCTGCGACATGATGGGCATCCCCGAGCGCGACCACCAGTTCGTCCTCGACCGCTCCAACATCATCCTGGGCGGCTTCGACCCCGATTTCGGCGACATCGACGGCCTGGCCGACCGCCTGCTCGCCGCCGGGATGGAGTTGCAGCAACTGGTCCAGGCCCTCGCCGCCCACCGCACCGAGCGCCCCACGTCCGATCTGATCTCGTCGCTGGTCAACGCCAACATCGACGGCGAGGCACTGACCCCGGCCGAGCTGGGCTCGTTCTTCATCCTGCTGGTGGTGGCCGGCAACGAGACCACCCGCAACGCGATCTCCCGCGGCATGCGCCTGCTCACCGAGCATCCGGCCGAGCGCGCCCGCTGGCTCACCGACATCGCCGGGCATACCCCCAAGGCCATCGAGGAGATCGTCCGGCTGGCCGCGCCGGTCAACTTCATGCGCAGGAAGCTGACCCGCGACCACGAGATGAACGGCACCTTCTACCGCGCGGGCGACAAGGTGGTGCTGTTCTACTGGTCGGCCAACCGCGACGAGGCGGTGTTCACCGACCCGCACCGCTTCGACATCACCCGCGACCCCAACCCGCACGTCGGCTTCGGCGGCCCCGGGCCGCACTTCTGCCTGGGCGCCCACCTGGCCAGGCGGGAGATCGGCGTGATGTTCGACGAGCTGCTGCGCCGGGTGCCGCACCTGGAGGTGGGCGAGCCCGAGCCGCTGCTGTCCAGCTTCATCAACGGCGTCAAGCACATGGAGGTGACCCGCCTCTAGCCGGTCCGCCGCGCGCCCGTGGGCTCAGGAGCCGTTCACCGGCCGGATGCCGGCGAAGACGGTGTTGATGTCGGGCAGCAGCTTCTTCTTGGTCTCCGGCACCATCATGAAGACCACGGTGGGCACGTCACGGCCGGTGGCCACCACCGCCACCACCATCGTGGTCTTGGTCTGGGCCGAGGTGATCTCATAGCCGATCAGTTCGGCGGGCATCCCGCCGATGGGCTTGGTCTGGTGCACGGTCTTGGCGATCGTGTTGCCCTTGGCGAAGTACTTCGTGCGGGCCTGGAAGGCGACCGCGCTGACCACCGGGGTGAGATCCTCCGGCGAGCCGTACTTCCCGGCCAGTTGCTTCGGCAGCGGACCGGACAGCACCTGCCCGAACTGCGTCTTGCCCGCGGCGTCCCGGCCCGCCGGCACGTACTGCCGGGTCGGGTATCCGAACTTCTCCCGCACGGTGGGCCGGAGGTCCTGCCGCCACGGCGGGCCCAGCTTGGGCAGCGTGATCCCGCCGAGCTGGTCGGTCAGCGTGCCCGCGCTCTGCGAGGCCGCCCCCTTGTATCGCGGCAGCCGGGGGAGGGTCTTCTTGGGCGCGGCGGGCTTTTGCGGCGCGGCCGTCTTCTGGGCGGTCTGCGTGGACGCGGGCCCTTCCGCGGAGGCCAGCGGCCCCGAGGTGAACGCCCACCACAGCAGCACGGCGACCAGCGCGACGGCGATCGTCCCGGCCAGCGCGTAGATCCACACCGGCTTGCCGGTGCGCTCGGGCCGCTCCTCGTCCTCCATTGCCTGGTAATTGTCGCCGAAGACGGTGTTCCACAGCTCCTGCTGCCGCTCCGGCGGCGGGGTCTTCGGACCACTGATCTGCCCGGCCGTGACGAAGGGGCGGTTGGGGTCGGCCGGGTCGCGGCCCAGCGTGCCGCCGGGCGTGTCGCCCTGCCGCCGGGGCGCGGACCGCTCGCGCGGCGGCGCGGCGGCCTCCTCGCGCGGGCGCATCGGGACGGCCACCGTCCGTTCGTAGTTCACGTCGGAGGTGGCCGACGGCGGTACGGCGGGCGGTGTGTGCGGCGGGCCGAGTGGATCACCGTCCCAGGAGCGGGGCGGCGCGGAGGGGCGCCCGCGCCCCTTGCGGTCCTGGTCAGGGGCATGCTCGGGAGGCGGCGGGGCGGAACCGCCCTGCGGCACATCCGGCCACGCCGGCGGCATCTGGGGATGGCTCGACTGATCCGGGGCCATGCGTCCCGTACCTCCCGCGATCGTGCCCGGACTTGCGATGCTGGGCATGATCTCATGCGAATCAGGGGGTACCGCAGGAAAACGGGAGAATCCCTTCGGATCTGTTGGCGGGTCCTGCAATGGCATGCCAGGTCCGCCCGGCTTACCGGGGTCCTGGTCGCCTGAGATCGCCACGCGGACAACAGTAAACTAAAGGGACAGAAGAGGTCACAACGGATCTATCACCATCAGGTCTCGCTCACCGTGTCGTGGTGTGCCGCCGTGCGCGACCGTACCGGGAGCGTCCGCCCCCCGCGCCCGCCTCTACCGACCCGACAACGAAGGGCTGTTCTCTGCGCTACCCTTGGTGTATGCGTTACGCGCCCCTGCTTCTTCGCGGGCCGCGTCGGCCTGGCTGAGCACAGCCCCGCCGCGCGGCATGCCCCTTGCGTTCGCGAGGGGCTTTCTTGTGGGCCTTACGCGATCGATGGACCGCGACCCGGGTCCGCGAGGTGCACCGTGAGTCCAGGGGCCGATGGCTCAGCAGCTCAAACCGAGGGACCACAACCGTGACCGAGCAATATGATCCGAAGGCGCTGCAGGCCAAGTGGCAGCGGCGGTGGGAGGAGCTTGACCCCTACCGGGCGAGCGAGGACCCCGCCGACCCCCGCGAGCGGCGCTATCTGCTCGACATGTTCCCCTATCCCTCCGGTGACCTGCACATGGGCCACGGTGAGGTCTTCGCCCTGGCCGACGTCATCGCCCGCTACTGGTTCCAGCGCGGCTACAACGTGCTGCACCCCATCGGCTGGGACTCCTTCGGCCTGCCCGCGGAGAACGCGGCGATCCGGCGCAACGCCCATCCCGCGGAGTGGACCTACGCCAACATCGAGACCCAGGCCACGTCCTTCAAGCGGTACGGCATCAGCTTCGACTGGACGCGCCGGCTGCACACCAGCGACCCGGGCTACTACCGGTGGAACCAATGGCTGTTCAACCGCTTCTTCGAGCGCGGCCTGGCCTACCGCAAGGGCGGCCTGGTCAACTGGTGCCCGCAAGACCAGACGGTGCTGGCCAACGAGCAGGTGGTCGACGGCCGTTGTGAGCGGTGCGGCGCGGAGGTCGTGCGCCGCGAGCTGACCCAGTGGTACTTCAAGATCACCGACTACGCCGACCGGCTGCTGGACGATATGGCCCAGTTGGAGGGCCTGTGGTCCGACCGGCTGCTGACCATGCAGCGCAACTGGATCGGCCGCTCCGAGGGCGCCGACGTGCTCTTCACGATCGAGGGGCGCGAGGAGCCGGTCACCGTCTACACCACCCGGCCCGACACCCTGTTCGGCGCCACCTTCTTCGTGGTCGCCCCGGACGCCCCGCTGGCCGGCGAGATCGTCGCGCCCGCGCAGCGGGCGGCGTTCGAGGCGTACCGCGCCGAGGTCGCCAAGCTGAGCGACATCGACCGGCTGTCCACCGAGAAGGAGAAGACCGGCGTCTTCCTGGGCGTCCACGCGATCAACCCGGTCAACGGCGAGCGCATCCCGGTCTGGGCCGCCGACTACGTGCTGTCCGACTACGGCCATGGCGCGATCATGGCGGTGCCCGCCCACGACCAGCGCGACCTCGACTTCGCCAGGAAGTTCGCGCTGCCGGTCCGGGTCGTGGTGCACACCGGCCTGGCCGACCCCGGCGAGACCGGCGAGGCCACCCCCGGCGAGGGCTCGCTGGTCAACTCCGGCCCGCTCGACGGCCTGAGCAAGGCCGACGCGATCAAGAAGATCATCGGGATCCTGAGCGAGAAGGGCCGGGGCAAGGCCGCGGTCAACTTCCGGCTGCGCGACTGGCTGCTGTCCCGCCAGCGGTTCTGGGGCACCCCGATCCCGATCATCCACTGCCCCGACTGCGGCGAGGTGCCCGTCCCCGACGACCAGCTCCCCGTCACGCTGCCCGACCTGCGCGGCGAGGCCCTGGCCCCGCGGGGGGTCTCCCCGCTGGCGAGCGCCACCGACTGGGTCAACGTCGAGTGCCCCAAGTGCGGCGGCGCGGCCAAGCGCGACACCGACACGATGGACACCTTCGTCGACTCGTCATGGTACTTCCTGCGGTACTGCTCGCCCGGATACGAGGACGGCCCGTTCGACGTCGAGAAGGTCCGCAGGTGGGGGCCGATCGACCAGTACGTCGGCGGCATCGAGCACGCGGTGCTGCACCTGCTCTATTCGCGCTTCTTCGTCAAGGTCCTGCACGACATGGGCATGCTCGACTTCACCGAGCCGTTCATCCGGATGCTGAACCAGGGCCAGGTCATCAACCGCGGCAAGGCGATGTCGAAGTCGCTGGGCAACGGCGTCGACCTGGGCGCGCAGATCGACGATTTCGGGGTCGACGCGGTCCGCCTCACCATGATCTTCGCCGGTCCGCCGGAAGAGGACATCGACTGGGCCGACGTCTCGCCCGCCGCCTCCCAGAAGTTCCTGGCCCGCGCACTGCGGGTGATGAGCGAGGTGACGAGCGAGCCGGGCGTCTCCTACGCCGGCGGCGACCTGGAGCTGCGCAAGGTCACCCACCGCACCGTGGACGAGGTCACCAAGCTGGTCGAGTCCTATCGGTTCAACGTCGCGGTGGCCCGGATGATGGAGCTGACCACCGCCGCCCGGCGGGCCATCGACGCCGGTCCCGGCCGCGCCGACCCCGCCGTGCGCGAGGCCGCCGAGGCGCTGGCCGTCATGCTGTCGCTGGTCGCGCCCTACGTGGCCGAGGAGGGCTGGGAGCGGCTGGGCGGTTCGCCGTCCGTGGCCAAGGCCGGCTGGCCCGAGGTCGATCCCGCGCTGCTGGTGCAGGAGTCGGTGACGTGCGTGGTACAGGTGGCCGGGAAGGTCCGTGACCGCCTGGAGGTCTCCCCGGACATCACCGACGCCGAGCTGGAGGCGCTGGCGCTGGGCTCGGAGAAGGTACAGGCACAGCTCTCCGGCACGCCCAGGAGGGTCATCGTGCGCGCGCCGAAGCTGGTCAACATCGTCCCGTAGCGGCGGCTTTCGGTGGCGCGGGCCGGTTCAGAGCCGGGAGAGGAGTTCCACCTTCTTGGCCTGGAACTCCTCCTCGGTGAGCAGGCCCGCGTCGCGCAGTTCGCCTAGTTTGCGGATGAGAGTCGGGATGTCCTCGCTCCGGTCGATCGCGGCCACGACCGGTTCTTCGGCCGGGGGATCGGCCGGAGGCTCGGCCGGGGGGAGTTCCGCGGCGGAGTGCTGGTCGCGGACTGCACCCACCACGGCCGCCGCGAACGGCAGCGACTCGGCGGTCAGGCCGTACCCCATCCCGAACACCACCGCCGCCGGGTCCTTCTCCGGCTCCTTCGGCGCCTCCAGCCCGCGGACCCGCAGCCGCAGGTAGCCGTTGAAGACATCGGGTGAGCGCCACTCCACGCCCTCGATGTCGGAGATCGCGAAGCGCTGGTCGCCCGCCCGGTACTTCACGCTCTCGGCGCTCGACCAGAACCACTGGAACCGCACGGTCTCGTCGTCGAAGTGCGCCTGGCCGTCCCAGCCCTTGAACGAACGCGGCGTCGGCGGCGCCTGGACCAGGCAGCGCTTGGCCGGGCCCGAGTCGGTGATCGATCGCCGGATCTCCTCGGCGTAGTAGTCGGCCAGGCTCTCGCGGTCGGCGGGCAGCACCAGGCGGTAGGGGTCGAGCGTCTCCTTGAGCTGCCCGGCCGCGGCGATCAGCACCGGATCGGCGCCCTGCCGGGGTACCGCCCGCAGCACGACCGTGCCCCGCTTGCCCGGCGTGAGCGACACATCGGCCAGGGCCTTGTATGGGATCAGCCGCTCGCCCAGCTCCTGGAGGAACTTGGGGACCTTCATCGCGCGATGGAACCGCATCCGCACCGCGCCCGACTCAAAGGTCCATGAGCAGCCCTGTCCGGTGAGTACGTCCGCCATGTGCCAAGCCTAGAACGCGGGCGATGTCGCGGATATCCGGGCGGGCGGCTTCCGGTGGCCGGGCTCGACGCGGCGTCCGCTTACCGCCAGCTAAGGCGACCCGGTGTCCCGAACCTGGAAGGTGTGCATGAAGTATCGATCGACCACACGCGGATAGAGCCCGGCATCCTGTACTTCGGGACACCGGTCGTCCTCATCTCGACCCTCAACGAGGACGGGACGCCGAACCTGGCCCCCATGTCGTCCGCATTCTGGCTCGGCTGGCGGGCCATGCTCGGCCTCGGAGCGACGTCACAGACCAGCCGTAACCTGCTGCGGACCGGTGAGTGCGTGCTGAACCTGCCCTCGGAGGCGCTGGCCGGCACGGTGGACCGGCTGGCGCTGACCACGGGGGCCGACCCTGTTCCGGCCGGGAAGCGGGCCCGCGGCTACCGTTACGAACCGGACAAGTTCCACCTGGCCGGGGTCACGCCGATCGCGGCCGAGACGGTGTCGCCGCCACGGGTCGCCGAGTGCCAGGTACACCTGGAGGCGGTCGTGGCGGGCGTGCACCGGATGGCCGCCGACGATCCGGCACAGCACGGCCGCGTGCTCGTGTTCGAAGTACGCGTGCAGCGGGTGTACGTGGACGAGGGCATCCGGATGAAGGGCTCGGACGACCACATCGACCCCGACGCGTGGCGTCCGCTGATCATGAGCTTCCAGAAGTTCTACGGCCTGGGGCCACAGGTACACCCGTCCAGGCTCGCCGGCATCCCCGAACGCCTCTACCGCGGCCCGGACATCGACCGCGCCCGGGCCGTCATGGGGGGCCGGTCCGAGGGGCAGCGGGAGTGGGAATCGGCTTTGCCGGGCGAGGAGCCGCTCGGATAGTGTGGCGGTCTCAGCGCGTCGAGGAGGTGAGACCCATTACCGCCAGATCAGGCCGGGTGCTCTCGCCTCGCCGCCGTTCGGCTCGCCCCTCGTAGGGGGCCGGGAGAGCGCCCGTCGGCAATCCGAAAGGCGCCCTTGTGTGGATTTCTCCCTCTCCGTTGCTGTCTCTGCGGTCCGTCGTCATTGCCAGGCTGCGCGCCGCCGGGTGCGTCTTCGCCGAAGACGAGGCCGAACTACTGATCGCCGCCGCCTCCTCTGAGGCCGAACTCTCCGCGTTGGTGGACCGGCGGGTCCAGGGCCTGCCGCTGGAACACGTTCTCGGCTGGGCGGAGTTCTGTGACCTGCGGGTCGCCGTCGATCCGGGGGTGTTCGTGCCGCGCCGCCGTACCGAGTTCCTGGTACGGCGGGCCGCCGCCCTCGCCCCGCCGCATGCCGTCGTGCTCGACCTGTGCTGCGGCTCAGGCGCCGTGGGCGTGGCCCTGACCAGCGCCATCCCCGCCGCCGAACTGCACGCCACCGACCTCGACCCCGCGGCGGTCCGCTGCGCCCGCCGCAACTGCGCCACGGTGGGCGGACAGGTCTACGAAGGCGACCTCTTCGACCCACTCCCATCACGACTGCGGGGGCGGGTCGATGTCCTGGTGGCCAACGTCCCCTATGTCCCGAGCGACGAGGTCGGATTCCTCCCACCCGAGGCCCGCCACCACGAGCCCCGCATCGCCCTCGACGGCGGCCCGGACGGCCTCGACGTCCTACGCCGAGTGACAACGACAGCCGCGACCTGGCTGTCCCCGGGCGGCCACCTACTGATCGAAACCAGCGAACGCCAGACCACCCCCGCCACAACCGCCATGACCACCGGCGGCCTCGCCACCACCGTCGCCCACTCCACCGACTGGAACGCGACAGTGGTGATCGGCACCCTGCTCTGAAACCATGCGCATGGGGGTCGATCTTGCAGACCGGAGCCCGGAGTGCGAGCTGGGGTCCTGTGCAAAGGCGATTTCACTCACCACGCACCCCGAAGGCGGACACACCCCTCTGCGAGGGATGGCCGACCCTAGGCCGGGTCCTTTTCCTGATATTTGCGGAGAGCATTTCGACGAGGGAGTGCCCGAGCGGCAGTGGGTCAACATGGGTTTCACCCATAGCCGTCGCCCGAAGATGGGCCGGCCCTTGCGCATGGGCTGACCCTTACTTGATCTTTGTGGATGGCATCCCGGTGAGCCCAAGCGGCGGCGGGTTTACGGGGGTGAGCGTCGGGACCTGTGCGAACGTGTTTCTCTCGCCGCTGTCGCCCTGCGGAAGGTGCGCGTGCCCGTGCGGGTGGATTAGCCGCCCCCCGGGTCCGGTCCTTCTCGACTGTCCGGGCGGGGGTGAGTCTGCGGGGCGGAGCCCAGGGCGAGAGTCGGGACCTGTGTGAAGGTGTCTTCGTCCACCGCTGTCCCCCTCTTGAAGGCGGGCCCACCCTTCCGAGTGGATTGACCCACCTGAGCCTCGTGCTGCCGGAAGCTTTGGGGAGGGCATTTCGGTGGCGCCGCATCAGGCACCGTTCGCCCTCACCAGGGAGGGCTAATCTGGCCCACTCATCGCAGGAGTGTCAGTAGGCAGTGCGATGCTGACACCGACAACTCCGCTCACGGTGATCAATGGAGGGCCGATGCCTGGTGAACGATCACAGTCTGACTTGTCCTCGGTCGGCTTCGACTCTGCTTGGTGTGCCACCGACCTGGGTGAATACCGACCCTGCCGCTACACCTATGAGCACTACCCCTACGAGAGCCTGCCACCTCTCGACTCCACCGAGTTCACGGGCGCCTTTCAATGGCTCGGTGGTACCGGCGAACCCGTTCCCGAACAGGTCACGGCGCTCAATCACTTGGCGGAGAACCTTGCGGCCAAGGGCTTGACGCTGCCTCGGGACTTCGTCACCTTCCAGGCCGACTTGAAGCTGCACCGCTCGCTGGATGAGGTCTCGGTGACCGGCTGCTGGACCGATATCTCAGAGCCCCTGCCCAGTCCGGTCGAGCCTGGTGCCTTTGCCGTGCGATTCCTGCGGGACCAACAGGACTGCGTCATCTGGTACCTCTACCTCCGTCCTTCGGGTGAGGCGTTCGTGGTGCACTCCTATCTCGACTACGAATACGAGTACGAGGCACGGCGCGATGGCGAAGGGACGGAGACCGATCTCGACGATCCGGAGGAGCAAAGGGCTGCAATCCTCTGGTGTGCACCTTCGTTCGAGGAGTTCGCCCATCGGTTCTGGATTGAGAACCGTCTCTGGCATGCCCTCAACGGCAATGACCTGTCCGGACTCGAGCCTCAGATGCGTGACTACTTGCGCCACTACGCGCCGTCTGGGATACCCGCATGACCGTGCACTGAACGAGATCATGTGCGGATGGCAGAGCGGGTACGCGTTCGCGAGATCGATGGCGACGCGGGGCAGCGCCTGCTGCGGATCATCCGTAGAGGCACCGGTTCGGTGGTACTTGGCGGCGGGCACAGATGGTGCTGTTATCCGCGCAGGGCATGCCCGTGGCAAAGACCGCTGAGGTGACGTTCACCAGCGCGGACCGGATCCGGGATGTGATCCACAACTTTAACCCTGACGGCTTCGACTCGTTCTACCCGAAGTACAAGGGCGGCCGGCCCAGAACCTTCAGCCTCCTGGAGCGCCGGGAGATCAAGAAGATCGCCAAGTCCAGGTCGGCCGAGCACGACCTGCCGCTTTCGACCTGGAGCCTGGCCGAGCTGGCCGACTTCTTGGTCGCTCAGGGGGGCGGTCGACGACATCAGCCACGAGGGTCTGCGGGTCCTGCTCCACGAGGAGGGCGTCTCGTTTCAACGCACAACGACCTGGGAGACCTCCCGCGACCCCGACTACGCCGCCAAGAAGGCCCGCATCGAGCGCCTCTACGCGATCGCCGACGACGAGGTCATACCCGAGGACGGCGAGCCTGAAGTCGTCTTCTGCCTGGACGAGTTTGGTCCGCTCAACCTCCAGCCCACCCGGGCCGACAGTGGGCCGAGCAGAGGACGGCACAAGGATCCAGCCCGAGAGCCACGGCCCCGCAGGCGGGCGACCTACACCCGCCCGCGCGGAGTCAGGCACCTGTTCGCCGCCTACGACCTGGGCAGGGACAAGCTCTACGGTCACATCAAGCCGAAGAAGAGCCGGATGCGGTTCCTGGAGTTCTGCGGCTATCTGCGCAGTTTCCACCCGCCGAAGATCCGCATCGCGATCGTGCTCGACAACCTCTCGCCGCACCTGACCACGACAAGGACAGCCGGGTCGGCGACTGGGCCGCAGCCAACAACGTCGAGTTCGCCTACACGCCGACCAACAGTTCCTGGCTGAACCGCATCGTGCGACACGAGGCCGCATGTGATGAGTGGAATGTGCTGAAGGAGGTCGCTTGATGTCGACGGCATAATGCCCGGTCCAGTGCGTAATGGACCGTCCCCGCCCCGGCGTGCGTCATGGGTGACCGTGGGGTGTGAAGCCCGGGGAAATGCCCAAGGACCCTCGTTCCATCCGGGGGTCACAGGCTGGGGAAGGCAGATCAGTCCCGCGTTGATGAACGTGGCATTGCACGGCATGGAGCAGGCAGTCGGAGTCAGGTATTGGGAGACCGGCGGTGGCCTGCGGGCCACCCCGGACTCGCCGGTCCTGTGAGGTATGCCGACGATGTGCTCGCTGTGTGTCACTCCCGTGAGCAGGCCGAGGATATCCAGCAACGACTCGCGAGCTGGCTGGAGCCCAAGGGTTTGGTCTTCAATCAGGCCAAGACCCGGATCACCCACCTGGACCAGGGGGTGGACTTTCTGGGTTTTGAGATTCGCCGGTTCCGGGGGAAGTTGCTGACCAAGCCGAGCAAGGACGCGTTACGGCGGATCCGCAAGCGGCTGTCTCAGGAGGTGGCGGCCCTGCGAGGGGCCAACGCCGACGCGTTGATCGCCAAGCTCAACCCGATCGTCAAAGGATGGGCCGCCTATTACCGGATCGGGGTGTCCAAACGCGCCTTCGGCGCGCTGGACGCCCATCTGTGGAGACTGGCCTACGAGTGGGTCAAGATCTCCCACCCGAACAAGCCGAAGCGCTGGATCATCGCCCGGTACTTCGGCATGTTCAACACCGCCAGGCGCGACAAGTGGGTGTTCGGGAGCCGGGAGACCGGCTTCTACCTGCGCAAGTTCGCCTGGACGAAAATCGTCCGGCACCGGATGGTCGCAGGCCGGTCCTGTCCCGACGACCCGGCTCTGACCGGCTACTGGACCGAGCGGCGTCGCCGCGCCAGGGCCCCGGTGGACGCCGCCACCTGGCGGCTTCTACGTCAGCAGGGCGGCCGATGTCCGCTCTGCCGGGGCCTGCTGCTGCACGCCGACCGTGAGCCGCAGAGCCCGACCGAGTGGCAGCAGTGGCTCACAGCCACGCGCACAGCGATCCGCAAACAGGCGATCGCCGCTGCCGTGGAGCTCGGAAACCCGGACGAACACGCCGCAACGGGTCTCATACACGCCCACTGTCGCCGCCGACTCGGCGACGGCACCAACCCAGCACTTCCGCCCGGCCTCGTGCCAACAGGGCTTGCTTGAGCCGGTTGCCTGGAAAGCGGGCACGGCCGGTTCTGAGGGGGCCGGGGCGCGGTAACGCACTCCGGCTACCCGACGAAGCCCAGTTCATCGTCCTGCGCTACTTCGCCCTGGCCGGCACCGACCACGCCGGCCGCGAAGAGCAGGGCTGCATGATCCGCCGCTACATCATCTGGCGGAACAAGCACGCCGCCGATGAACGGCTACGCGAGGTCGCCAAGAGGGCGAACGTTGCCTGAGGCGGGCACTAGAGCGAGGGCTGGGACCTGTGCGAACGCGGTTTCAGCCACCGTCGTCCCTTTTGAAGGTGGACAGGCCCTTGCGCATGGGCTGGCCGTCGCCGGGGCTGGTCTCTTCCTGACCTCGGTTGCGCCTGTGCGATCGTGCTTTACCCACCGCTGTCACTTTGCAGGTGGGCACGTCTTTCCGGTGAGGACTGGCCGACCCTGGACCGGCTCTCGCTGATCTTCGAGAGGGATGCCCCGTTGACGTCGTTGGGGAGCACTGATCTTGTGCAGGCCGGGTGAGCCTGGGGTGCCGTGGCGTGATTGTGGTAGGGCGGTTCTCAGCTCTGGCAGGGCCGCTGCGGCCGGGCGACTTCGGCCGTCGGAGGAACACCGTGCCCGGGTGTGGCCCCGCGGGGTGCGGGGGAATGCGGCGACGATGGCCGCCACGGCCCTGGAGGGGGGTGGCGGCCTGCTCGGCGGGGATGGCTCAGAGCTTGCGGAGAACGGCGACGACCTTGCCGAGGACGCTCGCCTCGTCACCGGGGATGGGCTCGTAGTTGGCGTTGTGCGGCACGAGCCACACGTGGCCGTCCTTGCGCTTGAAGGTCTTGACCGTGGCCTCGCCCTCGATCATGGCCGCCACGATGTCGCCGTTGTCGGCCACCGGCTGCTGGCGGACCACGACCCAGTCGCCGTCGGCGATGGCGGCGTCGATCATCGAGTCGCCGGTCACCTGGAGGAGGAACAGCGTGCCCTCGCCGACGAGCTGCTTGGGCAGCGCGAAGACGTCTTCGACACTCTCCTCTGCAAGGATCGGGCCACCGGCCGCGATGCGGCCGACCAGTGGCACGAAGGCGGCCGTCGGTCGGTTGACCGCGGGCTCGTCCGTCGCGGCGTCGGGGTCGACCCAAAGGACCGGCTCGCCGGGGAGGCGTACCTCAAGCGCTCTCGGCCGATGCGGGTCGCGGCGTAGGTAGCCCTTGCGCTGGAGCGCGGTGAGCTGGTGGGAGACGCTCGACGTGCTGGTGAGCTGCACCGCCTCGCCGATCTCGCGCATGGAGGGCGGATATCCCCGCTGCTGAACCGAGTCTCGGATCACCTCGAGGATCTTGCGCTGTCTGGGGGTGAGGCCCAGCGAGTCTCGCCTGCGCACCGCGAGGTCGCTCGCCGCCCCTTCATCACGCCCACTCATGATCTGCCTCCTCGCCTACTGGACCGGCTCGCCGGGCTCACGTGGCTTCCTTCCGGACCGTGGTCTTCATGTCGCACACAGCAACCGTATCTTCATTGAAGATCATCATCAAACAATTGTTCGACTTGCTCCTCGAAATTATCGGTCGCGTGGTGTACAACATCGTACGGGAGTTCGATCGACACCGTGTTCGATTTGGCGATCTTATACCGGCCGTTTCGACCGGCCGGCCCGTGGGTGGGAGGTCATCATGCGGGCGACGACAACCACGACGACCACAACAACACCAGCCGCGATCCCATGGTCCACCCTCGCACGCCGCGAGTCCCTGCGCCGTGCCGCGGCCCGCCGTTCCGCCGAGCGCCGCCGCCAGGCGGCGGCCACGGCGTGGCGAACGCCCGACGTCCGGGCCGCGCCCGGGCTGGACGGGCAAGGGGCGGCCGGGCGACCAGGCTCCGACGCGAGGTCCCGGTCCGTAGGCCTGGGCGATGAGGCGGCGAAAGTCCCCCGGAGGCGGCCCCCGGCACGGGAGGCCGCACCTGCTGCCGGCCGCCGGAGGCAACCCCCGGCCACGGGGATCGGCGGCCCGTCTGGGATGCCGGTCTCCTCTTCGGGCGGTACGGGTCGGTCGAGTAGCAGTGACGGGCGATCTTCGGCTCAGGGCGTAGCGCGTACGGCCGGTGCTCGGAAGTCGCGTCCGTCCATGGGGTATGGCGACGTGCCTGGAATGTCCGCCTCCTCCTCGGGCGGCGCGGCGCGGCGGAGCGGCCGTGGTGAGGTGGCTTCTGGGCGGGGGGCCCCGGATCGGGTTGCGGCGCGTATGGGCGATGGGCGGAGCTTGCGTGGGGCGGTGGGGTACGGCGGGGTGTCTGGGGTGTCCGTCTCCTCCTCGGAGGGGGCGGGGCGGCGGGGTGGCCGTGGTGAGGTGGCTTCTGGGCGGGGGGCCCTGGCTCAGGGGGCGGCGCGTTCGGTTTCGGGGTACGGCGACGCGGCCGGGGCATCGCGGGTTCGGACTCGGGCGCGCGCGAGATCGCGTCCGGTTGCGGAGTACGGCGGGGTGTTCGGTTCTGTGGCGGCGGGTGGGGGTTCGCCGCGCCGTCGGGGCCGGGGGGCCGGTGGACGAGAGGTGGCGGCGGGCCGTGGCGTCCGGCTGGTGGTCGTGGGTGAAGGTACCGGCAAGAGGCCGCAGGGCCGGGGCGGCGGGGGGTCGCCGCAGGGCATGGCGCGGCCGGAGGTGCGGGCGCCCGTGCCAGGGACGGTGCGGCTGACCCGGCGGGGGAGGGTCGTGCTGGCCGTGCTGGTGGCGCTGATCGCCCTCGGCGTCTTCTGGCTTGGCACGCGGGCTGGCGTGGCCGCGGAGTCATGGCGGGTGCCGGGTGCGGCTAAGGCGGCGCATGTCCCGGTGGGGCAGCCGGTCGGCGAATGACCGGCGGAGGAGGCTAGGGGCGCCGGCCGGGCTGAGCGCAGGTGGGAGTGATGGGGTCGAGGTGATCGTGTGGTCGGGGCGGTCCTTCTGGGGGGTCGGTACCGATGGGGCTGAGGGGCGTGTCGGCCAGGCGGTGGCGAGGGGGCCAGGGGGATGGATGTCCTGTCGGGGGTGGTCAGGCGGCAGGTGATCGGTGGAAGGGCCACGGGTCGCGGTCAGGGGTGAATGCAGGGTTTTGGTGGGTCTCGGGGAGGTTAGGCATTTCGGGTGGTCCCGCCGAGGCGGTCGGTCGACCGATGAAGTTGATCTCTTGGCAGTGCAGGTCATGTGGCGGGGGAGGGGCGTGCCGGCCGTGCCGATGGCTGCTCTGGTGAGCGGTCGGCGCCCTGTGGGCGGGGCCGGGGCGGGCTGGGCTTTTGGTCGTTCGGGGTCGCCTGGCTTTGCCGGGGGCCGTTCGGCGTGGCGGAGTGTTGCGGGTGGGGCTCGGTGAGTGACTAGTGGTGGGTGTTCGAGCAGGTAGCGGCTGGGGTGTGGCTGGGGGCGGGGGGAAGGTGCGACACGCCCGGGGTGTTCTACATGGCGCGGGCTGAGCAGCGATTTTGGGGGGCGACAGGGGGTTCGACTTGCGTTCATCGGCCCGCGCTTCTAGGTTGGGACCACAACATCTAGTAGTTACACCGATGTAGTTCACCATAGGTTGTGTTCCGTCACCGCACCATGGCAGTCCGTGGGGCGTGCGCGAGCGTTCCCCTCGGCGAGGGGGTCTTCGAGTGCGGGAACGGCGCGGCGCGTGGGCTCCTGGTGGCGGTCGTTGGGAGGCTCGCGTGCATTGTCCGTTCTGCAGGCACCCTGACACACGCGTCATCGACAGCCGCTCGACGGAGGACGGCGCGGCCATCAGGCGCCGCCGTACGTGCTCCTCGTGTGGCAAGCGGTTCACCACCCAGGAGACGGTGCTGCTCATGGTGAGCAAGCGCAGCGGCGTGACCGAGCCGTTCTCCCGGGACAAGGTGATCGCCGGCGTACGCCGCGCGTGCCAGGGCAGGCCGGTGAGCGAGGACTCGCTCGCCCAGCTCGGGCAGCGCGTCGAGGAGAGCATCAGGGCCACGGGGGCCGCGGAGATCCCGTCCAACGAGGTGGGGCTCGCGATCCTGGGGCCGCTGCGCGACCTCGACGAGGTGGCTTACCTGCGCTTCGCCTCGGTCTACCGGGGGTTCGAGACCCTCGCCGACTTCGAGGCCGAGATCGCGCAGTTGCGCACCGAGCGCTCGGCCGTGGCGGCCGGGGGCGGCGGCGACGCCGACTGAGAACGAGCTACTGACGAGCTACACGGGTCAAGTGAACCCCGGCGCCGGGGGCGATTCATGCGGCGCGACATGTGGTCCACATTCGAGGGCTCAGGTGAGCCTGGAAGGGGGAGTCATGACCGAGACGGTCAGCGGCGCGGCAACGCGTGGGGGCAGGCGAGGCCGCAAGGGGTTGAAGGTCAAGCGCGTCCACACCACCCCGGGGGTACACCCGTACGACGAGGTGACCTGGCAGCGCCGCGACGTCGTCATGACCAACTGGCGGGACGGATCGGTCAACTTCGAGCAGCGTGGCGTCGAGTTCCCCGACTCCTGGTCGGTGAACGCCGCCAACATCGTGACGACGAAGTACTTCCGCGGCGCGGTGGGCACCCCGCAGCGCGAGTGGAGCCTCAAGCAGCTCGTCGACCGGGTGGTCGGCGTCTACACCCGTACCGGCCTGGAGCACGGCTACTTCGCCTCCGACGAGGACGCCGAGATCTTCGACCACGAGCTGAAGTACGCCCTGATCCACCAGCTCTTCGCCTTCAACTCCCCGGTGTGGTTCAACGTCGGCACCGCCAGCCCCCAGCAGGTGTCGGCCTGCTTCATCTTGTCGGTGGACGACCAGATGGAGTCGATCCTGGAGTGGTACAAGGAAGAGGGTGTGATCTTCAAGGGGGGCTCCGGCTCCGGGGTCAACCTCTCCCGCATCCGCTCCAGCAAGGAGCTGCTGTCCAGTGGCGGCACGGCCAGCGGCCCGGTGTCGTTCATGCGCGGCGCCGACGCCTCCGCGGGCACCATCAAGTCGGGCGGCGCGACCCGGCGGGCGGCCAAGATGGTCGTGCTCGACGTGGACCACCCCGACATCGTGGAGTTCATCGAGACCAAGGCGCGCGAGGAGGACAAGGTCCGCGCGCTCCGCGACGCCGGGTTCGACATGGACCTCGGCGGCAAGGACATCGTCTCGGTCCAGTACCAGAACGCCAACAACTCCGTGCGCGTCTCCGACGAGTTCATGCACGCGGTGGAGAACGGCGAGGAGTTCGGCCTGCGCGCCCGGCTGTCCGGCGAGGTCATCGAGACCCTGGACGCGCGTGACCTGTTCCGCAAGATGGCCAAGGCCGCCTGGGAGTGCGCCGACCCCGGCATCCAGTACGACGACACGATCAACTCCTGGCACACCACCCCGGAGACCGGCCGGATCACCGCCAGCAACCCCTGCTCGGAGTACGTCCACCTGGACAACTCCTCGTGCAACCTGGCGAGCATCAACCTGCTGAAGTTCCTGGGCGACGACGGGTCCTTCGACGTCCAGCGGTTCGTGAAGCTGACCGAGCTGATCATCACCGCGATGGACATCTCGATCAGCTTCGCCGACTTCCCGACCGAGAAGATCGCCGAGACCACCCGCGCGTACCGGCAGCTCGGCATCGGCTACGCCAACCTCGGCGCGCTGCTCATGGCGACCGGGCACGCCTACGACTCCGACGGCGGGCGGGCCATCGCGGGCGCGATCACCAGCCTGATGACCGGCGTCTCCTACCGCCGCAGCGCCGAGCTCGCCGGGGTGGTCGGCCCCTACGACGGGTACGCCCGCAACGCCGAGGCGCACAAGCGGGTCATGCGCAAGCACGCCGCCGCCAACGACGACCTGCGCACGATCGGCGGCATGGACACGGGTATCCACCGCGAGGCCACCCGCCAGTGGTCGGAGTGCCTGAAGACCGGCGAGAAGAACGGCTACCGCAACGCGCAGGCGTCGCTGCTCGCGCCCACCGGGACCATCGGGCTGATGATGGACTGCGACACGACCGGCATCGAGCCGGACCTGGCGCTGGTGAAGCTGAAGAAGCTGGTCGGCGGCGGTTCGATGCAGATCGTCAACCAGACCGTGCCGCGCGCCCTGGTCCGGCTGGGCTACCAGCAGGAGCAGGTCGAGGCGATCATCGAGTACATCTCCGAGCACGGGCACGTGGTGGACGCACCGGGGCTGCGGCCGGAGCACTACGAGGTGTTCGACTGCGCGATGGGCGAGCGGGCGATCGCGCCGATGGGGCACGTCAGGATGATGGCCGCCACCCAGCCCTACCTGAGCGGGGCCATCTCCAAGACGGTCAACCTGCCCGAGTCCGCCACGGTGGAGGACATCGAGCAGGTCTACCGGGAGGGCTGGAAGCTCGGGCTGAAGGCCCTGGCCGTCTACCGGGACAACTGCAAGGTGGGGCAGCCGCTGTCGATCGCCAAGAAGGGCGGCGACAAGGCCGGCGAGGACAAGCCGGCCGAGCCGCCCGTCGTGGAGGTCGTGGAGATCACCAGGCCGACCCGGCGGCGGATGCCGAACCAGCGGCCCAGCACCACCACCCGGTTCACGGTGGGCGGCGCGAAGGGCTACATGACCGCCTCCTCCTACCCGGACGACGGCCTCGGCGAGGTCTTCCTGAAGATGTCCAAGCAGGGCTCGACGCTGGCGGGCGTGATGGACGCCTTCTCGGTGGCGATCTCGATCGGCCTCCAGTACGGCGTGCCGCTGGAGACGTACGTGAGCAAGTTCGTCAACATGCGGTTCGACCCGGCCGGGATGACCGACGACCCGGACGTCCGGATGGCCGCCTCGGTGATGGACTACATCTTCCGCAGGCTCGCCCTGGACCACCTGCCCTACGACGAGCGGGCCGCGCTCGGCATCTTCTCCGCCTCCGAGCGCGCCGCGCAGCAGCGCGGCGAGGACCCGGCGGCCCAGCACGAAGAGGTGATGGACGCCGAGGCGCTGGCCCAGTCGGCCCCGATCGAGCGCGCGCCCGCCCAGGACGCGCCTCGCCCGGACCCGGCCCCCCAGGAGGTGCGGGCACTGGAAAGTCACCAGGGCCGCACCGCCGACGCTCCTCTCTGCATGACCTGCGGGACCAAGATGCGCCCCGCCGGCAGTTGCTACGTCTGCGAGGGCTGCGGCTCCACCAGCGGCTGTAGCTGACAGCGGCTGTAGTGCGTTCGAGCGCCCGGCCTCATGGGAGGCCGGGCGCTCGGCGTGCTCAGGACGCCCGCGACGACGACGCCGGCCGGGTGAGGGCGAGGGTGGCCAGGGCGGCCAGTGCGGCGATGGCGGCGGCGGCGATCACGCCGGTGTTCATGGCCGTGGAGAGGCCCAGGGTGCCGGTGAGCGCGTTCATGGCGGCGACGCCGATGGCGGCGCCCGCGTAGCGGGCGGTGTTGCCCGCCCCCGCGCCCATGCTGGCCCGTTCGGCGGGCACGCTCTCGATGGACAGGTGTGTGACCGCGGCGTTGATCAGGCCGCTGCCCGCTCCGGCGGCGGCCAGGGTGAGCGCGATCCGCGGCCAGGAGGGCGCCGGGCCCGCCGCGCCGATCAGCGGCAGTGCTCCCGCGGCGGCGATCAGCAGCCCGGCCGCGAGCAGTACGGCCGGCCGTACGCGCAGCCGCCTCGCCTGGAGCGCGGTCAGGAAGGACATGCCCGACCACGCCGAGAGCAACAGCGCGGTGGTCAGCGCGGAGATGCCGTGCGCGAGTTGCAGCGCGGTCGGCAGGTAGCTCAGGAATCCGATCACCGCCACCCCGGTGACCAGGGTGCCGCCCGTGGAGACCAGGAACAGCGGGCGACGCCACAGCCCCGGGTCGAGGAGCGGCGCGCGGCGCGAGGGTGGACGGGGAGGTCAAAGGGCCGCCTTTCTAGGTTCGTTCATTGAACCGTCAGCACGCTAGCTGTACTGCGTGCGCCGCTACGGCGACTTCCTGACCCACCTGAAGATCCCGCGAGCCGTGCTGTCCCAGCGCCTCAGCGCACTGGTCGAGGCCGGAGTGCTGCGCAAGAGCCGCTATCGGGACTCGCCGCCGCGCCACGAGTACGTGGTGACCGAGATGGGGCAGGAACTGTGGCCGGTGGTGTTCGCGCTGGCCCGGTGGGGCGAACGGCACCTGTCGGCCGACCGCTGGCGGATCTTCCTCCACCAGCCGTGCGGTGTCCCGCTCGAACCCAACGCGGCCTGCTCAGGCTGCGGCGTCGTGCCGGCGCTCCGGGAGATCGAGATGCGCCCCGCGCCGGAGGCCGATCACACCCAGACCGACCCGGTCAGCATCGCCCTGCGCCGCCCCCGCCGGCTGCTGGAGCCGCTGGTCCCCTGAGCCGGTATCCCGAGCCGGTCCCCACTGTCAGCAGGATTAGAGTGGACATGTAATCATCCTATGAATCAAACGCCCGACGTTGGGGGTAAAGGATGATCCATGACCTGGATCCCGAAGAGACCGCCGAGTGGCTGGAGTCCATTGACGCCGTGATCCGGGAGGCGGGCCCCGACCGGGCGCGCTTCCTGGTCGCGCGGCTCGGACAGGCGGTCCCTGTGGGCCTGGGCGCGACGCCGTACATCAACACGGTTCCGACCGCGGCCGAGCCGGACTATCCAGGAGACCTGGACATGGAAGAGCGCATCGCCGCCTACGACCGGTGGAACGCGGCGGCGATGGTCACCCGGGGGAGCCGGCTCGGGCTCGGCGGGCACATGGCGACCTACGCCTCGGCGGCGTGGCTGTACGAGGTGGGGTTCAACCACTTCTTCAACGCCGACGACCAGGTGTACTTCCAGGGCCACGCCTCACCGGGCGTCTACGCCCGCGCCTTCCTTGAGGGCAGGCTCACCGAGCAGCGGCTGGACGCCTTCCGGCGCGAGACGATCGGCGGACTGCCCTCCTATCCGCACCCCCGGGCGATGCCCGACTTCTGGCAGTTCCCGACGGTGTCCATGGGGCTCGGCCCGATCAACGCGATCTACCAGGCCCGGTTCAACCGCTACCTGCGCGACCGCGGCATCAAGGACACCTCGGGCTCTCGGGTGTGGGCGTTCCTCGGCGACGGCGAGATGGACGAGCCGGAGGCGACCGCGGCGCTCACGCTGGCCGTCCGGGAAGGGCTCGGCAACCTCACCTTCGTGATCAACTGCAACCTCCAGCGGCTCGACGGGCCGGTGCGCGGCAACGGCCGGATCGTCCAGGAGCTTGAAGGCGTCTTCCGGGGCGCGGGCTGGCACGTGGTCAAGTCGCTGTGGGGCGGCGCGTGGGACCGGCTGTTCGACGCCCCGGGCGGCGATCTGCTGGCCCGGACGCTGGGCGAGGTGCCCGACGGGCAGTTCCAGACCTACTCCGCCAGCGACGGCGCCTACATCCGCGAGCACCTGTTCGCCGGGCCGCTGCGCGGGCCGGCCGAGCGGTTCGGCGACGACGAGCTGGCCGCGATCGTCGGCGGCTCCCGGGCCGGGCACGAGCCGCGCAAGGTGCACGCCGCCTACCGCGCGGCGCTGGACACCCCCGACGTGCCGACCGTGATCCTGGTGCAGACCGTCAAGGGCTGGACGCTCGGCACCGGCGTCGAGGCGCGCAACGCCAACCACCAGATGAAGAAGCTCAGCCAGGACGAGTTCCGGGCGATGCGCGACCGGCTCGGCCTGCCGGTGTCCGACGAGGCGCTCGCCGGCGACATGCCGCCGTACGCGCACCCCGGCCCCGGCTCTCCGGAGGCCGCCTACCTGGCCGAACTGCGCGCGGCCAGGGGCGGGTACGTACCCGCCCGCCAGGTACGCGCAGCGCCGCTGCCCGAGCCGGACGCCAGGCCGTTCGAGGCCGCCGCCAAACCCAGGGGCGGTGCCGGGATCGCCACCACGATGGCGTTCGTCCGCCTGGTCAAAGACCTGATGCGCGATCCGGTGAGCGGGCGCAGGTGGGTGCCGATCGTGCCGGACGAGGCGCGCACGTTCGGCATGGAGTCGCTGTTCCCGACGGCCGGGATCTACTCGCCGCGCGGGCAGCGCTACGACGCCGTCGATCGCGACCTGCTGCTGTCCTACAAGGAGGCGGCCGACGGGCAGATCCTGAACGAGGGGATCACCGAGGCGGGCTGCATGGCGTCGTTCACCGCGGCGGCGACGTCGTACGCCACCCACGGCGAGCCGATGATCCCGTTCTACATCTTCTACTCGATGTTCGGCTGGCAGCGCACCGGCGACCAGATGTGGGCGCTGGCCGACCAGATGGGCCGCGGGTTCCTGATCGGCGCGACCGCGGGCCGCACCACGATGACCGGCGAGGGCCTGCAGCACGCCGACGGGCACTCCCAGTTGCTCGCCTCGGCCAACCCGGCCTGCCTGGCCTACGACCCGGCGTTCGGGTACGAGGTGGCCGCGATCGTCCGCGACGGCCTGCGCAGGATGTACGGCGAGGCGCAGGAGGACGTCTTCTACTACCTCACCGTCTACAACGAGCCGATGCCGCAGCCGGCGATGCCGGACGGCGTGGAAGAGGGCATCGTCCGCGGCCTGTACCGCTACGCGGGCGACGGGCACGGCTCACTGCAACTGCTGGCCAGCGGCACCGCGGCGCACTGGGCGCTCGCCGCGCGCCGGATGCTGGCCGAGGACTGGGGGGTGGCGGCCGACATGTGGTCGGTCACCTCCTGGAGCGAGCTGCGCCGCGAGGCGATGGACTGCGACGCGGAAGCCCTCGGCGACCCGGGAGCGCGCCGGCGGGTGCCGTACGTGACCCAGGCACTCGGGCAGGCGGCCGGGCCGGTGATCGCGGTGAGCGACTGGATGCGTGCGGTTCCCGACCAGATCAGGGCATGGGTGCCGCAGGAGTGGACCTCGCTGGGCACCGACGGGTTCGGCCTGTCCGACACCCGTGAGGCCGTCCGCCGCCGCTTCCGGGTGGACCCGCCGTGGATCGTGGTGGCGGCACTGAGCGCGCTGGGCAAGCCCGACCTCGCCGAGCAGGCCATCGCGAGGTACGGCCTGGCCCCCGCTCGCGCGGAGGGTCAGCCGGCCGGCTTCTGACCGGTCACCGTGGCCAGGTGCGCCTGCGCCCACGGCACCGGCAGGAAGCCGCGCTTGACGGTGAGGAGCTGCACGCTGGCCGTCCACGACTGGATGCCGGGGATGCCGGCCAGCGTTCGGCTGGTGAACTCGTGCAGCTCCGCCGTGGTCGGCATGATCACCTCGATCAGCAGGGACGACTGGCCGAGCGTCGCGGAGATGTGGCGGACCCCGCGGTGCCCGGTCAGCACCCCGGCCACGGCGTCCAGCCGGGCGGGCTCGACCGACAGCCAGAACAGCACCTCGGCCTCGTACCCGAGCGCCGACGCCGGGATGAAGGTGGAGATCGTCGCGCAGCCGCGCTCGGTCATCACCTCGAAACGCCGCCGCACGGTGCTCTCGCTGACGCCCAGATGCTTGGCGACGGACTGGAAGCTGGCCCGGCCGTCGTCGCGCATCACGTCGAGGATGTCGCGATCGACGTCGTCGAGGTGGTGCGGGCCGCAGGAGTGCGCGATCGGCTCGGCGGCGAACGCGCCGGGGGCGAAGTCCAGGCCTTGCAGGCTCCAGTCGTAGGAGATCTTGTAGGTGTGCAGCACCAGGTCGGCCTGGCTGCGCATGGCCCCGGGGATGCGCTGCACCTCGTCCACCAGGATGGAGAAAAGGTCGCGGCTCTTCGGCGCGACCAGCTCGAAGACGATGTCGTGGCTGCCGGTCACCACCGCGACGAACCTTATCTCGGGGAACCGGGCGAGGCGGTCGGCCACCCGTAACTGGGTGCCGGGGGAGCAGGCCAGCCGTACCAGGAAGACGTCCACGGGGCCGCGGTGCTCGACGTGCGGCACGGCGGCGACCACCACCACGCCGTCCTGGATGAGCTGCTGGGCGCGGCGGGCGACCGTCGTGGTCGAGGTGCCGATGGCCTGGGCTATGTCGGTCCAGCTCGCCCTGCCGTTCAGGTGCAGGGCGGCCAGGATCTTCCGATCGAGGGTATCGAGTTCATTCATCGGGTGCATTTTGACGCTTTTATAACTTGGTTAGCGCCACTTTTTATGAAATAGCAGTCTTTGTCAGGAAATCACGGACAGTGGCCTCGAAGAGACCGGCCTCCTCCACCTGTGGCGAATGCCCCGAGTTCTCGAAGACGACCAGCTTCGCGCCCGGGATCAGCCCGGCGATCGTCTCGCTGCACGACACCGGCGTGATCCAGTCGTGGCGGCCAACGGTCACCAGCGTCGGCGCGGTGATGCGGGGAAGCAGGTGCTTGATGTCGTAGTTCGGCTGGTTCACCGCGAACGCGTGATTGTGCGTCCGGTACCGGTACGGCGTGGCGTCCACTCGCTCGCCGACCTTGGCGGGGTCGTAGTCGTGGTCGTACAGCGGCAGGATCTCCCGCCAGCAGTCCCGCAGGTCGTCATCGTCGCGCACGGTGCCCGACATGATCCGGTCCAGCTTGGCCCGGTCGATCGCGACGCGCGCCGAGGCGAGCGCGTTGGCCAGCGCCAGCTCCTGGTTGGAGTTGTCGGCGGCGGTGTCGCGCAGCACCAGGGCGCTCACCCGCTCCGGATGCGCGATCGCGTACTCCATCGCGATGAACCCGCCATAGGACCCGCCCGCCATCACGATCCGCTCGGCCCCGGCCCATTCGCGCAGCCCGTCCACATCCGCGACCCACTGCTCGTGCGTGTACGGCTCACGGCCCTCGCTCGCCCCCGACCCCCGGGCGTCGAACACGATCACCCGGTAGGCGTCGGCCAGCCTGCCGAAGGTGGCCCGGGGCTCGGCCAGCGATCCCAGCCCCGGCGCGCCGTGGTGGGCGATCAGTGTCGGCGCGCCGGGCCGCTCGCCGCCCAGCACCTCGACGTTCAGCTCGTTGCCGTTGATCAGGACGCGCATCGCGCGCTCCTTCCTCACCGCTCACCGCGGTGGTTGCGTGCGTCGTTGTAGGCCACCGAGACCAGCGTCGCCGCCACCACCAGCAGCAAGATGGCCAAGGAGGGGAAGAGCGTGGTCCACCACGCCGAGGCGAGCGACCCGGACAACTGCGCCTTGTGCAAGATCCCGCCCCAGGACCAGCTGCCCGGGTCACCGAGCCCGAGGAAGGACAACCCCGCCTCGGCCAGTACCGCCCGTGAGACGGTCAGCACCACCGACACCCCGACCACCGGCATCACGCCGGGCAGCAGATGGCTCCTGATGATCCGCCCCGCCGACGCGCCGAGCATCCGGGCCGCCGACACGTACGGCAGCGGCACGATCGCCAGCGCCTGCGAGCGCACCACCCGGGCCACCTCCGGCCAGCTGAACAGCGCGATCACCATGACCAGCGTGGTCACGCTCGGCCCGGCCAGCGCCGCCACCAGGATCATCAGCGGCAGCACCGGCAGCGACAGGGACAGGTCGATCAGTACGCCCAGCGGGGTGTCCAGCCGCCTGAAGTAGGCGGCCACCACGCCGAGCAGCAGCCCGATCAGGATGGCCAGCGCCGAGGCCGCCGCGCCGACCGTGATGCTCACCCTGGTGCCCCAGATGACCTGGGCGAAGACGTCCTGTCCCACGTCGTCGGTGCCGAACCAGTGCGCCGCGCTCGGCGGCAGGGAGATGTCCGTGCCGTACCCCTCGGGGAAGGGCGCGATGAGCGGCGCGCAGAGCGCGACCAGGGTCATCAGGACCAGCACGGCCACCGAGCCGATGCCGAGCGGGTTGCGCCGGAACCCCTCCCACGTCCTGCGCCGCGGCGTCGGTTCGCGGGTCTGCTTCTTCGTCTCGTCCGTCGCGGCCACCGCGGTCATGAGGTACGCACCCTGGGGTCGAGCAGGCCGTAGGCGACGTCGGTCACCAGGTTCGCCACCACCACGGCCGCGGCCAGCAGTACGAACGCGCCCTGGAGCACCGGGAAGTCCATCTGCCCGACGGCCTCGAAGATGGCCCGGCCGATGCCGGGGTAGGCGTAGATCGTCTCGGTCAGCACCGCGCCGCCGACCAGCGCGCCGAGCTGGAGTCCGGCGATGGTGGTGGTGGGCAGCAGCGCGTTGCGCACGGCGTGCTTCCACACCACCGCGCCCGGCGGTACGCCCTTGGCCCTGGCCAGCGCCACGTAGTCCTCGCCCATGGTCTCGATCAGCGTGGAGCGCATGGTCAGCACGTAACCGCCGAGCTGGATGAAGACCAGCGACAGGCACGGCAGCACCAGGTGGTGCAGCATGCTCAGGCTGGCCGCCACGCCGGTCGCGTCCGGGTCCAGGGCGCCGCCGATCGGGAACCAGCCGAGCAGCACGCCGAACACGTACAACAGGAACACCCCGATGCTCGGCACGAACAGCGACTGGGCGGTGATGCCGCCGACCTGGATGAGCCGGTCGACCCACCCGCGCGCCCTGGTGGCGGCGAGCACGCCGAGCGGGATGCCCACCACGATGGTCACCGCCATCGCCGACAGGGTCAGGATCAGCGTCCAGGGCAACCGCTCCATCAGCACCGTGGTGACCGGCAGCGACTGACGGAAGGACATGCCGAGATTGCCCTGGACGAGCTGCGCGAGGTAGCTGCCGTACTGCACCAGCAGCGGCCGGTCCAGGCCGAAGTCGGCGAGCAGCTTGGCGCGCAGCTCCGCGGTCATGTTGGGGTCGGCCACCGTGACCACCGGGTCACCGGGCAGCAGCCGTACCAGGAAGAAGGTCACGGTGACGGCGAACCACAGCGTGACCAGGCCGCGCAGCAGCCGCGTGCCGACGAACTTGAGCGTCACCGTGACCTCCCCGACCTCAGCCGGCCCGCTTGACCTGGGCCAGGGAGAGCGGGTTGAGGATGGACAGCAGCTCGCTGGGCATCGGCTTCCAGTTGGTCCACTCGGCCGAGTGCGCGATGTTGAAGGTCTCGACGTAGAGCACGTTGTCGTAGACCTGGTCGCGGATGATGCGGGCGGCCTCCTGGATCGGCGCCTTGGCCTCCTCCGGTGACAGGGCGCGCTGGCCCTTGTCGATGAGCTCGTCGAGCTTGGGGTCGGCGACCTGGGCGTAGTTGATGAAACCGCCGGACTTGAAGGCCAGCCCGAAGTTCGCCGGCGGGTTGTCCATGATCGCCCAGGAGCCGGCGTAGACGTCGAAGTCGTGCTTGAGCGACTTGTCGACGTAGGTGTTGCGCTCAAGCCCCTGGAGCTTGATCGTGATCCCGGCCTTCTTGGCGGAGTCGCGGACCATCGGCGCCCACTTGGCGATGTTGGGGTCGGCCTGGTCGTAGATCATCGACACGCTCAGGTTCTGCTGCCCCGCCTCGGCCAGCAGCGCCTTGGCCTTGGCCGGGTCGTACGGGTACTCCTTGATCGTGGGATCCACGTAGCCGGGCTGGGAGGGGGTCAGCACACTGCCGTTGGAGGACTTGGCGAAGCCCTGCATGGCGATCTTCCTGATCGCCTCGTAGTCCACCGAGTAGGCGAGGGCCTGCCGCACGCGCACGTCGTCGAGCGGCTTGCGCATGGTGTTGTACTGCAGGTGCGCCCAGCCCAGCGACGGGATCTGGGTCAGCTTGATCTTGGGGTCGCTCTTCAGCGTGGCGGCGGTGGCCGGCGGCAGCACGTTCCCGATCATGTCGATCTCGCCGTTGCGCAGCGCCAGGACCTCGGTGTTGACGTCGGGGAAGACGCGGAACACGACCTCCTTGACGCCCGGCTTGCCGCCGGGCGCGGGCCCGAAGGACTCCACCCGCTCCATCAGGTAGCGCTGGCCGCGTTCGACCTTGGTCAGCCGGTACGGCCCGGCGCTCACCCAGTTCTCGGCGTTGGCGAACTTCTGCACGCTCGGCGCCTTCTCGAAGACGTGCTTGGGCACGATCGGCATCCAGAAGCCGACGTTGTGCAGGAAGGTGCCGTCCGGGCGGCTCAGATGGAACTTCACCTCGGTCGGGGAGACCGCCTCGGCCCTGTCCAGGGCGGTGATCAGCCCGGCCACGACGCCGAACTTCTCCTTCTGCACCGCCCCGATGGTGAACACCACGTCATCGGCGGTGACCGGCTTGCCGTCGGACCACTTGAGGTCGTCGCGCAGCTTGACGGTGGCGGTCTTGCCCTTGTCGCCGTAGGACCACTCGGTGGCGAAGTAGGGGATCCGCTGGCCCGCCTCGTCCATCTGCATCAGGTGCGGGTACATCAGGTTGGTGACCCACGTGTCGGTACGGCTGTTGCCGACCAGCGGGTTGTAGTTGACCACGTCGGCGGTGGTGCCGATGGTGATCCGGCCGGCCCCGGCTCCGCCGCTGCCACCCGTCGCGCCGCCCGTCCCCGACGACGGGGTGCTCGGGGCGCAGGCCGCCACGGCGGTGGCGAGCGCGGCGGCTGCCGCCGCCAGTGCGATGCGTCTCATCAGTACCAGACCTCTTCCAGCACCCGCAGCACGTTGCCGCCGACGACCTTGGTGATCTCGTCGTCGGAGTAACCGTTGCGGACCAGCCACGCGATGATGTTCCAGAAACACTCGGCCGGGTTCTCCAGGCCGTCGACGTAGGGGACCTTCTCGTAGGAGGCGCTGCCGTGCGCCTGCTTGATCGACAGGTGCTCGGCGAAGGTGTCGTGCAGCCCGACGTGGTCGCCGAACAGCGTGTCGGGGCCGAACGCCACGTGGTCGATGCCGACCAGGTCCACGCAGTAGGTGAAGTGGTCCATGACCGACTCCAGTGAGTGGCGCGGGTGGCCGGGGGACAGCGTGGTGTGCGGGGCGGCCTCCAGGCCGATGACGCCGCCGCGCTCGGCGGCGGCCTTGATGACCTCGTCCGGCTTCATCCGGTTGGTGGGCCACACCGAGCGGGCCCCGGCGTGGGTGATCAGGATGGGCTTGTCCGAGTGCCTGATCGTGTCGAGCGAGGTCCGGTCGCCGGAGTGCGAGACGTCGATCGCGATGCCGAGCTTGTTCATCCGGCGCACGGCCTTCTCGCCGAAGATGGTCAGGCCGCCGTCGTTGCGCTCGCGCAGGCCGCTGCCCAGCGTGTTGGCCTCGCTGTAGGCGATGCCCATCTGCCGTACGCCGAAGCCGTACAGCATGTCGATCCGGTCCACCTCGTTCTCGATCATGGTCGCCGCCTCAAGGGCGAGGACCAGGCCGATCCGGCCGGTCTCGTGCGCCGTGCGGATATCGCCCAGGCGCTCGACCTTGATCACGTAGTCCTGGTGGGCCAGGTCGGACAGCCGCATGCCGATGTCGGCCACGACGTCGGTCCACTTCCAGCCGGCCTGGCTGGTGATGCAGCAGGTGCCGTCCATCAGGTTGTCGAAAACGGCGGTCATGCCGGACCGCGCCAGGCCCGCGTAGCCGGTGTGGTGCCGCGCGGTGCGGTTGTACTCGACGGTCTGTGCGATGTCGGTGGGGAAGACCGAGGGGTGGTCGTGCAGGGAGACCACGACGTTGTCGGTCAGCAGGCGGCGCACCCGGTCCTTCTGCTCGCCGGAGAGGGGCACCCCCTCGTAGGCGGGCACCCGGCCGAGTTCGGGGGCGAGGTCGAACACCCGGTAGTCGGAGCCGGGCTCCAGGTAGTCGTAGGACCGGTAGCCGGTGTACCGCTTGGCGGGCTCTAGCACGCGCGATGTCCCCTCTCTGTGGAGCGGATCGCCACGACCCGCAAAAATCACTCATACATGCCAATAATCGGCGAAGTATGGCGAAAGCTTGCCTGAATTCGGCGTGAGGGTCAACCATCGGGCATGTATCAGCGATCAATCGCCGCTCCGGCGCGATCTTCGGTAACGAGCCGGGCAAGCAAAAGCCCGGAGCGGCGGGAGCCGTCCGGGCGCTGTGCTGCGGGTCGTGGCGGGGTCAGGCCGCTGGGGTGGGGCCGCCTTCGCGCGGGAAGGGGATGACGTTGCGGCCGGTCCAGGCGCGCAGGTCCACGACCGCCGGATCGGGGGCGGCCGTCGCCGGACGGCGGCGCGCCGAGCGGATGTCACGGATCTTGTGGCGCGCGGCGTGCGGCGCCACCGCTACGAGCTTCCTCATCTCAAGCCCCCGTCGTGATGATTTCGTTACCAGAAGACAACTACAGTCCAGCCCGTAAGACCGCGGTAAAGAAGCGGCTCGTGGGGCCGATGTGACCCTTGTGTCAGTAGGGAAGCCTGCGGCCGGACGGCGAGCGCAGGTCGAGCCCGTTCGTGGCGGCGGGGCGCCGCGCCCTGTGCGGCTTGGTGATCGTGATGCGTCGCATGATCTGCCTCCTTCCACCGGCTCGGCTGCCGGACATACCGACCTTCCACCAAAGAGGTTGACGAACGGTTGCAAGGGGCCTGCCCGGCCGACCTGACGGGGACGGCGGCCGGGCCGCAACGGATCGATCCCTTGCGCGCTACGCCCGCCCGCCGCGCGGCCGGTACGCGCCCGCGGGCACGCGCAGCGTCACGCCGATGCGGTTCCAGGCGTTGATCGTGGCGATCGCCATCACCAGCGCGGCCAGCACCGGCGGCTCGTAGTGCTTGGCCGCCTCGTCCCACACGTGGTCCGGCACCGCCTCGGCCCGGTCGGCCAGCCGGGTCGCCTCCTCGGTCAGCGCCAGCGCGGCCCGCTCGGCGTCGGTGTAGTACGAGGTCTCCCGCCAGGCCGCCACACTGAAGATCCGCTCCAGGCTCTCACCCGCCTCCTTCATGTCGTTGGCGTGCATGTCCACGCAGAGCCCGCAGGAGTTGATCTGGCTGGCCCGCAGTTTCACCAGCTCATAGGTGGACTTCGGCAGGCCGCTCGACCGCATGAACTTCTCCAGGCCGAGCATCGCCTCATACGCCGCGGGCGCGACCTCCGGCATGCTCAGACGCTGACTCATGGCTTCTCCTCATGTCCGACGACGGTCTTCCGTCGACTTTGACCGGACGGCGCCCGCGAACGTGACACCGCCACCGAACTTCCGCGCCGTTCCCGACGTCCAACTTCGTGTCGGCCGCGGCGGGCGGACCTCGAAGAGGTGGAATGGGAGGCGCACTTCCAGGGGATCACTTACACGCACGTTTTTGCCTGCGTTCGAACGAGAACTTTGCCGCCGGATTCGACGTCCAACACCCCAGCTACGAGTGCAGGGGGCAGGAATGGCGCAGTCGCTGAGCGATGGTGACCCGCATCGGCTGGGCGAGTACTGGCTTTCTGGCCGCCTGGGCGCGGGCGGACAGGGGGTCGTGTACGAGGCGTACGCGACCGACGGGCGGCGCGTGGCGATCAAGGTGCTGCGCGGCGACCCGGACGGCCGGCGCGGGCTGCGCGACCGGCTGGCCAGGGAGGCCGCATCCGCCCAGCGGGTCGCCTCGTTCTGCACCGCCCAGGTGCTGGACGCCGACCTGGACGGCAGGCGGCCCTACATCGTCTCCGAATACGTGGCGGGGCCGAGCCTGCGCCAGGCCGTGGCGGCCGGCCGTACCTTCACCGGAGGCGACCTGCACCGGCTGGCCACCGCGATCGCGACCGCGCTGACCGCGATCCACGAGGCCGGGGTGATCCACCGCGACCTGAAGCCGGACAACGTGCTGCTCGGCCCGGACGGCCCGCGCGTCATCGACTTCGGCGTGGCCCGGACCCCCGAGATGTCGCTCACCTCGACCGGGCTGGTCGCGGGCACCCCCACCTACATGGCCCCGGAGATCTTCATGGGCCAGCGGGCGGACACCGCGACCGACGTGTTCGCCTGGGGCGGGATAATGGTGTTCGCCGCGACCGGCGAGGACCCGTTCCGCGGCGAGAGCCTGGGCGCGGTGATGCACCGGGTCCTTTCCACCGACCCCGATCTCGGCAGGCTGCCGCTGGAACTGCGCGATCTGGTCGGAGCGGCGCTCGCCAAGGACCCCGCCGAGCGCCCGGCGGCAAAGGCGCTGCTGCACGCCCTGATCAGCGGGGACAGCGGGCCGGACGTCTCGCGGCTGCTCGCCGAGGGCAGTTCGGAGGCGCGCGGGGTGCGGACCCCGACCGGCGACCCGGCGCTCGGCGACCCCGCGCTCGGCACCCTGGCCGAGCAGGCGTACGAGATGCTGGACCCGGCCGAGCAGGCGGCGGTCCCCGAGGTCTTCCTGCGCCTGGTCACGATGACCGGCGACGGACGGCTCGCGCTGCGCGCCGCGTCGGTGCCCGAACTCACCGACGGGCGGCCCGAGGCCGAACGGGTGCTGGCCGTCTTCTCCTACCTGGTGACCGTGAGCGGCGAGGAGGTCACGCTGGCCAGGCCCGCCCTGGTACACGCCTGGCCGCGGCTGCGCGCCTGGGTGGCCGCCAACCGCGACGGCTTCGCCGTCCACGACGCGATCGCCGAGGGGGCCAGGCGCTGGCGGGCCCGCGGCAGGAAGGACGCCGACCTGCTCGCCGGTGGCGACCTGGCCGAGGCCCTGCACTGGGCGGCCACCCAGCGCTGCAACATCACGCTCACCCCCGCCGAACGCGACTTCCTGGAGGCCGCCGACGCACTGGCCCGCCGCCGGGTGCGCAGGGGCCGGGCGCTGACCGCCACGATGGCCACGCTGCTGGCCCTCGCGCTGGTGGCCGGGGCCTTCGCGGTACGCCAGAGCGCCGTGGCCGACGCCCGGCGGGTCGAGGCCGAGGCCCGCAGGATCGCGGGCATGGCCGAGGCGCTGCGGACCACCGACCCCGCCCGCGCCATGCTGCTCGGCGTCGCGGCCTGGAAGCTGGCCCCGCTGCCGGAGACCAGGGAGGCCCTGACCGCGTCCATCGCCCGGCCGGAGGTGGGCGTGTTCCGCGACCCCGCGGCCTCGGCGGCGCGCGCGCTCAGCTCCGACGGCCGCACGCTGGTCAGCGTGAGCGGAGGCGAGGTACGGATCTGGGACGTGCGCACCGGCAGGCGTACGGGCAGCTTCCCGATCGGGGAGTCCGCGCCGGTCAAGAGCGTGGCGCTGAGCCCCAACGGCAGGGAGCTGGCCGTCACCGCGGGCGGGCGCATCCGGCTGTGGGACCTCGGCACCGGCGAGGCGCGCCCCTGGATCCACCGGCTTCCCCCCGACTACCAGGACTACGACTTCTCCATCGGCTACGACCAGGCGTCGGACCTGCTCGCGGTGAGCGTCGGCCAGGGCGTCACCCTGTGGAACACGCGTACCGGCCACAGCATCCCCGTCCCCGACTGCTGCGGCCCGTCCACCATGCCCGACGCGAGCGCGGTGCTGATCCCCAGCCTGGACGGCGGCGTCAGCCGGATCGCCCCGCCGGGCGGCGAGCGGCGGGCGCTGCTGCCGCGCTGCCCCGGCTGCGGCCACAAGATCGCGGTCAGTGCGGACGGCCGGTCGATGGCCTCCGGCCTGGACACCATCATCAGCCTGCACGACCCGAAGACGGGGGAGGAACAGGGCGAGTCACTCGACCGATGGAACGGCGGCGACCTGCGGTTCAGCCATGACGGCCGGCTGCTCGCCTCGATCACCGCGGGCGGGCTCCAGATCTACCGGCTGCGCGACCGCAGTCTGGCGCTGGACCACGAGATCCCGGTCCGGGCCATGGTGCCCGAGGCCGGGCTGCCGCCGAAGGTCGCCTTCGACACCGACGGCCGCACCCTGCGCTACCTCGACGGCGACACGGTGGCCGGCCTCGATCTCCAGGGCGTGACCGGGGGCGAGGAGCGCTGGCAGGCGCTCAGCCCGGACGGGCGGCTCGTCGCCGGGCGCGACGACGCCACCGGCGAGGTACGGCTGCGCGACCTCACCCGTCCCGGCGCCCCGGACCGCGTGCTGGCCGTCGATCCCGACAAGGGCGAGAACCCCCGCTTCCGTGTCACGTTCAGCCGGGACGGCCGGCTCGTCGCGGCCAGCGGGCACACCGGCCGCGGCAAGATCGGGGTGTGGGACACCGCGACCGGTGGCGAACGGGCCACCCTCACCAAGATGCCGGTGGAGTACCAGGAGTGGCTGGTCTTCAGTCCCGACGGCCGGCGGCTGGCCTCGCTCGGCCAGCGGACAGTCGCGCCCTCGCTCCGCGTGGTCCTGTGGGAGCTGCCGGGCGGCGGGGTCTGCTGGAACTTCGACACCGAGCGGGTCAGCGCGCTGTCGTTCACCCCGGACGGCCGGTCCGTCGCGATGACCGGAGAGGACGGGGTCCGGCTGCTGGACGCGACGACCGGGCGGCAGGGCGTGCCGATGACCGCGAAGGGCGGGGCCGCGGCCCCGGACTTCGCCTCGGACGGCACCGCGTTCGCCGCCGACGACCCGCTGGCCGTGTGGCGGCCGGGCGCGGCGGAGTTCCTGGACCTGCCGTTACGCGGCACCGGGCGCGGCGTCACCAACCTCGCGTTCTCCGCGGCCTTCTCCACCGACCCGCCGCCGGAGGGCGGGCTGGCCGCCACCGCGGACTCCTCCGGCGATATCACGCTGTGGGACGCCACCAGCGGCCGGGCGCTGGGCCGCCCGGTCGTCGGCCAGGCGGCCGGGATCGCCGCCCTGGCGCTCTCCCCGGACGGCAGGTGGCTGTCCACGCTCGACGGCGACGGCCGGCTCTCCCGGGTCAGGACCGACCCGGAGTGGCTGGCGGCGGCGGCGTGCCGCCGGGCGGGCCGTACGCTGACCGAGAAGGAGTGGCAGACCGCCCTGCCCGACCTGCCTTACCAGGACGTCTGCCGCGCGTAGCGCGGATCAGCCGACGGGCGCGGCCCGCGTGGCCGGTGGCGTGTAGCCGGGGGCGATCCCCTGCTCGGCCAGCCATTCGCGAAGACCCGGGATGGACGACGGGTCGCTCGCGACCTTGGCGGCGTAGTGCGACAGCGCCACCTCCTCGCCATCGGTGTAGAGCAGCCGGGCCGGGCCGGACCACGACAGCCGCCAGCGGGCCTCGCCGTGCTGGATCAGCACCGCCTCCAGCGCCTGCCCGAGCACGCCGCCGAGCAGCGTCTCCGATGGATTCCAGCCGAGCTGCCGCAGTTCGTGGGTGAGCGCCGCGGCCTGCCCCCTGGCCAGCGCCTCGAAGGCCGCGTCCAGGTACGGCAGCGGCGTGCCCATCACCCGCTGCCCGGCCACGGCGAGGTCGTGCAGCGCCTCGGCGTTGCGCATCTCGTACATCGCCGCCGCCACCATGTCCTCCCACGGCACCGGCCGCAGCGTGGCCAGGGCCTGCGGGGACCAGATGGTGCCCTCCACGGCGTTCGCCGCGACCGCCGGATCGACCAGCAGCGCCGTGGCCGGCCGCCGGTCCGGGACGTGCCCGGGGTCGGGCAGCGCGGCGATGGCGGCCAGCCGTTCGGCGAGGCTGGGATGGGAGTCGTAGGGCGAGGTGGTCTCCGGCTCCCCGGCGGCGGAGGCGAGTTCGGCCTGCCTGCCCGGTTCGGCCAGCATCGCCGAAAAGCCCGCCATGACCTGCGCCGGGCGGCTGCCCGCCGCGCCCGCCATGCTCACGTAGCCCGACATGAACAGGTCCCAGCCCAGCGCGGTGAAGCGGACCTTGCGCAGTGCGCCGCTCATCGCCTCACGGCCCGCGATGGTGACCGCGAACCGGTCGGCCTCCAGCTCCTGACGCCGCGAGACGGCCTGGGACACGCGCATGTAGAGCTTGGCGTAGGCGAGGAAGACGCGTTGCAGCACGGGGTGGCGGCCCAGGTGGCCGACGGCCGCGCCGAGTGCCACCCTGCCCCGGTAGACGGGCGCGCCGAGGCGGGTGTGCGCGCCGCTGTAGTGGCCGAGTTCGTGCCCGAGCACCGCGCGCATCTCGTCAACCGTGAGGGCCTGGAGCAGGGGCAGCCCGATGTACATCCGGCGGCGGGTGGCCACCAGGCCGAGCAGCCGCGTCTCCTCGCCCACCGCCGCGTTGACCTCGGCCACCAGCCGGATCTCGTCGGGCGGGGCGGTGCGCACCCGCTGGGCCAGGTCCGTGACGACCCGCCATAGCTCCGGCTCCTGCCGCTGGTCCACGGCCACGCCCGGTTCCTCGCCCGGTCTGGCCCGGCTGACCATCCACAGCGCCCTGGCGAGCGCGATGGCGGCGAGCGTCAGTACGGCGGCCACCTGGATGCCACGGGCGTGGAAATCGACGAACAGGTAAACGTCGAAGAAGACGGCGCCGGCGAAGATGAGACCGACCAGCGCGTAGAAACCCGCGAGCAGGGTGAAGGCCAGGGCGGCCCGTAGTGCGGTGGTCATCGGGGGAAGGACTCCAGGGGCGACGACATTGCCCACAAAAATAGTGGAATTCCCTGCGTTATATGACGAATCCTCGGGTGTGGGCCGCCGGTCACGCAGGTCCGCGCCGGGGTGCCCTGGTCGGCATCGGCCACGGGCGCCGGCCGGCGTTGTGCGAAGGTTCAGTGTTCTGCAAGCGGTTCTTCAGCGGCGTGGAACATTCTGGAGTCGTGAAGGTGCATGGCCCCGTCGAGCAGGAAAAGTGTCGGTGGCGCTCGGCAGAATGGGACATGCACGCACGCACGAGCGCCACCCTGAGAGGTGCCATCATGTGCCAGCACCAGCCGACCTGCCCCAATGCCTACTCTGCCGATCGCGAAGCCGCACACGTCATCGCCGCACACCCCGACCAGGGGTGGAGCCTGCTGTGCAACGGCGTCCTGCTCTTCGAGGACACCGGCCTGCTGCTGCCCGACGGCCGCGCGGTCGATCCGCACCGGGCGCCCGTCGCGGCCTAGCGCCGCCCGGCCGTCCGGTCGCGCCGCATTTCCGCCACGCCGCCCGTGGCGGCACGGTGACCTGCCTTCGGCGGAGGCAGGCAGGACGCCGTCCCCGCCCGGGTGGTCGTAACTTGCCGATGCGCGGGCGACTTGATGGCCCGGCCCCGGGTAGTCCTCCTTCGGAGCACGCGTTCGGGACGCGATGGGGGAGAGACCGTTGGCACGCTGTGAGACCTGCGGAAACGACTACGACATGGCTTTCGAGATCCGGGCGCAGGGGGTGACCCACATCTTCGACTCCTTCGAGTGCGCGATCCAGCGGATGGCCCCGGTGTGCGAGCACTGCGGCTGCCGGGTGATCGGGCACGGCGTACAGGCCGGCGACCGGTGGTACTGCTGCGCGCACTGCGCCCGCGAGGAGGGCGCCGACCAGATCGTGGACCGGGTGGGCGCGCCGGCCTGAACGGCCGGTCAGTTCGCGGTGAACCACAGGGTGACGTCGCCGAGATCGGCGGTCGGCCCTTCGGCCAGCGTGCGCACGGCCGCGCCGCGCCGGTCCAGCATGATCACTTCGGTGGTGCGGGGGCCGGACCGCACCGCGAGCAGGTGCAGGTCGTCCAGCCAGCCCCGGACGACGACCCGCTCGGGCAGCGGCACCGACGCCCGCCGCGCGCCGGAGGCGGCGTCCCACAGGCAGACGCTCACCGAAAGACCCGGGCAGGCCGTGCCGAACACCGTGCCCGCCCATGACCTCGCCGCGTTCATGCCGAGCAGTTGCCCGACGCCGCGGAACGAGCGCAGCACCCTGCCCTTGAGGTCGTGCACGGCGACCGTGCCTCCCGCGCTCTGGTGCAGCACCGTCGAGCCGTCCCCGCCCCAGTAGTAGGCCGAGTCGTGCCCTCCGGGCAGGGACACCACCGAGGCGGTCCGCGCCGCCGGATCGACGACGACGAAACCGTCGGTCTCCTTGCGTCCGGTGCCGGGCTCGGGATAGATGGTCAGCAACAGCAACCGGCCATCGCCGCGCCACACCGGAGAGGCGGTGTACGCCGGTCTGGCGACGCTCTTGATCCGCACCTCCTGCCCGCGCACCCGGTCGGCGATCCGGATCGTCTCGAAGCTCAGGTCGCTTGGGGCGCCTGCGGTCACGGAGGCCACATAGCCGCCGCCCGGTGAGGTGACGGGCTCCTGGAAGCCCCCATAGTAGGAGAAGCGACGGGTGCGCGGGTCGCGCACGTAGGACGGAAACCCGTCGCCCTCCCCGCGGCGGTCGATGTAGCTGGAGACCGACACGGGGTCGGCGGCGTTCTCGCGCAGGATGATCCCGGTGCCGGGGATGCGGAATTCGGAGGTCGACTTCACCGGCATCCGGCCGCCCTTGGGCGCGGGAGCCGTGGGAGGGGCCGATCTCGGTTCGGTGGGCCCGGACGTACGGGTGAGCAGGACGCCCGCCGCGACCGCCACCGCCACCGCGCAGGCCGCGGCCACAAGCACGACCGGCCACCGGCGGCGGCGCGCGGGAGGGGCGGCCGACTCCTGGCCCTCGGCCAGCAACCGCACCTCGGGCACCGGATGGCCGAGCAGGGTGAGCAGCGCCTGCGTCGCGGTGGGGCGCGCCTCCGGGTCCTTGGCCAGGCAGCGCGCGACCAGCTCGCGCAGCTCGCCGTCCAGGGCGCCGAGGTCCGGTTCGGTGTGCAGGATGCCGGCGATCACGGCCGTCAGGTCGCCCGAACCGAACGGCGGGCGGCCGGTCGCCGCGCACACGATCGTGGACCCCCAGGCGAACAGGTCCGCGGGCGGCCCCGAGGGCAGCCCGGCGAACTGCTCGGGCGCCATGAACGGCGGGGTGCCGAGCAGCCCCTCGCCGGTGGTCTCGGCGGCGTCCAGCGCGCGCGAGATGCCGAAGTCGATCACCCGCGGGCCGTCCCTGCTGAGCAGCACGTTCCCCGGCTTGAAGTCCTGGTGCACCACCCCGGCCTGGTGGATGGCGGCCAGCGCGGTGAGCGTGCCGATCGCCACGCGGCGCAGCTCGGCCCCGCTCATCGGCCCGCGTTCTTTGATCACCTGCGCCAGGCTGGGCCCGTCCACGAACTCGCTGACGATGTACGGCACGCCGCCCGACTCGCCGGTGTCCAGCACCTGGGCGGTGCAGAACGCCTTCACCCTGCGGGCGAGCCCGATCTCACCGGCCCACGCGCCGCGGGCGTCGCCATCGGCCAGGCCCGCCTGGATCAGCTTGATCGCCACCCGCTCACCGCCCGGCCCTTCGCCGAGCAGGACGACCCCCTGCCCGCCCTGCCCGAGCCTGCCGAGGATCGTGTACCCGCCGACCGCCGCCGGGTCGCCGGGCCGGAGCGGGGCGGCGGCCATCAGCGTGCCGGGCGGGCGAACTGAAGCGACGCCTTCAGCCGATGCACATCGGCGAGCACCCGCCTGGTCGCCCCGACGAAGTCGATGACCTTGACCTGGTCCGCGTCCTTCTTGCCCTTCACCGGATCCTGGACCAGCAGGTGGTTCTCGTTGAACCAGCCGAGGAGCTGCCCGCTCTCGTCGGCCGGCACGGTGGCCCTGCGGTTGCCGGTCCTGGCGTCCCACACGCAGTAGTTCTCCTCGTCCGGGCACACCGTGACGAACTGCCGGCCCGACGGGGAGAACCAGTCGCGGGAACGGGGCTTGCCCACCCAGTGGAAGGTCTTGGTGACCTGCCCGGACAGGTTGTAGTACTCCATCCCGGTGACCTTGCCGTCGTAGTAGCCGCGCGCGATCGTGCCGTCGGGGGTGAAGGTGAAGGCCAGCGCGGCGTCGTCGGTGTACTCCGTCCGGACGTGGGTGGCGGTCCGCGTGCGCACGTCGATGACCACGAAACCGGTGATCCGCCGGATCTTCTTGTCCTCGTGCACCGAGAGCACCACCTTGGAGCCGTCCCTCGACCACACCGGGGTCATGGTCGTCAGCGGCTTCTTCACGGTGGACACGGTGAACTGCTCGCCGGTGTCCGGGCGGAGGAACCGCACGTGGTCGGTGTCGGAGTCGCGGAACTTGAGCCACGGGTTGAGCACCACCCAGGTGCCGTCCGGCGACACCTGGGGCTCCTCGCCGGTGCCGACCTGCTTGAAGGCGCCTGCCTTGTCCCTGACGTAGCTGCCGAACGGGCTGGACACCTCCAGGTACGCCTGGAGGCGGAGCGGATCCTTCGGGTGCTCGTGCAGGGTCGCCTGGGCCCGGTCCAGCTTGAGGTCACTGGCGGCCTTGCCCTCGACCTTCTCCAGCGGGGCGGTCGTGGAGCCGGGGGTGACCTGCGGCTGGGCGGTGATCACCGAGGGCTGCGGAGTGGAAGTGGCCGGCGCTTTCCTGTCGTCCGCGACGGCCCGGCCGGGGCCGCCGGGGACCAGGAAGTAGACGCCGGTGCCCGCGATGAGCGCCCCGGCCAGGAACGCCGCCCCGGCCGTGAGGACGCCGCGTCCCCTGCCGACCGGCCGGGTCGTCCGGTCCTGCCGCGACGGCGGCGTGGCGGCCGACACCTGTGAGGTGAGCACGCTCGGCTCGCCCACCAGGCGCAGCAGCGCGTCGCCGGCCGGGGGCCGCCTGGCCGGGTCCTTGGCCAGGCAGGCGGTGATCAGGCCGTGCAGCTCGCCCAGGTCCGGGAGTTCGGGCTCGCCGTTGACGATCCGGTTGACCGTGCCGGCCATCGTGCCGCCGTCGAACGGCGAGCGGCCGGAGGCGGCTGCCGCCATGGTCGCCGCCCAGGAGAAGACGTCGGCCGCGGCGGTGGGCGGGCCTCCGCTCAGCCGTTCCGGCGCGGTGTAGGCGGGTAATTCCACCCTGCGGGTCGCCCCGGTCTCCGTCGAGGTCACCGCCCTGGCCACACCGAAGTTGATCACCCGGGGGCCGTCCGGGCCGAGCACCACGTTGCCCGGCCGCAGGTCGCCATGGACCAGCCCGGCCTGGTGGATCGCGACCAGCGCGGTCATCGTGCCCACCGCCAGCCGGTGCAGCCCGACCCCGGTCACCAGGCCGCCCGACTCGGCCAGCGTGGGCCCGTCGATGTACTCGCTGACGACGAACAGCCGGTCACCGTGGGTGCCGGTGGTGAGGACGCGTGCCGTGTAGAAGGCCGAGAACCCCTGGAGGGGCGCGATCACCCGGTGGAAGCGCTCGCGGTCCACGTCGGGGTGCAGCAGCTTCACCACGACCCGCTCACCCGTGCGCGTCTGGGCGACGAACACGTCGTCGCCCAGGCGTCCGGTCAGCCGGTGACCCCCTACCTCTGCGGGGTCGCCCGGCCGCAGCGCGCTGATCTCCGGCATCGGAATTCCTCCCACTCCGCCCGTAGATCACCAATTATGAGGGCAGGGCGGCCTGTGTCGTAGACCCGGAACATGACCGGGAGGGGTCCGCGTGGCGACCGGGGGTCAGCGCTCCAGGTCCTGCTCCCTGCCGAGCTGCTCGCCCTGCTCCGGACCGAAGCCGAGGTCGGGGCCCTGCTCGCGGCGCTGCTCCCGGCCGGGCTCGCGGCCGTCCTGCTGACCTTGCTCCCGGCCTTCCTGACTGCCCAGTTCCACGATGATGTCATTGCCGTCGCGGCCACCGTCGCCGTCGTCGTCGTCGGGCTCGGCCTTCTTCCTGGGCGCGCACGCCGAGCCGCAGCCGCCGAAGCGCGAGGAGTTGATCGGCTTGAAGGAGGTCTTCGGCACGCCCTTGAGCGCGCCCATCATCGTGTCCTTCCAGATCGGGCCGGGGATGGTGGCCCCGAACACCGACCCGTAGTACCGGCCGCCGATGGTCACGCCGTTCAGCTTGTGGTTGACCGCGCCGCGTGGGTCGCCGATGCTGACCGCTCCGGCCAGGTCGGGGGTGGTACCGGCGAACCAGGCGGTGGACTGGCTGTCGGTGGTGCCGGTCTTGCCCGCGGCGTCGCGGCCGATGCCGCCCACACCGCGCATGGTGCCCTTGGTGAACACGCCCTCGAGCACGTACGCGGCGGCGTCGGCGACCTCGGGGTCGATGGCCTGGCGGCACTTCGGCTTGTACTTGACGACCTTGCCGTCCCTGTCGGTGATCTGACTGATCGCCTTCGGCTCGCAGTACTTGCCGCGAGCGCCGAGCACCGCGAAGGCGTTGGCGACGGTCAGCGGGTCCATCTCGTTCACGCCGAGGGTGAAGACCGGGACCTCGACCAGGGGCAGCCCATCGGACCGCTTGATGCCCATCGCCTTGGCCGTCTTGATCACGTCGCACAGGCCGACCCGCTGCTCAAGGGCCATGAAGAAGGTGTTGACCGACCCCCAGGTGCCGGTCTGCAAGGTCCGGAAGCCGGGGGCGCCCTCGTCGTTGGTCACGGTGTGGCTGGGGTCGCCGACGCTTTGGCCCTTGCAGTTCTTGAAGCCGGAGTAGCCGGTGCTGAACCCGGCTCCCGCGGTCAGCCCGTCGTTCACCTTCATGCCCTCTGCCAGGGCGGTGACCAGGGTGAACATCTTGAACGTGGACCCGGCCTGAAAGCCCGTGCCGCCGCCGTGCCTGGCGTCGGCCACGACGTTGTAGGACATCTCCTTCTTGCGTTTGGAGTTGCCGTACGCGCGGCTGGAGGCCATCGCCTTGATCTCCCCGGTGCCCGGCTCGACCAGGGCCTCGGAGGCCATCGCGTAGTCGGTGGGCGAGACCCGCTTCTTGATCGCCTTGTCGGCGGCGGCCTGCATCTTCGGGTCGATCGTGGTCTTGATGGCGAGGCCGCCGCGGTTGAGGAACTCCAGCCGGGCCTTGGGGGTCTTGCCGAAGTCGGGGTTGTTCAGGATCTCCTGCCTGACGTACATGCAGAAGTAGGGGTACGGGCTGTTCTCACAGCCGCCGGGCAGCGGGGTGCCCTTGTATCCCAGTTTCTCCGCCTTGGCCTTGGCGGCGTCGGCCTTGCTGATCTTGTTCAGCTCGGCCATCCGGTCCAGCACGATGTTGCGCCGCTGGACCAGCGCGTCACGGTACTTCTTGCCGCGGTGCGGGTCGGTCGCGTTGGGCTCCTGTACGGCTCCCGCCAGCGTCGCCGCCTGGGCCAGCGACAGCTCCGACGCCTTGACGCCGAAGAACCGCTTGGCCGCCGCCTCCACCCCGTTGGCGCTCGCGCCGAAGTAGGCGATGTTCAGGTACTTCTCCAGGATCTGGTCCTTGGAGTACTTCTTCTCGATCGCCATCGCGTAGCGCAGCTCGTTGAGCTTGCGGGCGTAGCTGGCCTCGGTCGCCTTCGCCCGCTCCTTCTTGGAGTCGGCCTGGTTGAGCAGCACCTGCTTGACGTACTGCTGGGTGATGCTCGAACCGCCCTGGCTGACCCCGCCGGAGTGGAGGTTGGTGGCCAGGGCGCGGATCGTGCCCTCGATGTCGATGGGACCGTGCTGGTAGAAGCGGTAGTCCTCGATGGAGATGATCGCCGTCTTCATGATGTCGGCGATCTGGTCGAGCGGGACGACCTCGCGGTACTCCTCGTAGAACTGGGCGATCTGCTTACCGTCCGCGTCCAGGACCGTGGTGCGCTCGGCGAGCGGGGGCTCCTTGAGGTCTTCCGGATTGAGGTTGAGCTCTTCCTTGACCGCGACGACGCCCAGCCCAACGCCGCCCACGGCGGGCAGGGCGACTCCGGCGGCGAGGACCCCGGCGGCGACGCCCATGACGGCCAGCGCTGCGATCTTTGAGCCGGACCCGGCCAGACTCATCCCCCGTTTCGACATGTGACTAGATTATGGGGTATTCGTGGTGGCCTTGAGACCGGATTGGCGCACCAGGGCAGAGGCGGTCCGGCTGCACATTGGTGACTCTGCGACCAGTCAATACTGACTGTGCCTGTATTGCTACAGAGGGTAATAATCGAGGAAACGCACCGCCCACAGGAAGGGAACCCCATGCGTTTCTCGCGCAGGATCACCGCGCTCGCCTTCGCCGGCGGCCTGGCCGCCGTGGCGCTCGCCACCCCCGCCGCCGCCACGCTCGAGCCCGCACCCGCCCCGGCCCCGGCGCCCGCCGTGCAGTGCTCCAACACCAACCTCATCGGCAACGTGATCAACCTCGACGTGCCGATCATCTCCTCGCAGCCGCAGGGGAGCTGCAACAACAGTTGATCTGACCGGCGACACGTCGCGGAGATCCCTGGCGGGGGTCTCCGCGACGCCCGTTCCGGGGCGTTCAGAACAGCCCGGCGGGCAGCGAGACGGGGCCTGTGGCGGTGTGGACGGTGAGGGTCCCTTCCGGGCCGGGGGTGACGTCGAGGTCGCCGGGGCCGGGCACGATCAGGGTCAGCAGGCGGGAGGCGGCGGGCGAGACCACGGTCACCGACTCCGTCCTGCGGAGGTAGCCGGTGCAGACCGTGCCCTGACGTACGAGCTGGCCTGGGGCGGGCGCGTGGTCCGGCGGCCGGAGCTGGAGGAGGGTGACGCGCCGGTCGCCTGCGGCGAGCGTCACCCGGCCCTCGCCGGTGGCCGCGACGCGCAGCGCGGGGGCGAAGTGCCACAGGTTGCGCAGCGTCCGACCGGCGGGCGCCTCGTCGAGCACCGCCATCAGGTCCGGGCCGTGGTGGACCAGTACCGTGCGAGTGCGCCGCACGCCGTACGCCTCGTCGGAGAGCCGGTAGCACTGCCTGGACGGCCCGATGGCGGAGGCGTCCAGCGAGGTCGCCGTGCCCGGCCTGAACTCGGCCTCCTGCACGATCGGCACGTTGTGCGCCTCGGGGGAGAGGGTCCACCGCCTGAACTCGGTCCGCTCATAGGAGTCGAACCCCGCCTCGACCAGTACGTCGTGCCCGCCCGCCTGGTAAGTGACGCCGAGATGGTCCTCATGGCCGTGCAGCCGCCTTCCCGGCCCGAACCGGAGCGAGTAGTAGGCGGCCTCCGGGTCGTCCCACGCCGTGCGGCCGAACGCGTAGCCGGCGTCGAACACCCGCGCCGTGGACGTCTGCGCGCCGCCGAACCGGGGCGGACGGGTGTCGGCGGGGCTGTCGCCGAGCGGTGCGAGCCGTCCGTCCGGCTGGGTGGCGTGCGCGATGTAGTGCGCGAGGACCGCGCGGCGCGCGGTGAGCCGCCCGGGCACCTCCAGGCCGCTGTTCTCGATGAGCCGCAGCGCGGCGCCCAGCCGCCGGTGTACGTACACCCCGTAGCGGGGGGCCTGCTCGTGCAGCGCGCCCTGCTCGTCGATGGCCAGTTCGGCGGAGGCGGTCATGCGGTCGATCGCCAGGCGTGTCCTGGTCGCGTCGCCCAGCCGCCGCCCGATCAGCAGCAGCGCGATGTCCTGGTCCAGGCCGTGGTTGTGGCCCTCGCGGTACAGGGCGGGGTCGGCGAGCACGTTGGCGTGCTCGGCGAGGGAGACGGCCAGCCACGGGTCGAGCACGTGGGCGCTCAGCGCCACCAGCGCCGGCCCGCGCAGCGCGACCGCGTGCTCGGCCCAGGCCCACTCGCTGACGTCCGCGCCGCGGCGCGGGTTGCTCCGCGCCCAGTCGCGGGCGATGTCGGTGGCGCGTTCCAGATGGTCGTGCTCACCGGACCTTTCGTACTCCACGACCAGGCGTCCCATCCAGCGCAGCGTGTGCAGGTTGAGCGCCCAGGACCGGTTCCGGTGCGGGTCCGAGTGCCAGTCGATGCCCCCGGCGGGCGTGCGGCCGAGTTCGGTGGGCGGCTGTCCGGCGAAGGTGACCACCCCGCGCGCCACCTCGGCGGCGTCGGCCGCGGGGAACAGGCTCGCGAGCGCGTCGGCGGTGATGTCCGGGGGCGGGGGATCCAGCGCGCGGCGGCGGCCGGGCACGGGCTTTCTGCGGGCATGCCAGAACAAGCGCTTGCTCCATTTCGGGCGACGGCCGAGCGCACGGCCGTGCTGGGGGAAGGTGCCGGTTCAGCCGGTCAGGACGGCGAAGGCGCGGGCGGAATCCGTGGCGGGGACGGCTCCTTGGCGGTCCAGCCTGCCGAAAGGACGAGTTCGGAGCGTTCTTCCGCGCCCGGCCCCTGGTCCGTGGAGGACAGGACCTGAGAGGTGCGCGGGTCGATGATCAGCGTCCGCAGTACCGGCGAGTTCGAACGCCGCACGGTGAAGGAGAACCCGGCCCCCTTCCGGCCCCGCTCGTCGGCGGTCTCGCCGAGGTACCGCACCTCCGGCAGCCCGGCGAGCACCCGGTAGGCGGCGGCGCGCACGCCGGGCGGGGAGGGCTTGCTCCACAGCAGCCCGCACATCGCGTCGGCGAGCAGGCCGTCGGGCGCGTCCGCGGGCAGCATGCCGCGCACCCGGCGTTCCAGATCGGCCGGATCGGCAGGCAGCCGCTGCGTCTGCGCCACGGTGAGGTCGCGCCCGGCGATGCTGAACGGCGCGCGGTCGCTGACCGGGGTCAGGTCGCCCTTGCCCGGCGAGGTGCGCAGCGCCACGCCGTACCAGGCGGACGGCGAGCCGTCCCGGCGCCAGGCGGCCTCGTCGGCGGGAGACCTGGGGCGGGTGCCGAGGTCACGATCGCCCTGCCAGTGGCGACCGTCCTCGGTGGCCCACTGCTCGCTCAGCCGCTCGGTCACGATCTGGTGGCCTGCGACCTGCCGGATCTCGCTGCGGAGCCTGCTGACATGCCAGTAGGCCCCCGCGGGCTCGCCCGGAACGGCCGCGGCGGCGGTCGCGGCGGCCAGCAGTACCGACCGCCCGGCCAAGGTGGCGGTGGGCGCGGGCAGCGCGGTGCCCACGACGACTGCCACCGCGGTGGCGGCGGCCAGCATCCAGGGCAGCCGGGCGCGGCGGCGGCGCTCGTTCTCCAGCCTCGCGCGTACCCGGGCGGCGGCGGAAGGATGGGGTGGCGGCGGCTCGCCGTACAGCTCCCGCAGCTCGTGCAGTTCGGGCAGGTCCTCGTGCGGCTTACCCATGCTCGGCCTCCGCGACGAGCATCGGATTGGCGCTGCCCAGCGAGCCGCGGAGTTTGCGCCTGGCCCGGCTCAGCCGGGAGCCGACCGTGCCGTAGGGGATGCCGAGCGCCGCCGCGACCTCCTCGTGGCTCAGCCCGGCGAGCGCGACGAGCAACAGCACGTCGCGGTCGCGCCGGTCGAGCGCCGCGACCGCCGCCGCCAGGCTGGGCCGCAGGCTCTGCGCGCTCACCCGCACCGCGACCCGGTCCTCGTGCCCCGGCGCGTCCGGATCGACGCCGTGCCGGGCCAGCGCCCGCAGCGTCCGCACCTCCAGCCGCCGCTGCCTGCCGATCAGGTTCGTGGCGATGCCGTACAGCCAGGACCGGACCGTCGCCCGCGCCGGATCGTAGGAGGCCCGCTTGCGAAACGCCACCAGGAACGTCTCGGCCACGACGTCTTCCGCGTTGTCGGGGCCGAGCCGCTGGGCCGCGTAGCGGTGGATCTCCGCGAAAAAGGCGTCGAAGACCTCGGCGAACCGCTCGGTGTCGGCCAGCGGGCGCGCCGCCGTCTCCCCGCCCGCCGCCGGGCCCGCCCACGAGATCGCGGTCACACCGGCCTCCACCGGGTAGATCTCCCCGTCATGTACAGCCTTTCGCGATGCGGGAACGTCGGACACTCCTTACTCTCCCGATCCCGCGATTCACTTTCACGCCGTCTGGAGGGCCATCGCCGATCTTGTGGATTTCGTGAAACTTGGGTGGTTCGGTACAGGACCGTCGGCATGTTACTGGGGCGGGGGATGCGGCATGATGGGCGCAGCCTGGCGCGAGCGGGAACGAGGCTCACCTTGATCACTTCTACGACGGGCCCGCGGCCCGCTGACTTCACCGACGTCCGGGCGACCAACCTCGCGGTGGTCTTGAGGTTCGTGCGGGAGAACGCGCCGTGCTCACGGGCCGACATCGCCGCCTCGACCGGGCTGAACAAGGCGACCGTCTCCAGCCTGGTGGCCGATCTGATCGAGCGGCGGCTGGTACGCGAGACCGGGCTCACCGAGAACCGCGTCGGCCGCCCGGCGACGATGCTCGTGCTGGACGGCTCGCCGTACGCGGCGGCCGGGATCGAGGTGAACGTCGACGGCCTGACCGTGGTGGCGGTCGACCTGTCGGGACGGCAGGTGCTGACCTTACGCAAGTCCTTTCCCGGTATCGGTGCGTCGGCGAGCCAGGCGGTGGCCGCGGTGGCGGCGCTGGCCCGCCGTACGGTCAACCGGATGGTCAGGGAGGAGCGGCGGGTCCTCGGGCTGGTCGTGGCCGTTCCCGGGCTCGTGGGCGTGGAGGGCAGGGTGCGCTTCGCGCCCAACCTGAACTGGCATGACGTGGACCTGGCGCACGACCTCGCGGCGGCGCTGCGCGACCCGGAGTTCCCCATCCAGGTGGACAACGACGCCAATCTCGGCGCGCTGGCCGAGCACCGCTTCGGCCCATACGGGGGCGCGGGCAACCTGGTCTACCTCACCGGCGAGGTCGGCGTCGGCGCGGGGGTGATCGTGGACGGGCGGCTGCTGCGCGGCGGCCAGGGGTTCAGCGGCGAACTCGGCCATGTGCAGGTCGATCCCGCGGGGCCGCGGTGCGGCTGCGGGCGGCTCGGCTGCCTGGAGGCCGTCGCCGGGATCGGCGCGGTGTTCGGCCGGTTCTCCGAGGGCGGCCCCGCGGTCTCCCCGGCCGTCGTGGCGCCGGAGATCGACGAGGTGGTACGCCTGGCCCGGGCGGGCGACCGGGCCACCCTCGCGGTGCTCGCCGACATCGGCGGCAGCCTGGGCAAGGGCGTGGCGATCCTGGCCAACCTGCTCAATCCGCAGGCCGTGGTGCTCGGCGGTCACTACGTGCCGCTCGCGCCCTGGCTGATCCCCGCGGCCGAGGCCGAGGCGCGCGTCCGCACGATCGCCCCGGACGCCGGCGGCTGCCGGATCGTGGCCTCCACCCTCGGGTACGGCGCGGCGGCCCTCGGCGGCGCGGCCCGCGTCCTCGACTCCATCGAGTCCGGCCGCCTCCCCGCCCGCCCCTGAGTCACGCCTCCAGAATTCGTGGCCGTCCGTCCCACGGACGGACGACGACCTCTGGCCGTTCTGGGCGGTGTTTCGAGGATCACCGCCGTCCGTCACCTGGCGTTCCTGAGCCGGGCTTTTCAGGGTTCGTCGTCGTTCGCCGGGCGGGTGGTGGGCGGGCGGCGGCCTCCGGTCTTGCGTGCGGCCGGGCGTTGGGGAGCGCTGTCGCGACCGCCCGCGACCAGGGTGTCGCCGGACTCGGGGGCCGGTGGGTGCTCCGGGGGCTTGGCGGCGGGCGGCCGGGACCGTGGGGCGCGGGAGGGTCTGCCGGCCTTGGCGGCGTCGTCTTCGGCCGGGTCCCCGGTACCGGGCTCGGCCGCCGTGTCCTTCTCCTCACGGGGCGCGGCGGTCACCGCGGGCGCGGGGTCGGCCTCCCGCCAGGAGGCCAGTACGTGATCGGCCTCGGCGTCGGCGGCGAAGTCGTCGGCCTGTTCCGCCTCGCGGCGCTTGATGACCACCATGTGGTCCACCGACACCCGCCCGGCCCCGCCCACCGCCAGCAGGATCGAGGCCGCGCCCAGCGCGATGATCAGATCGACGTCGCCGGTCAGCGGCAGGCTCTGGTCGCCGCTCGCGATCACGAAGACGGCCAGGGCCTCGGCGAACAGCAGCAGCCCGCACGGCCCCACCACCAGGCCCGCGACCAGCAGCGCCCCGCCGATCAGCTCGGTCAGCATGGTCACCGCCGCCCAAACCTGCGGGGCCGGGGCCTGGAGGGTGGCGAACTGCTCCGCCGTCTGGTTCAGCCCGGCCTCCAGCTTGTGCCAGCCGGTGGCGAAGAAGATGCCGCCCACGCCCAGCCTGGCGGCGAGCGAGGCGAGGTCGTGGAGAGTACGGCGCACGTCACTCATCATTCCCCGCCCTGTCGTGGTTGCCCATAGCCGACTGCCCTCCTGAGGGATGGTCGAACATCATGAAGGGTCGTCGTCCGGCGGCCTGCGGGGCGCGAGGACGGCGGCGGCCAGCGCGGTGGTGGCGAGCAGGGCGATGCTGACGCCGATCGCCGAGTGCAGCGCCCCGACGAACGCCTCCCGGGCGGCCCGCAGCAGGGCGCGGCCGGCCGTACCGCCGATCTGCTCGGCGACGTGGGCGGCGGCGGCCAGCGACTGGCGGGCCTGGGCGGTGGCCGCCCCGGACACGCCCGCGAGGCCGGGCACGGCCGGCGCGTAGACGACGGTGGTGATCGTGCCGAGCACCGCGATGCCGAGCCCCGCGCCCAGCTCGTAGGCGGTCTCCTCGATCGCCGCCGCGCCGCCCGCGCGGGACTCCGGGGCCGCGGCCATGATGGTGTCGGAGGCCGCCAGCAGCGCCACCTGCACGCCGAAGCCGATGCCGGCGAAGCACAGCGTCAGCAGTACCGGGTGGCTCTCGGTGCCCCACCACAGGGTCGGCGCGAGGGACAGCGCGGTGAGCGCCAGCCCGCCGCCCATGGTCGCCCGCAGCCCGCAACTGCGCAGCAGGCGGGCGGCGGAGAGGCCGCCCGCGACGGCGGCGACCATCAGCGGCAGCATCCGCACGGCGGCGGCCAAGGGGCTGTCGCCCAGCACCAACTGGAGGTACTGGGCGAGCATCAGCTCCAGGCCGACCAGCGCGAACACGGCCAGCAGCACGGTAGCCACGCCGGTGGAGAATCCCCTGCGGGCGAACAGCTCGACGTCGAGCAGCGGGTGGGCCAGCCGCCGCTGCCTGCGTACGAACACGGCCAGCAGGCCCGCCCCGGCGGCGAAGATCGCCAGTGCGGGAGCCACGCCGAGCACTTGCCCGGAGCCCGCCTCCTTCAGCCCGAAGGCCAGCGCAAGGATGCCGAGCACGGACAGCGCGGCGCTGAGGGCGTCCCAGCGGTGGCGGGTGGCGTCCGCGCCCGCGGACTCGGGCAGCAGGCGGGCCGCGGCGGGCAGCAGTACCAGCAGGATCGGTACGTTGATCAGGAAGACCGCGCCCCACCAGGCGTGCTCCACCAGCACGCCGCCGATCAGCGGGCCGACCGCCGCCCCGCCCGCCGCGACCGCGCTCCACACGCCGAGGGCGAACGCCCGCTCCCTGCGGTCGGTGAACACCTCACGGATGATGGACAGCGTGGCGGGCATGATCATCGCGCCGCCCACGCCGAGCAGCGCCCTGGCGACGATCAGCACGGCCGGTGAGCCCGCCGCCGCCGCGCCCGCCGAGGCCATCCCGAACACCGCGTACCCGGCCAGGACGAGCCTGCGCCTGCCGTACCGGTCGCCGAGGGTGCCGAAGGTGATCAGCAGCGGCGCGACCACCAGGGAGTAGACGTCGATGATCCACAGGAGTTCGACCGCGGTGGGTTCGAGGTCGGCGGTGAGCGCCGGGACCGCGATGTGCAGGACCGTGGCGTCCACCGCGATCAGCAGCAGGCTGAAACACAGCAGCGCGAGCACCGCCCACCGGCTCACCCGGCGGCGGCGCTTGCCGCTCCCGGCCCGCTGAACCTGGGAGTCGGCGACCATCCCGAACGTGATCATGGCCGCTCAGGGGGACCCGGCCCGCACGAACATGCGTGGCAGCTTAGGCCATCGCACCCCGCCCGGGGGCGGGCATCGCCGGATGCGTCAGGCGGTATGCGGATCGGCTACACCTAACCCCACAGATGCGGACAAGGTGTGATCGAAGAGTGAGTACCTCTCTAGAGAGATACAGCCATGTGTCGGAGACCTAGGCAAACGGTGATCTCCCACGGACCATTGCGGTCGTGGACAGGGACCGCGAGGCGACGGCCCGGCCGCCCCGACCGGGGCCTGTCGCCGCATGGGTCCCCCTCAATCCCGACAATCCGCGTGAGTGGTGCGTTTCGGCGGTCGCGCGGCTGAACGCGGGGGAGCCGGAGCCGGCGCTGGAGGCGGCCCGGGAGGCGCTGGGCCGCGATCAGCGCCTGGAGTGGGCGCATCGCGTCGAGAGCCTGGCGCTGGAACGCCTCGGGCACGACCAGGAGGCCGTGGAGTCGGCCGAGCGGGCCGTACTGCTGGCGCCGGGATCGTGGCCCGCCCGGCTGCGCCTGGCATCGGCCCTGCGCCGGATTCCCGGACGCCGGCGCGAGGCGTGGAACCAGGCGGCCAAGGCGCTGTGGTTCGCCCCCGAGGAGCCCGACGTACGCGTGCTCGCCGGGGACCTGGCCCTGCTCAGGGGGGAGCACGGGCGGGCCGCCGCCGCGTACCGGGCGGCGCTGCGCGAGGCCCCCGGCCATCCGGCGGCGCGGATCAACCTCGGGCTGACCCTGCTGCGCTGGGAACGCCCGCGCGGTCACCACGACGACGACTGGCCCGTCGATCCCCGGGAGACCGGCCGGGCGCGGCGGGCGCTGGAGGTGTGGTCCAGGCAGGTCCGCGCGCTGCTCGCGTCGGCCCTGGCGGCGGTGACGGCGGTCGCGGCGCTGACCGGTCTGCGCGCCGAGGCCCGGACCGGCGGGCTGCTGGTGCTCGTGATCGTCGCGGCGCTCACCCTGCGGCAGGCCCGCAAGATCCGGACCTGGAGATATGTGCCGGGGATGCTCGGGCGCGACCTGTGGTTCGGCGTGGCGGTGGGCGTGACGCCGCTGGTGGCGGTCGCCTACGCGGTCGCCGTCGCCACGCTGCCCGGCGGGGGTTTCGGCGTGGCGTGGGCGGGGTCGGCCGGGCTGGTGCTCGGCAACGCGCCCGCCCTGGCGATGGTCCGCGTACTGGCCGAGGGGTGGCGGGGCAGGCCCGTGCGCGCGCTCGCGGAGTTCGCCGCCGCGCTGCCCGAGCGCACGGCCAGGCGCGACGCCGCCGTGGCGATCTGGATACTGGCGGTCCGCGCCTGGTCGGTCACCTTGGTGCTGGCCGGGGTGGCGGCGGGCGCCGGCCGGCCGTACGCCGGGCTCGGCGCGCTCGTGGTGCCGCTCGCGCTGGCGCGGATCAGGCGGTCCGCCGGACTGGCCGGCCGTACGCGGGCCGTCCTCGCCGCCGACCGTTCTCTCGGCGCGGCCCTGGCCCTGCTCCTCGTGGCCTGCCTGGGCCTGTCGGCCGCGGTCCTGCCCGGCCCGGCCGCGATGTGGGGATGGCGCACCGGGCTGGCCGCGCTGCTCGCCATGGCGCTGGTGTTCACGCTGCGCGCGGTACGGGCCTGGTGGCGCGGCTCCCCGGGCCCGTGGCGGCCCTCCCTGGTCATGTGCGAGGGCTGCGGGACGTGGCCCCCCGCCGACGTCCGTCCCGGCGTCGGCCTGAGCCAGGAGGTACGGCGGGCGTTCACCTCCTCCCGCGGCGTGGTCCTCGCCTACGCCGACGCGAGCGGCCCCCGCGCGCTGGCCGTCGGAGCCGTGGCCTCGGTCGGCCCCGCGGGCGAACTCCGCCTGATCGCCGCCGACGAGGCGTGGCAGGCCGCCGAGCGCGACCCCAAGGTGGCGGTCTTCGTGGCCGATCCGATGGAACGCAGGTTCTGGGCCGAGGTGCGCGGGATAGCCCTTGGCGACCCCGAGGCCGAGGTCCTGCGGGTGACGCCGAAGGAAGTCGTCATCGGCGAATACCCGGGCCGCCATCAGGGAAGGCACCATGGTGACCGGCCGGGCCGCGCCTGACCGGCACCAGGCATTCCTCCGAGCGATTCACCAGGCGAGCCCGTGAGACGACGGGCCGGGCCGGACACCTGCGTCCGGCCGGCCCCGGAACACGCGGCGCGCCACGGCGAAACGCCGGGTGGCGCAGGCGCCCAAATGTCGCTCCCGTGCGGTATAACCGGGGGCGGACCGGGGAGGCGTGATGCGGGATTCCGGCAGGGCCCGGCCGACGGGGCGTGCAGCGGCCAGGGGTCTGTTCGAGCAGATCCGAGTTCGCTATTTCCAGATATCACCGGGCGTCCGGCGGGCGGGTTACGTCGTCGTGGCGATCGCCTCCGTCGGGGTCGCCATCGCGCTCGGCTGGCAGCTCGACAAGGCCCTCCTGCTCACCCTCATCGTGCTCGGCTTCCTCGCGCTCACCCTGCGCTTTCCCCGGGCGGCGGCCACGGCCCTGGTCGTGGCGGGCTGGGCGATGCTACTGCCGGTCTTCCAGAGCATGTTCGGCAGCCAGTCCTTCGCCCCCGTGGTGCTCATGCTGCTCGGCGGCGTCGTGGCCGGCATCGCCCACCTGATCCGCTGGGTCCCGCCGTGGGCCACCACGCTGGCCGCGCTGGTGGTGGCGGGCCTGCTGGCCGGGGCCCTGTTCCTGGCCTCCCCGGTCGTCGCGCTGTGGGGGGCCTGGGCCGGGGCCGCCGTGGTGCTGGCCTACCGGTTCGCCGCCGCCCGCAGGGTCCGGGCCGCGCTCACCGCGGGCGAGGCCAAACCGGTCCAGGCCCGCGCCCGCGACGGCGCCCCACAGCAGGGCGCGGCCTCCGCCGAGGCCGCCGCGCCCCCGCCGATCTCGGTGGAAGACGCGCTGGGCGAGCTGGAGCGCATGATCGGGCTGTTGCCGGTCAAGGAGCAGGTGCGTTCGATCGCCGCGTCCATCGAGGCGTCCAGGCTGCGGGCCGAGGCGGGCTACACCACCGAGCGGCCGATGCGGCACTTCGTCTTCGCCGGGCCGCCGGGCACCGGCAAGACCAGCGTGGCCCGCACGCTCGCCAAGATCTTCTACGCGTTCGGGCTGCTGGAGACCCCCTATGTGGTGGAGGCGCAGCGGGCCGACCTGGTGGGCGAATACCTGGGCGCGACCGCGATCAAGACCAACGAGCTGATCGACCGGGCGCTCGGCGGGGTGCTGTTCATCGACGAGGCGTACAGCCTGATGAACACCGGCGACGGCCAGGCCGACCGGTTCGGTTCCGAGGCCGTGCAGACCCTGCTCAAGCGGGCCGAGGACGACCGCGACCGGCTGATCATCATCCTGGCCGGCTACGAGAAGGAGATGACCGCCTTCCTGTCGTCCAACCCCGGGTTGTCCTCCAGGTTCGCCACCAGGGTCAAGTTCCCCAGCTACAGCGCCGAGGAACTGCTCGGCATCACCGAGGAGTTGCAGCGCGGCAGGGGCGACCGCCTCGCCGCCGACGCGCGTCCGGTGCTGGCCGGGCTGCTGTCCGACGTCGAGCGCCGCGGCCTGGTGGACGAGCTGGGCAACGCCAGGTTCGCCCGCAGCCTCGTGGAGGCCGCCGCGCAGGCGCGCGACGTGCGGGTGGTGGGCGCGGGCGGCGCGCCGAGCGGCGACGACCTGGTGGTCACCGCGATTCCCGACGTGACCAAGGCGTTCGACGAGCTGACCGCGAGGTTCCGCGGTTTCGCGGCGATCCCCACGCTGGAGGAGGCGCTCGCCGACCTCGACCGGATGGCCGGGCTCGACCCGGTCAAGCGGCAGGTACACGCCATCGCCGCGCAGCTCCGGGTGGCCAGGATGCGCCAGGAGCAGGGGCTGCCCACCCCGCCGCAGATGCGGCACTTCGTCTTCGCCGGCCCGCCGGGCACCGGCAAGACCACGGTGGCGCGCATCCTGGGCCGCATCTTCGCCGCGCTCGGGCTGCTGGCCCGGCCCGACGTCGTGGAGGCGCAGCGCGCCGACCTGGTGGGCCAGCACCTGGGCGCGACCGCGATCAAGACCAACGAGCTGGTCGACCGGGCGCTCGGCGGGGTGCTGTTCATCGACGAGGCGTACAGCCTGATCAACGCCGGTTACTCCGGCGGCGACGCCTTCGGCGCGGAGGCCGTGCAGACGCTGCTCAAACGGGCCGAGGACGACCGCGACCGGCTGGTGATCGTGCTGGCCGGTTACGCCAGGGAGATGGACGCCTTCCTGTCCACCAACCCCGGCCTGGCCAGCCGGTTCAACCAGCGCGTCGGCTTCCCCTCCTACGCGCCGAACGAGCTGGCCGAGATCGCCGAACTGCTGGCCGAGCAGGCCGGCGACCGGTTCGACGAGGCGGCCGGACGCGACCTCGTCGAGGTCTTCACCTGGGTCTGCGGCGAGGGCCTGATCGACAACCTCGGCAACGGCCGTTTCGCCCGCTCGTTGTTCGAGCGTGCCGCCATGCGCCGCGATGTCCGGCTGGCCGCCCGCGGCGAAACCGCGAGCGCGGCCGATCTCACCACCATCACCAGCGATGACGTGCGGGCCGCGGTGGACGAGCTGGCCGATCGCTGACCTCGCGCCTGCTCGATGATCTCGGTGGTGGCCGGTTCGCCCGGCCGTTGGGGGTACGGCGAGTGCGGCCGATCTCACCACCGTCACCAGTGATGGTGTGCCGGCGGTGATGGATGAGCCGGTCGATTGTTGACCTTGTGCCTGATCGGTGATCTCGGTGGTGGTCGGTGTGTCGGGTTGTTGGGGTACGGGGAGTGTGGCTGGTCTCGTGATCGTCGCCAGTGGTGGTGTGTGGGCGGTGGTGGGTGAGCCGGTCGATCGCGGATCTCGTGCTTGATCGGCGAGCCCGGTAATGGAGCGGGTGGCGATCCGCCGCGATGTCCGGCTGGCCGCGCGCGGCGAAACCGCGAGCGCGGCCGATCTCACCACCGTCACCAGCGATGATGTGCGGGCTGCGGTGGACGAGCTGGCCGATCGCTGACCTCGCGCCTGCTCGGTGATCTCGGCGGTGGCCGGTTCGTCCGGCCGTTGGGGGTACGGGGAGTGTGGTTGGTCTCGCCACTGTCGCCGGTGGTGGTGTGTGGGCGGTGGTGGGTGAGCCGGTCGATCGCGGATCTCGTGCTTGATCGGCGAGCCCGGTAATGGAGCGGGTGGCGATGCGCCGCGATGTTCGGATGGCTGATCGCCGGCCCCGCGAGGGCGCGGCGGAAACGATCGCGGTGCGTCCAGTTGTGATTACACTCTGTAGCGCAGCGGTGTGATTTCGTGATCGGGGGCGAACGGCGGTTTCCGCCGCGCGGTCACACGTGTGTGACTTTGGAGGGGATTGTGGGAAAGATCCGGCACTTGCGGTCGGGATGCGCCGTCGTGCTCGTCGGTGGCGCGTTGGCCGGGGCTGCGGGCTGCGGCTCCGGTGGGGAGCGGGCGGACCAGGCGGTGCCCACGGTGGCCAGGCCGTCCGACATCAACCCGGTGCCGCGCGAGCGGGTCGCCGACGGCGGCGCGCTGCGCTGGGGGATCGACGACTTCCCCCTCCAATGGAACCGCAACCACGTGGACGGCAACCTGCCCGAGGTCGAGCTGGTCACCGACGCCCTGATGCCGGCGCCGTTCCGCTCCGACGAGCGGGCCGTGGTCACCCCCGACCCCGACTACGTGACCGATGCCGCGCTCACCTCGACCCGCCCGCGGCAGGTGGTGACCCTGACCCTCAACCCGAAGGCGCGCTGGTCCGACGGCACCCCGATCACCTGGGCCGACTACGAGGCCCAGTGGAAGGCGCTGGACGGCAGGGGCGACGGCCGCCGGGTCGCGTCCACGACCGGCTACCGGGACATCAAGAGCGTCGCCCAGGGCCGCGACGACCACCAGGTGGTGATCACCTTCGCCCGGCCGTTCGCCGACTGGCGCTCGCTGTTCACCCCGCTCTACCCCAAGGGCACCAACGCCGACCCCAAGGCGTTCGACCGGTCCTGGCTGAACGCGCTGCCGGTGACCGCGGGGCCGTTCAAGTTCGGCGCCTTCGACCCGGCGGCCCGTACGGTGACCATCGTCCGCGATCCCGCGTGGTGGGGCCCGCCCGCCAAGCTCGACCGGATCGTCTTCCGCGCCATGCCGGTCGGCGCGCTGCCCGGCGCGTTCGCCGCCGGCGAGCTGGACATCGCCGATGTCGGAGCGTCCGCCCCCGCCTACAGCAAGGCCAAGAACGCCCCGGACGCGCGGGTCCGCCAGGCGGCCGGGCCCGACTTCCGGCACTTCACCTTCAACGGCGAAAGCCCGATCCTGTCCGACCCGGCCGTGCGCAGGGCCGTCGCGATGGGCATCGACCGCGCGGCCATCGCCCGATCCGACCTGGCCGGTCTGGACTGGCCCGGCGAGCCGCTGGACAACCACTTCTTCATGCCCAGCCAGCGGGGCTACCGCTCCAACGCGGGCGAGATCGGCCGGCACGACCCGGCCGCGGCGCGGCGGCTGCTGGAGGAGGCGGGCTGGCGTCTGCCCGTCCAGGCGGGCGGCCCGGCCCTGACGGCCCCCGCGGTCAGGCAGAAGAACGGCAGGCCGCTCCGGCTCACCTTCCTGATCCCGGCGGGCCTTCAGCTCGGCCGGTCGGAGGGCGAGCTGGCGCAGGCCATGCTCAAGGAGATCGGCATCGAACTCGTGCTGCGCGAGGTCCCCGGCGAAGACTTCTTCGCGAAGTATGTGATCCCCGGCGACTACGACATCGCGCCCTTCTCCTACATCGGCACGCCGTACCCGCTGTCCAGCTCGCAAGGGCTCTACTCCGACGGGGTGCGCGCCCCCGGCGGGCGCAAGCACTGGAACGCCAACCTGGGCCGCATCGGCGGCGCCGCCATCGACGCGGCCATCCGCAAGGCGAGCCGGGAGCTCGATCCGGCCGAGGCCCGCGCGCTCGTCAACCGGGCCGACGCGCTCATCTGGCGGCAGGTCAACGTCCTGCCGCTCTACCAGCGCCCACAGAACGTCGCGGTGCGGTCCGGCCTGGCCAACGCGGGCGCGCGCGGCTTCCACGACCTGCGGTACGCCGACATCGGCTTCACCAAGTAGCGCGGGCCGGGGGTGTCGCCGATGACCGGCCACCCCCGAGCGCTCACGCCGTGCGGGCCCTGGCCGCCGGGCCGGTCCCGATCTTCTCGACGGGGCGTCCGCGGGTGCTCACGCCGTGCGGGCCCTGGCCGCCGGGGCGGTCCCGATCTTCTCGACGGGGCGTCCGCGGGTGCTCACGCCGTGCGGGCCCTGGCCGCCGGGCCGCCCTCCGACGCCGAGGCGATCTCGATCACCTCGACCGGGCGCTGGGGGTCGTAGTACGCGCGCAGTGGCGCGGTCGCGGGCCGGTGGCCGGGGCTGCGCTCCCAGCGCTCGAACTCCTCGCGGCTCGCCCACTCGCTGGTCACGGCGAACGCCCCCGGGTCGCCCGGGTAGCACCACAGTTCGGTCGAGAGCAGCCCGGGCGTGCCCGCGATGGTGTCGGCGATGGCGTGGTAGCCGGAGGTCACCGTGGCCTCCGCCCCGGGTGGCACGCGGTACCAGAGCAGGACGCGGATACGGCCGGTCACCAAACGACCTCCTCAAGCCTGCGCCGAAGCACGATCACGTGCCTCCGTCAACATCGATGGTAGCGCCCGTCACATAGCCGGCCAGGTCGCTGGCGAGGAACGCGACCACGTTGGCGACCTCCTCCGCCTGCCCGAGGCGGCCCAGGCTGATGATCGACTTGTAGTGCTCCGCCCGGGCGGCGGGGATGTCGATGGTCTGGATGACGCCCGGCTGCACCACGTTGATCCTGATGCCCTTGGGGCCGAGCTCCTTGCTCAGCGTGCGCGACAACCCCAGCAGGCCCGACTTGGAGGCGGTGTAGTGCGCCCGCTGCGGCAGTCCCACCATGGCGACCCGTGAGCCGATCAGGATGATCGAGCCGCCCGCCGACAGCAGCGGCAGCGTCTCGTGGACCACGGAGAAGGCGCCGGTGAGGTTGGTCTCCACGATCCGCCGCCACTCCTCGTGGGACAGGTCGGCGAACGGCACGTGCGAGACTGCGCCGGCGTTGTTGACCACCACGTCGAGCCCGCCGAGCCGGGCCCGGCACTCGGCGGCCAGGTGGGCGACCCGCTCGTGGTCGCTCACGTCGGCCTGGATCACATGGTGGTTGCCGCCGGTCAGCCGGAGGTCCCGCCGTACCGCCTCGACGGCCTCCGACTCCTGCCGGTAGCAGGTCACGACGTCGGCGCCCGCCCCGGCGAGGGTCAGCGCGACGGCGCGGCCGATGCCCCGGGTCCCCCCGGTCACCAGGGCGCGTTTGCCGTCCAGTTTCAACTCCATGGGTCTCCTCCCGCGGTCGTCCGATTCCACGGTCATTGCCTATCAGCGCTGTCTACCTCCGCAGGGCCAGCGTCTCCACCACGCGACGGAGGGGGCGACCGGTACGGCGGCGGGAAGACGGCGGCCGATTCCGGCGGAACTCTGGCAGGGACGGCTCATGAGATTCGGCAACAACGGATCACGATCCCCAGCGGATCATTAGGAGGACGGATGATGGACACCGGGCCCCATCCAGGGCCGCCGGTGCGGGCGGTGCTCGTCTTCACCGTCCGGCCGGGCGACACCGCGGAGTTCGAGCGGGCCTGGGCGGACGTGGCCGACTGGGCCGGCCGGTGGTCCGGCTGCGTCCGTCAGACGCTGTGCCGGACCGACGCGGCCGAGCCGACGTATGTGATCACGTCGGACTGGGTGGACCGGGCGGCGTTCCGGGCGTTCGAGAGGAGTGAGGAACAGGACACCGTCACCGCTGAACTGCGGCGGCTGCGTCGTACGGCGCGCATGGAGCTGCACACGATGATCGCCGAACGCAGCGCCTCCGGCCCCGTCCACGCCGCCTGACCGGGCCCGCGGCCGGCGCCCGCACCGCGCCCGCCGCCTTTTCCGGCGCGTCCGCGCAATCGGGGAGGCGAGTGGACCTTACGCGCTCTTTACTCTTCGCATACGGTCAGCAACAATGAGTTAGTGTACGTCGTCGGCGTGCACGACTCGGTGCTGAACGGGAGCCAGGGTGCCGTGATGGGAAGAGAGTGTTTCGGCGCCGCCGCCCTCGGGGCGCTGCTCGTGGTCGGCGCATCCTTCGTGCTGCGCGCACTCGGGCGCGCCGCCGAGCGGCCGGGCGGCGCTCCGCCCGGCGCGCGGGAGGCCGCCACGGAGACCGACGCCGCAGCGGGCACGGTGGCGGCCGAGGTGTTCCGTGAGCGCCGCCGCATCGCCAGGGAGCTGCACGACACGGTCGGCCACGGGCTGCTGATGATCGCGATGCAGGCCCGGAGGCTGCCGTCCGTCGCGCCGCAGGCGCGTCCGGTGGCCGAGTCGATCGACGACATGGTCCGCGTCGTGCTCGCCGACATGCGGCGTACGGTGGGCGTGCTGCGCGGTGACCGCGCGGAGCCCGCGCCCGACCGCGCCGACCCGCTGTCGGCCCGGGTGGCCTCGGTGGTCTCCCAGGTGCCGCACGACGAGCCGGGCGGCCCGGTCGAGCTGGCCATCTCCGGCGCCGAGCGCAGGCTGCCCGAGCCGGTGGAGGCCATCGCCCTGCGCGTGGTCAGGGAAGGGCTCACCAACGCGCTCAAGCACGGCGACGGCTCGACGGTCCGGGTGCGGCTCGGGTTCGGCGGCGACCGGCTGTCGGTGAGCGTGCGCAACGGCTGCGGCCGGCCGGCCGGATACGTGCCGCGCGCGGCGGCCGGCCACGGGCTGGCCGGGCTGCGGGAGAGCGTGATCACCGAGGGCGGCGGGTTCGCCTGCGGCCCGCTCACCTCCGGCGGCTTCGTGGTGCAGGCCTGGCTGCCGGCCGAGGAGCACGCCCTGCGGCAGGCGCGCGGGCACGCCAGACGATCAAAAGAGACGGGGGAAGCTCATGAGATGTGTCCGTCTGCTCATTGTCGATGACCAGCCGCTGGTCCGCAGCGGGCTGCGGGCGACGTTCGAGGGGGTGGGCGATCTGTCGGTGGTCGGCGAGGCGGCCAACGGCGTGGAGGCGATCAGGCAGGTCCGCGCGCTGCGCCCCGACGTCGTGCTGATGGACATCAACATGCCTCGCATGGGCGGCCTGGAGGCCACGCGGGAGATCTTCACCGCGCACGGCGGCCCGCCCGCCGCGGGCGGCGGGGCGGTCACCCGCGTCCTGATCCTGACGATGTACGACCAGGACGAAAACCTCTACGACGCGCTGCGGGCCGGGGCGAGCGGTTTCGTGCTCAAGGACACCCCGACCGAGCAGCTCGTCGGCGCGGTCCGCACGGTGGCCTCCGGCGAGGCGCTGCTGTCGCCGTCGGTCACCCGGCGGCTGATCGAGGAGTTCGCCCGCAGGCCGGTGCTGTCGGCCTCGGCGGTGCCCGAGCTGATCGGGCTGACCGACCGGGAGGTCGACGTCTTCCGGCTGCTGGTGCGCGGCTACCGCAACGAGGACATGGCCCGCATGTTGCTGCTGGGCGAGAGCACGGTCAAGTCGCACGTGCAGCACCTCTACCAGAAGCTCGGCGTACGCGACCGCGTGCAGGTCGTCATCTACGCCTATGAGCGCGGTCTCATCCAGCCGGGCCAGGGCTGGGACTCCCTCGATCAGACGATCGTGTCCACCGGAAAGGGGAGACGGGAGTTCATGTCATCGGCGGGCGACAGGGCGGACGGGGCTGCCTAGCGTGGCCTGTGACCAGAGCGGTGTTCTGGCCGGTGTCCTGACCGGAGTCACCACTAGCCACGACTGGAGACAACCGTGACCGACCGGACCCTCATCGTCGATCGCTGGGAGCCCGATCCCGAGTCCGCACCTCCGCACGCCCCGGCGTCCGGGCTCGCGCCGCTGCCCGTGCCCCCGCCCGCACCGCCGCCCCCGCCGCCCGAGCCCGTCCCGGAACCCTCCGCCGCCGGCCCGGCCGAGGCCGGTGAGCGGCGCTGGACGTCCTGCGGGCGCTGCCGTTCGCTGCTCTACGTGCCGAAGCTCGCCCGCGACCTGTACGTCTGCCCCGAATGCGGGCATCACCGGCGCATCGGGGCGCTGCGCCGGCTGCGCATGCTGCTCGATCCCGGCTCCTTCCGCCCGGCGCCCGCCGTACACGGCGGCGACCCGCTGGGGTTCTCCGATTCCCGGCCCTACCCGGCCCGCCTGGCCCAGGCCAGGCGCGCGACCTCGCTGGCCGACGCCGCCTGCCACGGCCGGGGCGCCATCGGCGGGCACGAGGTCGTCGTGCTCGCGATGGACTTCGGGTTCATGGGCGGCAGCATGGGCTCGGCGGTGGGCGAGGCCGTGGCCAGGGCCGCCGACGAGGCTCTGGACACCCGCACCCCGCTGATCCTCATCACCTGCTCAGGCGGGGCGCGCATGCAGGAGGGCGCGCTGTCGCTCATGCAGATGGCCACCACCGCGCAGGCGCTGCGCCGGCTGGAGCGGGCCGGCGTGCTGCGCGTCTGCGTGCTGGCCGACCCCACCTTCGGCGGCGTCACCGCGTCGTTCGCCACCCTGGGCGACGTCCTGGTGGCCGAGCGGGGCGGGCTGATCGGCTTCGCCGGGCCGCGCGTCATCGCGGCGGCCACCGGCCGCCCGCTGCCCGAGGGCTTCCAGACCGCCGAACACCTCCACGGCAAGGGCCTGCTGGACCGGGTGGAACACCGCGGGTCCCTGCGCCCGCTGCTGACCCGCGTGCTCCACCTCGCGGCCCCGGCGGTCGGCCCCGCTCCGCCCTCGGGACGAGGGCCGGGCGTCGCGGTCGTCACCGACCCCGGCGAACTGGACACCGGCCTCAGCGCCTGGGACGTCGTCCGGACCGCGCGCGACATCCGCAGGCCCACCACCCTCGACTACATCCGGCTGATCGCCGATGACTTCGTCGAGCTGCACGGCGACCGCGCGCACGGCGACGACCCCGCGATCGTGGGCGGCCTGTGCTCGATCGGCGGCTCACGGGTCGTGCTGGTGGGCCACCAGAAGGGCCATGACACCGCCGAGCTGGTCGCCCGCAACTTCGGGATGCCGCACCCATGGGGCTACCGCAAGGCGCTGCGGCTGATGCGGCTCGCCGACCGGCTCGGCCTGCCCGTGGTCACGCTCGTCGACACCCAGGGCGCCGCCCCCGGCGTCGAGGCCGAAGAACGCGGCCAGGCGTGGGCGATCGCCGAGACCATCGCCGGCATGTCCGACCTTCAGGTGCCGGTCGTCTCGGTGGTGACCGGCGAGGGCGGCAGCGGCGGTGCGATCGCGCTGGCCGTCGCCGACCGGCTGCTGATGATGGAGCACTCCTGCTACTCGGTGATCAGCCCGGAGAGCTGCTCCACGATCCTGTGCGGCGACCCCTCCCAGGGCCCGGCCATGGCCGAGGCGCTGCGGCTGACCGCGCCGGAGCTGCTGCGGCTCGGCGTCGCCGACGGGGTGATCCGCGAGCCGTACGGCGGGGCGCAGGCCGACCACGCGGCGGCGGCGGCCAACCTCGCCGCGGCCCTGCTCGCCGCGATCGAGGAGGAGGCCAAGGAGCCGGCCGCGGGCCGCAGGGAGCGCAGGCACGCGAGGTTTCGCCGGCTGGGAATGGTGACCGATGGCTGATGAGCCGATGGTGCTGGGCTCGGCGCGCGGTGAGGAGCTGCGCCTGCTCCGGGCGGAGGTGAGCAGCCTGGTCAAGACGATCCCCGGCGCGGTCGAGCGGGTCGCGCTGCGGGTGGGGGAGTGCTCGCTGGAGATCGCCTGGGCGCGCCCGGCCGTGGCGGAGCCCGGGCGGCCGGTCGACGACGCGCCCGCCGAGCCCGCGCCGGCGCCTCCCGCCGCCGCCGACCCGCAGGTGAAGGCCGTCCGCGCCCCGCTGGTCGGCACCTTCTACGCCGCTCCGCAGCCCGGCGAGGCCCCGTTCGTCCGTGCGGGCGACCGCCTCGCGGCCGGGCAGCCGGTGGGCATCGTCGAGGCGATGAAGCTGATGAACCAGGTGCCGTGCGAGTGGCCGGGCGAGGTGGTGGAGATCCTGGTGGCCGACGGGCAGCCGGTCGAGTACGGCCAGGAGCTGCTGCGGGTCAGAGTGGAGGGCGCGACGTGAGCGTGCCGTTCAAGAAGATCCTCATCGCCAACCGCGGCGAGATCGCGCTGCGCGTGGCCCGGACGTGCCGGGAGATGGGCGTCCCGTGCGTGGCGGTCCACTCCACGGCCGACGCCGGGGCCCCGTTCGTGGCGTTCGCCGACGAGGCGGTGTGCGTCGGCCCGCCGCCCTCGCGGCGCAGCTACCTCTACATGCCGAGCCTGATCGAGGCGGCCCGGCGGCACGGAGCCGACGCCGTCCACCCCGGGTACGGCTTCCTGTCGGAAGACGCCGACTTCGCCCGGGTGTGCGCGGAGAACGGGATCACCTTCATCGGGCCCGCCCCCGAGGTCATGGAACGGGTCGGCGACAAGGCGCGGGTGCGCGGGCTGATGGCCGAGGCCGGGCTCCCGGTGCTGCCGGGCAGCGCCGGGCCGGTGACGAGCCTGGCCGAGGCCGAGCGGATCGCCGCCACCACGACCGGCTACCCGGTGGTGGTCAAGGCCGCGGCGGGCGGCGGCGGGCGGGGCATCGCCGTGGCGGGCTCGGCGGCCGAGCTGCGCGACGCCTACCGGGAGACCGTGGCGCTGGCCCGCGCCCTGTTCGGCAACGGCGATGTCTACCTGGAGCGTTACGTGCCGGGGGCCAGGCACGTGGAGGTGCAGATCCTCTGCGACGGCCACGGCGGCGCGGTCCATCTGGGCGAACGCGACTGCTCGTTGCAGCGACGGAACCAGAAGCTGGTGGAGGAGGCCCCGGCCCCCGGGCTGTCCGACGGGCAGCGCGCCGAGCTGGGCCGGCACGCCGTGCGCGGGGCGCTCAGCGTCGGCTACACCGGGGCGGGCACGATGGAGTTCCTGCTCGCCCCGGACGGCGTGGCGACCTTCATGGAGATCAACGCGCGCATCCAGGTCGAGCACCCGGTGACCGAGATGATCACCGGCCTGGACCTGGTCCGCGAGCAGATCCGCATCGCCGCGGGCGAGCCGCTGGGCTACACCCAGCGCGACGTCCGCCTCGACGGCGCGGCCGTGGAGTGCCGGATCAACGCCGAAGACCCCGACGCCGAGTTCCGGCCGACCCCGGGGCGGCTGGACCGGCTCGACCTCCCCGGCGGCCCTGGCATCAGGGTGGACGCGGGGTTCGTGGCGGGCGGCACGGTCCCGCCCTACTACGACTCGCTGATCGCCAAGCTGGTCGCCTGGGGGCGCACCCGCGAGCAGGCCATCGCCCGGGCCGAACGGGCGCTGGCCGAGACCACCGTGGCCGGTCCGGGGGTGCGGACCACCATCCCGCTGCTGCGCCGGCTGCTGGGCCATCCCGCCTTCGCCGACGGGCGGCACACCACCCGGTTCGTCAACGACCTCCTGGCGGGCGGCCTATGAGCCCGATCCTCTGAAATCTGTCGATAAATCAGTCCATTCCCCCTGGAGTCACCCATGTCACAGATACTCACTGATCAGGACCTACGTACGCTACTCATCGCGGTCGGACTGTCACCCGACGTGCCCGACGAGTCGCTCGCGCTCACCTTCGAAGAGCTCGACCTCGACTCCCTGGCCCGCATGGAGATCGCCACCCGGATCCAGGAGAAGTTCGGCGTGGACGTCGAGGACGACCTGGTGGCCGAGACGTCCCCGCAGCAGGCCAAGCACCTGGTCAACCAGCGACTGGAGAGTGCGGCATGATCGGCCACACCGACAACGTCGTGGACATCGACGCGCCCATCGCGTTCGTCTGGCGGCACACCAACGACGTGCGCGGCTGGACCGACCTGTTCACCGAGTACGCCAAGGTCGAAGTGCTGTCGGAGGAGGCCAACGCGGTCACCTTCCGGCTGACCATGCACCCCGACGAGGAGGGCAGGCAGTGGTCGTGGGTGTCCTACCGCGAGTGGGACCTCGACACCTACACCGTGCGGGCCAGGCGGGTGGAGACCGGGCCGTTCGAGTTCATGAACATCACCTGGACCTACGAGGCGCTGGAGGCCGACCGCACCCGGATGCGGTGGATCCAGGACTTCCACATGAAGCCGGGCGCGCCGGTGGACACCGCCGGGATGACCGAGCACATCAACCGCAACAGCCGCATCCAGATGGACCTGATCGCCGAGCGGGTGCGGCTGCGCCGCCAGGCCGTCGTGGGCTTCGACGACGTGATCGCCAACCGGCGGCGCGGCGGCGACCTGCGCACGCTGGTCGCGCCGAGCACGGTGGGCTCGGCGTTCGGCTTCTGCGGCGCGGTGCGCCTCGGGCCGGGCGAGCGGATCACCGAGCACTACCACCCCTACTCGGAGGAATACCTGTTCGTCGCGCGCGGTGAGGTGCGCATCGACCTGGACGGCACGCCGACCGCGGCCGTCCGGGACCACGCCGTCCTCATCCCGCGCAACGTGCGGCACCGGGTGGTCAACACCGGCGAGGAGGAGGCGCTGGTGGTGTTCACCCTGGCCCCGCTGGCCCCCCGGCCCGAGCTGGGCCACGTGGAGACCGAGACGCTGGGCGAGCCGGCCGCGGAGCCGGCATGACCGTTCGCCGCAGCGTCGTCACCGGAGTGGGCGTGATCGCTCCGGGCGGGGGCTCCAGGGAGGAGTTCTGGGCGCGGATCGTCGGCGGCAAGCCGGCGATCCGGCGGATCAGCGTGTTCGACCCGGCGCCGTTCCGCTCGCAGATCGCCGCCGAGTGCGACTTCGACCCGACCTGCCACGGGTTCACCCCGCGGGAGGTCCGGCGGCTGGACAGGTTCGTGCTGATGGCGATGGCGTGCGCGGACGAGGCGTTCGCCGACTCGGGCCTTACCCCCGGGGCGATCGACCACGACCGGATGGGCGTGTCGCTGGGCAGCGCGGTCGGCGCCACCATCCGGCTGGAGGACGAGTACGTCGTGGCCAGCGACCACGGCCGCCACTGGGAGGTGGAGGCGCGGCACGCGCTGCCGTTCCTGTACGGCGCGCTGGTCCCGGCCGCCGGGGCGAGCGAGCTGGCCGTGCGGTTCGGCGCGCGCGGCCCGGCGGCGGTGGTGTCCACCGGCTGCACCTCTGGGATCGACTCCATCGGGCACGCCCACACCCTCATCCAGGACGGCGAGGCCGACATCATGATCGCGGGGGCGTCGGACGCCCCGATCTCCCCGATCACGGTCGCCTGCTTCGACGCCATCCGCGCCACCACGCCGAGCAACGACGACCCCGAGCGGGCCTCCCGGCCGTTCGACGCCGACCGCAAGGGGTTCGTGCTGGGCGAGGGCGCCGCGGTGCTGATCGTGGAGGAGCTGGAGCACGCCCTGGCCCGGGACGCCCGGGTCTACTGCGAGATCACCGGGTCCGCGGCCAGGGCCAACGGCTTCCACATGACCGGGCTGCGGCCCGACGGGTTCGAGCTTGGCGAGGCGATCAGTGAGGCGCTGGACCAGGCCCGCCTCGACCCCGCCGACATCGGTTACGTCAGCGCCCACGGCTCGGGCACCAAACAGAACGACAGGCACGAGACCGCCGCCTACAAGCGGGCGCTCGGCGAGGCGGCGCGGCAGGTGCCGATCAGCTCCATCAAGTCGGTGATCGGCCACTCACTCGGGGCCATCGGCTCCATCGAGATGGCGGCCTGCGCACTGGTGATCGAGCGCGGCGTGCTGCCGCCGACGGCCAACCTCACCACTCCCGACCCGCACTGCGACCTGGACTACATCCCGGTCGTGGCCAGGGAGGCGACCGTCACGCACGCCCTGTCGGCGGGCAGCGGGTTCGGCGGGTTCCAGTCAGCGATGATCTTTTCCAGGTTCCGGGGGTGACGAGTGCGGCAACGGGCGGTGATCAGCGGCATCGGGGTGGTCGCCCCGACCGGTATCGGCGCGGCCGACCACTGGTTCGCCGGGCTGGCCGGGCGCAGCGGCATCCGGGAGTTGCCCGACCGCACCGCGGCCGGCCTGCCGGTGCGGGTCGCCGGGCAGGTGCCCGGCTTCGATGAGACCGAGTTCGTGGCCAACCGCCTGCTCGTCCAGACCGACCGCTGGACGTGGATGGCGCTGGCGGCCACCGACCTGGCTCTCGCCGACGCCGGTCTGGACACGCGAAAGGAGTTCCCTTTCCACCTTTCGGTGGTGACTGCGGCGGCCTCCGGCGGCAACGCCTTCGGGCAGCGGGAGATCCAGGCCCTCTACCAGGAGGGCCCGCGCTCGGTGAGCGCCTACCAGTCGATCGGCTGGTTCTACGCGGCCAGCAGCGGCCAGATCTCGATCAAGCACCAGCTCAAGGGGGCCTGCGGGGTCCTGGTCGCCGACGCGGCGGGCGGCGTCGACGCGCTGGCCCAGGCCCGGCGGCTGATCGCCAGGGGCACCGGCGTGGTGGTGACCGGCGGCACCGAGGCGCCGCTGTCGCCCTACGCGATGGCGTGCCAGGCGGGGCAGCAGACGCTGAGCCGCGACCCCGACCCGGCCACGGCCTACCGGCCGTTCGCCCCGGACGCGGCCGGGCACGTCCCGGGTGAGGGCGGCGCGATGCTGGTGGTGGAGGAGTGGCGGCGTGCGCACCTGCGCGGCGCGACCGTCTACGCCGAGGTGTCGGGGTCGGCCGCGACCCACGACGCGACCGACGCGACCCGCTCGCCCGCGCAGTCGCACCAGTACGCCAGGGCGATGCGCGAGGCGATCGCCCGCTCCGGCTGCACGCCCGACGACGTGGACGCCGTCTTCGCCGACGGGGCCGGCGACGTCTCCGCCGACGATTTGGAGGCGCGGGCGCTGCGGGAGGTGTTCGGCGACCGGCGGGTGCCGGTGACCGTCCCGAAGACGATGACCGGGCGGCTGTGCTCGGGGGGCGCGCCACTGGACCTGGCCTGGGCCGCGCTGGCGATCTCGCACGGCGTGCTGCCGCCCACCGTCAACGTCGATGCCGGCGAGGCGGCCCGGCGGCACGGCCTGGACCTGGTCACCGAGGCCCGGGACGGCTCGCTCGGCACGGTCCTGGTGGCGGCCAGGGGGGCGGGGGGTTTCAACGCGGCGGTCGTGCTGAAGGCGCCGGCGTACGACGAGTGACCAGGGCGCGTGAAACCGCCTGCATGGCGCGGCCGGCGGTAAGCGGGGGTGCGGGCGCGGGTGCCGTCGTTCGGCCCTGCGCCTGGCTCACGCCGGATTTGCTTTGACACCGGTGTCAAGGTTCTAGCGTGAGCAGCCGAACTCGCCGTCGAGCACCGCCCCGCTCGCTCACCTGAGAGGCCGCGCCATGAATCTCCTTCTGATCAGCGGCAGCACACGGGCAGGATCCACCAACACCGCCGTGGTGCGGGCGGTGCCCGAACTCCTCGGTACCGCGGTTCGCTGCCTGACCTATCTCGACCTGACGAAGCTTCCCCACTTCAACCCGGATGACGACGTCGACCCCCTTCCCTCCGAGGTCGTCCGCCTCCGCGCGCTGATCAGCGAGGCCGACGCGCTGCTGTTCTGCACGCCGGAGTACGCGGGAGATCTGCCCGGTTCGTTGAAGAACCTGCTGGACTGGACCGTCGGCGGGGTCGAGATCGTCGGCAAGCCCGCAGGCTGGATCAACATCTCGTCGTCCACCACCGGTGCGCAGGGCGCCCATCGCGCGCTGCGCGTCGTCCTGGGCTACACCGGGGCGGCGGTCGTGGACGAGGCCTGCGTCCGGATGCCGGTCGGGCGAAACGACGTGAGTTCGGAGACAGGAGAGATCGACGCGCTCCACGTCCGCGAAGAACTCGGCCGGGCCGCCCACCTGATCATCAAGGCCCTGGACGGGGCGTCCGCCACGACCCCGCGATGAAGTGGTACCGCCTCACGCCGGCACGGCGATGCGGACTCACGCTCCAGGCCCACCGGGGCGGAAACGGACCTGGTCACCGGGGCGGAGCTGCGCGATGACCGCCAGGGCGCGGGAGGTCAGCACGCCGATCACCGGATAACCGCCGGTGGGCGGATGGTCGGGCAGGAAGACGATGGGCCGCCCGTCCGGCGGCACCTGGACGGCACCGGTGACCATGCCCTCACTGGGGATCTCGCCCTCGCGGGCCCGGTGCAGTGTCGCGCCGCGCAGCCGTACGCCCACGCGGTTGCTCTCCGGCGTGATCTCGTATGGCGTGCCGTAGAAGGCGCGCAGCGCCTCCTCGGTGAACCAGTCCTCGCGCGGCCCCGGCAGCACGCCGAGCACCGGAGCCGCCGGGAACGCCGGGCCGGGCACGGCATCGACCGTGATCGGCCGGTCGCCCGCCACGCCCACCGGCAGCCGGTCGCCGGGACGCAACGGCGGCGGGCCGAGCCCGGACAGCGAATCATGCGAACGGCTGCCGAGCACCGCCTCGACCTCGACGCCGCCCCGCACCGCCAGATAGGTGCGCAGCCCCGCCACAGGAGCCCCGATCACCAGCTCCGCGCCCGCCGGAGCCCACACCGGGGCGTACATCTCCGCCGCCCGCCCGGCGAGGCGCAGCGGGCAGGGCGCGCCGGTGACGGCGACCCAGGCCGGATCGGCGAAGCGCAGCCGGGCCCCGCCGAAGGTCAGCTCGATGCCCGCGTGCCCCTCGGGGTTGCCGACCAGGCGGTTGGCCAGTGTCAGCGCGCGCTCGTCGGCCGCCCCCGAGCGGGGCACGCCCAGATGCGCGTAGCCGGGCCTGCCCAGGTCCTGGATGGTGGCGTAGGGCCCGGGCGCGAGGACGTCGATCACGGGCCCGCCACCTGGAACCGCACCCGCGTGCCGGGGCGCAGGATCGACGGCGGATCGGCGCGCACGTCCCAGGTGCGCAGGGTGGTGTGCCCGATCAGCCGCCAGCCGCCCGGCGAGGCCGACGGGTAGACGGCCGAGTAGGGCCCGGCGATGGCGACCGCCCCGGCGGGCACCGAGGTGCGCGGGGTGGCCAGGCGGGGTACGTGCAGCAAGGGGTCCAGGCCGGTCAGGTAGGCGAACCCGGGGGCGAAGCCGAGCCAGCCGGCGACCAGCTCGGTGCCGGTGTGCCGGGCGATGACCTCCCGGACGGAAAGCCCGGTCAGCTCGGCGACGCCGGGGAGGTCGGCTCCGTCGTAGACGACGGGGATGACGACGGTGTCGGTGCCGGACGGGCGCGCGGGGGGCGCCTCGCCCGCCGTACGGGCGAGGTCGCAAAGGCGGGCGCGCAGCCGCGCGAGATCGACGCCGGGGGCGACGACCAGCACGGTCGCCGGGCCGGGCACGATCTCCACGACGCCGGGCGGGCGTTCGGCGCGCAGCAGTGCGTCCAGGCGGTGGGAGATCGCCAGCTCGCCGGTCTCGACGAGCAGGCCGTGCTCGCCCGCCCGCCGGATCGCGGGCGCCTGGCCGCCGGTCACGCGAAGGGCCGCACGGACAGACCGGCCGCGGTGAGGGCGTCGCGGACGGCGCGGGCCATGGCGACCGCCCCCGGGGTGTCGCCGTGTACGCACAGCGACCGGGCCGCGACCTGCACCTCGGTGCCGTCGGTGGCGGTGACCGTGCCCCCGGCGGCCATCCGGGCGGCGCGGGCCGCCACCTCGCCGACGTCGTGCAGCACCGCGCCGGGCTCGCGCCGCGGGACGAGACGTCCGTCGGCGGTGTAGGCGCGGTCGGCGAACGCCTCGGTCACGGTCGGCACGCCCCGCTCGGCGGCCACCTCGCGCAGCACGGAGACCGGCAGGGTGAGCAGCGGCAGCACGGGGGAGAAGGCGGCGACCGCACTGACCACCGCATCGGCCTGCGCGGCGTCGCGCACCACCCGGTTGTAGAGCGCCCCGTGCGGCTTGACGTAGGCCACCCGGCCGCCCATCGCCCGCGCGATTCCGTCGAGCGCGGCGATCTGGTACAGCACCTCGGCCGACAGCTCCTCCGGATCGACGTCCATCGCCCGCCGCCCGAACCCCGCCAGGTCGCGGTAGGAGACCTGGGCGCCGATGATCACACCGCGGTCGACGGCGGCGGCGCAGGTGCGGCGGATCGTCAGCGGATCGCCCGCATGGAACCCGCAGGCGATGTTGGCGCTGGTGACGATGTCGAGCAGCGCGTCGTCGTCGCCGAGCCGCCAGATGCCGAACCCCTCGCCGAGGTCGGCGTTGAGGTCGATCTCCATCCCGCACCTCCTGCCGTCACGCCCACCCTAGACCCGCCCGCCCCGGCTCAGACCGGAGGCGAGTCGGGGATGTCCGCGATGTCGTCGAAGGCGGCGGCCAGCTCGTCGGGGTCGTCGCCGATCCGCTCGGCGATCTCGATCAGCACGTGCAGCACGTCGTGCCGGTCGTGCCCGAGGTCGAGCAGCCGCTGCGCCGCCTCCCAGAGCTGTGGCGGGTCGCCGTTCCACAGCCGCCTGGCGATCTCCTCGTGCCAGGCCAGGTGCTCCTGGTAGTCGGGGCGGTTGCGGTCGTGCAGGTGGTCGATCTCCAGCAGGATCCGCCGGTCGGCCTCGACCGCGGGGTTGAGCCGGTCGAGCAGTATGTCGCCGTGCGCGCCCTGGAGGTAGGGGAACGCGAACACCCGCCGGGCCAGCGCCGACAGGTCGCCGTCCGGCAGCAGCCGCTCCACCAGCTCGCGGTCCAGGCCGAGCGAGGCCGGATCGCGGTAGGTCTCGGCGAAGCGGTTGGTGGCCTCCCAGATCGCGTCGAGCGTGGCGCGCAGGCCGGGCTCGGGCAACGCCGTACGGCCGGCCGCGAAGCGCGCCCACGCCGACAGGACGTACGGGACCGCCTCCTGCTCCGCCGGGCTGAGCATGATCTTGCGGGGCAGCCAGTCGAGCAGGAACGTCTCACATTTGGTGGGACTGACCCGAAGCGGACGGCCGAAGTCCTGTTCGCAGCCGTAGTCGATGATGTGGTCGGCGCAGCGCGAGGCCGCCGACGGGTCGGACAGGTGCTCGGCCGCGTCGGAGGCCAGGAACTCCGCGGCCAGCATGGCCCGCCGCTCGCGGTTGTAGGGGGCCTCGGTGTGCAGCGGCGCGGGACGCTTGCGGCCGGGCGGCAGCGCCTTGATGCGCGAGCGGGCGAAGGCGTGGTAGGTGGCGTAGCTGTCGCTGACCGGCGGCGGGCCGTGCCGGTCGAAGGCGTCTCTGGTGGCCTTCATCGCCGACTCCAGCAGCGCCCTGGCCTGCTGGGCGGGCAACTCCTCGAAACGCAGCATGGGATTGCCGTCGGCCTCGGCCCGCGCCTTGTCCAGGAGGGTGTCCACCTGGGAGGAGACCCAGGCGTCGCGGGCCATGCCGCGCATGTTGTAGTCGACCACAAGCACCAGCGCGTGGCGCTCCTCGCCTGCCGTGCCGGTCAGGCCGCGGTAGCCGAACGTGCACACCACGGTGTCCTGGTCGCCGTAGGCGTCGCGGGAGACGTAGCAGCCGGTCGGCTTGACCGCGCCGACCCGGTCGGCCCAGCCCGGCCGGGCCACCCCCGACTCGATCAGCGCCAGCGCCGCGCCCTCGGCCTTGGCCGCCTGCCTGGCGGTGCCGAGGTAGGCCATCGCGATCAGCAGCGTGAGCCCGGCGGGCGTGCCCGCCTTGGCCGCGTAGTCGACCAGCCCCTCGCCGAGCACCTGCTCCACGTCGCCGCCGGGCAGGCGCCTGCCCCACCACGCGCCGATCATGTCGGAGACCATCAGCTCCGCGTCGAGCGGACTGCGCACGGCCAGCAGCTCTCGTGCGGCCTGCAACATCTCCGCGAACACGTCGTCTGGGGGCGGGGACTCCTGGGGGGCTCGACGGTGCTTACGGATCACGCAACCTCCTGGCGCGGCCGCCCGAGCCCGATGCCGTCGTGGGCGATGGCTCGCTCGATCACGCACCCCTCCTGTGTCGGCCGGGCGAGCCCTGGGCTGCCGTACTGGGCGGGCCGTCGCGGGCGCCGCGCACCCGGCGCCGCTGATGGCCCAACCTTCTCGCGTCACCGGGCGGTGCGGTGCGGTGGGCACGGCCCGGTGATCCCCTATGTTACCGGCGAATGCGCGGCGGTGGCGCGGAGTTGACGAGGGCGAGCAGGTGTTCCCTGGCCACCCGTTCGACGATCTCGGGGGTGGCCGGGATGCCGAGGTGCCTGGCGCACGTCCGCACGTCGGCGACGCGGCGCGCCACGGATTCCACGGGCACGCCACCGAACTCCGCGGTCAGGCGCTCGATCACGGGGTCCGGCGGGACGGCGGTGCTCACGGTGCCGACAGCGGCGCCGACGGTTGGTCGTGCGGCGAGATCGCGCATTACAAGGTCGCATTCTTCGCGTCATGGGACCGGCGCTCCCATTCCATATCTTCTTTCGCCGGTGTCAACCCCTCTCCGGCCGACATGCGAAGCTGGTTTCATGCGCATACAGATCGCCCAGCGGGCCGACGCCGACGAGCTCCTCGGCAGCAACCCGTTCGCCCTGCTCACGGGGATGCTCCTCGATCAGCAAGTCGCGATGGAATGGGCGTTCACCGGGCCCTTCACGATCGCCGAGCGGCTGGGCGGGGAGCTGTCGCCCGGCGAGATCGCCGACCGGGATCCCGAGGAGTTCGCGGCGCTGCTGGCGCGCAAGCCGGCCGTCCACCGCTACCCCTCCTCGATGGCCAAGCGCGTCCAGCAGCTCGCCGCCTATCTCGTCGAGCACTACGACGGCGACGCCGCGGCGCTGTGGCGCGATGTGCCCGACGGCAAGGAGCTGCTGCGCCGGCTGAACGACCTGCCGGGGTTCGGCAAGCAGAAGGCGCAGATCTTCCTGGCCCTGCTCGGCAAGCAGCTCGGGGTCACGCCCGAGGGCTGGCGGGAGGCCGCAGGGCCGTACGGCGAGCAGGGCTCGCACCGCTCGGTCGCCGACGTGGTCGACGACGAGTCCCTGGCCAGGGTCCGCGCCGCCAAGCAGGCCGCGAAGCAGGCGGCCAAGCGGGCTGCCGAGCCGGGCTGAATCGCACTGAAGCGCACTGAAGACGGCTGAACCGTGGCTGAACTGCGGACCGACCCGCACATGGCCTGGTGGCGGGGCGGAAAAGCGGAGCGCCGGGCAGGCCGAGTAGCTTGATCCTGCTGCGCGGCGCGCGGCGGATTTGGCAGGATGCGTTGACCGCATAGCGGCCGGGGCTTCCGTACGCGCATGTGCATCGCAGATGATGTACTGCAGTATCCGGTCCCCCCGGAGCTGCGCAAGACCGATTCTCGAGTTTGGAGATGTGCCTCGTGGGAGACCCTGGCACGCTACGGAGGTGCCGACCATGAGTGCCGAGACCTCCGTGCCCCGTCCCCGGGAGTCGGATGTGGATGTCACGGATTCCGCACTGCTGAACGGCTTGATGGGCCAGACTCCCTTCGCGCTGGCCTTCTTCGACACCAAAGGGCGTTTTCTGCGGGTCAACGACGTCTTCGCCGACGTCGTCGGGGTCGCCATCGACGGCCTGGTGGGCAGGCTGCCCAGGGAGACGCTGGCCGCCGACCTGACCGCGCTGATCGAGGGCGCCTTCCGCACGGTCGTGGAGGAGGACCGCGGCATCCACGACGGTGACCAGCGGGTGCGCGTCCGCACGCCCGACGGCGAGACCAGGCACTGGTCGCTGTCGTTCTCGCCGCTGCGCGATGAGAAGGGCCTGCTGCGCACGGTCGCCCTGATCGGAGCCGACATCACCGAGAGCCGGCAGGTCGAGGAAGACCTGCGGCGCAGCGAGGAGCGCTACCGCTCGCTCGTGGAGGCCCAGTCACAGCTCGTGTGGATCACCTCGCCGTCCGGCGCGGTGGTCGAGGACGCGCCGCGCTGGCGGGCCATCACCGGCCAGGGGCTGGAGGAGTACCTCGCCCACGGCTGGCTCGACGTCGTCCACCCCGACGACCGCCAGCACACCGAGGAGGCGTGGCGGGAGGCGCTGCGCGGCCGGACCATGTTCGAATGGAACTACCGGGTCCGTACCAGGGCCAGCGGCTACCGGCACTTCGAGGTCAGGGCGGTGCCGATCATCCGGCACGGCCGCGTGGTGGAGTGGGTGGGCGCCAACACCGACGTCACGCCGCAGCGCGAGGCCGAGGAGATGCGCGGCAGGCTGACCGACCAGCTCGGCGCCGCCGCGCTGCGCACCGCGCGGCTCCAGGGCGCGACGGCCATACTGGCCGAGGCGCTGACCGTGGAGCAGGTCGTCCAGGTCATCATCGACGTCGGCCGTACGGCGGTGGCGGCCGACAAGTCGGCGGTCGCGCTGCTCGACTCCGAGCGCCCGGTGCTGAAGCTGATCAACGGCACCGGCGTGCCCGACGTGCCCGGCTTCCCCGGCGATGAGATCCCGCTCAGCCAGACCAGCGTCATGACGATGGCGGTCAACAGCCGAAGGCCGGTCTTCGCCGAGTCGCCGGAGAGCCTGGCCACCCAGCTCAGAGACGCGGGCGCCGATGACGAGACCATCTCCAGGTTCACCGGCCACGACGAGGAGCGCGCCTGGGTGGGCCTGCCGCTGCTGGCCGCCGGGCGGGCGCTCGGCGCGCTGCGCTTCTCCTTCACCCGCCCCCAGAAGATCTCCCAGGAGGACGGCGTCTTCCTGGAGGCGCTGGCCGGGCAGTGCGCGCTCGCGGTGGAGCGGGCCACGCTGTTCGAGCGCGAGCACCGCACCGCCGAGACGTTGCAGCGCAGCCTGCTGCCCGACCGGCTGCCGGTGGTCCCGGGGCTGATGCTGGCCCAGCGGTTCCGCTCGGGCAGCCGCCACGTACAGGTCGGCGGTGACTGGTACGACGCGTTCGTCCTACAGGACAGCCGGGTCGCGGCGGTGGTGGGCGACGTGATGGGCAAAGGCGTCACGGCCGCGGCCGGGATGGGCCGCATCCGCAACGCGATGCGCGCCCTGGCGCTGACCAACCCGCCTCCCGCGGCCGTGCTGACCGGCCTGGACCGGGTCTTCGAGGCGACCGAGGACGAAGAGCAGGTCACCACCCTGGCCTACATGGTCGTCGAGCCCGGCACCGGGGAGGGCACCCTGGCGCTGGCCGGTCACCCGCCACCGGTGCTCGTCTCGCCGCAGGGTGTGCCGGTGCTGTGCGACGCCGAACCCGGCACTCCGCTCGGCTGGGCGGCCAGCCGCAAGCAGTTCAGGTTCTGTGTGCCGCCGGGGCACACGGCGGTGCTCTACTCCGACGGCCTGGTGGAGAACCGCAAGCGCGGTCTCGATGCCGGACTCGCGGAGCTTTGTTCGGTTGTGCAGGAGGCCCCGCCGGAAGTAGTCGGAAGCCCGCATTTGCTGCTTGACTTCCTGGTAGATCGTATGCTGGCGGGGTACGAGCAGGATGATGACGTTACCGTCCTGGCGATTCACGTGCCCGATGCCACGAAGAGTGACTGAATGAAACAGTCATAACGGTTGCTTTCGGATATCAGTGCGCGGCTTCCGTACGCACTACTCTCCCGGTCGGCCTAGGGTGGAGGGCAACCGCCGGGAGGCGGCCGTATGGAGTGCGGGGTCGTGTCACAATGCTGGGCAGGTCCGTCGCGGTCCGTACGGCCAGCACAACAAGAAGGCATCTGCCCCTAGCGGGCAACTTGGGTCCATTGTCGCCACGCGTTCGTTCGAGAGGTGTTCGTGTCGCCTGCAAGTTCGACTCGCTCAAAGCCATCGGAGCTGAACGAGCCCGTCATTCAGCGACTGCTCGAGCGTGGGCGCTCGCAGGGTTTCCTTGAGTCCGAGGATGTCCGCAAGGCCTTCGAGGAGGCTGACATCCCCATGTCGCACGCCGCCGGGTTCCTGCGGAGCCTGAGCAAGGAAGGCGTGACCGTGGTGGTGACCGCCGCCGACTCGGCCGCCGCGCCCAAGCGATCCCGCGGTTCCGGCAAACGCCGCACGGCCGCCCCTGTCAAGAAGTCCAAGCCCGCCTCGGCCGCCGCCAAAGAGCCGCAGCCCGAGACCGTGACCGCGGTCGTCAGCGAGCCTGAGCCGGTCATCGCGAGGAAGCCCAAGCCTGAGGCGCCCGCGGACAAGGCCGCGCGCGCCGAGGCCGCCAAGCGGGCGCCCGCCAAGAAGGCCGCCCCGGCAAAGCCCGCGCCCAAGCCCGCCGCTCCGTCGGCCGCCGCGGCCAAGAAGGCGCGGCCCGAGCCCGGCGCTCCGGCCAAGGCCGCCGCGCCCGCCGACGCCAAGCCCGCCGACGTCGATGACGAAGGTGACGTCGATCTCGATCTCGACGTCGATGTCGACCTTGAGGACTTCGAGCTCGACGACGTCGAGAGCGACGAGGTGGAGGCCGGCGACGAGGTCGACACGGCCGACGACGACACCGAATCCGACGCCGAGCCGGAGTCGGTCGTGAGCGACCCGGTCGGTGAGCCCAAGGCGGTCGTCGTCACGCAGGGCGAGGACGAGGTCCTGATCCTCTCCGACGACGACGATGACGCGCCCGTGGCCCAGGTCGCCGCGGCCGGCGCCACCGCCGACCCGGTGAAGGACTACTTGAAGCAGATCGGCAAGGTCCCGCTGCTCAACGCCGAGCAGGAGGTCGAGCTGGCCAAGCGGATCGAGGCCGGCCTGTTCGCCGAAGAGCAGCTCGGCACCGACGGCGACAACCTCCCCGTCGACGTCCGCGCCGAACTCGAATGGATCGCCGAAGACGGTCGCCGCGCCAAGAACCACCTGCTGGAGGCCAACCTGCGGCTGGTGGTGTCGCTCGCCAAGCGCTATACGGGGCGGGGGATGCTGTTCCTGGACCTGATCCAGGAGGGCAACCTGGGCCTGATCCGCGCGGTGGAGAAGTTCGACTACACCAAGGGCTACAAGTTCTCCACCTACGCCACCTGGTGGATTCGCCAGGCGATCACGCGCGCGATGGCCGACCAGGCCCGCACCATCCGCATCCCGGTTCACATGGTCGAGGTCATCAACAAGCTGGCCAGGGTGCAGCGCCAGATGCTCCAGGACCTCGGCCGCGAGCCGACCCCGGAGGAGCTGGCCCGCGAGCTGGACATGACCCCCGAAAAGGTCATCGAGGTGCAGAAGTACGGCCGTGAGCCGATCTCCCTGCACACGCCGCTCGGTGAGGAGGGCGACAGTGAGTTCGGCGACCTGATCGAGGACTCCGAGGCCATCGTCCCGGCCGACGCGGTCAGCTTCACCCTGCTCCAGGAGCAGCTCCACTCGGTGCTGGACACGCTGTCCGAGCGGGAGGCCGGGGTGGTCTCGATGCGGTTCGGGCTGACCGACGGGCAGCCGAAGACGCTGGATGAGATCGGCAAGGTCTACGGCGTGACCCGCGAGCGGATCCGCCAGATCGAGAGCAAGACGATGTCCAAGCTCCGCCACCCGTCCCGCTCCCAGGTTCTTCGCGACTACCTCGACTGAGGTCGCGCAGTAGTGCGGGTCACCAGGCGCCGGCAGGCGTCTGGTGACCGGTGCTTTCGGCAGGGCCGGTCGGCCTCGGGGAGGCCGGCCGTACACGGGATGCGGGCAACCGTCGTAGACTCCCACTGATCTCATCGCCGGTTCACCGCGGGGGCACTCCGTGGTCGCCAGGGCGTTCCCGGTGCGGGTAGTCAGCCGGTGGCCCAGGCCGGACCACCGCAGAAGGGACGATCTGAGCATGGCCGACGCGCAGCGCCTCGCCACGCTCACGGCTGCCCATGCGATGTGCCGCCGGGGCGGCTCTCTTACGGCCACACGGAACGGCGCTGGTACGGAGGCGCTGTTATCCGACGCACCGGCACGACGGGCTCATGTACGAGCGCACGCCGGGCACCTGCGGGATTGCGCGTGTGAGCCACCGATCGGCCGGGTGGAGTCTCCCTGGCCAGGGTCGGCGCACAGAGCAGAGCTGCCTGACGGCACGCCGATGTCTCTCGCCGGCCCGGTGGGGGCCGGAAAGGGTGCGCCCGACGCCGATGCGTCCGGGCATGTGGCACCTAGCGCACGGCGGTCTTGCGGGGGGTGCTCACGGTGTACTGAGCGCCCTGCCCTCGCTGTGCGGGCAACAGGGCGCCGAACGGGCATATGTCGTGTTCACGGAACCCGGCACCGTGGCCCGGGCGCTGGGCGAGCGCGCCGGATTGCCGATGCCGGCCCGGTGTCGCCACCGGGTCCGTTGATCTTTATCTTTCCTCGTCGCGTGCCATCGAAGGGGTTTCGCTCAGCCGCGCGGACTCGTCCTGGATGTCGGCGCCCTTATCGCGCAATGCCGCTACGTGCTGACGCCCATGATGGGCGCAGAACAGCAGCTCCCCACCCACGGGCAGGGTCGCGCGAATGTAGGCCTGGGCGCCGCATCGGTCACAGCGATCGAGGGCCGTCAGCGGCTTGGTGGGGGCGAGAGCTCCAGTCACGTATCGCCTTTCGGGTCATCCCCGCCGGGACGGGGATCTGGCGTCAGTCACTTGGGACAACATCTAACCGGACCTGGACGTTCCCAATCACCCCTCCGCTACGCCCAGAGCGGAATGTGTCAGAAAGTGACGGGGATCACTCTCCAGGTAACGCCAATCCTCTCCTAATGGCAAGCTTGTACGCGCACGATCGGGAAGAACGGTAAGCTACGCACACATGTTCGATGCAGAGTGGGAGTCGGTGTGACCGCCGTACGTCTGGAGACGACCTACACGGCCCGTCATCTGTCCGTGCTGGAAGGGCTTGAGGCGGTCCGTAAGCGGCCGGGGATGTACATCGGGTCCACCGACACCCGTGGCCTCATGCACTGCCTCTGGGAGATCGTCGACAACTCGGTCGATGAAGCCCTCGCCGGCTTCTGCACCCGCATCGAGGTCGAGCTCCACCGCGACGGTTCGATCGAGGTCCGCGACAACGGCCGCGGCATCCCGGTCGACGTCGAGCCCAAGAGCGGCCTGGCGGGCGTCGAGCTGGTCTACACCAAGCTGCACGCGGGCGGCAAGTTCGGCGGCGGCTCCTACGGCGCTTCCGGCGGCCTGCACGGCGTCGGCGCGTCCGTGGTCAACGCGCTGTCCTCGCGGCTCGACGTCGAGGTCGACCGCGACGGGCGGATCTACGAGATCAGCTTTCGGCGCGGCGTGCCCGGCGTCTTCGACGGCGAGGGCCCCACCGCCAAGTTCAAGAAGAAGTCCGGGCTGCGCGACGACAGGCGGCTCGGCCACAAGGGCACCGGCACCCGGGTGCGCTGGTGGGCCGACAAGCAGATCTTCCTGCCCGACGCCGAGCTGTCGCTGGACGAGATCCATGTGCGGCTGCGTCAGACCGCGTTCCTGGTCCCCGGGCTCACCCTCGCCCTGCGCGATGACCGCGGCGAGGAGCCGGTCGAGGAGGAGTTCCGCTTCGACGGCGGCATCTCGGAGTTCACCGAGTTCCTGGCGCGCGACGAGGCCGTGTGCGACGTGCTGCGGCTGCAGGGCGTGGGCCACTTCCACGAGACCGTCCCGGTGCTCGACGACCAGGGCCACATGACGCCGACCCAGGTCGAGCGGGAGCTGACCGTCGATGTGGCGCTGCGCTGGGGCAAGGGCTACGACACCACCGTGCGCTCGTTCGTCAACGTGATCGCCACCCCCAAGGGCGGCACCCACCTGACCGGGTTCGAGCGCGCCCTGCACCGCACGGTGAACGAGCAGTTGCGCGAGACCCGCCTGCTGAAGAACGGCGACGACCCCGTCCTGAAGGAGGACATCCTGGAGGGGCTCACCGCCGTGGTGACCGTCCGGGTGCCCGAGCCGCAGTTCGAGGGGCAGACCAAGGAGGTGCTCGGCACCTCGGCCGCCACGCGGATCGTCTCCCACGTCGTCTCGCGGGAGCTGAAGGAGGTCTTCGCCGCCCCCAAGCGCGGCCAGAAGCAGCAACTGCGGGCCGTTCTGGAAAAGGTGGTGGCCGCCGCCAAGGCGCGCATCGCCGCCCGCGAGCACCGCGACAACCAGCGCCGCAAGAGCGCCCTGGAGAACTCGGCGCTGCCCGCCAAGCTGGTCGACTGCCGCAGCGACGACATCGACCGCACCGAGCTGTTCATCGTGGAGGGCGACTCCGCGCTCGGCACGGCCCGCGCCGCCCGCGACTCGGAGTTCCAGGCGCTGCTGCCGATCCGGGGCAAGATCCTCAACGTGCAGAAGGCGTCCGTCGCCGACATGCTGAAGAACACCGAGTGCGCGGCGATCATCCAGGTCATCGGCGCGGGGTCGGGCCGCACGTTCGACATCTCGGCGGCCCGGTACGGCAAGGTCATCCTGATGGCCGACGCCGACGTGGACGGCGCGCACATCCGCTGCCTGCTGCTGACCCTCTTCCACCGCTACATGCGGCCCATGGTGGAGGAAGGCCGGGTGTTCGCCGCGGTGCCGCCGCTGCACCGCATCGAGATCAGCAACCCTGGCCGCAACCAGGAGAAGTACATCTACTGCTACTCCGACGCGGAGCTGCACAAGGTGCTGCGCGACCTGGAGCGGCGCGGCAAGCGCTGGAAGGACCCGGTGCAACGGTACAAGGGCCTCGGCGAGATGGACGCCGACCAGCTCGCCGAGACCACCATGGAGCCCCGGCACCGCACCCTGCGCCGGGTCCGCATCGAGGACGTCCAGGCCGCGGAGGAGATCTTCAACCTGCTGATGGGCAGCGACGTGGCGCCGCGCCGGGAGTTCATCGTGGGCAACGCGGCCGAGGTCGACCGCGACCACATCGACGCCTGACCCGCCCGCCGGCCACCGCTCGGCGGGCGGTTTCGGCATGGTCAGAGTTCGACGGGCATCAGCCTGCCGGTGTGCACATCGTAGATGGCGCCGCCGACCGGCAGGTCCGGGGGCAGGAACGGGCTGGTGCGCACCCGTACGAGGTCGTGCCGCAGCGCCTCGCTCTGGTCGGGCACGGTGTGAAACTCCAGGCTGCGGGTGTCCACGCCGTGCTCGGCGGCCATCCGGTGTACGTCGTCGTCGTTGACCTTCGTCATGCCGCAGTCGGTGTGCGGCATGACCAGCACCCGGCGTACGCCGAGCAGGTAGACCGCGAGCACGAGGGTTCGCTGGACGTCGTCGGTCACCCGCGCGCCCGCATTGCGCAGGATCTTGGCGTCTCCGGCCTTCAGGCCGAGCAGCCCGAGTGGGTCGATCCGGGAGTCCATGCAGGTCACCACGGCCAGGCCGCGGGCGGCCCGCCCGGTCAGGCTGGAATGAGCGAATTTGCGGGTGAATTTACGATTACCGGCAAGCACATCATCGAACGCGGTCATGGTGACAATGATTCAGCATGTCCCGATAAGGGTGCTGCCGGGTGGCCATGGGCGGGACATGCTTGGGTGAAGATTGCGAAAGTCGCCGCCACGGAGAGTGACGCTGCCCTAACTTAGGGTCCGACTACCGTGGAGAGGGCATGAGCAAGAGCCAAACCGTGGCCGCCTACCTGCGCGGCCAGGCCCGGTGGCGGCTCGACCGGGTCGAGCTGCGCGACGACGAGCGCAACGCCCGGTGCGCGCTGGCACTGCTGGACGCGGCGGCCTACGCCGCGGCCCTGGGCGACGACGACCCGCTGATGACCGGCCTGGTCCAGGCCGGCTGCTTCGCCGACGGCGGCCACGCCTTCACCCCCGACGACGAGACCGTCACCCTGATCCGCTCCTGGGAGGGCGAGCCCTGGCGGCTCCTCCTCACCATCGCCACCGCCCCCCGCCGCTCCTCCGCCTGACCCTGCCCTGCCGCCGTGTACGGCTGGGGCGGACCGCTCCGGGAGCGGGCGGGGTGGGGGCCTGGCGGGGTGGGTGCCAGGCCCCTGGGGATCAGGTGGGCTCGTTGCCCGGCTTCCACTTGATGCCGCAGCCCAGGCTGGGGTGTTGGGGCTCGGGTACGGCGGTGCCGGAGAGGACCGCGTCGGTCGCGGCGCGGAGGGAGGCGCCGGTGACCGGTACGTCGTTCTTCGGGCGGGCGTCGTCGAACTCGCCCCGGTAGGCAAGCCGCAGGTCGCCGTCGAAGAGGAAGAAGTCGGGCGTGCACGCCGCCCGGTACGCCCGTGCCACCTCCTGCGTCTCGTCGATGAGATAGGGGAAGGTGAACCCGGCCCTGGCGGCCTGCTCGGCCAGGTGGCCGGCGTCGTCGTCAGGGTAGTTGACCACGTCGTTGCTGCCGATGGCGACGATGGTCACCCGATCGGCGTAGTCGGCGGCGAAGGCTCCGATGCCCGCCTCGATCCGCCGGACGTACGGGCAGTGGTTGGACAGGAAGACCACGAGCGTGGCCGGAGCGCCCTTGATGTCGTCGAGTGAGAGGTGTCCGCCACCGACCGCGGGCAGGTCGAAGCCGGGGGCCGGCGTGCCGAGTGGGACCATGAACGAGGTGACAGGCATGTCCTCATTGTCGCGCACCTCGGCGGCGTGTCCCCGCCCGACCCGCGAAGGCAGGGCGAGGACATGCCGGCGACTCGCTCAGAAGGGGTCGTCGGAGTCGTCCTGGGCGGAGGGCGTCGGCGACCCGGCCATGATCGGGTGCGTGCCCAGCCCGCCGCCGATCGCGGCCACGGCGTTGGTGATGCGGATCCCCGACCCGTCGCGGCGGCCCAGCTCCTCCGGCAGTGGCACCGGCTTGCCGGTGGTGGACGCGCCCTTGGCTGGAGCGGGCCCCGCCCAGGCCAGCAGGAGCGTGTCCTCGCCCTTGAGGAAGCGCTGGGCCCGTACGCCGCCGGTGGCCCGCCCCTTGGCGGGGAACTCCGCGTAGTCGGACACCTTTCCGCCGCCGGTCTGCGTGCCGGGCAGGGCGGTGGCCGAACCGGCGATGGTGACCACCCGGGCGGGCAGCGCGGGGTCCACCGCGCCGAAGAAGATCACGGTGGCTCCCTCGTCGAGGCGCATGCCCGCCATGCCGCCCGCGGGCCTGCCCTGCGGGCGCACGGCCGATGCCGGGAACCGCAGAAGCTGCGCGTTGGAGGCGATGAACACCAGGTCGTGGTCTTCGCTCGGCAGCTCGACGGCGCCGACCACCCGGTCGTCGTCCTTCAGCCCGATCACCTCGAATTCATCCCGGTTGGCCGGATAGTCCGGAGCGACCCGTTTGACCACGCCGCCCGCCGTACCGAGAGCGAGACCGGCCCCGCCGCCGGTGAGCGACCCGATGCCGACCACCGTCTCTCCGGGGACGAGCGTGACGTATTCGCTCACCGGATGCCCGCCCGACAGTGTGGGCGGGGCGGCCACGGACGGCAGCGTGGGCAGGTCGACCACGCTCACCCGGATCATGCGGCCGTGCGAGGTGACGACCCCGATCTCGCCGCGCACGGTCGAGGCGACCGCCGACACCAGCACGTCGTGGTTGGAGCGCTCGCCCTCGGTGGCGAGCGGGGTGGCGTCGGCCGTACGGGCCAGCAGGCCGGTGGAGGACAGCAGCACCCGGCACGGGTCGTCGGCCACCTCCAGCGGCACGGCCACCGTGCCCGCGGCCCCGGACGACTCCAGCAGGACGGTACGGCGGGGCGTGCCGAACTGCTTGGACACCTCCGCCAGCTCCTTGGAGACCACCGCGCGCAGCCGGGTGTCGGAGGACAGGATCTCGCTCAGCTCGGCGATCTCCTGCTGGAGGGTCTGCCGCTCCCGGTCCAGCTCCAGCTTGTCGAATCTGGTGAGCCTGCGCAGCGGGGTGTCCAGGATGTAGGCCGCCTGGATCTCCGACAGCTCGAAGACCTCCATCAGCCGCGCGCGCGCCTGCCCGGAGTCGTCGGAGGAACGGATGACCTGGATGACCTCGTCGATGTTGAGGAGCGCGATGACCAGGCCGTCGACCAGGTGCAGCCGCTCCTCCCGCTTGCGCCTGCGGTAGGCCGAACGGCGGCGCACCACGTCGATCCGGTGGTCGACGTAGACCTGCAGCAGCTCCCTCAGCCCCAGCGTGCGGGGCTGGCCGTCGACCAGGGCGACGTTGTTGATGCCGAAGGTCTCCTCCATCGGGGTGAGCCGGTAGAGGTCTTCCAGCACGGCCTCGGGGTTGAAGCCGTTCTTGATCTCGATGACCAGGCGCAGGCCCTTGTGCCGGTCGGTGAGGTCCTTCAGGTCGGAGATGCCCTGCAGCCGCTTGGCGGTCACCAGCTCCCTGATCTTGGTGACCACCCGCTCGGGGCCGACGTTGAAGGGCAGCTCGGTGACCACGATGCCCTTGCGCCGCGGCGTGACCTGGTCGATGGCGCACTTGGCGCGCATCTTGAAGGTGCCCCGGCCGGTCTGGTAGGCGTCGCGGACGCCGTCCAGGCCGATGATCGTGCCGCCGGTGGGCAGGTCGGGGCCGGGGACGAACCGCATCAGCGCGTCGAGCCCGGCGTCGGGGTGCTTGATCAGGTGCCGGGCGGCGGAGATGACCTCGACCAGGTTGTGCGGGGCCATGTTGGTGGCCATCCCCACGGCGATGCCGGAGGCGCCGTTGACCAGCAGGTTGGGCAGCGCGGACGGCAGGACGGTGGGCTCGGTCTCCTGCCCGTCGTAGTTGGGCTTGAAGTCGACCGTGTCCTCGTCGATCGACTGCACGAGCATGGTGGCGGCGGTCGCGAGGCGGGCCTCGGTGTAGCGCATGGCGGCGGGGTCGTCGTCGGGCGAGCCGAAGTTGCCGTGCCCGTCGATCAGCGCCAGCCGCATCGAGAACGGCTGGGCCATCCGCACCAGCGCGTCGTAGATGGCGGTGTCGCCGTGTGGGTGGAGCTTGCCCATGACGTCGCCGACCACGCGGGAGGACTTGACGTGCCCCCGGTCGGGCCGCAGGCCCATCTCGTTCATCGAGTAGAGGATGCGCCGCTGCACCGGCTTGAGGCCGTCGCGGGCGTCGGGCAGTGCGCGCTGGTAGATGACCGAGTAGGCGTATTCGAGGTAGCTGGTGCGCATCTCGGAGGAGACATCGATATCGATGATCCGCTCCTCGAAGTCCTCCGGCGGGGGCGTCGTCGTTCGTCGGGCCATGTCGAACATTGTGCCGAAGGTGGCGACCGTTCCGCGACCTGGACGGAGCCTGGTGCGCGGCATGCGTGAGATGTCCGGAAGGTCGGCTATGCAGGCCGGTAAAACCTGGTAACAAGGACCTCATGGCTGACGTCCTTCCCGAAGCCGCGATGGTCCGCGAGGCGGCCGAGGAGCGGTTGCGCGCCCTCGCCGGAGACCACGCGCGCCTCCGCGATGACCAATGGACCGCGATCGAGGCCCTTGTGCTCAAGCGCCAGAGGGTCCTGGTGGTCCAGCGCACCGGCTGGGGCAAGTCGGCGGTCTACTTCGTGGCCACCGCCCTGCTGCGGGAGCTGGGCGAGGGGCCGACCGTCATCGTCTCGCCGCTGCTGGCGCTGATGCGCAACCAGATCGCCGCCGCCCAGCGGGCCGGCATCCGCGCCGTGACCATCAACTCCGCCAACAGCGACACCTGGGAAGACGTCTACGCCCGGGTCGCCGACGGCGAGGTCGACGTCCTGCTGGTCAGCCCCGAGCGGCTGAACAACCCCGAGTTCCGCGACAACGTGCTGCCCGAGCTGGCCGAGAGCGCCGGCCTGGTGGTCGTGGACGAGGCGCACTGCATCTCCGACTGGGGCCATGACTTCCGGCCCGACTACCGCAGGCTGCGCACCCTGTTCGAGGACCTGCCGCCCGGCGTGCCCGTGCTGGCCACGACCGCCACCGCCAACGCCCGCGTCACCCGCGACGTGGCCGAGCAGATGGGCGAGGAGACCCTCGTGCTGCGCGGCCCGCTGGAGCGCGAGAGCCTGCGCTTGAGCGTCGTACGGCTGGCCACCGCCGAGCAGCGGCTGGCCTGGCTCGCCCAGACCCTGCGCGAGCTGCCGGGCTCCGGCATCGTCTACACCCTCACCGTGGCCGCCGCCCACGAGATCGCCGCCTACCTGCGCGAGCAGGGCTACGAGGTGGCCGCGTACTCCGGCCAGACCGACCCGGACGAGCGCCTGGCCGCCGAAGAGGCGCTGCTGAACAACAAGATCAAGGCCCTGGTCGCGACGAGCGCCCTGGGCATGGGCTTCGACAAGCCCGACCTCGGGTTCGTCGTCCACGCGGGCGCGCCGCAGTCGCCGGTGGCCTACTACCAGCAGGTCGGCAGGGCCGGGCGCGGCGTCGAGCGGGCGGAGGTCATCCTGCTGCCCGGCCCGGAGGACCAGGCCATCTGGGCATATTTCGCCTCTCTCGCCTTTCCCCCCGAGCCGGTCGTACGGGCCACGCTGGCGGCCCTCGACGGCGGCGTGCTGTCCACCCCGGCGCTGGAGACCCGGGTCGATCTGAGCCGGAGCCGCCTGGAGATGATGCTCAAGGTCCTCGACGTGGACGGCGCGGTGCGCCGGGTCAAGGGCGGCTGGGAGGCCACCGGCGAGCCCTGGGGCTACGACGCCGAGCGCTACACGCGCATCACGGCCGAGCGCCGGGCCGAGCAGGAGGCCATGCTGGGCTACCTGACCACCACCGAGTGCCGTGAGGAATACCTGCGCCGTCACCTCGACGACCCGGCCGCGCGGCCCTGCGGGCGCTGCGACAACTGCACGGGCGAGCACCGGCCGGCGGAGGTCGCGCCCGCCGCCGTCGCGGGGGCCAGGGAGCGCCTGGCCCGCCCCGGCGTGGAGGTCGAGGCCCGCAGGCAGTGGCCGACCGGCATCGCCGACCTCAGCGGGCGGATCAAGCCGGAGTTCGGCGCCGAGCCCGGCCGGGCGCTGGGCAGGCTGACCGACATCGGCTGGGGCAACCGGCTGCGCGCCCTGCTGGCCGACGACGCCCCTGACGGGCCGGTGCCCGACGACGTGTTCGGCGCTGTGATCAAGGTGCTGTCGGCGTGGGAGTGGCGCGAGCGGCCGGTGGCCGTGGTCAACGTCCCCTCCGCCCGCCGTCCGGCGCTCGTGCGCGGCCTGGCCGAACGGCTGGCGTCGGTCGGCCGGCTGTCCTACCTGGGCGAGCTGGGCTACCGCTCGGGCCCGCCCGGACGGCAGTTCAACAGCGCCCAGCGGGTGCAGGCGATCAGGGCGACCCTGACGACCCCGCCGGAGCTGGCCGCCGCGCTGACGGCGGCCGGAGGGCCGGTGCTGCTGGTGGACGACCGGGTGGACACGGGGTGGACCATGACCATGTCGGCGGCGCTGCTGCGGCACGCGGGCGCGCCCGCCGTACTCCCGCTGGCGCTCGCCGTCACCACCTGATCCCCAGGGCGCGCGCCCGGCGCTTTCAGAGGCGGGGCCGCGCGCCCAGGTGGGAGATCGCCTTGGCGGCCAGCCGGCAGCCCGCCGACAGCGCCTCGGAGGGCGGCTTGCCCGCCAGCCACGGCGGCAGGAACCCGGCCGCGAAGGCGTCGCCCGCGCCGGTGCCGTCCACCACACGGTCCACCGGCTCGGCGGGCACCCGCACCGGCTCTGCGCGGTTGTTGGTGTACCACAGCGCGCCGTCGACGGAGAGCTTGATGACCACCTGCGGGAACCACGCGGTCAGCACCTTGGCGGCGGCGGCCGGGTCGTCGCGCCCGGTGAGCACCTTGGCCTGGTCGGCGTTGGCGAACAGCAGCTTGGCCCCGTGGGTCCATTCCAGGAACGGCTCGGCGCCGGTGCGCTCCAGCGGCGCGGCCGAGGAGGAGTCCACCGAGATGCTCATGCCCGCCCGCCGGGCCAGGTCGAGGGCGGTCATGCCCGCGTCCCGCGAACCCTCGTTGACCAGCGTGTAACCGGACAGGTGGAGGTGGCCGCCGGCGCTGAACAGGTCGCGCGGCAGGTCTTCCGGCGACAGCGCGGCGTTGGCCCCGGGGTCGGAGAGCATGGTGCGCTCGCCCTTGTGCGTGACCAGCACCACGCAGGTGCCGGTCGGCCGCTCGGGGTCCATCACGAGCCGGGCGTCGACCCCGTAGCCCATCAGCTCCATGTCGCGGTTGCGCCCTGTGATGTCGGCGCCCCTGCGGCCGATGAAGGCCACATCGGCCCCCTCGACCGCGAGCCAGGACGAGACATTGGCACCGGACCCGCCGCCGTGCATGGTCACGATCGCGGGGGTGTCGCTGGCCCTGGCGAGTGGGAAGCGTGCACGCGCGACCGCATCGGTCATGAGATCGCCCACCACGACAACCCGGGTCATGACGTCACCGCCTTGCTGCACTGCCTTCACGTGGCCTCACGTCTGACGCCGAGAAACCTAACAGTTTCTCGCGGGCCTTTGGGCCAGAGAGCCGACAGTGGGCGCCAGTCGATGCACAAGCGTTGTTGAAGAAGGGGCCCTGGTCTTGTCATCTGAGATCGCGGTTTACGCTCGGGACTGTTGGTGTGAGTGTGGAGGCGTCCGATGGCTGCATATTATCCCGCGCATTGGGAGGCCGACGTCGTTCTCGCCGACGGCGGCACCGCGCATGTCCGGCCCATTCGCCCCGCCGACGCGGAACGACTCCTGTCGTTCTACTCCCGACTATCCGAAGAATCCATATATTTCCGGTTTTTCGGGCCGCGCCCGCGACTGAGCGAGCGCGAGGTGACCCGGTTCACGAACGTCGACTACGTCGATCGGGTCGCGCTCATCGCCACCATCGGCGAGGAGATGGTCGCGGTCATCCGCTACGACAAGGTCCAGGAGGGCGAGGCGGAGGTCGCCTTCCTGGTCGAGGACGCCCACCAGGGCCGCGGCGTTGCCTCGGTACTGCTGGAGCACCTGGCGGCCACCGCCCGCGAGCACGGCATCGGCAGGTTCGTCGCCGACGTGCTGCCCGCCAACCAGAAGATGATGGCCGTACTGCGCCAGGCGGGGTACACCGCCCAGAGCCGTTTCGCCGACGGTGTGGTCAGGATGACGCTCGACCTGACCCCTACCGAGACCTCCCAGGAGGTCACCGCCGCCCGCGAGCATCGCGCCGAGTCGCGGTCCATCGAGCGGCTGCTCACCCCCGGCTCCGTGGCCGTGGTGGGCGCGTCGCGGGGCCCCGGCGGGGTGGGCCAGACCGTGCTGCGCAACCTGCTCGCCGCCGACTTCGCCGGGCCCGTCTACCCGGTCCACCGTGAGGCCAGGGCGCTGGCCGGGGTACGCGCCTATCCCAGCGTCACCGCCATCGACGGCGAGGTGGACCTCGCGGTGCTCGCCGTACCCGCCGAGGGCGTGCGCGATCTTGTCGTGGAATGCGCGGAAAAGGGCGTGCGCGGCCTGGTGGTCGTCTCCTCAGGGTTCGGCGAGACCGGCCCCGAGGGCCGGGCCAGACAGGACGAACTCGTGCGCATCGCCCGCTCCCACGGCCTGCGCGTGGTCGGCCCGAACTGCCTGGGCATCGCCAACACCGACCCCGGCGTACGGCTGAACGCCACCCTGGCCGCCACCATCCCGGCCCGCGGCCGGGTCGGCTTCTTCAGCCAGTCCGGCGCGCTCGGCACCACCCTGCTGCACCGCGTCGCCCAGCGGAACATGGGCATCTCGTCGTTCGTGTCCGCGGGCAACCGGGCCGACGTCTCCGGCAACGACCTCCTGCAGTTCTGGGAGGAGGACCCGGCGACCGAGGTGATCCTGCTCTACCTGGAGTCGATCGGCAATCCCCGCAAGTTCGCCAGGCTGACCAGGCGCGTCTCGCGGCGCAAGCCGGTGGTGGTGGTCAAGAGCGGCGGCACCACCCAGGGCGTGCCCATCGGCCACGCCGCCCCCGCGCTGAAACTGCCCGACAGCGCGCTCAGCTCGCTGTTCGAGCAGGCCGGCGTGATCCGGGTGGACGACCTGATCCAGCAGTTCGACGTGGCGCAACTGCTCGCCTACCAGCCGCTGCCCGCGGGGTCCCGGGTGGGCGTGGTGAGCAATTCCGACGCGCTGGCCCTGCTGGCGCTGGACGCCTGCGTCACCGCCGGGCTCGACCCACGGCCACCCGTCAACCTCGGGGCCGAGGCCGGAGCCGAGGCGTTCGGCGCCGCGCTCTCCGGCGAACTGGCCGACGGCGACACCGACGCCGTGGTCGTCATCTACATGCCGCCCATCCCCGGCGACGCGGCGGCCGTCGCCGCCGAGCTGCTGCGCAACGCCGCGGAAGCCCCCGGCAAGCCCGTGCTCGCCACCTTCGAGGGCCGCGTCGGCATGCTCCCCGAGCTGAGCCACGACCCACGGGGGCGCGACCCCGGGCGCGGCTCCATCCCGTCCTACGCGGCGCCCGAGGAGGCCGTACGCGCCCTCGCCCACGTCGTACGGCACGCCCAGTGGCGTGAGCGTCCCCTGGAGCAGCCCCCGATCGGCGGGGGAGAGGGCACCGCCGAGGCCCGCGACCTCGTACGCGACGCGCTGGCCGGCCGTGCCGGTCCCGTGGAGATCGACGCCGCCCGGCTGCTCGCCCCCTACGGCGTCACCGTGTGGCCCGCCCCGGTGGCCGCCACCGCCGACGAGGCCGTGGAGATCGCCGATGGGCTCGGCTGGCCGGTCGTGGTCAAGGCGGCCGACCGGGAGGCCGCCGCGCGGGCCGGGGCGGTCCGCCTGGGCCTGACCGGGCCCGAGGCGCTGCGCCAGGCGTACGCCGGGCTGTCGGCCCAGCTCGGCCCCGGCGTCCCGATCGCCGTGCAGCGGATGGCCCCGCAGCCGGGTGTGCCCGCGCTGATCAGCGCGGTCGAGCATCCGTCGGTCGGGCCCGTCGTGTCGTTCGGGCTCGGCGAGGTCACCGCGCGGCTGCTCGGCGACCGCGGATACCGCCTGGCCCCGCTGTCCACCGGCGACGCCGCCGAGCTGATCAGGTCGATCCGGGCCGCTCCGCTGCTGTTCGGCGAGTACGGCTACCCGCCGGTAGCGGTCGGCGCGCTGCGCGAGCTGCTGGTCCTCACCGGGCGGATGGCCGACGAACTCCCCGAACTCGACCGCCTGGACCTCGACCCCGTCCTGGTGGGGGAGAGCGGGGTGACGGTGCTCGGGGCGCGAGCCGTACTGCGCGTCCCGCAAGGCCCGCGCCCCGACGACGGGCCGCGCCGCCTGCGCTGAGCCGGGCGGGTGGCGTACCCCGGGCGGGCGGGTGAAACCGGCCCCCCGGACAGGGCAGGATGGACCCATGAGGGAAACCCGAGTCTCGGCCGCGGGCCTGCGCGAGGCGATCGATCGCAGCGGCTACTACCCCGACCTCGTGTCCGACGCGGTCGACTCCGCGCTGGGCAAGGAGGCGGTCGACGCCTACGTGGTACACCATGAGGCGACCTTCGACCCGGCCATGGAAGTCCGCAGGCACGTCACCGTGCTGGTGCTCACACCGACGCGGCTTCTGGTGTGCCACACCGACGAGCATCCGCCCGCCGAGGGCGTCACCGTGGCCCACGCCTCGACCACCACCGAGGCGGTGCGCCTCAGCCGTATCAAGTCGGTCGCGGTGACCAGGGTCGTCCCCGACCCGGCCGCCTACGCGCCCGGCGTGCCCCCCACCGAGGCCACGCTCAACATCGGCTGGGGCGGCATCTCACATGTCGACCTGGAGCCCGCCACCTGCGGCGACGAGAACTGCGAGGCCGACCACGGCTACACCGGCGCGATCACCGCCGACGACCTGTCCCTGCGGGTCAGCGACGCCGCCGACGGCGCCGAGGCGGTCGCCCACGTCCTGGCCTTCGCCAAGGCCCTCTCCGCCGCCACGGCCCACAGCACCCCCTGAAAGCCCCTGAAACCCCCCGCCACGCCCCCGCCACCTCCTCAGCCCCGCCCCGACCGGCGGCGCGCGGCCGTGACCGCCCATCCGGCGGCTGCCGGTTCGCGTCCCTGGAAGGGCGGCTTCGCACCACGGTCCGCTGTCCGCCTGAATCCGCGGCCCGGCGGCGCATAGCGATGGTCGCCGGGGCGGCCCCGTCCGGCGGTGCCCAGCGCCATGATCCTTCCTGGCCGCTCCCAAGGCCGCCGCGCGCCCGCGGCACTTCCGGCGCCCCGGCTCGGTGACGCCCCACGCCGTGATCCCTTCCCGGCCGGGTCCCTTGCTGGAGCCGTGCCACGGTCGGCGGTGCGTGGCCGTGTGCGGGGGCTCTGTGTCGTAGCGTTTCGCTGCGATGCATGGAACCCCGACCATCCCGAGGAGTGCCGTCCGATGCTGATCACACCTGCCGTTCTGGCCGCGCTGCCCGGCGCGTCCGTGCTCGATGTGCGCTGGCGGCTGGCCGGTCCGCCCGGCCTTTCCTCCTACCGCGAGGGGCACATCCCCGCGGCCGTGTTCTGCGACCTGGACACCGACCTCGCCGCACCGCCCACGCCGCCCGGACCCGGTGGCAGGCACCCCCTGCCCGAGCCCGCGGACTTCCAGGCCGCCATGCGCCGCCTCGGCGTCTCCGGCTCGCGGCCCGTCATCGTGTACGACGACGCCGACTCCACCGCCGCCGCGCGCGCCTGGTGGACCCTGCGCTACTTCGGCCACCCCGACGTCCGGGTGCTCGACGGCGGGTTCCGCGCCTGGACCGCCGCCGGCCTGCCGGTGGAGACCACCACGCCCGACGTGCCCCCCGGCGACTTCACCGTGAGCCCCGGCGGCATGCCCCTGCTCTCCGCCGAGCAGGCGGGCGCGTTCCCGGCCAGCGGGGTGCTGCTCGACGCCCGCGCCCCCGAGCGCTACCGCGGCGAGACCGAACCGATCGACCCGGTCGCCGGGCACATCCCCGGCGCGGTCAACGCCCCCACCGCGGCCAACGTGGACGAGACGGGCCGCTTCCTGCCCCCCGACCGGCTCAAGGCCCGCTTCGAGGGCCTGGGCGTCACCCCCGGCACCCCGGCCGGCGCCTACTGCGGCTCGGGCGTGACCGCCGCCCACGAGGTACTGGCGCTGCACCTCGCAGGGATATCCGCGGCCCTCTACGTCGGCTCGTGGTCGGACTGGATCACCTCGCCCGAGCGCCCGGTCGCGACGGGCTGAGCTACCCCAGGGGCCGGTGCCCCGCGCCGAAGCAGGCGAAGCCCCGGACACCGGTCGCCGAGGCCGCCGCGGCCAGCGCCCCCGCCGGGGTGCCGCCGGTGGCCAGCAGGTCGTGGAAGGCGGTCATCAGGGCCAGGGCCTCCTCGTCCCGTACCGGCACCACGCAGGCGACCACGCACGCCGTGCCCCGGGACAGCAACGCCCCCGCCAGCCCCAGCGGCCCGCCATCGGCCGGCGTGTGCGCCATGCCGGCCTCGCACGCCGACAACACCACCAGCCGGGGCGGCCTGCGCAGCCCCAGAAGGTCGTACGCCCTCAACGGGCCGTCGTCGAGCACCAGCCCGGACATCAGCGGACTGTGGGCGTGGAAGGCGCCGTGGGTGGCGAGGTGCGCCAGCGCGGCCCCGTCGAGCGCGGCCAGTACGGCGGCGGCCCGGGCCGGCACCCGCCGCGCGCCGGGGTGGCGAGCGGTCACCATCGCCGCCTCGGCGCGGGCATGGGTGAGCCCCGGACCGGCGACGGCGACCACACCGCCCGCCTCCTGCCGGGCCGCCGCCGTACGGTCGCCCGCCAGCCACCCGGCGGCGCTCGCGGCCACGCACACCGGCCGTCCGGCCAGCGCCGGGAGGGCGGGCCAGGGGAGGGGGTACAGCGGCCCGGTGGGCACGATGACCAGCGGGCCGTCACCGAGATGTCCCGCCAGCGGGCCGATCAGCTCCGCCTGCACGGCCGCCGCCTCCCGCTCCACCGGACCGGCGGCCTCTCCCGCCCCGTCCCGGCAGGCGGCGCGCCGCAGGCCGTACCGCAGCCGCAGGCCCGCCTCGGCGGCGCGCCTCGCCGGGCCGAACGCGTGCATGGTGATCTCGGTGCGGCTCACCACGACGGCGGTGAGCCGGTCGCCGTGCGTCAGGTACTCCACCAGCCTGGCCCCGCCCAGCGCGTCCTGCAACGCGCCGGGCTCGGGGCAGGAGGGGACGCCGGTACGGACGACCGCGCGCCAGCGTTCGGCCCAGGCCAGCGCCGTACCGGCGCGCCCGGTGCCGATCGCGACCGACAGGCCGAAGGCGGCCAGCCGTTCGCCCGCCCTGACCGCGTGGGCGCGGGTCATCGGATCGGTGAGCGCCGCCACTGACGCGCCCACCTCGGTGAGACCGCCCGCCACCGCGCGCAGCGCGCCCTCCTGGTCGCCGCGCGACGCCCGCGCCATGGCCTCTGCGTGCCGCCGCACCACCGGGTCGGTCGTGCCCGGGCCGCCGCGAAGGAGCGTGAGCAGCGCGTCGGCGAGGTCGCGGCGGCCCGCCTCCAGCGCGATCTCGGACGCCGTCAGCCGCAGCGCGTCCGCGGCGGTGGGGAAGGGACGGGCGAGCCGGTCCGCGCAGTCGATCAACGCGGGGAGCAGCGCCGGGTCCGGGCCGCGGGCCGCCAGCCGCGCCCGCAGGGCGACGCTCGCGGCCAGCGGGATCCAGCCGTCGCGGCCCTGGTCCTGTAATTCGGCGCGGGCCCGCGCCGCCGTACGGGCCGCCCGGTGCGGGTCGCCGGTCTGCAACTCCAGTTCGGCGAGCAGCAGCCTGGCCTCGGCCAGGACACCGAGGGCGCGCGCCGACTCCAGCTCCGGCACGGCCAGGCCGAGCAGCGCCCTGGCCTCCCCGGGCAGGTACGCCGCCACCAGCGCCCCGGCGAGGTCGCAGCGCATCGTGGCCAGCCGTTCGGGGTAGGCGGCGAGCGCCTCTTCCGCTTCGCGGTAGTGCGCGAACGCCCCGCCGATGTCGCCCCGCCTGGCCGCCACGAACGGCAGGTTGGCCTTGGCCAGCGCGGTGACGTGACCGAGGCCGACGGTCGCGGCCAGCTCGGCGCAGCGCTCCAGGTCGTCCTGCGCGGCGCGCGGGTCGCCGAGGTAGGCCGCGGTGATCCCGCGGTTGAGCAGCGCCCCGGCCAGGAACCGCAGGTCGTCCTGCCCGATGGCGGCCGGGCCCGCGGGGGTCAGTACGCGTACGGCGTGGTCGCAGCACCGCACCGCCTCGCCGAACCGGCCCAGGCGGCTCAGCGCCACCGCGCGCTGCGCGTCCAGCTTGGCGCGCTCGGCCCGGCACAGGTACGGCTCGGCGGCGTCGGCCACCTCCAGCGCCTGCGCGGGGCGGCCCAGCTCGGTGAGGACCGTGACCAGCGACAACCGGGCCTGAGCGGTCGGCTGCGGGGCCGCCGCCGCGCCCTCCCTCACGGCCCGCCGCAACTCCTCCTCCGCCAGCGGAAGGTCCCCCAGCTCCCGCGCGGCCAGCGCGAGCGCCCGCCTCGCCACCACCCGGGCGGCGAGATCCCCCTCACTCACGCTCGCCGCGAGCACCTCACCGGCCCGCCACCGGCTCGCCACGGGATCCACCGCACTCTCCACCACGGCCCGCCGCGCCGCCGCCAGCACCCCGCCCCCTTCCTCCGCGGCCCAACGGGGCGCCGCTCCACCCGGCCCGGCGGGGGTTCGCACAGCGGCGCCGCCGGGCTCGGCGGACCGGCCGGGTGGCGCGGTACCGGGGCAGGCGGGCCGACCGGGTGGTGGGCCGTCCGGGTCGGTGTGCCGGCTGCGGGGTGTTCCGGTGTCGCCGGTGATGGGCTTGGGCATGGTGGGTTCCTCAGCGGCCTAGGCGGGTCCAGGTCGTCGCGACCGGGGGGTGGGGCCCCCGGTGGCAGACGACGCTGTACCAGCCGGGGGGCAGGCCGCAGGCGGCGAACTGGCCGGTGTCGGGGAGGGGGCGCGGGTGGGTGTCGTGCAGGGCACGGATCTCCACGTGGCCGCCGGGACCCGGGTGCGGGATCACCCGGCCCGCGACGTCGATGGCGCCCGCGCTCGCCACGACCTCCATGTCCACGATCAGCCCGTCCGCGGCGAACCGCAGCCGCCGGCAGTCGCCGGGCCCGGCGCGCGTACCGATGGCCGGGGGAGCGGGGATCGGCCGGGCGGTGACCGCACCGGGCACCCGCAGCCGGTAGGCGTCCCTGGCCGACCCGGTGACGTGGCCGGGCACGGGATCGCGCGAGGCGGCCAGGTGCAGCGCTGCGATCAGCAGGTCGTCGCCGGTCATCGGGCCGCCTCCCTGGTGTCCACGATCGTGCGCAGCCGGCGCAGGCAGCGCGCCCGCGTGGGCCCCACGCTGCCCGGGGGCATGCCCAGCCGCACGGCCAGCCGCTGCGTCCCGGCGTCCGGGGCCGTGGCCATCAGCCGCAGCAGCGAGCGGCAGGGCTCGTTCATGGACTCCACCGCCCGCCACAGCCGCCCCGCCTCATCGGCGTCGAGCACGGCCGAGGCGATGTCCGGTACGGCGGTGCGGGCCGCGTGCGCGGGCTCCTCCGCGGGGGAGGGCGCGGGGTGCTCGCGGCGCCGCCTGCCGGCCAGCCGGATCGCCTCCCTGCGGGTGGTGGTGACCAGCCACAGGCCGACGGCGTGCGGCTCGCGGATGCCGCCCATGCTCTCCAGCAGCCGCAGCCAGGCGGCCTGTACGGCGTCCTCCGCGTCGGCCGCCCCGAGCCCGCAGGCCCTCGCGGTGGACCACATGGCCGCCCCGAACCTGCTCACCAGCGCGTCCCATGCCTCCTGGTCGCCATGGGCGGCGGCGACCAGCAGTTCGCCGGGCCGCACGTCGTGTGTGCGCTCCTCCATGGCCGCCGCTCACAACCGGGCCGGGACGACGACGCCGAGGCCGGGCACCCGCTCGCCGCGTTCGGGGTCGAGCAGTTCGGCGGCGGCCTCCGCGGGGGCCTGGCCGTTGCGGGCGGCCTCCGCCAGGGCGGCGCTGACCAGGGCGGTGGCGAAGGAGGTGCCGCTCCAGCGGGCGTACCCGCGAAACCCCTCGACGTCCAGGAAGCTGCTGGCCAGCCACTCCCCGCGGGCGCAGGCATCGACCCACGGCCCGTGCGCGGAGAACGGGGCCGCGGCGCGCTCTGCGGCGTCCAGCGCGCCCACGGCGATCACCCCGGGGAGCGCGGCGGGCCAGAACGGGCGTGTCGAGGGCGTGTTGCCCGCGCAGGCGACGGCCACCGTGCCGGACTCGGTCAGCCCGGCCAGCGCCGCGGCCAGCAGCGGCGGGGGCCGGTCGCCCGGGGTGTGGCCGCCGAAGGAGAGGTTGAGTATCCCCGGCGGGTCGTGCCGCAGCCGGTGCAGGGCGCGCAGCACGCGGGCCTCGTCGCCGACGCCGTGGCCGTCCAGGACCTTGAGGACGCGCAGCCGTACGCCGGGCGCCCGCCGCACCAGCAGGCCCGCGATGAACGTGCCGTGGCCGGCCTGCGGGTCGAGGCGGCCGTCGTGGTCGGCGTCGGCCAGTTCGGCGGCGCTCATGCCGACCTCGCCGAACCACGGGGCGGGCTTCCACCAGGGGTGCTCGGTGATGCCGGTGTCGAGCACGGCGACCTGCGGCCCGCGGGGAGCCTCCGGCCCAGGCGCCCAGGCGATCGGCTCGGCCGGCACCGGGCGGGAGGCGGGGCCGCCGAACCACAACGGCTGCCCGACGAAGACGTGGTTGGGCGAGACGAGGTGGCCGCGTTCGCCGAGGTCGGCGGCGACCTGGAGCGGGTCGACGCCGGCGGTCAGGCGTACGGTGCACACGCCGTCGGCCTCCGAGGCGGCGTGGGTCCAGCGCTCCAGGGCGCCGGCGCCGCGCAGGTCGGTGATCAACTGGCCCGGGCGAATGAGGGCGGGAGGCTCTCCAGAGCGTTCCACGATCGCGATCTCAGGATCCACAGCAGCTCCGTGGTGTTCGGCACGGCCGATGGCGTGCCCGCGTCGGGTAATCGACGGGTAATCGATCGGTCACGCAGTGTATCTTGCGGATGGGAGTGCTGTGTCAAGTGGCACTGGCGCAACACATAGGTATGACCCCGCCTCTGGTGTCACGTCACGACCGACGGTAGTCTCTCCTACAGTCACTTGTGATCATCCCAGTACGAGGCCGTTGGGGAAGGCGCACCTCGTACCGAAACGGGAGGTCCGGTGTCTGCTCGTGGCGTGCTTTACGTCCACTCGGCTCAGCCTGCGCTGTGCCCGCATATCGAATGGGCGGTCGCGGGCGTCCTTGGCGTGCCCGTCGACCTGAGATGGACTCCTCAGCCCGCCGCGCCTGGCACCGTGCGCGCGCAGGCGGAGTGGGAGGGTCATCCGGGCACCGCCCCGGCCGTCACGTCCTCGCTCATGGGATGGCAACGGATCCGGTTCGAGATCACCGAGGATGCGTCGCCGGGGATCGACGGTTCCCGGCACGCCTACACGCCGACCCTCGGCGTCTTCACCGCGGTCATCGGCGCCAGCGGTGACATCCTCGTGCCCGAGGACCGGCTGCGGGCGGCCATGCTGACCGCCGCGCAGGGGCGGGGCGTGCTGCAAGACGAGCTTGACAAGTTGCTCGGCCGTCCCTGGGATGAGGAGTTGGAGCCCTTCCGCTACGCGGGAGACGGGGCGCCGGTCCGCTGGCTGCACGCCGCCGTGTAGCCGCGGGCGAGGCCGCCTGGCACGTCGCGCGTGTGCGCGGTCGGGGAAGCCGCACACCCGCCGGCGGGTACGGCGAAGCCCCCGCACCGATCATCGGTGCGGGGGCTTCGCCGCTTACGATCATGTTGTGTCACGCAAAAGCGTGACAAATCGCCCTTAGAGCGGGATGTTGCCGTGCGCTCCACGGGCCGGGGTGGCCTGCGCGAGGACCTTCACGATGGCCCCGCGGGTGTTCGCCGGCTCCAGGACCTCGTCCACGACGCCCAGCTCCATCGCCCGGGCCAGCCCGCCGGTCATCTCCTCGTACTCGGCGGCCAGCCGCTCCTCCAGGGCCGGGCGCTCCTCTTCGGACACCGCGGCGAGCTGACGCCGCTTCAGCAGGCGCACCGCCGCCTTGGTGCCCATCACGCCCATCTCGGCGGTCGGCCAGGCGAAGACGCGGGTGGCGCCCAGGGAGCGGGAGTTCATGGCGATGTAGGCCCCGCCGTACGCCTTGCGGGTGATCAGCGTCACCCTCGGCACGGACGCCTCGGCGAAGGCGTGCAGCAGCTTGGCGCCCCGGCGCACGACCCCGTCGTGCTCCTGGCCGACGCCCGGGAGGTAGCCGGGCACGTCCACCAGGACGACCAGCGGCACCCCGAAGGCATCGCACATCCGGACGAACCTCGCGGCCTTCTCGGCGGAGGTCGCGTCCAGGCAGCCGCCCAGCCGCATCGGGTTGTTGGCGATCACCCCGACCGTACGGCCGGCCATCCGCCCCAGGGTGGTGACGATGTTGGGCGCCCACTTCGGGTGCAGCTCCACGCCCGGCTCGTCCAGCAGCCCCTTGACCAGCGGCTTGACGTCGTACGCGCGGCGCGGCGACTCGGGCAGCAGGTCGCTGAAGTCGATCTCCTTGACCTCCGAGGCGCGTGTCCGGCCCTGGTGCCCGAGGAGTACGGCCAGCCGCCGGGTCTGAACCAGCGCCTCCGGCTCCGACTTGGCCACGACGTGGACCACGCCGCTGCGCTTGCTGTGCGGCTCGGGCCCGCCGAGGCCCGCCATGTCGATCTTCTCGCCGGTGACGCTGTGCACCACGTCGGGGCCGGTCACGAAGATCCGGCCCTGGTCGGCCAGCACCACGATGTCGGTGAGGGCCGGGCCGTAGGCCGCGCCCCCGGCCGCCGGGCCGACGACCACGGAGAGCTGTGGAACGATCCCGGACGCCTTGGTCATCGCGGCGAAGACCCGCCCGACCGCGTGCAGCGACTCCACGCCCTCGGGGATCCGCGCGCCGCCGGAGTGCCAGATGCCGATGATCGGCACCCGCTCCCGGACCGCCACGTCGTAGGCGTGCACGATGTGCTCGCAGCCCTCACTGCCCATCGCGCCGCCCTGCGTCCTGGCGTCGTTGCAGAACGCGACCACCGGCACGCCTTCGACGCGCCCCATGGCGGCGAGGGCGCCGCTGGTGTCCTCTGGAGTGATCAGGCGGAGCGAGCCCTCGTCGAGCAGCGCCGCGAGGCGCACCTGGGGATCGCGAGGATCCGCGGCCTCCTTATCGGAGGCCGTGCTCACCACCCTGTTGTCAAGTACCGTCATGAGCGACTCCTCAATGAGTGGTGAAGGCGATCGCGACGTTGTGGCCGCCGAAGCCGAACGAGTTGTTGATCGCGGCGAGGTCGCCGTCGGGCAGCTTGCGCGGCTCGCCCGAGACGATCTCCACCTCGATGCCGTCGGCGGGGTCGTCGAGGTTGGCGGTGGCCGGCACGATCCGCTCGTGCAGGGTGAGCGCGGTGAAGACCGACTCGATGCCGCCGGCGCCGCCGAGCAGGTGGCCGGTCAGCGACTTGGTCGCGGTGACCAGCGGGTGGCCGCCGATCGCCTCCTTGATCGCATGCGTCTCGATCTCGTCGCCGATGGGCGTCGAGGTGGCGTGCGCGTTGACGTGGATGATGTCGCTCGGGTCGAGCCCGGCATCGCGCATCGCGAACTGCATGGCCTGCTGCCCGCCGACGCCGCTCGGCTCGGGGGCGGAGATGTGATGGCCGTCGCTGGTGTATCCGGCGCCCGCGGCGACCGCGTAGACGCGCGCGCCCCTGGCCCTGGCGTGCTCCTCGGATTCGAGCACCAAGATGCCCGCTCCCTCGCCCAGCACGAAGCCGTCCCTGCCCTTGTCGAACGGCCGGGAGGCGCGCTGCGGCTCGTCGTTGCGGGTGGACATGGCGCGCATCGCGGCGAAGGACGCCACGTTGAGCGGGTGGATGGCGGCCTCGGTGCCGCCGGCCACGACCACGTCGGCCCGCCCGGAGCGGATCATGTCGATCGCGTAGCCGATGGACTCGGCACCGGTGGCGCAGGCGCTGACCACGGCGTGGGTTCCGGCCCGCGCGCCGAGGTCGATGCTGATCCAGCCGGCCGAGCCGTTCGGCATCAGCATGGGCACGGTGAACGGCGAGAGCCGGTTCCAGCCCTTCTCACGGTAGGTGTCGTAGGCGGCCAGGATCGTGGTGATCCCGCCGATGCCGCTGCCGACCACCACGCCCAGGCGCTCGCCGTCGACCTTGGGGGCCCCGGCGTCCTGCCATGCCTCCCTGGCGGCGATGAGCGCGAACTGCTCGGCGCGGTCGAGCCGGCGCATCTCCGGCCGCGGGAGCACCTCGGCCGGGTCAACCGCGGCCACGCCGGCGAACTTCACCGGAACCGTGTCGACCCAGTCCTGGGTGAGGGTGTCGATACCCGACCGACCGGCGAGGAGCGCCGACCAGGTCGAACCCACGTCCCCACCGAGGGGCGTCGTCGCGCCGAGCCCGGTGACGACGACACGTACCTGGTCCCTAGCCACTTTGTGTGCACTCCTCTTGGTCGGTTGTGAAGATCCCGGGCATCCGCCCGTGGACGGCCGCGGTGGGCCCGCGCCCGCCCCACGGACTACCCCTGAATGAAGGTGATGACGTCCTTGACGGTCTTGAGGTTCTTGAGCTGCTCGTCGGGGATCTCGACGTCGAACTCGTCCTGGGCGGCCACGGCGATCTCGACCATGGACAGGGAGTCGATGTCGAGGTCGTCCACGAAGTTCTTCTCCGGGGTCACCTCGGAGGCCGGAATGCCGGTGATCTCGTTAATGATCTTCCCGAGGCCGTCCAGGATCTCCTGCTCGGTGATGGCCATGTCGCGATAACTCCTTGATCGGTTTCTTTTGCGTGGAATCGGGTCTTGCAGTCCGTACGGCGACGCCGTACAGGTCTCAGGGAAGCTCGACCACCTGGGCGGCGTAGGTCAGCCCGGCGCCGAACCCGAGCAGCAGGGCCAGCCCGCCGGACGGGACCTCGCCGCGTTCGATCATGCGGGACAGCGCCATCGGGATGGACGCCGCCGAGGTGTTGCCCGCGAGCACGATGTCACGGGCGATGACGGCGTTGTCCGCGCCGATCTTGCGGGCGATGGACTCGATGATCCGCAGGTTGGCCTGGTGCGGGACGAAGGCCGCGAGCTCCGCCGGGTCGATCCCGGCGCGGTCGCAGGCGTCCCTGGCCACGGGGTGCAGGGCGGTGGTGGCCCAGCGGAAGACGGTCTGGCCCTCCTGGTGCAGGAACGAGTTGCGGTCCTTGACGATGATCGCGTCGGACTTGTCGCCGTCGCTGCCCCAGACCACCGGGCCGATGCGGGGCACGTCGGAGGGGCCGACGACCACGGCGCCCGCGCCGTCGGCGAAGATCACCGCGGTGGAGCGGTCGTTCCAGTCCAGCCAGTGGGAGAACTTCTCGGTACCGATCACGAGCACGTTGCGGGCCGAGCCGGAGCGGACCGCGTCGGCCGCGGCGGACAGGGCGTAGCAGAACCCCGCGCAGGCGGCGTTGACGTCGAAGGCCCCGGGGGCGTGGATGCCCAGGCGGGAGGCGACCCGCCCGGCCGCGTTGGGGATCTGCGACTCCATCGTGCAGGTGGCCACGAGCACCAGGTCGATGTCGGCCGCGGACAGGCCGCTGGCGGCCACCGCCTTGCCCCCCGCGTGTACCGCCAGGTCGACCTCGGTCTCGTCCGGCGAGGCCAGCCGCCGTTCGGCGATGCCGACCCGGCTCTGGATCCACTCGTCGTTGGTGTCCATGGTCTTGGCCAGGTCGTCGTTGGTCACGACGTTGGCCGGTTGGTAGTGGCCGAAGGCCAGAATCTTGGCGCCGGGAGCGCCCTGTGCGAGTTTCACTTGAGCAGCTCCCTGGCGCTGTCGAGGTCGTCGGGGGTCTTGAGGGCCACGGTGGCCACCCCGCTCATGCCGCGCTTGGCCAGGCCGGTCAGCGTGCCGCCGGGAAGCAGCTCGATCATCCGGGTGACGCCCATCTCGGTCATGGTGGCCATGCAGCGGTCCCATCGGACCGGGCTCGCGACCTGCTCCACCAGGCGGGACAGGAGGTCGGCGCCACTGGAGACCGGAGCGCCGTCGAGGTTGGAGAGCAGTGTGACCTGCGGGTCGGCGGGCGTCACACCGGCCGCCGCGGCGCGCAGCCGCTCGACGGCGGGCGCCATGTGCACGGTGTGGAACGCTCCCGCGACGGAAAGCGAGACCAGGCGGGCGCGGGCCGGCGGGTCGCCCTTGAACGCGGCCAGCTCTTCGGTGGTGCCCCCGGCGACGATCTGCCCGGCGCCGTTGATGTTGGCGGGCGTGAGCCCGTGCCGCTCGATCGCGGCCAGCACCTCCGGCTCCTCGCCGCCGAGGATCGCCGTCATGCCGGTCTCGGTCAGCGTGGCGGCCTTGGCCATGGCCTGCGCGCGCTCGCGGATCAGCTCAAGCGCCTGCGCCGGGGTGAGCGCCCCGGCGATGGCCGCGGCGGCGAACTCGCCCACGCTGTGCCCGGCCACGAGGTCGGGCGTGCCGCCCAGCTCCGCGGCGGCGGCCAGCGCGGCGGCGACCAGGAGGGGCTGGGCGACCGCGGTGTCGCGGATCTCCTCAGCGCTTCCCGTGGTGCCGCAGGCGGCGAGATCCAGGCCGACGATCTCCGACCACGCGGCCATGCGGTCCGCGAATCCGGGCAGGTCGAGCCATGGGGCGAGGAAGCCTGGTTTCTGGGCGCCTTGGCCCGGAGCGACGATGACGAGCACGAAATCCAGCCTGCCCTGTAGAAGTTCACCACCCGGATAGAGATCCGTACGAACTTTGTCCACGGTTTGTTGTAGGGATCCTACAGTTCGTACGGACCACTCATGACGTGACAGAGGTCAGGTAACGGGTGATTCGGTCAGCCTGCCCAAGATCAGGCCGACCTGGAGGGTGAAGGCGGAACGGCCTTCGGTGGGCTGGTAGCCGGTCAGTTCGGTGATCTTCTTGAGGCGGTAGCGCACCGTGTTGGGGTGCACGAACAGCAGCCGGGCGGTGGCCTCCAGGGACGTGCCCTGCTCCAGGTACGTGGCCAGGGTGTCGAGCAGCGGCGTGCCCGCCAGCGGGAGGTAGACGTTCTCGATGAGCTGCGCGCGGGCGTCCTCGTCGCCGTCGATGGCCCGCTCGGCGAGAAGTTCGTCGGCGTTGACCGGGCGCGGCGCGTCGGGCCAGCCGCCCGCCGCACGCAGCCCGGCCAGCGCGGCACGCGCCGAGCGGGCCGCGGTGTGCAGGTCGGGCACCTCCGGGCCGATCACGATCGGCCCGGTGCCGAACCGCGGCGCCATCTGCCTGGCCGCCGACGCCGCGTTCTCCGCGCCGCCGACGATCACGATCAGCCGGTCGCCCTGAACCCCGGCCAGCAGGTCCATCCCCGTCCTGCGGCCCCGCTCGCGCAGCCCGTCGATGATCGACTCCGGCTTGCCCGGCGGTGTACGGCCGGCCAGCACCACCACGGGGGAGGACGTCCAGCCGAGCGCCGCGGCCCAGGAGTGCAGGCCGTCGTCCACCTCGCCCCTGACCAGGGCGTCCACGATGAGGGCTTCGAGCCGCGCGTCCCACGCGCCGCGCACCTCCGCCTCGCGGGCGTAGACCTGCGCCGCCGCGAAGGCGACGTCGCGGGTGTAGCGGAGCATGGCCTGTTCGAGCTGGTCGCCGCCGCCGGGCGCGGCCAGGTCGTCCACCTGCGCCTCGACCACCTCCACCACGACCCGGACGATGTCCACCGTCTGCTGGAGCGAGATCGAGCGCTTCAGCTCGCGCGGCGCGGTGCCGAAGAACTCGATGCTCGGGGTGGGCCTGCCCTCGCCCGCGTGCTGGAACCACTCGACGAACGCGGCGATGCCGGCCTGTGCCACCAGGCCGACCCATGAGCGATCCTCCGCCGACAACGCGCGAAACCACGGCAGCCGCTCGTCCATCCGCGACATGGCCGCGGTGCCGAGGGTGCCCATCGCGCGTTCGAGCCGCCGCGTGGTGTCCGCGCGGGCCTTGCCGCCGCTCTCGACGTCCGCGGCGGGTCCCCCGCCGGGCGCGGGACTGCCGGACTGCCTTTCCGATGCCTCGGTCACGTTCCTAGAGTGCCAGGTCACTCGGGGTGCTCACGCGCGTACCCGAATCACAGCACCGCCACGGCGGTGATCAGACCGAGGACCAGGTGGATCACCGCGAGCAGCCGCGCGCCGGGCTGCGGACGCGTCTCGCGTACCAGGTCCTGCACCGAGATGCCGATGATGTGGTCGAACAGCAGCATCGCCACCGTCTGCACGGCGATGCCCACCATGCCGAAGGTCAGGGTGGTGAGCAGCCTCTCGTGCAGTTCGCCGCTGGAGGACCACATCGAGGCGGCCACGATGAGCCCGATGGAGGTCAGGCCGGAGGAGGCGAGCAGGGTGGCGTTGGGGTTGCGGTCGGTCTTGATGAGGTCGCGCAGGTTGCCGGGGATGGCCAGGTCGATCACGTAGAAGCCGATGATCAGCAGCAGTACGCCAAGTGTCGCGTAGGCCAGGATGGCGAGCGCGCCGCGGCCGAGATCGTCGCCGAGGCCGTCGGCGAGGGGGGCGGCCAGGGCGGTCACCATCTGGCATGACTCCTAGTGGTCGCGGAGCCTGCCGTCCCTGCCGGGCACGGCGGTACGCCGGACGCGGTGAGTGGGGCTCACGATGGACGGTAACCCCAACAGATTACTGGTATGCCCGGCATTACCGCACTTACCGCGCTTAACGGAGTTCCGCTCTCTCGGCCGCCGGAGGCGCGGGAATGTCGGTGCGCAGGCGTAGTTTCGGAGTGTGAACCGTACCGATCGGCTGTACGCGCTCGTCGAGGAGCTGCGGGCGATCTCCCCTCGATGCCGGTCCGCGGCGGACCTGGCGGCCCGGTTCGAGGTGAGCGTGCGCACGATCGAGCGCGACATCGCGGCTCTGCAACAGTCCGGCGTCCCCATCTACCCCCAGCCCGGCAGGCGCGGCGGCTACGTGCTCGACAAGGCGATGTCGCTGCCCCCGCTCAACTTCACCCCGGCCGAGGCGGTGGCCATCGCGGTCGCGCTCGGCGGGGCGGGCGGCCGGCCGTTCGCCCGGCACGCGCGCACCGCGCTGCGCAAGGTCGTCGCGGCCATGCCCGGCGGCGACAGCGAGCGGGCCAGGGAGCTGGCCGCCCGGGTGCGGCTGTTCGACCAGGCCGAGGCCGACGACGCGGCGGCCTCGGCCGACGTGGCCCGGGTGATCGAAGACGCGCTCCAGCACCGCCGCGTCCTGCACCTCGGCTACCAGGACGGCAAGGGCGCGGTGACCACCCGCGACGTGGAGCCCGGCGTCTTCCTGGGCGGCCGGGGCGGCTTTTGGTATCTGGTCGGCTACTGCCGATTACGCGAAGACGTCCGGGTCTTCCGCCTCGACCGGATCACCGCGGCCGCGCTCACCGGGGAGCGCTGCCCGGAGCGGGCGCCCGAGGAGTTCACGACCGACCTGCCCGACATGGTCCTGCGCAACCCGGCGCTCGACTGACCGGCCGAAAACCCCGCGACCGGCCGGACACGCGTCCGAAAACACCGACAGGCAGTTGTCGCCCGGCCCGGTGACCATTGACCTGTCCGACCGATCCGACCTGTCCCGAACCTCGGCTCCGAGACTTCCCGGGCACGCCGCCCACCGCCGATCGGCGGCGCGCCCGGGAAACACCCCGGCAGCACGTAGCGCCCTTACGCCTCGCTAACCCGCGCAGCCCTAGACATGGACGTGTCGTCGCGCGGCGAAGGCCCGCGGGTTCTCGGAGGTGCGTGCAGTTGACCTCCTCCCCCTCGTGAACGAGAGGGATTCCGGCTCTCGCGAGCCGGACCTTCCTGCTTCACCGGCGACTGCCCCCACCCACCGATCCCGGAGGAACAGCGGTGACCGGTCTTACACGGCCTCCACAGGCATCACATCCCGCCGGCCCGGCGGCAGACCCACCAGACCTGACCATCACCCGGCGGATGTCACCAAGCGTAACAGAAGTATCACACTTTGCGCGGCCGATCGCCGAAACGGCGATCGGCCGAATCCTGCCCCGCTCCGCAGGAGATCCGGTTCCTCCCTCGCCTGAAGTCGAGGGTTTCCACGGAGGTATCCGATGAGAGTCCGGCGTGCGGTCGTGCTCACCGGCGTGGTGGCGGCGCTTTCCGCGCTCACGGCATGCGGCCAGCAGGCGTCGTCCAGCGGGGTCGCCTCGGTGGCCGGCACCGGGCGGGCGGGCGCCTCGGCGTCGCCGTCCCCCTCGGTCTCGGCCGACCCGGCCAAGTTCGCCCAGTGCATGCGCGAGCACGGTATCAAGATCAACGAATCCAAGGGGGGCGGAATGGTGACCGCCCGGGTCACGAAGGGCGACAAGACGAAGATGGAGGAGGCGCACAAGGCGTGCGGCAAGTACATCGAGGGGGCCATCGCCGAGCGGATGAACGACCCGAAGACGCACGACGCCATGGTGAAGTTCGCGGCGTGCATGCGCGAGAACGGCATCGACATGCCGGACCCGCAGCCCGGCAAGGGGTTCCCGGCTCTGGCCAAGCCGGCCAAGCGCCCCAGGGGTGACGCCGCCATGGAGAAGGCCATGAAGGCGTGCGAGGACCACCTACCCGGAGGTCGCACCAAGCGCCCCTGATCCCTAGGCGGGGGATCGCTCCCCGGTCGCGGGGAGCCGGACCACGACGGACAGGCCGCCGTCCGGGCGCGCGGTGGCGGCGGCCGACCCGCCGTGCGCCACGGCGATCGCGCGGACGATGGACAACCCGAGCCCCGACCCCGACGACGAGCCGATCCTGTCGTGCAGCCGCCGGAACGGCTCGAACAGGTCCGCCACGTCGTGGGGCGGAATGGCCATGCCGTCGTTCTCCACGGTGAGCACGACCTCCCCGGGCTCCCCGGTGATCCCGGCGGCCTCCACGGCCAGCCGCACGCGCAGCTCCCCGCCCTTCAGGTTGTACTTCACCGCGTTCTCCACGAGGTTGAACGCACACCGTTCGAGCAGCAGCGCCTCGCCGGCCGCCCACACCTGCGGCAGGTCGGCCGTCACGGTGACGCGCCGCCGCTCGGCCGCGGGCCCGACCTGGTCGAGCACCCCGCGCACGATCTGCCGCAGGTCCACCGGGTTGCGGGCGATCACCTCGTGCTCCGAGCGCGCGAGCAGCAACAGCCCCTCGATCAGGCGCTCGTGCCGGGCGTTGGTGCCGAGCAGCGCCTTGCCGAGCGCGCGCAGGTCGTCGGAGGCGTCCGGCTCCTCCAGCGCCACCTCGATCAGCGTGCGGTTGATGGCGATGGGCGTGCGCAGCTCGTGTGAGGCGTTGGAGACGAACCGCCGCTGCCCGTCGAAGGCGCGTTGCAGCCGGTCCAGCATCGCGTCGAAGGTGTCGGCCAGCCGTTTGACGTCGTCGCGCGGCCCGCGCAGCGCGATCCGCTCGTGCAGGGTGCTCTCCGAGAGGCGCTCGGCGGCGGAGGTCACCCGGCGCAGCGGGCTCAGCGCGCGGCCGGTCATCGCCCACCCGAACAGCACGCCGGCCACCCCCACGCCCAGCATGATCAGGACGGAGTTGCGCAGTACGTCGGCGAGCACCGCGGCCCGGCCGGCCTCCAGCCGTTCGAGCACGGTGGCGCCGAGGAAGTCCGCCGACCTGCCCACCGGCCCCTGCACCGGCCCCTCCACCGTTCCGCGCCGGGCGAACGCGTCCTCGCCCGGCAGTACCGGCGGCCCGTCGGTGGGCCGGGCCACGTCGACCGCCTTGGTCAGGGCGGCCAGCGGCTTGCCCGCCACGAACTGGTCCTGGATGGCGCGCTCGGTGAGCAGGTAGGTCACCCACACCAAGGTGGCGCCCCCCAGCAGGAACAGCAGGCTGTAGAGCAGCATGAGCCGGGCGCGCAGCCCGATGCCCGACACCCGGGCGCCGGCGGCCGACAGGCCGGCCGCGGCCCGCCGTACCGGCCTCACAGGCGGTATCCCGCGCCGAGCACGGTCTCGATGACCGGCGGGTCGCCGAGCTTCCTGCGCAGGGTCGCCACGGCGACGCGCAGCGCGCCGGTGCCCGCGTCGTAGTACTCGTCCCAGGCCCGCGCCAGCAGGTCGCGGGGCGAGACCGGCGCGCCTTCGGCCAGCATCAGCTCCTTCAGCAAGGCGAACTCCCGCCTGGTCAGGCCGACGGCCCGGCCGTCCCTGGTCACCGCGCGGGTGGCCGGGTCCAGCCGCAGGCCCGCGCGCTCCAGCACCCTGGGCCTGGCCCGCGCGGTACGTCGGGCCAGCGCGCGCACCCGCGCCACGAGTTCGGCGAACGCGAACGGCTTGGGAAGGTAGTCATCGGCCCCCAGCCCGAGCCCGGCCACCCGGTCGGTCACCGTGTGCGCCGCGGTCAGCATCAGCACCCTGCCGCCCGCGCCCGTCGCGACCAGGTGCCGGCACACGTCGTCGCCGTGCACGTCAGGCAGGTCGCGGTCCAGCACGACCACGTCGTAGTCGACGTACGACAGGCGTTCCATCGCCTCCGCCCCGTCGTAGACGACGTCCACCGCCATGGCCCTGCGCCGCAGCCCGCCCGCGATGGCGTCGGCCATCTCCGGCTCGTCCTCGACCACCAGCACGCGCATCTCACGCACCTCCGGTGACCAGCGTGAACCACCCGATGTTAGGAGCCGATAAGGCGACCGGCCCGGTGATCGCGCTTACCCTCCGCTAACCCCCGTCGCCCTACACATCGGGTGGTGCCACGGGCGTGGGTCCCGTGGGCCGGAGGTGAGGACGATGAGACGTGACCGGCCGGCCTGCCCGGGAGGCGGCGGATGAGGCGCAAGGGGGCGCTGTTCGCCGGGGTCGCGGCGGTGGCGGTGATCGGCGGCGGCACGTGGGCGGCGGTGAACTCCTACCGGCAGGGCGGCCCCGAGCCCGGCGGCACCGCCGCGCCCCCGCCGGCCACCGCCGAGATCACCAGGACCGACCTGGTCGACTCCGAGTCGGTGAGCGGCAAGCTGACCTATGCCGAGGAGCGCAAGGTGTCCTACAGCGGCTCCGGCACCGTCACCGCCGTCCCCGCCGAGGGAAAGGTGATCAGGCGGGGCGGCGCGCTGCTCAAGGTGGACCGCCGCCCCATGGTGCTCATGTACGGCAGGCTGCCGCTCTACCGCGAGCTGAACTCCGGCGTGAGCGACGGGCCCGACGTGGAACAGCTCGAACGCAACCTCAAGGCGCTCGGCTACGGCGACGACCTCACCGTGGACGAGGACTTCACCTATGCCACCTCGGCCGCCGTCAAGGAGTGGCAGAAGGACCGCGGCCATCCGCAGACCGGCGCGGTGGACGCCGCCCAGGTCGTCTTCCTGGACGGGGCCGTACGCGTGTCCGGCGTCTCGGTGGAGGTCGGCCGGAAGATCAACGGCGGCGAGGTGCTGACCGTGACCGGCACCCGCAGGATCGTCCAGGTGGACCTGAACACCGATGACCAGGCCCTGGCCCGCAAGGGCGCGCGGGTCACCATCGAGCTGCCGGGCGGCGCGGAGGTCAAGGGGCGCATCGTCCGCGTCGGCACGGTCGCCCAGCAGGTCAGCGCGGAGGAGGGCGGCGGCTCGACCATCGACGTGGAGATCTCGCTGGGCGGCCGGAAGACCGGCCGCCTGGACCAGGCGCCGGTCAACGTCGCCATGGAGAGCAAGCGGGTCAAGGACGTGCTCACCGTCCCGGTGGAGGCGCTGCTCGCGCTGCGCGAGGGCGGCTTCGGCGTGGAGGTCGTCGAGGGCGGCGCGACCCGCCTGGTCGCCGTGGAGACCGGCGCGTACGGCGGGGGCCGGGTCGAGATCACCGGCGACGGGCTCGCGGCGGGCATGAAGGTCGGGGTGCCCGCGTCGTGAGCGCCGCCAACGTCGTCGAACTGGCCGGGGTCACCAAGGTCTACGCCGGTGACGTCGCCGCGCTGCGCGGAGTGGACCTGCGGATCGGCGCCGGGGAACTGCTCGCCATCGTCGGCCCCTCCGGATCGGGCAAGTCCACCATGCTGCACATGATCGGCACCCTGGACCGTCCCACCACCGGCACCGTCACCATCGCCGGCCACGACGTGGGCGGCCTGTCCGACCGGCGGCTGTCCTCGCTGCGGGCACGCCATCTGGGGTTCGTCTTCCAGCAGTTCCACCTGTCGGCGGGCGTCAGCGCGCTGGACAACGTGGCCGACGGCCTGCTGTACGGCGGGCCGCGACTGCGCGAGCGGCGCGAACGCGCCGCGGCGGCCCTGGAACGGGTCGGCCTCGGCCACCGCCTCGGGCACCGCCCGCACCAGCTCTCCGGCGGCGAGCAGCAGCGGGTCGCGGTGGCGCGCGCGGTGGTCGGCGATCCGCCGCTGCTGCTGGCCGACGAGCCGACCGGGAACCTCGACTCCGGCGCGGGGGCGGAGGTGCTGGCCGTACTCGCCGGCCTGCACGAGTCGGGCACCACGGTCGCGATCATCACGCACGACATGGAGATCGCCGGCTGGGCACCCAGACGGGTCAGGCTCAAGGACGGCCTGATCGTGTCCGACGACTCCGGCGACGGGGACGCCGCGGATGTCACGGCGGCCGGGGTCGCGGGGGAGCGGCGATGAGCGACCGGCTCGCCCCGACGCGGCTCACCCCCGGCGACGTCCTGCGCGTGGGCGCGGCCGGGCTGCGCGCCCGCCCGGCCCGGGTCGTGCTGTCCGCGTTCGGCATCGCGATCGGCATCGCGACGATGGTCGGCGTCATCGGCATTTCCGCCTCCTCGGCGGAGAGCCTGCTGCGGCAGTTGGACCGGCTCGGTACCAACCTGCTCACCGTGCAGCCCGGCAACACCCTGTTCGGCGACGCCGCCAAGCTCCCGATGGACGCGCTCGCCATGGTCCGCAGGATCGGCCCGGTCACCACGGCCTCGGCCACCGGTGACGTGGACGCCGGCGTGCGCCGCACCGACCGGATCCCCGAGGAGATCACCGGCGGCATCGCCGTACGGGCGGCCGACGGCGACCTCGTCAAGACCCTCACGGGCCGGGTGCGTTCCGGGACGTGGCTCAACGCCGCCACGGAGAAGTACCCCGCCGTCGTGCTCGGCGCGGTCTCCGCGCAGCGGCTCGGCCTGAGCAAGGCGGGCGGCAGGGTCTGGATCGGCGGCCGGTGGTTCACCGTGCTCGGCGTCCTGGACCCGCTGCCGCTCGCCCCCGAGATCGACCGCTCGGCGCTGGTCGGCTTCCCGGCCGCCGAGCGGTACCTGGGCTTCGACGGCCACCCCACGATGATCTACGAGCGGTCGCAGGAGGCGGCGGTCGCCGACGTCCAGGCCGTGCTGCCGCGCACGGTCAATCCGGAAAACCCCGAGGAGGTGGAGGTCAGCCGCCCCTCCGACGCGCTGGCGGCCAAGGCCGCGGCCACCGGGGCGTTCACCGGGCTGCTGCTCGGCCTCGGCGCGGTGGCGCTGCTGGTCGGCGGCGTGGGCGTGGCCAACACCATGGTCATCTCGGTGCTGGAGCGCCGCAGGGAGATCGGGCTGCGCCGTTCCCTGGGCGCGACCCGCGGGCAGGTGCGGGTGCAGTTCATGGCGGAGGCGCTGCTGCTGTCCGCGCTCGGCGGGGCGGCGGGGGCGCTGCTCGGCGCGGCGGTCACGGTCGGGTACGCCTACACGCGGGACTGGCCCTCGGTGGTGCCGCCCTGGGCGCTCGGCGGCGCCGTGGGCGCGACCCTCGTCATCGGCACCCTGGCCGGGCTCTACCCCGCGATGCGCGCGGCCCGCCTGTCGCCCACCGAGGCCCTGGCCACCACCTGAAAGGCGAGGGGCGCCCCGCCGCGCACGGCGGGGCGCCCCTCGTGTCGTTCGTGCTACAGGCCCATCGACTGGGTGTCGTTGGACTCCGCGCCGCCGGCCTCCGTCACGCCGTTTTTCAGGTGGTAGCGGCTGATCGCCTCGCGCAGGTTCTCGGTCTCGATCTCCCCGCGCCGGGCGAGCTGGGTCAGCACGGCCAGCGTGATCGACGCGGCGTCCACGTGGAAGTGGCGGCGCAGCGCCGAGCGGGTGTCGGACAGGCCGAATCCGTCGGTGCCGAGCGAGGCCCAGTCGCCGGGAATCCACCGGGCGATCTGGTCGGGCACCGCCCGCATGTAGTCGCTGACGCCCACGAACGTGCCCTCCACACCCGACAGGGTGCGGGTGATGTGCGGCACCCTCTGCTCGGCGTCGGGGTTGAGCAGGTTGTGCTCCTCGCAGGCGAGGGCGTCCCTGCGCAGCTCCGTCCAGGAGGTGGCCGACCATACCTCGGCGGCGACCCCCCACTCCTCGGCCAGCATCCGCTGCGCCTCGAGCGCCCAGGGCCCGGCCACGCCGGACACCAGGATGTTGGCCTTCGGCCGCTCCGCCGCCCCCTCGGGGGCCTGGGAGAGCCGGTAGAGGCCGCGCAGCAGCCCTTCCACGTCCAGGCCCTCGGGCTCGGCCGGCTGCGGGTAGGGCTCGTTGTAGACGGTGAGGTAGTAGAAGACGTTCTCCGGCTGCTCGCCGTACATCCGGCGCAGGCCGTCACGGACGATGTGCGCGATCTCGTACGCCCACGACGGGTCGTAGGAGACCGCGGCCGGGTTGGTCGAGGCGATCAGCGGCGAGTGGCCGTCCTCGTGCTGCAGGCCCTCGCCGTTGAGCGTCGTACGGCCGGCGGTCGCGCCCAGCAGGAAGCCGCGCCCCATCTGGTCGCCGAGCTGCCACATCTGGTCGGCCGTGCGCTGCCAGCCGAACATCGAGTAGAAGACGTAGATCGGGATCATGTGCTCGCCGTGGGTGGCGTAGGCCGTGCCCGCGGCGGTCACCGATCCCATCGACCCCGACTCGCTGATGCCCTCGTGCAGGATCTGGCCCTCGGTGGACTCCTTGTAGGACAGCAGCAGGTTGCGGTCCACCGCCTCGTACGTCTGCCCGTGCGGCGAGTAGATCTTCGCGGTCGGGAACATCGCGTCCATGCCGAAGGTGCGCGCCTCGTCGGGGATGATCGGTACGAACCGCGCCCCGATCTCCTTGTCGCGAATGAGGTCCTTCAGCAGGCGGACGAAGGCCATCGTGGTGGCCACCGCCTGTTTGCCCGAGCCGCGCCGCAGGTCGGCGTAGACGGGGTCGCCGGGCAGCTTCAGCGGCTTGGCCCGGTTCACCCGCTTGGGCAGGTAGCCGCCGAGCGCCGCGCGGCGCTCCTTCATGTAGGCGATCTCGTCGTCGTCCTCGCCCGGGTGGAAGTAGGGCGGCAGCTCGCCCTCCAGGGCCGAGTCCGGGATCGGCAGGTAGAGCCGGTCGCGGAACTCCTTCAGCTCGGCCTTGGTGAGCTTCTTCATCTGGTGGGTGGCGTTGCGGGCCTCGAAGTCCTTGCCGAGGGTCCAGCCCTTGATGGTCTGGGCGAGGATCACGGTGGGCTGGCCGACGTGCTCACGCGCCGCCGCGAACGCCGCGTACACCTTGTGGTAGTCGTGACCGCCGCGCGACAGCCTGCGGATCTCCTCGTCGGACAGGTGGGAGACCATCTTGCGCAGCCGCGGGTCATCGCCGAAGAAGTGCTCGCGGATGTACTCGCCGCTCTCGACGGAGTAGGTCTGGAACTGCCCGTCGGGAGTGGTGTTCATCTTGTTGACGAGCACGCCGTCCACGTCGGCGGCGAGCAGCGGGTCCCAGTCGCGGCCCCACACGACCTTGATGACGTTCCAGCCGGCGCCGCGGAAGAACGACTCCATCTCCTGGATGATCTTCCCGTTGCCCCGGACCGGCCCGTCCAGCCGCTGGAGGTTGCAGTTGATGATGAAGGTGAGGTTGTCCAGCTCCTCGCGGGCGGCCAGGCCGATCGCGCCCAGCGACTCCGGCTCGTCCATCTCGCCGTCGCCGAGGAAGCACCACACGTGGCTGCGGCTGGTGTCCTTGATCTTGCGGTTGAGCAGGTAGCGGTTGAACCGCGCCTGGTAGATCGCGCTGATCGGCCCCAGGCCCATGGAGACCGTGGGGAACTCCCAGAAGTCGGGCATCAGTCGCGGGTGCGGATAGGAGGGCAGGCCCTTGAACCCGTGCGAGAGCTCCTGCCTGAACGCGTCGAGCTGGGCCTCGTTGAGCCGCCCTTCGAGGAAGGCGCGGGCGTAGATGCCCGGTGCGGCATGGCCCTGGATGTACACCTGGTCGCCGGACTCGCCGTGGTCCTTGCCGCGGAAGAAGTGGTTGAAGCCCACCTCGTAGAGCGAGGCCGCGGAGGCGTAGGTGGCGATGTGCCCGCCGACGTTGGTGCGTGCGTTGGCGCGCGACACCATGATGGCGGCGTTCCACCGGATGTAGGCGCGGATGCGCCTTTCCACGTGCTCGTCGCCGGGGAACCATGGCTCCCGCTCCGGCGGGATCGTGTTGATGTAGTCGGTGCTGCGCAGTCCCGGCACGCCGACAGAGTGCTCACGGGCCCGCTCCAGCAGGCGCAGCATCAAGTACCTGGCCCGCGAGCGCCCCTCCGTCTTGACGACGGTGTCGAGCGATTCGAGCCACTCTTGGGTCTCGCTGGGATCGACATCAGGAAGCTGGCTGGGTAGGCCGTCACTGATGATCGAGAAACGCTGGCGTCCGGAAGCCACTGGGTCTTCGCCTTCCGAGGATGGACTTGTGAAGCCTCTATGTATGGTGTCTAGGTCACTTCCATCCTGGCTGCTTACCCAGCAATGCGCATCTCTACTGTCGAGTAGCCAAGATGTCCCTGCTGGCAGTCGGCCGGATGTGGCCTAGTCCACCGATCGTAGGACGATTCTGGCATGTAGCGCCCCGACCGGCAAAGGTTCGCTCTGCAACGTGGGCGGCGTGAGGACGGGCCGGGCCCGCCAGGAGGGGTCCACCGGCGTGTCGCGTTCACGGCGAGCGTAACGATTCGGTCGAAGTTCTCCTCGCTCTCCCGCAGAGACGCCCGTGCCCTCTTCCCCAATGCCGCCCGCCGTACCAATGTGGAAGACACCGTGGCCATGCGGAAGGAGGGATGCACATGAACGCGACGGTTGGCGATCGGCTCCTCGTACACGGCAATGTCGTGGGGGAGCGGGACCGCCGGGGGGAGATCATCGAGGTGCGCGGCCCCGGCGGCGGCCCGCCGTACGTGGTGCGCTTCGACGACGGGCACACCGGTCTGGTATTTCCCGGCCCTGACGCCGTCGTCGTCCCAGCTCAACGGCGGCCGTAAGATCGACTGGTGAAGTCAACGGAGATCGAGGTCACGACCGGGACACGGGACCGTGTGCACGACATCACCCGGGAGTGCGAGAACTTCGCGAGAAGCTGTGGCGAGGACGGGCTGCTGCACGTCTTCGTCCCGCACGCCACGGCCGGCGTCGCGCTCATCGAGTTGGGCGCCGGCAGTGACGAGGACCTGCTCAAGGCCCTGGGCGACCTTCTCCCGGCCGACGGCAGGTGGCGGCACGCCCACGGCTCGAAGGGGCACGGGCGGTCGCACGTCATGCCGGCCTTCGTGGCGCCGTACGCGAGCGTCCCCGTGGTCGGCGGGCGGCTCGCGCTGGGCAGATGGCAGTCGATCACGATCGTTGATCTCAACGTGGACAACCCGAACCGTCGAGTTCGTTTGTCTTTTTTGTCCGACTAATCGGGGCATACCGCAGCCTCGGGCGGCCCGTTGCCGTGGCGACCGTTGACGTCGGCGGGTCACAGCGTGTGGACTGTGCCGAAGCGAAGGCCCACATAGGGCCGGACGTCCGCATCGGACGGGGCCATTCAAGCAGGAGGGATAGACGTGAGCGCGACCGCGGGTCAGGCGCAGGGCGAGCGCGGCCTGGCCGAACGACTCGGCCTGAAGCCGGGTCAGGTGGTGCAGGAGATCGGCTGGGACGAGGACTGCGACGAAGAACTGCGCGAGTCCATCGAAGAGCTGACCGGCAGCGAGTTGGTCGACGAGGACTACGACGACGTCGTTGACGTGGTGCTGCTCTGGTGGCGCGACGGCGACGGCGATCTGTTCGACGTCCTGACCGGCGCCCAGACCGGGCTGGCCGACGGTGGCCAGATCTGGTTGCTGACGCCGAAGGCCGGCAGGAGCGGCCACGTGGAGCCGAGCGATATAGGAGAGGACGCCACGACGGCGGGTCTGTCGCAGACCAGCAGCATCAGCGCCGCCGCCGACTGGTCGGGGACCCGGTTGGCGACCCCGAAGACGCGTCGTTAGCCCGTCGCTCGTTCATCGGGGGCCGTAACTGCCGTACGGCCGGCTCCGTGCGGGCCGTGCGGCAGAACGCGTGCGCGCGGCCGACGCGCGCCGTGGACGCTTGTCCACGTGCCTGGATACTGACATGGGAGGACCTTGCATGTCCGTCGAGGTCGGCTCCGTCGCCCCGGACTTCGAGCTGCAGGACCAGCACGGCACTCCGGTCCGGCTCTCCGGCCTGCGGGGGTCGAACACCGTCCTGATCTTCTATCCGCTGGCGTTCAGCGGTGTCTGCACCAGCGAGCTGCGGTCCATCCGCGACGAGTTCGCGCCGCGCCGCGACGAGGTGCGGGTGCTCACCGTCACGGTCGACTCGATTTTCGCGCTGCGCGCCTGGGGAGACCGGGAAGGGTACACGTTTCCGCTGCTGTCGGACTTTTGGCCGCACGGTGAGGTGGCGCGGGGGTACGGTGTCTTCGATGAGGAGAGGGGCCTCGCGTTGCGGGGCACCTTCGTCATCGACGGCGAGGGCGTGGTCCGCTGGAAGGTCGTCAACCCGATCCACTCGGCGCGCGACACGGCGGCGTACACCGCGGCGCTCGCCGCGATCTCGTGAACTCGTGAGCTCGTGACGATCGCGCAAGGCCCGATGTGACCTTCTGGCACGACGGGATCCAGATATTTCCAGATTTCCGGATCTTCCCGGCCTGCCAGGGCGGCTCCGCCCGGGACGGCCGGTGGTGACCGTCCAGCATCGATCCTGACGGAGGCGAGGATGCCCTGCTACCACTGCGGGGCCCGGCAGACGGACCCGGTTCGCGGCGCCAGCCCCTGGCTGCGCGGCGTCAGCGACGGAGGTCAGGTCCTCATCTGCCCGGACTGCCAGGGCGCCGCGGACCTGCGGCTCGACACCTGTGACACGTGCGGCTCCACCCGCCTGGTCTGCCGCCTCGGCGAGGTCGAGTGCCGCGACTGCGGCGCCGAACGCCCGGCCGCCAGATCCGCGGCCGGCGTCCTCGCCCCCACCACCCCGCCCGGCCTGTCCGCCGAGGTGGAGGCCGCCCTCAACCGCGTCCTGGGCCGTAACTGACCCACTCCCGCCCATCGGTTAGCGTCCAGGAGCGCAGGTCAGAGGGGCACAAGGAGAACAGGGCGAGGCTGCGCTATGGTCAAGGCGCGCCAGTCCACATAACGGTCGAGGCGTGACGAACACCACCTTTTCAGCATTTAATCAACGGATGGGCGGCATGAGCGCGTTCGTAGTGGGCCTCGACGTGGGCGGCACCTCGATGAAGGGAGGCGCCGTCACCCGCGAGGGCGTGGTCCTCCATACCGAACGCCGCCCGACCCCCCGCGCCGACGGCCCCGACGCCGTGGTGGCGGCCATCCGGACCTTCATCCTCGATCTGTCGCACATCCCGCCCGCGGGCACCGAACTTGCCGGCGTCGGCCTCTGCGTCCCCGGCCTGGTCACCCCCGACGCCGCCCTGTTCTCCGCCAACATCGGCTGGCGCGATGTCCCGGCGTCCGCGTTCGCCCCCGAGGGCGTGCCCGTCCGGCTCGGCCACGACGTACGCACCGGCGGCCTCGCCGAAGCGGTCATCGGCGCCGGGCGCGGGGTCGCGGACTTCCTCTTCCTGCCCATCGGAACCGGCATCGCGGGCGCGTGCGTACTGAACGGCTCGCCGTACGCCGGCGCGACCGGCTGGGGCGGCGAGATCGGCCACACCCCCGTCTACCCGGACGGCGAGCCGTGCGCCTGCGGCCAGCGCGGCTGCCTGGAGACCTACGCCTCCGCCGCGTCCGTGGCGCGGCGCTACGCAAGCCGTACGGGCCGCACGGCGCCCACCGAGGAGATCGCCATCCGCGCCGCCACCGGCGACGACCCGGCCGCCACCGAGGTCTGGACCGACGCAGTGCAGGCCCTCTCCCTCTCCCTGGCCACCTACACCCTCCTCCTGGACCCCTCCCTGATCGTCATCGGCGGCGGCCTCGCCGAAGCCGGCCCTCTCCTCCTCACCCCCCTCGCCGACCGCCTCTCCACCCACCTCGCCTTCCGCCCGGCCCCACCCCTCCGCCCAGCCGCCCTCGGCCCCCAGGCCGGCATGCTCGGCGCCGCCCTCCTCGGCTGGCAAATCGCCGGCCACCCCGACATCGGCACCGCCTGGACGTCTGATGTGCCCAACACCGCCCCAGTACCGTAAGGTGTAGTGCCGACCACGAACGGCGGGCGGTTAGCTCAGCGGTAGAGCACTCGCCTTACAAGCGAGGGGTCACTGGTTCGAACCCAGTACCGCCCACCAGCCAGAAGGCTCCATTTCCCATCGTGGAAACGGGGTCACCTCGTGCGATCACGCGCCGGATCCGACGCCGGTAGGCGGTCTCGGTGAATGTTCCCGCCCGTTGGGGCGGGCCAGGCCATCGGATGGGCGCACCCGGGCATCTTCGACGGCCGATATCCACCCGACGGCGCATTGGCCATTGACCCCTCGCTTGTAAGGCGAGTGGTCGGCCGCCGACCCGCCGACGACGGGATGGGGTTGGTGGTCTAGGTGCGGTCGTGTAGTTCGCGCATGTAGCGGTTGATTCGGGGCAGTCTGCGGGCCGACTCCTCCCTGTCGTCCAATTCCCAATGTTCGTCGCCGGGGTTGGGGAGAGCGGACAACTCGTGGCCGCGTGCCACCAGGGCCTCGCAAAGATCGTCGTGGTCTTGGCCCGTTACCTGCTCCCAGGCGTTGCCCGCCACGTAGCTCAAGAACTCGAACTCAGGCCAGTCATCGTTCGCCCACAGGCGTCCACGATGGATCATGGTCACCAGGCGTTGTACCTCCGGCACATCGGCCAGGGTGTCCGGGTCTCGGGCCACTCTTTCGAAGATTTCTCGTCCCAGGCCCACGAGCCACATCTGGAAGTACCAGAAGCCGTCGTCGGAGCCGCTGTGGAAAAGGGCGCGCATAGCGCCCCACATCAGCCAGGTGTCCACTTGGCGCCTGGCCCTGATGATGTGCTCGTCGAAACCGATGATCGCCTCGGCGGAGCGTTGTTCCAGTGCGTCCTGAAGCCAGGCCGCGCGTGCGTACTTGCCATCTGTCTCACGCCCGGATCGCTCTATCAGATGCCAGAACTCGTCGGGATCCATAGCGGGTGATCATGCCAGGCGCGTACGACAAAATCCCGGCGGGATGAGCCGGTGATTGTCCCGCAGGTACGCCGAGCCGGGGGAGACCCCCGGCAGTTTGTCGGTATTAAGCAATTTCGGCGGTTTGTGACGTGTGCCGGCTGGGCTTTCTGCCGCCGAAATGTACGACCGCGTGCCATCATGGCTGCTGCTGGGAAAGGAAGCCTGATGGGAAGACCCGCAAGGTATCCGCGGAATCGGCATTCGGCTCAGCCGCGGCGGTGGTGGAATCGGCCTGTTGTCCGGTGGGTCGGGAGTGCGGTTGCGACGCCGGTGCTGGTCGGGGTGTTGATCTGGGCGATTCAGCAGGGGATGGCGCCTCCCGTCGTGCCGGAGTCCGCCGCGAGGACTCCCAGGCCGTCACCGGTCCAGAAAGCCCGGTCGGGGCCGCCGGTTGCGGTGGATCTGGTGAAGGTCAAGCGGTTGTCCGACGACAACAGTTGGGCCTTCGCATCCGCTCCGGAGCTCTCGGCCGGTGATCTGGCCGCGCTCAACGCCATTCCCGCGCACACCGAGGCCCATGCCCAGTGGTTGCGGCGGCGGGGTGGTGTCGATGTCACGGAGACCGATATCGAGATCGTGGCCCGGGGCAACCGGGACCGGCCCGTGCGCATCATGGGGATGAAGGCGGACACCGAATGCCGAAAGCCGCTTTCCGGTGCCTACTTCGAGAGCCCGAGCGCCGGAGTGCCGGAGAAAATCGTGAAGATCGGCCTGAATCTGGACGAGCCCGAGCCGCGCGGCAAGGCCGAAGATGAGAACGGGAACTGGAATGGAGACTACTTTCAGCAGAACACGATATCGCTGAAGCCGGACGAGGAGATCGTCTTCCATGTGAAAGCGTGGACCCTTGAGCATTACTGCCGGTTCTCCATCGTGCTGGAGGTTCTCGATCGGGGCACGATGGTCGGTCAGGCCGTCAATGACGGGGACGGGCCGTTCCAGGTGACCGCCGCCATCACGAGCGAACCAGACGATTTCGGCGGTACGCGGACCAGGTTCGGCCAATATGACGAGGTGTACATCGGCGGCGTGGCCAACCCCGACCTCAGCGGCTGGATCGAGGTCGATCCATCGCGGTACGAGCGGCAACTGACCCCCTGATCGCTCGCGGGGTCAGAGGCCCAGGTAGGTCAGTACGGCGAGGACGCGGCGGTGCCCCGGGTCGGTCGGCGCGAGGTCGAGTTTGAGGAAGATGTTGCCGATGTGCTTGTGCACCGCGCGTTCGGTGATGACGAGCCGGGCGGCGATGTCGGTGTTGGCCAGTCCCTGGGCCATGAGCGTGAGGACTTCGCGCTCCCTCGGCGTCAGCCCGGCGAGCGGGTCCGCCTTGCGGGCCAGGAGCTGGGAGACGACCTCGGCGTCCAGCGCGGTGCCGCCGCCCGCGACGCGGCGCAGCGCCTCGGAGAACTCCTCCAGCCGGGTCACCCGGTCCTTGAGCAGGTACCCGACCCCGCCGCGGCCGTCCGCGAGCAGTTCCCTGGCGTAGACCTGCTCGACGTACTGCGAGAACACCAGCACCGGCAGGCCGCCGCCACGAACGACGGCCCGTCGCCCGTGATCGCGGCGACCTCGAAGCCCGCCGAGGCGATAAGGAGGTTCAGGCCCTCGGCCAGGACGACGTTGTCCTCCGCGATCACGACGCGCACGGCAGCGTCACCTCCAGGGTCGTCGGCCCGCCGGGCGGGCTGGTGACGCGGGTGCCGCCGTCCAGGGAGGTGACCCGGCGGCGGATGCCGGCGATGCCGGGCCAGTACCCGGGCCACTCGCCGCTGGCGTCGGTGGGGTACATGATCATCAGTACCGTTCTGATCGTGCCGATCTTCGCCTGGCTGCGCCTGCGTTCGGTCTCGGTCTGGCCCGCGGTGCTCGCGCACACCTTCGTCAGCAACGCCGGTGTCCAGATGATCTGGCTGTTCTCCGACGCCGCCCACCCCATCGACCCGCTCCAGGTGGGCCTGAACGGCTGGCCCGGCTGGATCGTGATGGGCGCGTTCGTCGCCTTCCTTGCCCTGACCGGCCGCCTCCGCCGGTGAGCCGGGCGGCGGGGCGTATGGTCGGAAGTGTGAGCGACGGTGCTGAGCCGATGTTCGCCCTGGTCAGGGCGGCTGCCGGGGCGTTGTTCTTCGACACGGCCGATCGGGTGATGCTGGTACGGCCGGTCTACAAGACCGGGCTGGACATCCCCGGCGGGTGCCTTTCGCCGGGGGAGACGCCCTACCAGGCGTGCGTGCGCGAAGTACGCGAGGAACTCGGCATCGAGCCGGACATCGGGCGGCTGCTGGTGGCCGACTGGGAGCCCGGTACGCGGGACGGTGGCACGATCCTCTTCGTGTTCGACGGGGGTGAGATCGACGACGGGACGCGTGAAAGGATCACGTTCACCGACGGCGAGTTGAGCGGATACGACTTCTGCCCGCCCGGTGAGCTAGAGGATGTGCTGGCCGGGCCGCTGGCGCGGCGGGTCAAGGCGGGCGTGGTCGCCCGGGAGCTGGGGGAGACGGTCTATCTGGAGTACGGCAGGGCCGTTCCCGCCACCTGATCGAGCCGGGCCGGGTGACCGGGAAAAGGCATTCCGGACGCCCGTTCGCCGGCGTGCCGCTACTGACCGGAATAACCGCCGGAGGCGAAAATCCGCTATACCTGGTTGCCGGAGTAGTCGGGTACGAGAGAAGGGTCTTCCGGAGGCTCCGCCAAAAGGTCCTGGATATCGGGAAGGGCCGCGCCCGCGGTGATGCGGGCACGGGCGCGGACGACCTCGCGAGCGTGCTGCTGGAGGCGGCGGCGGATGAAATCGGATTCGTCCGTGTCGCTGGTCAGGGCCTCAAGGAGCGCGGCGGTACGCTCGCGCACGCGACGGATCAGGATGCTGTCGTCGTCATTCCACGTCGGCACGCCGGTCACCCCCAAGAAAATGCGACGAAGGCCCCACAGGGCTTTGCCGGACCCGGTTTCTCGCCCGGTCGTGCCATTGCACGGCCGGACCATGATCTATGGCTAGGTCTTGACCACCCCCGTTGCGGGATTGTAACGCTGAGGCGGTGGGGATGACAGGGGCGAGAGGGGTTATGCAGACATTTCTTCCCTATCCCGATTTCCGGGCGTCCGCTGGAGTTCTCGATCCGGTACGACTCGGCAAACAGCGCGTGGAGGCGCTACAGGTCTTCCGCGCGCTGACCGTCCCCGGGTACGGCTGGCGCCACCACCCCGCCGTCGCCATGTGGGCGGGCTATGAGGAGGCGCTGGTGCGGTACGGGCTGGAGGTGTGCGCCCACTGGACCGGCCAGGGCCGTGCGGACACCTGTGCCGCCACGATGACCACCGAGCTGGCCGCGGCCTGCGGCATCCGCGCCGCCCGGGACCAGCCGGCGCTCGCGGAGGCGGGGGAACTGCCGCCATGGCTGGGCGACCCGGGGTTCCACCGGAGCCACCGTTCGGCGCTGCTCCGCAAGGACCCGGGTCACTACCGGCCGCTGTTCGGCGACGAGCCCGACGACCTGCCGTACGCCTGGCCGTCCTCCGGCCGCGCCCCCGCCTGCCGCCCGCCCGGCTGAGCCGGGCGTGACCCCGGACCGTCAGGGCACGAACAACCCCCAGTACGCGGCCCATCCGATCAACAGCACGCCACCCGTCAGGGCGAGCCGTCCCGCGCCCCCGGTACGCCGGAGCGTCAGCGCCGTGCCCACCGTCGCGACCGCCGCCGCCACCGCGAACACCTGAAGGACCAGCCAGACCACCGGACGGCCCGCCACCACCGGCCCCGGCGCGCCGGCCGCCGTGGCCAGCAGATAGCCCAGGTAGAGCACGGTCCCGAGCACGGTGACCACCCCGGTGGCGGCCAGCAGCGCGGGCCACCGCCGAGCCCGGTCCGCGCCATCGGCGGCTCCGCGCCGCCGCCGGATCAGGGCGGCGACCGGATAGCCCGCGAAGGCGACCAGCAGTACGGTGAGCGCGCCGAGCTGCACGGGCACCGACTCCCACCACGCCAGCGGCGTCACCGGTTCGGCGGGCAGGTCCTGGCGCGGCGGGGCGTCGGCCGAGGACGCGGGCGGGTCGTCCAGGCCGTGGATCCAGGAGGTGACCAGTTCGAGGTAACCCGGCACCAGGCCGTCGCCCTCGATGAACCCGTCGGGGCTTCGCATGAGCCCGTGGTCCGCGCCGGGCAGGATCTTGATCGTGTGGCTGGGGTTCCCGGCCGCGCGCAGCGTCGCGGCGAAGATCCGGGAGCTGTCGGCGGCCGGGATGCTGCGCTCGTGTTCGCCCCACAGGGCGAGTACCGGCCGGTCGATGCGCGCGAGCACCGGCACCGGCTCGTGCCCGGCCGCGCCGAACAGCCCGGCGCCCACCATGACCCTGGTGAGGTTGACGGCCAGCGGGCGTATCCGCGCCCCGGTGACCCCCGCGTGCGCGAGGTGGATGGCGTTGCTCCACACCTGGACGCGTTCGGGGGAGTGGCCGCCCGCGCCGACCGTGACCAGGAAGGCCACCTCCGGCGACCGGGACGCGGCCAGCGGGGCGACCCAGCCGCCCTCGCTGAAGCCCCAGAGGCCGACCCGCCCGGGATCGACGCCCGGCTGCCGGCGCAGCAGGCGAACCCCGGCGAGCGCGTCCTGCGCGAGCGCCGGGAACGACCGGCTGGTCTGGCTGTAGCCCTTGGTGCGCTTGTCGTAGACCAGGGCGACCACCCCGCGCCGGGCGAATTCGGCGGCCTGGCCGGCCTTGTCGTCAAGGGAACGGGGCCCGGCCCCGTCCACCATCACCACGGCGGGGGCGCGGCGGCCGGTGGCGGCGGGGGCGTAGATCATGCCGCGCAGCCGTACGTCACCGCTGTCGATGGTGACCTCGGTGCGGACCACGGTGCCGGCCCCGGCCGGCGGGGCGGTGAGCAGGGCCGTCACGGCGAACACCGCGAGCAACGCCGCGAGGGCCGACGATTTGCTCAAGGACAGCATCAGGTGCTCTCCTTTCTTGTTGGAAGGTCGGTTCACAGAAGGACTCGCCCTCGGGCGAGGTGATTCGGATCTTTCGCCGCGGGGTCGCCGAGTTGCCGCTCGACGGCCCCGCATTTCTCCGGCCGCCTCAGTCGTCAGGGGGCGGCGCGGGATCGGGGAAGCCCAGGAATCGGGTGTGCACCGTCCGGGCGTCCGGCGGGCCCTCACCCGCCCGGCGCGAGTAGCGTTTCACCAGGTCGATGTACTCCTCGAAGAATCGGGCCAGCTCCTCCAGCGTCACGCGGATCTCCCCCCGGGAGTACGGCATGGCATCGCCCCAGGGGCCCATGTCGTCCCGCGTGGCCCGAAATCGCTCGAACAGCTCCAGGTCGGCGACCAGGAACCCGTGTTCCAGCTCCGCCAGGGCCGCCCGCATGTCGTCGTCCCTGCGGCTCATCGGCGCGAACCGCAGGTCCACCGGGACCGGCCGCCACCACCGCTCGCGCCCGCGCGCCAGCTCGGGCACCTCCTCCACCAGCCCGTGTTCGGCCAGCACCCGCAGGTTGTAGCTGGTGCCCCCGGTGGTGATGCCGAGCGCCTTGGCGAGCGTGGTAGAGGTGGCAGGCCCCTCGCGAAGGTGGTCGAGGATGCGCTGCCTGATCGGATTGGCCAGGGCCTTGATCGTCCCCAGTTCGGCGGGTTCGGGTGGTGGTTCGGCCACAGTTACACGATAAATGATGCACGAGTTTTCGTGCAACTCGGGATCGGCTCGGCCTGACCGGATGGTGACAATCTCCCGCCCGCCCGGGATGTGTGAATCCGCCGGGCGGTCCCCGGTCGTACAACCGGCAGGTGCAGTGACCCGGATGGAGGCAGACAATGACCGCCATACCAGTGCGGGCCGGCCTGATCGGCACCCTCAACGGGCGCGGGCACCAGGCCGCCCTCAACGTGTTCCTGTTCATCGTGCTGGCGCACTGGGCCGAGCACATCGTCCAGGCGATCCAGATCTGGGTGATGGGCTGGCCGCTCCCCGAGGCGCGCGGCGTGCTTGGGCTGTGGTTCCCCTGGCTGGTCACCTCCGAGGCGCTGCACTATGGCTACGCGCTGGTGATGCTGGTGGGCCTGGTCGCGCTGCGGGGCGGCTTCACCGGACGCTCGCGCGTGTGGTGGAACATCTCGATGGGCATCCAGATCTGGCACCACGTCGAGCACCTGCTGCTGCTCTTCCAGGCGGCGAGCGGCACCCCCTTCTTCGGCAGGGCCGTACCGACCAGCGTGGTGCAGCTCCTGGTGCCGAGGGTGGAGCTGCACCTGTTCTACAACTCGCTGGTGTTCGCCCCGATGGTGGTGGCGATGGTGCTGCACCGGCGGCCCCGCCCCGACGAGCGCGCCCATATGGCCTGCTCGTGCGCCCAAAGCCGGTAAGGCTAGTAGAGCGGGTAGACCAGTGCCGGACCGCCGCCCTGCGGGCCCCCGCTGACCAGGCCGATCGCGGTGCCGCCCGCGTAGACGGGGCCGCCGCTGTCGCCCTCGGCGGCGTAGAGGTCGGTGACGGCGAGGCCGTGGATCGGCCCGTCGCCGTAGTCGGCGGTGGCGTCGAGCGCGTAGACGACGCCGCAGGAGGTGCCGGTCCGCGCGCCGGTCTTGCACAGGCGCTGGCCCAGGCGCACCTGGGCGGTCGAGTCGATCTCCTGGTAGGACCCGTCGGACTGCAGCACGCTGCCGGTCAGCCGCCAGCCCGGCTCCGGGGTGATCTCCGAGACGTCCCCGCCGGGGTAGCGCAGCCGGGTGATCTCGCCGAGGTGGTCGCCGCCGAGGTACCACGAGGGGCCGTACCGGTAGCAGTGACCGGCGGTCAGCACCCGGCCGGCCGGGCCCGCGCCGACGTTGAAGCCGGTCGAGCAGTAGGAGTCGCCCGCGGTGATCTGCTGCCCGCCGTACACGGGGCCGGACCTTCGGGCACGGCCGGCGGCCGGGGCGTGCGCGACCGTGCCGACGTAGGGCGTGACGGGCCGGTCGATGACGGAGGTGATGGTGCGGGCGTCCGGGGTCGAGCCGGCGAAGCCCCTGGTCACGCTGTCGTCCGCGCCGCGCAGCACGGCGATGTGCACCTTGCCCCGGGCGTGGTCGATGTACCAGTACTGGGCGTCGCCCGCCTTGCCCTGCTCGGCGAGCCGGTCCAGGCGCTGCTTCAGCGCGCGCAGCTCGGCGGCCTGGGCACGGGCGCCCGCCGCCCCCGCACTGGCCGGATCGGCGCAGGCCAGGGCCGCGGCGGCGAGCACAGGGGCGAGCACGATGGCCAAGGCCATGCGAGGGAGGGACACATGTGTCATGCGGTACTCCGAAAGGTCTGGAGGACAGGGACCGGCTCCGCCGGGAGAGCGGCGCGGGAGGGGACGCACGATTCAGGAGTAACAAGGCGGGGCCACCGCTGTCACTATGTGCTGCCGAATGAATCCGATGGGTAATCACACTGTGGCCGGGAAGCGCCGGACGCGCTGCCACCCGCCGCTTTCACCGGGGACCGACCGCTCGTCGCGATGTTTCGACCGTTCGGCGACGCCGCCGGACGCGCTGACCGCTGCTCGTCCACCGCTCACCGCTCGGCGTGCATTCCGCCCTTTCCGGCGACCGTGCCCGGGCGGACTCTCGACCTAGGTTCCATTCGAGGCAATAAATTCTGGCGATTCCGCTATTTACGGACTTCTTTTATCGACCCCCCGAACCCCCCGCACGCAGCACCGCCATGCCAAGGAGGTCCATTGCGGATGAGAAGATCCAGATCTACGACAGTGCTGGTCGCGGCCGTCCTGGTCGCGGCCATGCCCGGCCTGTCACAGTCGCACGCGGAAGTACGCGAAGATCCGCTCGCGGCGCCCGTGGAGTACGTCCCCGACGAGCCGTTGCCCGTCGAGCCCACCGAACCCCAGCAGGCACTCGACGCGCTCGGCATCAGCGGCTACCCGGACCGGCTCAGCGTACGACCGGGCGAGTCCGTGCAGTTCATGGTCAGTACGAAGGCGCCCGAGTTCAAGAGCACGATCGTCAGGGTGACCCACGGCGACGCCGACCCGGCCGGGCCCGGCCTGAAGGAACAGATCATCGACAGCCCGGTGAACAAGACCTACCCGGGCGCCCACCAGCCGCTGCCGCTGGGCTCCTACGTGCGGGTGCCCGACGACCGGCGGCTGCGGCCCTCGGGCGGATTCACCATCACCGCGTGGGTCGCGCCGTCCACGATCCCCGGCTCCCCGTACAACAGGACGGCACTGCAACGCACCCCGGTGGGCACGCCGCGCGCCCAGGGCCTGGTCACCAAGTGGTCGGAGACCGACCGCCGCGGGTACGGGCTGTTCATCGACGAGCAGGGCGCACTCGCGCTGCGCGTCGGCGCGGACACCGTCTCGACCGGCGTGAAGCTCAAGCCGTGGGCGCCCGCGATGGGCGGCCCGGAGATGTACTTCTCCAAGCGGCCTCGCCCGCAGCACGTCAACAACTCCGGCTGGTACTTCGTGGCCGCCGCCTACGACCCCCGGACGCGCAGGGCGACTGTGACCCAGCGCCCCGTGTCCACCATGCCGGACGACTCCGCGGCCACCACCACAAAGCAGGTTGGCTCCGGACAACTCGCCCACACCTCCGATCCACTGCTGATGGCCGGCTACTGGAACCGCTCGGGAGACACCCGCCCCGCCGGCCTCTACAACGGCAAGATCGAATCGCCCGCCCTGTACGACCGCGCGCTCAGCGAGCGCGAGATCGACGCCGTGGCCCGGGGACGGCACGCCCCCCGGCCCGCCGCCGCCTGGGACTTCACCCGGCACATGTCCGGCGACCAGGTGGCCGACACCGGCCCGCACCGGCTCTCCGGCACGGCGGTGAACATCCCGGTCCGGGCGCTCACCGGCCATGACTGGGACCGCAAGACGATGAACTACAACGAAGACCCCGGCCAGTGGGGCGCGATCCACTTCCACGAGGACGACCTCGGCGACGCCGCGTGGAAGCCCGCGTTCACCTGGAAGGTCCCCAAGGACGCGCGCAGCGGGATCTACGCGGCGCGCCTTGAGGCGGCCGGCAAGGTCTACCACGCGACCTTCGTGGTCCGGCCGAAGCAGGCCGAATCCAAGATCGCCATGCTGGTGCCCACGCTGACCTACCTCGCGTACGGCCAGACCGGCGGCTCCCTCAGCCAGTACTCCAACCACGCCGACGGCAGCGGCTACGTCTACTCCAGCCAGAAGCGGCCCATCACCAACCTGCGCCCGCTGACCACCGGGCCGAACGGCGAGGGCCGGCCGTGGGGCTTCGAGGCCGACACGCACATCTTCGACTGGCTGGAGACCAGGAAGTTCGACATCGACTACATCACCGACCACGACATCGACCGCGAGGGCCGCAGGATCCTCGACGACTACCAGACGGTGATCACCGGCACCCACCCCGAGTACATCTCCACCACCGAGCACGAGGCGATCAAGGGCTGGCTCGGCGACGGCGGCCGGCTGATGTACCTCGGCGGCAACGGGTTCTACTGGGTCACCGCCCTGAACCGCAGCAGGGAGTACACCGAACTGCGCCGCCACGACGGCACCGAGGCCTGGCAGGCGGCGCCCGGCGAGTACTACCACAGCACCGACGGCGAGTACGGCGGGCTGTGGCGCTTCCGCGGCACGCCGCCCCAGGAACTGGTCGGCGTCGGATTCTCCGCGCAGGGCTTCGGGCATCCCAAGGGGTTCGCCTTCTACAACAAGCCCTTCGACCGGTCCGAGGCCGGCTACTCCGAGGCCGGGGCCTGGATCTTCGAGGGCGTGTCGAAGAAGGACGGCATCGGCGGCGACCTGCCGAGCCTGCAGAGCCAGGGCGGCCCGATGGGCGAGGAGGTGGACCGGGTGGACTACTCGCTCGGCACGCCCCCCAACGCCATCGTGCTCGGCACCTCACAGCCGTTCGGCGAGCAGTACATGCACGTGGTCGAGGAGATCAACACCTCGGCCCTGTTCGAGGGCGGCGACACCAACCCGATGGTGCGCGGTGACGTCACGCTGATCCACTACCCGAACGGCGGGGCGGTCTTCTCCGCCTCCTCGATGGTGTGGAGCGGCTCCTTCTACAACAACGGCTACGACAACGACCTCACCAAGATCACCGAGAACGTGCTGAAGAAGTTCACCTCGGGCGACCCGCTGCCCGGGACGAAGGGAGCAGGGAAGGAGGACGCGGCCGGCACCCGGTGACGGACCGGGCCACCGGGAACCCGGTTCCCGGTGGCCACCGGTCACGCATGCGATGAAAGGTACGGTTCCTTGTACATAAGCGTTCGAGGCACCCCCGCCACCGGGTCCGGTAAGGCGGGTCGCGTGCCGGGCACCGTGGTCGTACTCGGGTTCGTCAGCCTGCTCACCGACATCTCCACCGAGATGGTCACGGCCGTGCTTCCGCTGTTCGTCACCATGGGCCTCGGGCTGTCCCCGCTGTTCTTCGGCCTGCTCGACGGCTTCTACCAGGCCGGGACCGCGGTGGCGCGAATCGGCGGAGGTTACGCCGCCGACCGGCTCGGCCGCCCCAAGGCCGTGGCGGTGGCCGGATACGGGCTCGGCGTGCTGTCCAAGGTCGTGCTGCTGCCCGCCGCCGGGTTCGCCGCGCTGTCCGGCGCGATCGGCCTGGACCGGATCGGCAAGGGGCTGCGCACCGGCCCGCGGGACGCGCTGATCGCCGAGGCCAGCCCGCCCGGCGCGCTCGCCCGGTCCTTCGGCGTCCACCGGGCCCTTGACACCCTGGGCGCGCTGCTCGGCCCGGTGGCCGCGTTCTACCTGCTCGCGGTGGTGCCGGGCGACTTCGACGCGGTGTTCACCGTGTCCATGTGCGTCGCGGGGCTCGGCGTACTGCTGCTGCTCGGCAAGGTCGCCGAACGCCCGGCCGCCCCCGCCGCCCGGCCCCGCGCGCGGCTGCGCGAGGCGGTACGGCTGGCCGCCCGCCGCACGCCGATGCGCCGGATGCTGGTCGCCGCGGCGGCGATGTCCGCGCTGACCGTGAGCGACGCCTTCATCTACCTGACCCTGCTGGAGCGCGGCGCGGTCTCGGCGCAGATCTTCCCGCTGCTGTTCCTCGCCACCGGGGCGGTCTACCTGGCCGGCGCGGTGCCGCTGGGGCGGCTCGCCGACCGGTACGGCAGGCCGCGCGTCTTCATGGCCGGCCATGTCGCGATCGTCGCCGCCTACCTGGTGGCGAGCGGCGCGGACGGCCTTCCCGCGGCCGGGGTGACCCTCGCGCTGCTCGGCCTGTACTACGCGGCGACCGACGGGGTACTGCCCGCCGCCGCGGCGGCGATGGTCCCCGGCGAGTGGCGGGCCACCGCGATCTCCGCCCTCCAGACCTGCGTGGCGCTGGGCAGGGGCCTGGCCGCCGTCGTCTTCGGCGCGCTGTGGGCGGTCGCCGGTCCCGCTCCGGCGCTGTGGGCGTTCGCGGGCGGGCTGGCGGTGGTACTGCTGTTCGCCGCGCCCACGCTGCTGCGCGGCCCCCTGGGAGGACGGGAATGAAGAACCGGGCCAACAAGATCATGATCGGGCTGGCGGTGCTGCTGGTGGCCGTCGCCGGAGGTACCGTGCTGACCTCGGTGCTCTCCCGGAGCGGGACCTCGGCGGCCGGGACCGCCGACCCCGAGCTGTTCGAGGAGCGGCACATCGTCTTCCGCTCGCTGCGCCCGGGGCCGGACCTGGGCCGCGTCGGCTACGTACGGGCCGGCGAGGAACAGGCCGGGCGGCGCGGCCTGGCGGGGCCGCACTGCCTGCGGGTCGCGGCGGCCGGACGGCAGGCGGTGTGCCTGCGGGCCGGGCGGGCGCCGGGGCGGCCGTACGAGGTGGCGGCGCTGGACGAAGGGCTCGCCGAGACCGCCGACGAGCCGCTGTCCGGTGTGCCCAGCCGGGCGCGGGTGGCTCCGGACGGACGGCACTTCGCGACGACGGTCTTCGTCAGCGGGCACAACTACATCTCGCTCGGCTTCTCCACCGAGACCATCATCTACCAGCGGGACGGGAAGGTGGTCGGCAACCTGGAGGACTTCACCTTCCTGATCAACGGGAAGCAGGACCGGAGCGTGGACCGCAACGTCTGGGGCGTGACCTTCGCGGCCGATTCCGACCGGTTCTTCGTCACCGTGGCGGCGTCCGGCCGCACGTACCTGGCCCGCGGCGACCTGGCGACGCGCACGCTGACCGCGATCCAGGACAACGCCGAGTGCCCCTCCCTGTCGCCGGACCAGACCAAGATCGCCTACAAGAAGCGGGTGAACGACACCTCCCAGGACGCCTGGCGCTTCCACTGGCTGGACCTTTCGACCGGCCGCGAACACCCGCTCGGCGAGTCCCGGAGCATCGACGACCAGCTCGCCTGGCTGGACGACGAGCACCTGATGTACGCGGTGCCGAAGGCGGCGGGGGGCAGGACCACGGCCGACATCTGGGTCGCCCCGCTGGACGGCGGCCCCCCGCGCACACTGATCCCGGACGCCGATTCACCGACCGTGGTCGGGGCCCTGACCTGAGGGATCGGCGGGGGCGCCGGGTCAGCCGCGGTCCTTCTGGTCGGAACGGCCGAGCAGGTGCGGCAGCAGGGCGAGGGTCCCGGCGGCCGCCGTCCCGCAGGTGAGCAGGGCGGTGGGCCAGGACGCGCCCGCCGCCAGGGCGAGCCCGCACGCGATGGCGGCCACCAGTGCGGCGGTGATCAGTGTGAGCCACTGATGTGTCGAGAACATGGTCGGGGTCGTCCTTCGGATGGTCGGTCAGCCTGTGACGGTCCGCTCGTCGGCCCAGAACTCGATGAGTTCCTCCACCGAGAGCGCTTCCAGAGGTCCGGGCGGGATTCGCCATGTGGTCAGCACCCATGTCGCGATGAGCAGGGTGCGCAGCTCCCCTTCGTCCCGGTCGTCCCGCCGCCCGGATCGCGGGGGGCCGGGCGGCGGGACGTCGCCGTCTTGCGGTACGGCGGGCGCGCCGGCGCCGGGGGCGATCATGGCGCCCGGCTCGGCGGACGGGGCTTCCGTGAGGCACGACATTGATGTGGCCTCCGTGATAGGGGTGCTGGACGCGCAAAACGATGCCGGACCGCTATCGGGGCTCGCTACCGGCTCAAACGTGTCCGGACGACGCCGGACGAATCCCTTTTGGCGGTGGCGGGGGTACGGGGTGGCCTTGGGCGCCGCCCGGACGTCGTCCGAGGTCATCCGGAGTCGTACGGAGCCGTACGGAGCTGTACGGAATCAGCGGAAGTCGGCCGGAAGTGGTAATGGACGGTTGGTTCAGGCCGATTCAGGACGGTGCTGCGGGTGGAATGTCCGGTAAGCCGCCGCCGTCGTGCGGTAAACATGTGCATATCCCTAATCCCTGCGGCATTACAAGATGGGAAAAGATGGGCAAAACACACCACAGCGGGCCGAATGCCGCCTTCATTGCCCGGCTTAACGAGTTGCGTGACTCGGTGGGGGCACCGAGCTACAAATACCTACAAGCCCTGTCAGAGCGCAGCGAACTGCCCGGTTCCCGCCCGCTGATCAAGAGCACCACCCAGGAGATCCTTTCCGGCAAGCGGGTACGGCTTCCGGACTGGCAATGGGTCTCCGCCTTCGTCCGCGCCTGCCACGCGGCCGCGGCCGAGTCGGGCCTGCCGACCGACGGCCTCGGTACCGTCCAGGAGTGGTGCGAACACCTGCGCGCCGCCCGCGCCGCCACCACCACCCCCGTGGCTCTCACCGAGCCCGCCCAGCCTCCGGAGCCGCCCCGAAATTCGGACCCCACCGGCCCGCACGAGCCGGCCGCCGGCCTGGCCGACCCTGTGATCGAGTCGCGCGGGCCGCTCGCCGGGTCGCCAGGGCCGCCAGGGCCGGGTGCTGAAGGGGCCGCGCCCGGGCCGGACATACGGGAGGCAGTGCCGGAGCCGCGCCGGGAGACACCCCCGCCGGGCGCCGCGTTCCCCGGAGCCCCCGCCGGACCGGCCTCCTGCGCCCCGGACGGACATACCGCCGCCGGTCACGGCCTCACCGGACCTGATTCGGACGGCCACGACACCTCCGGTCACGGCCACATCGGGTACGCCGGTGCGCCCGGGGTGCCGGCCGTGCCACCGCCCGCTGAGGGCCGGGGCGACGATGTGACCATGGCCCCCGCGCATGTCCTGGAGCGCTTCTACCTGAACACCCATGGCAGGACCGAGGCCCGCCTTGCGCGCTGGGCGAGCGACGGCGACGCCGAGGCGTGCTTCCAGCTCGCCGTGATCCACCTGCTTCGCGACGAGCCCTTCGACGCCAGCAACTGGCTGCGCCGGGCCGGTGAGGCCGGCCGGCCGGGAGCCCTGCGGCTGCGCGACCACCTCAACGCCAAGGAGGAGGCGGCCGAGTTCGCCTACCTGTTCGGGTGCCAGTACGAGTTCCAGGGCCGGGCCAAACGCCCGCTCGCCGCCTTCTTCCACGAAATCGCCGCGCGCTGCGGCCACCAGGACGCCGCCTTCCGGCTCGCGGTCATCCGCCGTAAGAGCGGCACCTGGAGCTGACCGGCGGAACTCGCCACCTTACTTGACCGATCGTTACAGGTGGGCGGTAAGGTGGCCGCGTGGTACGCACGCGGGAGTTCGACATGGACGCGGCCGTGGACGCCGCGATCGGCGTCTTCTGGCGCAAGGGCTACGCGGCGACCTCGATCCAGGACCTGGTCGAGGCCACCGGCGTCGGCCGCGGCTCGCTGTACGCCGCCTTCGGCAGCAAGGCCGGGCTGCACGAGGCGGCCCTGATCCGCTATGCCGAGCGCTCGGCCGCCGAGGCCGGCGCCCGGCTCAAGCGTGCCGCCCCGCCCCGCGAAGTGCTCCGTGACCTGCTGGCGTCGATGGTGGACGCCACCGTGCTGGACCCGGAACGGCGGGGCTGCCTGATCACCAACACCGCGACCGAGCGGCTGCCGCACGACCGTGTCGCCGCCCGCGTGGTGGGGGATGCTCTGGACGGGAACGCCACGTCGATCGCCGCCGTGCTGCGCCGCGCCAGGGAGCGCGGCGAGCTGCCCCCCGGCGCCGACGTGACCGCGATGGCCGACCTGCTGGTGACGACGATCCAGGGGCTGCGTGTGCAGGGCAAGGCGGGGGCCGACCGGCGGCGGCTGCTGGCGGTCGTGGATCTCGTCCTGTCTGGACTGTTCGTTAAAGATTGATTTCAATGAATTCGGAGTTCGAGATGACGACCGTCGCGGTGCTGGGCACGGGGATCATGGGCGCGCCCATGGCGCGCAATCTGGCCAAGAACGGCCTCCAGGTCAGGGCATGGAACCGGACCCGGGACAAGGCGCTGCCGCTGCAAGCCGATGGCATCACCGTGTGTTCCGATCCGGCCGAGGCGGTGACCGGGGCCGATGTCGTGATCACCATGCTCAGCGACGGCGACGCCGTGCACGCCGCCATGTCGGCCGCCGCTCCCGAGCTGGCCGCCGGCCAGGTGTGGGCGCAGATGAGCACGGTGGGCCTGGTCGCGCTCGACCGCCTCGCCGCTCTCGCGCAGGCGCACGGGCTGGTCTTCGTGGACGCCCCGGTACAGGGCACCCGCCAGCCGGCGGAGGCGGGGACCCTCGTGGTCCTGGCCGCGGGCCCCGCCGACGAGCGCCTGGAACCGGTGTTCTCCGCGGTCGGCGGCCGGACCCTCTGGGTGGGGGAGGAGGTCGGGGCGGCCACCCGGCTCAAGCTCACCACCGTCGGGTACGCCATCACCCTCACCGCGGTGCTGGCGGAGTCGCTGGCCCTGCTGCGCGCGCTCGGGCTGGACCCCTCGCTGTTCGCCGAGGTGGTCACCGGGAGTCCGCTGGACAGCGGGTACGTGCAGGCGAAGATGAAGTCGATCAGGGACGGCGACTACACGCCCAGCTTCACCGTCCGCAACGCGGAGAAGGACACCCGGCTGATCGCCGAGGCGGCGTCCGGGGCCGGGGTGCGGGTGGACATGGCGGTGGCCGCGGGCGAGCGCTTCCGCCGCGCCGAGGCCCAGGGCCACGGTGACGACGACATGGCCGCGGGCTATTTCGCCAGCTTTCCTGCTGATTCCACCTCCCGCTGAGCCCCCTGCCAGAGGAGACTGATAAGTCGCCGGCCCGGTACCGGGCCGGCGACTTCTTCGTTGGGCCGTCGCGCCGCCACCGAGCTGGCAGATCTTGCCGCCTCCGCGGCATCACCGCAGGTCAGAGCTTCTCTCCGGCAGGCGGGACCGGCGCAACCTGTCCGTTATCCCCATTTACCTACCTGATAGATAGGCTTGCCGCAGTTCAGGGAGGTGAGCATGGGAATGACAGACGTCCGGCGGCCCCGCGCGGACCGCGCCCGGCAGGTGGCCGATGTGCTACGCAGGGAGATCCTTCACGGCCGGTTCCGCCAGGGGGCGCTGCCGCTGGAAGGCGTGCTGGCCCGTGAGTTCGGCGCCTCGCGCAACACCGTGCGCGAGGCCCTGGGCCTGCTACGCGAAGAAGGGCTCGTGGACCGGGTCCCCGGAGTCGGGACCACGGTGGCGGGGGAGAAGTACCCGCACGGTCTGCACAAGCTGCTCGGCCTGGCCGAGACGCTGCGCGAGCACGGCGAGGTGACCAACGAGGTCCGCACGATGAGCGTCATCGTGCCGCCCGCCGCCGTCGCCGAGCGCCTGGACCTGCCCCCCGGCGAGCAGGTCGTCTACCTCGAACGGCTGCGCAGCCTCAACGGCCTGCCGCTGTCGCTCGACCTCACCTACCTGGTCAGGGAGGTCGGCGAGCCGCTGTTCGACGCCGACCTCACCTGCAACGACATTTTCGTGCTGCTGGAGGGGATCGCCGGGCAGCCGCTCGGCATGGCGGAGCTGACCCTGGAGGCGGTGAACGCCGACCCGCACACCGCCGCCGTGCTCGCGGTCCCGCGCGGGTCCGCGCTGCTCATGGTCGAACGCCTCGCCCATCTGGCCGACGGCCGTCCGGTGGACCTGGAGTTCATCCGTTTCCGCGGCGACCGGCTGACCATGCGCGGCCACCTGCGCCGCGATCAGGAGGGAGACTGATGGCTCTGGTGGAGCAACGCGTCGATGTCCCGGTGACCATCGACGAGGCGCTGTGCATCACCGGCTGCACGCTCTGCGTCGAGGCGTGCCCGCTCGACTCGCTCGCCATCGACGAGGTGTCCGGCAAGGCGTACATGCACGTGGACGAGTGCTGGTACTGCGGCCCCTGCGCCGCCAGGTGCCCCGTGGACGCCGTCACCATCAACATCCCCTACCTGCTGCGATGACCGCGATGACCGCGATGAGGAAGACCATGCGCAAGGTTCTGGCCGCCGTGTCCCTGCTCGCCGCGGCCGGATGCTCGGTGTCCGGCGCGGCCGGCGACAGCGGGAAGATCAAGGTCGTCGTCGGGTACCAGTCCAAGACCATCAACACCGTGACCGCGGGCACGCTGCTGCGCTCGCTCGGCTACCTGGAAAAGCGGCTCGGCCCCCGCTACAAGGTGGAGTGGCAGGACCACGACACCGGCGCGCCGATCACCGCCAAGATGGTGGCCGGCAAGATCGACATCGGCTCGATGGGCGACTACCCGCTACTGATCAACGCCTCCCGTACGCAGGCCACCGAGTCCGCGCGCACCGAGCTGATCTCCACCACCGGCTACAACCTGCGCGGCGGCCTCAACATGGTGGTCGTCGCGCCGGACTCGCCGGTCAAGGACCTGACCGGCCTCAAGGGCGGCAAGATCTCCGCCAGCGTCGGCTCCGCCGGGCACGGCACGCTGGTGCAGGCGCTGGAGAAGGCCGGGCTGAACCCGGCCACCGACGTCCAGGTGGTCAACCACCAGCCCCCGGTGGGGGCCTCGCAACTGGAGTCGGGCGGGGTGCAGGGTTACGCCCAGTTCGTCGCCTGGCCGGGCCTGCTGGTCTTCCAGGGCAAGGGACGCCTGGTCTACGACGGGTCGGCGCTCAACGTGCCGACCTTCCACGGCGTGGTGGTACGCCGGGCGTACGCCGGCCAGCGCCCCGAGGTCGTGGACGCCTTCCTCAAGGCCCAACTGGACGCCACCCGCTACCTGCACGAACACCCGCTGGCCGGCGCCGAGTCGGTGGCCGCGACCACCGGGCTACCCGCCGAGGTCGTCTACCTCTACAACGGCCCCGGCGGCATCTCCACCTTCGACGTCACCCTTAAGGAACCGCTCAAGGCCGCGCACGAGCACGACGTGCCGTACCTGGCCAGGATCGGCGACGGCTTTTCCGGGGTGGACCTCAAGCGGTTCGTCAACGACTCCTACATCCGCAAGGCGTACGGCCCGGGCTACGACACCGACGCCGCCGCCACCGTCAACCCGGCCAAGATCACCGGTACCGACCCCGTGTGCGCGAAGCCGGTGAGCGACCCCGCCACCGCGTCCGAGCTGTGGCTCGCCGGGGCCGCCGAGACCCGGCCCGCCGCCACCCCCACCTGCCTGCTACGCCAGATCGCCGAAGCAGGCGACGCACGGATCCGCGCCGCGTACGTGCCCGACACCACGACCGGCACCCGCTGGTTCGCCGGCGCGTCGGTCTGGCTGAAGGACCCCGGCGCCAAGAAGGACGCCCGTTTCCTGCCCTTCACCACCCAGGAGGGCGCCGACGCCTACCGCGCCGCCCACCCGAAGACGCGTCCCGTCTCCTACGCGGACGCCGTGGCCGAAAGCGGGGCGCGATGACCACCGGCACCACGGCCGGACGGGCCGCCCCGGCCGTGGCGAGCCCGCCCGAGGCGGCCCGCGAGGGCGGCCCGCGGTGGCGGCGATGGGCGGTGCGGGCCGGGGCGGTGGCCGTGGCCGGCGCGCTGTGGCAGATCCTGACCGTCACCGACGCCCGCCTCTGGCTGCGCTTCGACCGGCTGCCGGCCCTCGACGAGGTCGCCGCGGAGCTGGCCGGGCAGCTCGGCACGTCCATCTTCTACCTGGACCTGTTGCAGAGCCTGATCCGCATCCTGAGCGGGTTCGGCCTGGCCGCCGTCGCCGGGGTCGCGGTCGGCGTCGTGGTGGCGCGCTCGCGGTGGGCCGCCGACGTGCTCTCGCCGCTGCTGGAGGCGATCCGCCCGATCCCTGCCATCGCGCTGGTGCCGATCGCGATCCTCCTCTTCCCGGCCGACGAGCAGGGGATCGTGTTCATCACGTTCACCGCCGCGTTCTTCCCGATCATGGTGAGCACCCGGCACGCCGTGCGGGCGCTGCCGACGCTGTGGGAGGAGGCGGTGCTCACCCTCGGCGGGTCGCGCCGGCACGTGCTGTTCAACGTGGTGCTGCCGGGCGCGTTGCCCGGGGTGTTCGGCGGCCTGTCGGTCGGCATGGGCGTCGCGTGGATCTGCGTGATCTCCGCGGAGATGATCTCGGGCGAGTTCGGGGTGGGGTACCGGACCTGGCAGGCGTACACCCTCGTGGACTACCCGGCGACGGTCGTCGGGATGGTCACGATCGGCGCGCTGGGCTGGCTCACCTCGGCGGCGATCGAACTGGCCGGGCGGCGGGCGACCCGCTGGCTGCCCCGGGCGGAAGGGACGGGCCGATGACCACGGTGACCACGACGGCGGGCAAGGGCATGCGGCTGGTGCTCGCCGGGGCGGCGCTCGGGTACGGCGGGCACCCGGTGCTCGACGAGGTGAGGCTGGAGGTGGCGCCGGGCGAGATCGTCGTGGTGGTCGGCTCCTCGGGTTCGGGGAAGTCCACGCTGCTGCGCGGCCTGGCCGGGCTGCTCGCGCCGCGCGCCGGGCGGATCCTCGCCGACGGCGCGGAGGTGCGCGGGCCGTCCCCCGACCGGGCGATGGTCTTCCAGGAGGACGGCCTGCTGCCCTGGCGCTCGGTGCTGCGCAACGTGGAACTACCGCTCGGCATCCGCGGCGTCGGCCGGGCCGAACGCCGCCGCGCGGCCCTCGCCTGGATCGACCGCGTCGGCCTGGCCGGCTTCGCCGACCGGCTGCCCAGGGAGCTTTCCGGCGGCATGCGCCAGCGCGTGCAACTCGCCCGCGCGCTGGTGGGCGCGCCGCGTGCGGTGCTGATGGACGAGCCGTTCGGGGCGCTGGACGCCCAGACCCGGGCCGAGATGCAGCGCCTGCTGCTGGACGTGCTGCGGGACACCGCGGCCACCGTCGTGTTCGTCACCCACGACGTGGACGAGGCGCTGCTGCTGGGCGACCGCGTCCTGGTGCTCGGCCGTACCGGCGGGCTGCGCTCCCTGACCGGCGCCACCCGCGAGCAGATCGTGAAGGAGCTGTAAGCCACATGGAGATCCCCCCGGTCACCGAGGGACGGCGGCACCTGTCCTGCGAGGTCCTGGTCGTCGGCGGAGGTACGGCGGGCACGATGGCCGCCATCTCGGCCGCCGAGCGCGGCGCGCGGGTACTGCTGCTGGAGAAGGCCCACGTACGCCACAGCGGCGCGCTGGCGATGGGCATGGACGGCGTGAACAACGCGGTCATCCCCGGCAAGGCGACCCCCGAGGACTACGTCGCCGAGATCACCCGCGCCAACGACGGCGTGGTCGCCCAGAAGACGATCTACCAGACCGCCACCCGCGGCTATGAGATGGTCCGCCGGCTGGAACGGTACGGCGTGAAGTTCGAGAAGGACGAGTACGGCGAGTACGCCGTGCGCCGCGTCCACCGCTCGGGCAGCTACGTGCTGCCGATGCCCGAGGGCAAGGACGTCAAGAAGGTGCTCTACCGGGTGCTGCGCCGGCGTGAGATCCGCGAGCGCGTGCAGATCGAGAACCGGGTCATGCCGGTGCGGGTGCTCACCTCCCCGGAGGGCAGGGCCGTCGGCATCGTGGGCTTCGACACGCGCAGCGGGGAGTTCGTCACGGTTTCGGCGGGCGCGGTCATCCTGGCCACGGGCGCCTGCGGCCGGCTCGGGCTGCCCGCCAGCGGCTACCTCTACGGCACCTATGAGAACCCCACCAACGCCGGTGACGGCCACGCCATGGCCTACCACGCCGGGGCCGAGCTGAGCGGCATCGAGTGCTTCCAGATCAACCCGCTGATCAAGGACTACAACGGCCCCGCCTGCGCCTACGTGGCCAACCCGTTCGGCGGGTACCAGGTCAACAACCGGGGCGAGCGGTTCGTCGACTCCGACTACTGGTCGGGTCAGATGATGGCGGAGGTGTCCAGGGAGATCGGCTCGGCCCGGGGCCCGATCTACCTCAAGCTCACCCACCTGCCCGAGGAGAGCATCAGCGCGCTGGAAGGCATCCTGCATTCCACCGAGCGTCCCACCCGGGGCACCTTTCACGCCGGGCGCGGCCATGACTACCGGACCCACGACGTGGAGATGCACATCTCGGAGATCGGGCTGTGCGGCGGGCACTCGGCGTCGGGGGTGTGGGTGGACGAGCACGGGGCCACCACGGTGTCCGGCCTGTACGCGGCGGGCGACCTGGCGTGCGTCCCGCACAACTACATGATCGGCGCGTTCGTGTACGGCGACCTCGCGGGCACGCACACCGCGGACCACCACGGAGATCCGGGCGAGGGCCTGCCGGAGGACCAGATCGCCGCCGCGCACGAGCTGATCTACCGGCCGCTGCGCAACCCCGACGGGCCGCCGCAGCGGCAGGTCGAGTACAAGCTGCGCCGTTTCGTCAACGACTACGTGGCCCCGCCGAAGACCGGCGCCAAGCTGGACATCGCGGTCGAGGCGTTCGAGCGGATGCGCGAGGAGATCGCGGCGATGGGCGGGCGCACCCCGCACGAGCTGATGCGCTGCGCCGAGGTGGACTTCATCAGGGACTGCGCGGAGATGGCGGCCAGGTCGTCGCTGGTCCGCACGGAGAGCCGCTGGGGGCTCTACCACGACCGGGCGGACATCCCACGCAGGGACGACGGGGAGTGGCTGTTCCACCTCAATCTTCGTAAGCGCTCCGATGGCGGGATGGAGTTCATCAAGCGCCCGGTCGAGCCGTACCTGGTGCCGGTGCCGGAGTTCCGGCCGGTGCCGGGGACGGCCTCGGTGGTGGCCGGCTTCGCGCCCGCGGCCCGCGAGCGGGTGGCGGCCGAACGCGCCGAGCGCGCGGCGATCGGCCGCTCGCCGCGCATCCTGGAGCTGAACCGGATGGCCGAGGAGCAGCCCGGCCTGGACCGGTTCGCGCCCTACCTGGCCGACGACGACCCCAAGGTGCGCAGGGCGGCCATCGCCACGCTCACCGAGACGGTGCCCGAGGGCGCGGGGGCGGCCCTGGTGGCCGCGCTCGCCGACCGGCACGGCACGGTACGGCACGCCGCCGCCGCGGGCCTGCGCGAACTGGTCGAGGTACTGCCGGCCACCCGCGAACTCGCCGCCGGGCTCATCGCCCGGACCGCGAGCCAGGACGCCGTGGTCCGGGCGACCGCGCTGGACGTACTGCGGGCGCTGCGCCTCGGCGACCGCGACACCTTCGCCCCCGCCCTGGACGACGCCGACCACCGGGTGCGGATCGAGGCCGTGCGCGGACTGGTCTCACTGGACGAGCCCGAGCCGGTGGCCGGGGCCGCCGCCGACCCCGCGCGCGAGGTGCGGGTGTGGGTGGCCAAGGGCCTCGGCACGATCGGCAAGCCCGCCCCCGCCCTGGGGACGCTGGCCGGCGACCCCGACCCGCTGGTGCGGGCGGCGGCGCTGGAGGCTTCGGGCGCGACCGGCGCGCCGCTGTCCGACCTCGCCGTGGCCGCCATGCGCGACTCGGCCTGGCAGGTCAGGGTCGGCGCGGCCAGATGCCTGGCCGCGGCCGGCCCGCGTACCGCCACCGGCCCCCTGGTCGCCGCGCTCACCGACACGAACCTGGACGTCCGCAAGGCCGTCGTCCAGGCCCTCGCGAACTGGGCCGACCAGAACCCCGACGTCACCACGGCCCTCCGCAACGCCCTCACCGACCCCGACGCCGACGTCCGCGCCTACGCCCGCCGCGCCCTGGACTGAGCAACCGCGAGGGGAAGCGCACCGGTGCCCTGGTCTGAGGAGCGAAGGAGCCCGCGAGGGCGCGCCGGTCATCAGCGCCCGAGCCGCGACGCGCGCCGTCGCATTGAACACTACGGCATACCCCCTAAATCCGGTAGGAAATATTGACTTTCGGTCATCGGGATCGTAGCTTCGTGAACATGAGCAGGACCACCCATGACTGAGACCCTGCCCGACCTGGCGGTCGACCGGGACCGGTTCCGGCGGGCGCTGGCCGTCCACGCCGCCGGGGTCGTGATCGTCACCGCGAGCAGTGGCGACACGCCGGTCGGCCTCACCGCGACCTCGTTCACCTCCGTCAGCCTCGATCCCCCGCTCGTCTCCTTCTACGTGGACCGATCATCGAGCACCTGGCCCTGGATGCGGACCGCCGAACACTTCGTGGTCAACATCCTGGCCAGCGAGCAGGCCGAGCTCGCCGCCAGGTTCGCGCGCAAGGACATCGACAGGTTCGCCGCCCCGACCCGGTGGAACCGCGGCCCGCTCGGTCAGCCGGTGCTCGACGACGTGTCGGGTCACCTGTTCTGCCGCCCGCGCGAGACCATCGCCGTGGGCGACCACTTCCTCGTCGTCGGACTGGTCACCGACGTGAGCGTGCGGACGGCGACCCGCCCGCTGCTGTACCACCAGGGAAGGTTCGGGCGGTTCACGCCCCACAACTAGCCGGAACGCCCAGCCGGACTCAAGGACTCACGGACTCACGGCCGCACGTCGTGCCAGCGCGCGACGGCGGCCAGGTGGTCCTTCCTGCCGATGGCCACCAGGTTGGAGCGGTAGAGCCCGATCGCGCCGGGCTCGTCCAGCTCGGCCCTGGAGTGCGGGAGCAGGCGGTCGTTCAGCTCGTCCACGACGAAGACCCAGGGGTAGTGCGCGTAGACCTGGTCCAGCAGCTCACCGGCCGGGCATCCGCAGTTGGCCTGTAGCTCGGGGTGCACCTCGAACAGGAGGGTGGGCAGCCCGGCCAGGGTCTCGGCGGCCCCGCGCAGCACGAACCCCTCGTACCCCTCCACGTCGATCTTGATGATGTCCGGCCGCGCGTCCCGGCCGGTCAGGTAGGCGTCGATCGAGGTCATCGGCACGGTGACGGTGCTCCCCGGCGCGTCCGGCGTGGCCCCGGCGTTGGCCGCCGACGCCGAGTGCTTGCCCGACTGCTCGCCGGAAAGGTGCAGGGTCAGCTCGCCCGGCCCGGCCCCCACCGCCATGGGCTCCACCGTGACGCGCCCGGCGAGGTCGTTGGCCTCGACGTTGCGCCGCAGGTAGCCGAGGTTCTCCGGGACCGGCTCGAAGGCGGTCAGCCTGCCGTGCGGGGGCAGGTGGGCGGCGCCCGCGCAGGCGTAGACGCCGATGTTGGCGCCCACGTCGAGGATCGTGCCGCCGGTCGCGGCGAGCCGCTCGAAGATCGAGACCTCGAACTTCTCGTAGTAGCCGCCCGCGACCGACGGCATGATCGTGCGGTCCCAGGCCGGGCCGGTCAGGGTGAGCCCACGGTAGGCGGCCGTGACGTCGCTCGCATGCTCGCCGGTCACGCCCGCGCGGAACACCGCGTGGTAGATCTTGTTGACCAGCGGGAAGCGGCGGACGCTGCGGCCACGCAGGGCCACGCGGACGACACGTGAGCGGTTGGCGGCCCGCGCCGCCCGCATCAGGGAGATGGCGATCCCGCGCCGCAGGTTTTTTCTGCTCGGCATGGCATTCGGCATGGCACGAGTCTGGCCGAAAACGGCCTCGCGCACACATCGGCTGGCGCCGGGACGCGGGGCACGATACATTGAGGAGTTAGCGCTGAAGAGATAAGCACAACTCACTTCAAGTTTATTATCCCAGGGGGAGCAGGCATTGTCAACCGATGAGATCGCCCGCGAGCAGGAGTACGTGTCAATGCTCTACGGCCGGCTCGACGACCTGCGGGAGCGAACGGCGCGACGCCTGTCCGCGACGCTGCGCGAAGACCTGCCCGCCGGACCGGGGGACAGCGGCCAGGCGCTGGTCGAGCGCGACGTCGCGGCGACCCGGCACACCCGGCGGCTCGCCCAGATCGACGCGGCGGAGCGGGGGCTCTGCTTCGGCCGGCTGGACCTCAGCGACGGCGAGCGCTACCACATCGGCCGGATCGGTATCCACGACGACACCGGGGAGGACTACGAGCCGCTGCTGCTGGACTGGCGCGCCCCCGCCGCCCGCCCCTTCTACGTCGCCACGGGCGCGTCCCCGCACGGCGTACGGCGGCGCAGGCACATCTCCACCAAGGGCCGCACGGTCACCTCTGTCAGCGACGAGACCCTCGACTTCACCTCGGCCGACCCCGAGGCCCTGACCGGCGAGGCGGCCCTGCTCGCCGCGCTGACGGCGGGCCGTACCGGGCGGATGAGCGACATCGTGGAGACCATCCAGGCCGAGCAGGACGAGATCATCAGGTCCTCCCACCGGGGCGTGCTCGTGGTGCAGGGCGGCGCGGGCACCGGCAAGACCGTGGTGGCCCTGCACCGCGCGGCCTACCTCCTCTACACCCACCGCGACCTGCTGGAACGGCGAGGCGTACTGATCGTCGGCCCCAACGCCACCTTCCTGCGCTACATCGGCGAGGTACTGCCCTCGCTGGGCGAGACCGGCGTGCTGCTGGCCACCGTCGGCGAACTGTTCCCCGGGGTGAGCGGCGACCGGCCGGAGCCGCCCGCCGTGGCCGAGGTCAAGGGCCGCCCGCAGATGGCGGACGTGCTCGCCGCCGCCGTACGCGACCGGCAGTGGGTCCCGGACGACGACCTCACCGTCATGCACGACGATCGGGCGCTGACCCTGTCGCCCGGGATCTGCGCCCGCATCCGCGAGCGGGTACGGGCCACCAGGCTGCTGCACAACGAGGCGCGCCCGCTGGTGGTCAAGGCCGTCGCGGACGTGCTCACCCGGCAGTACGCGGCCCGGCTGGGCGAGGGCATCGAGGGCGGTGACGACCTGCTCGACGACGACGACCTCAAACTGATCCGCAAGGAGATCCTCGAAGAGAACCGCGAGGTCTGGACGGTGATCGACCGGCTGTGGCCGGTGCTGACCCCGCAGCGGCTGCTGGAGGACCTGTTCGCCTCCCCCGAACGGCTGGCCGCCGCCGCGCCCGGCCTCCCCGGCCGCGACCTGCTGGCCCGTGAGCCCGGCGGCGGCTGGACCGCCGCCGACGTGCCGCTGCTGGACGAGGCCGCCGAACTGCTCGGCCGCGACGAACGCGCGGTCAGGGCCGCCGAGGCCGCCGAGCGGCGCGAGCGGGTCGCCTATGCGCAGGGCGTCCTGGACATCTCGGAGGGCTCGCGTTCGATGGACGTGGACGCCGCCGGCGAGGCCGAGATGCTGTCGGCCGCCGACGTGATCGACGCCGAGCGGTTCGCCGAGCGGTATGAGGAGGGCGACCGGCGCGGCGTGGCCGAGCGGGCGGCGGCCGACCGCACCTGGACCTTCGGGCACGTCATCGTGGACGAGGCCCAGGAGCTCTCGCAGATGGCCTGGCGGATGCTGATGCGCCGGATCCCCACCAGGTGGATGACCCTGGTCGGCGACATCGCCCAGACCGGCCATCCGGCCGGGGCGACGTCCTGGCGGTCGGCGCTCGCGCCCTACGTCGGCGACCGGTGGGTGCTCCGCACGCTCAACGTCAACTACCGGATGCCGGCCGAGGTCATGGACGTGGCGGCGGGCGTGCTCGCCATGCTCGACCCGGACCTGACCGTGCCGCGTTCGGTACGCGAGACCGGCGAGCCCCCCTGGCAGACCCGGACGCGCGACCTGCCCGCCCTGGCCGCGCTGGCCGCCCAGGAGGCGGCACTGGTCGGCGAGGGCAGGCTGGCGGTCCTGGTGCCCACGTCCAGGCTGGGCGAGGCGCGCGAGCGGATCCTCGGCGACCGCACCGGCGACCCCGACCTGGGCAACCGGATGGTGGTGCTGGACGTGAGCGGGGCCAAGGGCCTGGAGTTCGACTCGGTGCTGGTGGTGGACCCGGCACGGATCGTCGCCGAGTCGGCGCGCGGCCTTTCCGACCTCTACGTCGCGCTCACCAGGACCACCCGCCGCCTCGGGGTCGTCCACGACGGCGACCTTCCCGCGCCGCTGGCCGGGCTGCGGGCCCGCCCGTAGCCTCCCGCGCGGCCGTGGACGAGCCGGATGTTACGTGAGACATTGCGCTGGCTCCCTCGTCAGCACAGTCCCGGGAGGAAACGCATGTCTCACGAACGACGGCGGGCCGGTTTAGCCTGCGTGCCGATGGCGCTGGCCATCGGCATCGCGCTGAGCCCGCCCGCGTCGGCGGCGGCCGGACCCACCGTCACGGTCGAGAACGGGCGCACCCAGCCGGTGTTCTCCTACGCCGACGCCATCCGCGAGCACGTCTACGTCGAGTCCCCGCTCGACGGCGACGCCGACGGCGAAAAGGACCGGGTCAGGGTGGACATCATCCGGCCCAGGGAGTCCGGGCCGCGGCTGAAGGTCCCGGTGATCATCGACGAGAGCCCGTACTACGACAACTCCGGGCGCGGCAACGAGTCCGAGCGCAAACTGTACGACGCCGCAGGCGAGGTGGCCAGGTTCCCGCTGTTCTACGACAACTACTTCGTCCCCCGCGGCTACGCCGTGCTCAACGTCGACATGGCCGGCACCACCCGGTCCGACGGCTGCCCGGACGCGGGCGGCCGGTCCGACGTGCTCGGCGGCAAGGCGGTCATCGACTGGCTGAACGGCCGGGCCCGCGCCTACCGCGCCGACGGCACCCCGGCCGCCGCCGCCACCTGGACCAACGGCGACGCCGCCATGATCGGCAAGTCCTACGACGGCACCCTGGCCAACGCGGTCGCGGCCACCGGCGTGGAGGGCCTGAAGACCATCGTGCCGATCTCCGCGATCAGCTCGTGGTACCGCTACCAGCGGATGAACGGCGTCGTCTACAGCTACGACTACATGTCCTGGCTGGCCGGCTACGTGGACACCGACCCGCCGGCCAAGTGCGCCGCCGTACGCGCGCGGCTGGACGCCGAGGACGGCGACACGACCGGCGACTACAACGCGTTCTGGAAGGAACGCGACTACCTGGCCGGCTCGCTCGCCGCCGCGCGGAACGTCCGGGCCAGCGTCTTCGCCGTCCACACCGCCAACGACCTCAACGTCAAACCCGACCACTTCGCCACCTGGTGGCGGGCGCTGGCCAGGTACGGGGTGCCGCGGAAGCTGTGGGTCGGGCACTACCACCACGTGGACCCCTTCGACTTCCGCCGCGACGCCTGGGTGGACACCCTGCACCGCTGGTTCGACCACTGGCTGTACCGCGTGCCGAACGGCATCATGCGCGAGCCCCGCGCCGACGTGCAGACCGGCCCGGACACCTGGATCACCCAGCGGGACTGGCCCGCCCCCGACGCGATCAGGGTGCCGCTGCGCCCCGGGCCCGGCGGCACGCTCGGCCTGCGGCCCGCCCGACGCGGCGCGCAGGCGTCCTTCACCGACATCGCCCAGCCCGAGGACGTCATGGTCGCCGACGCGGGCACCCCCGCGCCCGGCCGGCTGGCCTTCGTCACCGGCGAACTGCCGCTGGACTTACGCCTGTCCGGTACACCCCACGTCGATCTGCGGCTCAAGCTGGACCGGCCGACCGCCAACCTGACGGCGCTGCTCGTGGACTACGGCGCCGGCCCCCGGGTGGACTGGCGGCGCGGCCAGGGCATCACCACGGTCGCCGAGGAGAGCTGCCACGGTGAGGCCGCCGGGCCCGACGACGGCTGCTACCGCAAGACGGTCACCAACATCGCCGAACGCCCTGTGGAGGTCATCGCCAGGGGCTGGATCGACGCCCAGAACCGGCACTCGGCGAGCCGTCCCGCCCCGCTGCGGCCCGGCGTGTACGCGGACGTCCGCTGGGACACCCTGCCGCACGACTATGTCTTCCGGAAGGGACACCGGCTGGGCCTGGTCATCGCGGGCACCGACCGTGACTTCAGCCAGGAGGCCGCGACCGGCGCGACCGTGACGCTCGACCTGTCCAGGAGCGAGGTCCACGTCCCGCTCGTGGTGCCCAGCAGCCTGACCGCTCCCGACCTGCCCGAACGGCAGGACGACTGGCGTGGGCCGTCCTACGTCCCGCTGCCCGTGCCGGAGCCGCGCCTGCACTGAGAACCGAGCCGAATCCGATCACTGAGCCCGCCCGCGCGGGTTCCCGCCGGAAAATCTCCGGGTAGGCCCGTCGGAGTAACCACCGCCCGGACGATGGAGGGGTGTGGAACGACCAGCGGGTGTGGAGCCTGACCCGGCGCTGGCGCTGCTCGGCATGTACGACGCGGCGCTGCCCGAGGTCTATGGCTACCTGCTCGCCCGGTGCGGACAGCGGTCGCTGGCCGAGGACCTGACGGCGGAGACCTTCCTGGCCGCCGTGGAGGCTCTGCGCCGCAGGCCGCCGCCGGGCGGGCTCAGCACGGCGTGGCTGGTCGGCGTGGCCAGGCACAAGCTCATCGACCACTGGCGCAGGACCGAGCGCGAGGAGCGCGGCCTGCGCCTGGCCGGGGGCCTGCGGTCCGGCGACGTCGAGGACCCCTGGGACGTACGGCTGGACGCCCTGCTGGCCCGCGAGGTGCTGATGGACCTCGCCGGGCACCACAGGGCCGCGCTGACCCTGCGCTACCTCGACGGGCTCTCGGTGCCCGAGGTCGCGAAGGTCATGGGCCGTACCGTGCACGCGACGGAGGCGTTGCTGGTGAGGGCCCGCCGGGCGTTCCGCGCCGGATACGAGGAGTCCTTCGGGGGGAAGGGGGACCGCGATGGCTGATCCGTTCGAGGTCCTCCGCGAGCCCGCACGGCGGGTGGACCCCGACCCGGGGTTCGCCGCGCGGCTGCGGGCCAGGCTGGAGCGGGCCGTGCTCGACCCCGCGGAGGCGTGGAGAGGAGAACGCATGAGCATCACCGGTACGACACTGCGGCACGGCGACATCGGATATGCCTCGCTGTGGACCCCGGACGTGGGCCGCGCGGCCGGCTTCTACGGCGAGGTACTGGGCTGGCGGTACGCCCCGGGCGGGCCGCCGCAGGGCCGGCAGGTGGAGGAGGTCGCCCCGCACTTCGGCATGTGGGAGGGGGAGGAGCCCGCCTCGGTGTTCCTGGCCTACGTGGTGGACGACCTGGCCGAGGCCGTCCGCAGGGTCGAGGCGGGCGGCGGGCGGGCGCAGCCGCCGGCCGTGGAGCCGTACGGAGTGATCGCCCGCTGCCGGGACGACCAGGGCCTGCCGTTCGCCGTGTACGAGCCGCGGCCCGAGGCGCCGCCCGCCCCGCAAGGGCCGCGCGGCGGCGACCTCGCCTACGTCACCATCGAGGTGCCCTCCTCGGCGGCGGCCAGGGCGTTCTACGGGTCGGTGCTGGGCTGGGAGTTCACTCCCGGGTCGATCCCCGACGGATGGGGGGTCCACCGCGGCGGCGCGGAGATCCACCCGATGACCGGCATGTCGGGCGGGGCCGAGCGCGCCGCCGTGATTCCGATGTACGCCGTGGACGACATCCGGGCGGCCGTGGCCAAGGTGCGCGAACTCGGCGGCACCGCCGAGGAACCGCAGGCCAAGCCGTACGGCCGGCTCGCCGAATGCGCCGATGACCAGGGCACGCGCTTCTACCTGGGGGAGCTGGGACCGGCCTGACCCCCGGCGCGGCCGATAACCGTTGGGAAGTGCCCCCCCGGCTTGCCTATCCTTGCTGGAGACGGCCGCGCCGCCGGCGGCCGGGAAAGCGACCATGGGGCCTTCTTCGTGACATCTCCGCTCGATGAGCTGCGTGCTCGCCTGCCTGAGCTGACCCTGCGCGACCAGCGGCGGCTGCGCCGCAGGCTGGAGGGCGCGCGCAAGGTGCGCAACCGCGCCGCCCAGCAGAAGATCGCGACGGAGATCGCGGCCGAGGTGACGGCGGCCGAGTCGCGCGTCGCGGCGCGCCGCTCGGCCGTGCCCGAGATCACCTACCCCGAGGCCCTGCCGGTCAGCGCCCGCCGCGACGACATCCTCGCGGCGATCCGCGACCACCAGGTCGTGATCGTCGCGGGGGAGACCGGCTCGGGCAAGACCACCCAGCTTCCCAAGATGTGCCTGGAGCTGGGCCGCGGGGTCAACGGGCTGATCGGGCACACCCAGCCCCGCAGGATCGCCGCGCGCACGGTGGCCGAGCGGATCGCCGAGGAGCTGGGCGGGGAGGTCGGCCACGCGGTCGGCTACAAGGTGCGGTTCACCGACCATGTGGCCGACCAGACGCTGGTCAAGGTGATGACCGACGGCATCCTGCTGGCCGAGTTGCAGGGCGACCGGATGCTCGACCAGTACGACACGCTGATCATCGACGAGGCGCACGAGCGCAGCCTCAACATCGACTTCATCCTCGGCTACCTCAAAGAGTTGCTGCCCAGGCGGCCCGACCTCAAGGTGATCATCACCTCCGCCACGATCGACCCCGAGCGCTTCTCCCGCCACTTCGGCGACGCGCCGATCGTCGAGGTCTCCGGCCGCACCTATCCGGTCGAGGTGCGGTACCGGCCGCTCGACGACGACCAGGACGACCAGATCTCCGCCATCTCCGCGGCGATCGACGAGCTGTGCGCCGAAGGCCCCGGCGACATCCTGGTCTTCCTCAGCGGCGAGCGCGAAATCCGCGACACCGCCGACGCCCTGGCCAAACAGAACCTCAAGAACACCGAGATCCTGCCGCTGTACGCCCGGCTGTCGGCCGCCGAGCAGCACCGGGTGTTCCAGCGCCACACGGGCCGGCGGGTCGTGCTGTCCACCAACGTGGCCGAGACCTCGCTCACCGTCCCCGGCATCAAGTACGTCGTCGATCCCGGCTTCGCCCGGATCTCCCGCTACAGCCACCGGACCAAGGTGCAGCGGCTGCCCATCGAGGCGATCTCCCAGGCGTCGGCCAACCAGCGCAAGGGCCGTTGCGGCCGGGTCTCCGACGGCATCTGCATCCGGCTGTACGCCGAAGACGACTTCCTGACCCGCCCGGAGTTCACCGACCCGGAGATCCTGCGCACCAACCTGGCGTCGGTCATCCTGCAGATGACCTCCATCGGGCTGGGCGACATATCGGCCTTCCCGTTCGTCGATCCGCCGGACCAGCGCCAGGTCAAGGACGGCGTCAACCTGCTGCGCGAGCTGGGCGCCTTCGACGAGGCCAGGCGGATCACCCCGCTCGGCCGCAGACTGGCCGCGCTGCCGGTGGACCCGCGGCTGGCCCGCATGGTGATCGAGGCCGACCACAACGGCTGCGTCCGTGAGGTCATGGTGATCGCCGCCGCGCTGTCCATTCAAGACCCGCGCGAACGCCCCTCGGACAAGCAACAGGCCGCCGACGAGAAGCACCGCCGGTTCGCCGACAAGGAATCCGACTTCCTCACCTACCTCAATCTCTGGCGGCACCTCCAGGAACAGCAGAAGGAGCTGTCCTCCAGCCAGTTCCGCCGCACCTGCAAGGCCGACTTCCTCAACTACCTGCGGGTCCGCGAGTGGCAGGACGTCTACGGCCAGCTCCGGCAGATGTCCAAGTCGCTGGGCGTCACCCTGAACAGCACCCCCGGCGACGAACAGAAGATCCACATCTCGCTGCTCGCCGGCCTGCTCTCCCACCTCGGCGTCAAGGACCTCGACAAACGCCCGCCCCAGGAGGGCCAGCGCCGCCCGCTCACCGAGTACATCGGCGCGCGCAACGCCCGGTTCGCCATCTTCCCCGGCTCGGCGCTGGCCAGGAAGCAGCCGCAGTGGGTGATGTCCGCCGAGCTGGTGGAGACCTCCCGGCTCTGGGCCAGGGTCAACGCCAAGATCGAGCCGGAGTGGGTCGAGCCGCTGGCCCAGCACCTGGTCAAGCGCACCTACTCCGAGCCGCACTGGGAGAAGTCCCAGGGCGCGGTGATGGCCTACGAGAAGGTCACCCTGTACGGCGTGCCGATCGTCGCGCAGCGCAAGATCAACTACGGTCGCGTCGATCCCGAGCTGTGCCGCGAGCTGTTCATCCGGCACGCCCTGGTGGAGGGCGACTGGGAGACCCACCACGCCTTCTTCCGGGACAACCGCAAGCTGCTCGCCGAGGTGGAGGAGCTGGAGGAGCGGGCCAGGCGGCGCGACATCCTGGTCGACGACGAGACCCTGTTCGACTTCTACGACCAGCGGGTCGGCGCGGACGTCGTCTCCGCCCGCCACTTCGACGCCTGGTGGAAGCAGGCCAGACAGGACGACCCCGACCTGCTCAACTTCGAGGAGTCGATGCTGATCAGCGAGCGGGCCGGCGAGGTCAGCGAACAGGACTACCCCGATGTCTGGCGGCAGGGCGCCCTGCGGTTCCCGCTGACCTACCAGTTCGAGCCGGGGGCCGACGCCGACGGCGTGACCGCGCACATCCCGATCTCGCTGCTCAACCAGGTCTCCCCGGACGGCTTCGACTGGCAGATCCCCGGCCTGCGCGCCGAGCTGGTCACCGCGCTGATCCGCGCGCTGCCCAAGGTGCTGCGGCGCAACTTCGTGCCCGCGCCGGAGTTCGCCCGGCGGGTGCTCGAACGCGCGCGGCCCCGCGAGGAGCCACTGCTCACCGTGCTGTCCCGGGAGCTGCACGAGATGACGGGGGTCGCCCTGGCCCCCGGCGACTGGAACCTCGCCCAGGTGCCGGACCACCTGAAGATCACGTTCCGGGTGGTGGAGGGCAAGCGCACCCTCGCCGAGGAAAAGGACCTCGCCGCGCTCAAACGCCGGCTGGCCCCCCGGCTGCGGGCCACGCTGTCGCGGGCGGGCGGCGGCCTGGAGCGCACCGGGCTGCGCGACTGGAACGACCTCGGCACCCTGCCCAAGACCTTCGAGCAGCGCCGGATGAAGGCCTACCCGGCGCTCGCCGACGAGGGCGGAAGCGTCGCGGTGCGGCTGTTCGAGACCGAGGCCGAGCAGCGCCGCTCGATGTGGACCGGCACCCGCCGCCTGGTGCTGCTGGGCAGCCCGTCACCGGCCAAGTGGGTGCTCGGGCAGCTCGGCAACCAGCAGAAACTGATGCTCAGCCGCAGCCCGCACGCCGGGGCGGCGGCGTTGTTCGACGACTGCGTGGACTGCGCCGCCGACCGGCTCATCGCCGACGCCGGGGGGCCCGCCTGGGACGAGGCGGCCTTCGCCCGGGTGCGCGAGCACGTGCGGGCCGGGTTGTTCGACGTGACCCTCGACGTGGTGACCAAGGTCGAGGGCATCCTCGGGGTCTGGCACGACGTGACGATGACGCTGGGGTCGATGCGCTCGGGGGCCGCGGTGGAGGATGTCAGGGACCAGGTCGGCAGGCTCGTCCGCCCGGGCTTCGTCACCGCCACCGGCCTGCGCCGCCTGCCCGACCTCAACCGCTACCTGCGCGCCGCCCAGCGCCGCCTGGCCAAGCTCCCCGACGACCCGTTCCGCGACGAGGACTGGATGCTCACCGTCCACCGGGTCGAGGACGACTACCACGACCTGCTCGACTCGCTCACGGCCGACCGGCGCGGCGACGACGACGTGACCGAGATCCGCTGGATGATCGAGGAACTACGGGTCAGCTTCTTCGCCCAGACCCTCGGCACGCCCTACCCGGTGTCGGAAAAACGCATCCGCAAGGCCATGGACAAGATCACTTGAAGATCGACGTCTCCAGCTCGATGCCGATCGGCTCGGGCAGCCGGATCGGTGTGCCGATGGGGACCTTCTCCAGCCTCTGGTAGGCCCCGTCGCGAATGTCGCTGAGAACGGTGACCGACGGGGTGGTGATGGTGTCGATCAGCAGGTAAATCGGCACCCCGCCGCTGGCGTAGATACGAGGCTTGTCCTCCAGGTCCTGGGGGACGCTGCCGGCCGAGACGACCTCGGCGACCATGATGAGCCCCGACGAGCGCAGCTCCCGGGTACCCCAGCGGGGACAGTCGGCCGGGGCGAGGACATAGTCGGGCTCCACGGGCTCGCGCGGCCCGTCGATGCACACGCCCACGTTGCCCGCCCATGCCTTCCAGCCCTTGTCGTTCATCAGCGGGTACAGGGCGAAGGACAGGGCCATGGCATACCAGCCGTGCTCGGGGGTGCCGACCGGGCTCACGATGAGTCTCCCTTCAAGGACCTCCATGCGCAGCCCGGGGAGAGCGGGTAGGGCGTCGAACAGCTCTCGGGGGGTGGCGGGAGTGCGTGCGTTGTCCGCGACGACGAATGTGGTGTGCGGCAGGGGCGGGGGGGCCGGTGGCTGCGGCTCCACCAGTGGCTCCCAGGGGTCGTCGTAGTGGGTCTCCTGGCTTTCTTCCGACTCTTCTCCCGCCGTTTCCACGGCTTCTACCGCCTCCACCGCCTCCTCTTCTGCCGGGTCTTCGGTGATGACCTTCGCGGCACGACGAACCTTCGTTATGACCATGGCTCTATCCCTTCGTGGTCGAACGGACACGTTGAGTATCGCATGCCGGGCCCTGGCGCGCTGGCCGTTAGGGTGTTCGAATGCGGGAGATACGGGCGCTGGTTTTCGACGTGGGCGAGACGCTGATCGACGAGTCGCGGCTGTGGGCGCGGTGGGCCGATCGGCTCGGCGTGCCCACGCTGACGCTGATGGGGCTGATCGGCGGGATGGCGGCGCTCGGCCGGTCGCAGATGGACGCGCTGCGGCTGGTGCGCCCGGACTTCGACCTTTTGGCCGAGTCCGCCGCGTGGCGCGCCGAAGATCCCGCCGGCCTGCGGGAGAACTTCGACGCCGACGACCTCTACCCCGACATGCGGCGGGCGCTCGGCGCGCTGCGCGCGGCCGGATACCAGGTGGTGCTGGCGGGTAACCAGCCGCCGCAGGCCGCCGGGGCGCTGGCCGCGATGGACCTCCCGGCGGACGCCATCCACACCTCGGCCGAGTGGGGGGTCGAAAAGCCCGATCCCGCGTTCTTCGCCAAGGTGGCCTCGGTGGTGGGCCGCGAGCCCGCCCAGATCCTCTACGTCGGCGACCGGCTGGACAACGACGTGCTGCCCGCCCGCGCGGCCGGGATGCGCACGGCGCTGCTGCGCCGCGGGCCGTGGGGGTTCCTGCACGCGGCCCGGCCGGAGGCCGATCAGGCCGATGTGGTGATCGGCGGGCTGGACGAGCTGACCGCCCTCCTACACCCCAGGGTGTAGCCCGACCGCCCACCGTGGGCTGATGCCCCGCCCGGTGGTCCACCGCGATGCTGACAGGCGTGCAAGCCGGCGCCCGGCCGCGAACCCCGCGGCAGCGCGGTGCCGGGAGGTCTTCCGAAGAAGGGGCGTCTGATGACGGCAGCGGCCGGGTCCACGCGTACGGCAGGGCGGGCGGGGGCGGTGCTGGCCTCCCTGCGGGTCGCCGTGGCGCTGCACGGGCTGTCCATCTTGGTGCAGGCGGTGACCGCGGGGCAGATGATCGGCGGGGCGGACATGCGCGGCCTGCACGGCACCGGGGCCGGGGCGGTCCATGTGCTGGGCCTCGTGCAGCTCGTCCTGGCGGTCGTGTACTGGCGCGCGGGACGCGGGCCGGGGTGGCCGGCGGCGGCGAGCCTGGTGCTGCTTCTGCTGGGGTTCGGCCAGTCGATGACCGGCGGGATGGGCACCGCGGCGACGCACGTGCCGCTCGGCCTGCTCACCTTCGGCGTCGCCGTGGCCATCCTGGTCGTGGTGTTCCGGCCGGTCCGGGCGAGCTGAACCGCTGAACCGCTGAGCGGCGGTACGGCGTGCGGGCCCCCGCGGTCCCGCGCGCCGTGCCCGCTGTCACCTGTCACCTGTCGACCGGATGCCGGGCCCCGCACGCGGCGCGCCCCCCACGGCCGTGCCGCGTGCGGGTGGAGTCCGCGTGGCCGCGCGGGCTCCGTGCCCTCCCGGTGAAGCGGTGTCAGCCCTTGGCCGCGGACGGCGCCGCGCCCGCCGCGAGGTCGACGTCGCGGGTCTCGGGCGCGATGGCCAGGCCCGCGACCGTGAGCACGAGCGCGGCCAGGACGTACAGCGAGATGGCCACGGTGCCGCCGGTCGCCTCCAGCAGGGCCAGGGCGATGCTCGGCGCGAGCGCCCCACCGAGCACGCCCGCGATCTGGTAACCCATCGAGGCCCCGCTGTAGCGCAGCCGGGTGCTGAACAGTTCGGCGATGAACGCGGCCTGCGGGCCGTACATCGCGGCGTGGGCGATCAGGCCGACGATGGCCGCGAGCGTGATCAGCAGCGGTGATCGGGTGTCCAGCAGCGGGAAGAAGGCGAAGATCCAGGCTCCGGCGGCCACCGTGCCCGCCAGGTAGACCGGGCGCCTGCCGTACCTGTCCGACAGCGCGCCGAACAGCGGGATCAGCCCGAGCTGGACCGCCGAGCCGAGGAGCACCGCGTTGAGGCCGACCGAGCGCGGCAGGCCGTGCTCGTTGGCGACGTACTGGACGATGAACAGGGCGAAGGTGTAGAAGGCGACGTCCACGCCGATCCGCGCGCCGATCGCCGACAGCAGCGCCCTCGGGTGGGCGCGCAGCACGTCCAGCACCGGCATCCTGGCCTTCGCCCCGGCCTGCTCGACGGCCGCGAACAGCGGCGACTCGGCGATCCGCAGCCGGATCCACAGCCCCACGATGACCAGCGCGCCGGAGAGCAGGAACGGGACGCGCCAGCCCCAGGCCAGGAACGCCTCTTCCGGCAGGGTCACCGACATCAGTCCCAGCATCGCGGCGGCGAGCAGGTTGCCCGCCGGGACGCCGACCTGAGGCCAGCTCGCGTTGAAGCCGCGCCTGCGCGGGTCGCCGTGCTCGATGGACATCAGCACCGCCCCGCCCCACTCCCCGCCGAGGCCGAGCCCCTGCAAGAAACGCAGGATGACCAGCAGCAGCGGGGCCGCGACGCCGATCGAGGCGTAGCCGGGCAGCGCGCCGATCAGCACCGTGGCGATCCCCATCAGCAGCAGTGTGATGACGAGGATGTTCTTGCGTCCCACGCGGTCGCCGAAGTGGCCGAACACGATGCCGCCGACCGGGCGCGCGACGAAGCCCACGGCGAAGGTGGCGAACGCCAGGAACGTCCCCGCGAGCGGGTCGAACGTGGGGAAGAACAGCTTGTTGAAGACGAGCGTGGCCGCCGTTCCGTACAGGAAGAAGTCGTACCACTCCAGTGAGGTGCCGATGAGGCCGGCGACGATCACACGCCGTGCCTGGGACTGAGGGCCGGTCATCGTGTGCTCCGCTTCTGTCTGCGGGAGATTTCCTTCAACATAAGGATTGTTCAACAATTCGACAAGAGGTTTGTGGAATGATTTCTTGGCTAGATGGAGCAAGTCACGGCGCTGGAGCACGACCGCGAGCGCCTGGGCCGCAGCAGCACGGCCGAGAAGGTCGCCGACATCCTGCGGGAGCGGATCGCCGAGGGGTTCTTCACACCCGGGGAGCGATTGTCGGAGATGGAGATCGGCAAGGCGCTCGGTGTCTCCCGCAACACGCTGCGGGAGGCGTTCCGGCTGCTCTCCCACGAGCGGCTGCTCACCCACCGGCTCAACCGGGGGGTGTTCGTCAGGGTCCTTTCCGCCGAAGACGTGTCCGACCTCTACCGGGTGCGGCGGGTGATCGAGGGCGCCGCCGTACGGCGGGCCACCCCCGAGGGCCTGGCCGCGCTGCGCGACGCGCTCGCGGAGGGCGACCGGGCGGTCCGGGAGAGCCGCTGGCGCGACGTCGGCACCGCCAACCTCCGCTTCCACCAGGCCCTCGCCAAGATGAACGGCAGCAAGCGGCTCGATGACCTGATGCGCCAGTTGCTGGCCGAGCTGCGCCTGGTCTTCCACGTGATGATCGACCCGCGACTGTTCCACGGCCCGTTCGTGCCCCGGAACAAGGACCTGGTCGCGCTGCTGGAGGCGGGCGAGTACGACCGGGCCGAGCGCGAGCTGGAGATCTACCTCGACGACGCCGAGGCGATGCTGATCGAGGCGTTCGGCCGTGCCCGGCCGGGCGGGGCCTGAACCGGATCACGGCCACGAATTTCCCCGGAGGCGGACGGCCGCATACCGCGGCCGGGGAACAGCACGAGGATGAGCGCAGTGCCGCCCGACGGGCTGACCGCGAGCCGCCCGGCGCATGAGCTGATCAGGCGGCAGCTCGACCGGCTGCGCGGCGACATGCGCCGCGACGCCGTGATCAGCGCGACCGTCTGCGAGCTGGCGGCCAGGATGGGGATACGCCCGGCGGACGCCTCGGAATACCTCGCCGGGCTGTCCCGGGAGAGCGGCGTGGACGTGCTGGAGGTCGCCCTGTCGATGCGCGGCGGCGACCCGCCTCCGGTCCCTGAGGAGGCCAAGGTCGGCGTCCCGGAGTGGATCCGCGTCGCGCTCCAGGTCCCGCACGTGTCGGCCTGCTACCTCGTGCCGATCCACGACCGGGCGGGCCGGGTGATCGACTTCTACTACGCCGCGATGAGCCCGGGCGCGACGGACGTGACCGGGCGGTCCGCCGAGCGGCTCACCGGGCACCGGCTGATCGTGCGCAATCCCGGGGTCGTGCGCTCCTCGCTGTACGACGAGTACGTGCGCGTGATGGAGACGGGGGAGCCCATGCACCGCGGGCCGTTCGAGTACGTCGAGGTGCTGGGGGACCGGCTGTGGCCGGCCTCGCTCACCGCGCGGGCGGTACGGGCGGGCGACGGCCTGCTCACCTCCTGGCGCGCCCACGACGACGAGGAGCGGCTGGTGTCCGGCTGGGAGCGGGCGCAGCGCATCGCCGAACTCGGCTGGGGCGAGTGGAACCTGGCGACCGGCAAGGTCCGCTGGACCCGCCAGATGTACGAGATCTTCGGCAGGGAGGACGGCGAGGGCCCGATGCCCATCGAGGTCTTCCCCGGCAAGATCGTGCCCGAGGACCAGGCCGTGGTCGATGAGGGGCTGCGCACGCTGCTGGAGTACCGCGAGGCCGCCGAGACCGAGTTCCGGGCCATGCACCGGCACGGTGTCAGGCACGTCCGGATGGTGAGCGAGCCGGTCCTGGACAGCGCGGGCGTGCTGATCGCGATCAGGGTGCTGGCCATCGACATCACCGCGAGCCGCCGCCGCGAACGCGCGCTGGCCGCCGCGCACAGCCGGGCCACGCAGGCGCGCAGGCAGGCCGCGGAGGAGCAGCGGGTCGCCGCCCGGCTCCAGGACACCCTCCTGCCGCTGCGCCGCGGCACGCTGGACCTTCCCGGGCTGCGCGTCGGCCTGCGCTACTACCCCGGCGAGGAGGTCGACCGGCTCGGCGGCGACTGGTACAAGGCGCGGGCGCTGCCCGACGGCCGGGTGCTGCTCGCCATCGGCGACGCGATGGGCCACGGCCTGACCGCGGCCAGCCTGATGGCGCAGATGCGCAGCGGCCTGGCCGGGCTGGCCTACACGGGCGCCCCGGCCGACCGGCTCGCCACCTGGCTGAACGAGCTGATCTACCACGGCAGCAGCGCCATCACGGTCACCGGCACCGCGATCATCGGGCACTTCGACGCCGAGACCCGCGAACTGGCCTGGATCTGCGCGGGCCACCCCGCGCCGGTGCTGGTCAGGGACGGCACGGCCACCCTGCTCCAGGTACGGCCCGGCCCGATCATGGGCGCGCTGGAGTCGCTCTCCTACACGCTGGAGACGACGCCGCTGCGGCGCGGCGACCTGGTGCTCCTCTACACCGACGGGGTCGTCGAGCGGCGCGGGCGCGACATCGAGGAGGGGTTCGAGGCCCTGCTGGCGGCGGCCCATGGGACCAGGGCCGACGAGGACCCGGAGCGCGTGCTGGACCGCGTCCTGGCCGAACTGCGCGACGAACGCGGCGACGACGACATCTGCGTCCTGGCCGTGCGCGTGCTGTGATCAGGGCGTCTCGCTGCGCGGGCGGTAGCGCCCGGCCAGCCGGGCGAGCTTCAGGCTGAGGTGCAGGGTCAGCCGTTCGCCGCCGTCCTTGAGGTCCGCGCCGGTCAGTTCGGAGACGCGCTGCAACCGGTAGTACAGCGAGGTGCGGTGCAGGCGCAGCGTGCGCGAGGTGGCGACCGCGCTGCCGGCGAGGTCCAGGTAGGTCTCCAGGGTCTCCAGCAGCGGGAGGTGGGCGTCGTCGGCGAGCAGCGCCTCCAGCCCCGGGTGCAGCCCGAACGTCCCCGGCGGGAACTGCGTGAGCAGCCGGTAGACGCCGAGCCCGGCCCACTCCACCGTCCGGCCCAGCCCGGTGATCCGCAGCGCGGCCTCCGCGGCCTGGGCCGCCTCCAGGTAGGACCCCGCCGCCAGGTGCAGTGCGGGCCGCGGCCTGCCCACCCCGATGACGACCGCCCCCGCCATCGCCTCGTGCACGTCATCCGGCCGCAGCGCGCCCCCTTCGGCCAGCAGCACCCCGTGGTCGTAGCGGACCAGGTGCAGCAGCTTGCGCGCCCCCGCCCTCCTGCGCACCGCAAGCAGTCCCTGCTCCAGCGCCAGCCGGGAGGCGTCGTCGGCCTCCCGTCCGGACACGGGGCGGACCACCAGCGCGGTGACCGGCCCCCGCTGCGGGAAGGCCCCCGCCTCGATCAGCGTCCTGGCCGCCGTCCCCGCCGCGCCCGCCAGCAGTTCGGTCACCGCCTCCAGCTCCCGCCGCGAGGCCAGCCCGCTGGCCATGCTCTCCCGGAACAGCGCCAGCGCGACCGCGGGCGTGGCCCGCGCGGCCAGGTCCACCTCCGCGTCGGTCATGCACGGCCCGGCGTCGATGAACCACAGGAACCCGAGCAGCCGCCCGCCGTGCCTGGCCGGCAGGCACACCCGGGGTAACAGGCCGAGCGTGGGGGCGGCCGGGGTGCGCAGCGGCCCGGCCGACTCGTGGATGCCCGCCCTGCGCAGCCACTCGCGGACCTCCGGCGCGGTGTGCCTGCGCAGGATGGAGTCACGCCTGATGTCGTCGATCGGCCCGTCCTGCTCGCTGTAGGCGACCACCCGTTGCAGGCGGTCCTCAAGGAGCAGCGGCCGGCGCAGCCGGGACGCGAGATCGTCCACGAGGCTCTGGAGATCGCCGGCCATGACACCTCCGATCAGCCATTTTTGTCAACTGTCGGAAAAATGACCGCGAACCTTCCCTACAACTGTTCGGTGATCTACGTCAAGCCCGTCTGTAGCGTCCTTCGCTGAGTGTGTCGTAGCGCACGCCGTAGCGCGGAGGGGTGATCTTGTGAGCAGCCGGAGGTTCGTCAGGTCGTTGATCGCGACGGCCCTGCTCGTCCCGCTGGCGGTGACGGGCAGGGCCGTGCCCGCCGCCGCCGAGCCACCCCCGCAGCCCGAGCACCCCTGGCGGTACGACCACTGGCCGCAGGCCCAGCCGTGGCAGAGCGACGGGCCGGGCGCGCGGGTACGGGTCGCGGCCGGGGACCCGGCCCCGATCGACCCCCAGAACTGGAAGAACCCCGACCACATGACGTGGGCCGACTACCGCAGACCACCCGGCACCAACTGGGCCGACCCCTCGGTCAAGGGCTCAGTCCGCACCTTCAAGGGCGCGCTCGTCCTGCTGGACTACCCCGACCAGCCGTTCGTGGTGACCCAGCCGCAGGGCTCCACGGTCTTCAAGAACCCGAGCGCCGAGGCCCACGACATCCCCCGCGACCGGGTCGCCCGGTTCTACCAGGACTTCCTGAACACCCCGAACCAGACCAACCGCGGGCACACCATCCACGAGTACTGGATGGAGGACTCCGGCGGGCGCTACGGCGTGGACCTCACCGCCTTCGGCCCGTACCAGATGCCGGGCAAGGACCACGAGTACGGAATGGAGTTCCAGGGGAACGGCGCCTGCCCGGCCGGCGACAGGTGCGACCGCAACCTGCGCACCGACGGCCGCGCCGCCTGGATCGCCGACGTCGGGCAGCAGGTGCCCGCCGGATTCGACTTCGTCTTCTTCCTCAGCGCCGGGCAGGACGAGTCGGCCACCTGGCAGGAGTTCGGGATGATGAAGTTCCCGGCCAAGGAGCAGGTCACCGACGACTTCGGGCCCCCCGACGCGGCCCTCCCCAACTGGGCGAACACCCGCTACGTCGACTGGACCTCCTGGGCGTCGGCGTCGTCGATGTGGCCCAACGCCGAGGCCGGTTCCTCCACCCAGGCGGAAAGCTCCGGGCAGGGCGTCTTCGCCCACGAGCTGAGCCACATCCTGGGCATCGGCGACAACTACAACAACCCCTACGGCGTGCCGCCGCGCCGCGCCTACACCGGCATCTGGGAGATGCTCAGCCGCGGCTCCTTCAACGGCCCCGGCGGGCCGCACAGCAGGTGGAGCATCCCGCCCACCGGCGGCGGCTCGATGGGCGCCCAGCACATGCTGCGCAACAAGATCAAGCTGGGCCTGGTGGACGAGAACAACGTGCTGCGCCTGTCCCGTGAGGCGCTGGACGAGTCCGGGCTCGTGGTGGCCAGGGTCACCGCCCGCGTCGTCCAGCCGGGGCGGAGGGGCCTTTCGGGGGTCAACGTCGCCTTCGGCACCGGCGACAAGAGCCCGGCCTGCGACCCCGCCAAGGACCCGTTCTGCGACGGCGGCGGCTATGACAACTACACCATCGAGGTCGTGGACCGGATGGGCGCCGACTCCTTCACCCCTGATTCCGGCGTGCTGCTCGCCAAGACCAGGAACGAGGAGGTCCGGCCGTTCAAGCCGTTCGAGTGGGTGATCGACGCCAATCCGCAGGACATCGGGATGACCGACTACGTGCTGCCGGACGGCACCGCCGTACCGATCACCGTGGGCGACTACCGCCAGCTCTCCGACGCGCTGTTCCACGCCGGGACCGGGTCGGGCAGCGAGTTCGAGTACGTGGACGAGGCCAACCGGCTGCACTTCTACGTCCTGGACGTCCACCGCGACCGGCGCGGCGTGCTCTCCTACACCGTGGCGATCCGCTCCCTGGACGGCGCGGGCGAGCAGCGGCGCGGCGTACGGCTGTCGTCCACCGCCGGGGTCCCGGCCGGCGGCTCCTGGGCCAGGTGCGCCTTCCCGCTCCGCAACACCGGCCGGGCCACCGCGCCGGGCGGCGAACACCCCGAGGACGTCGGGTCCTACCTGCGCTCCGACGTCTACCGGCTGTCGGCCAAGGCGCACGGCAAGGGCTGGTCGGTCACGCTGCCCAACGAGCTGGCCACGGCCCGCTTCGGGGAGACGGTGCTCGTCCCGGTCCACGCCAGGCGGGCGGGCGGCGACCGGATCGGCAAGATCACGCTCACCGCCCGGTCCGAGAGCGATCCGGCGAGGACCGCGACGGCCGCCTGCGTCGCCCGCGCCCACCGCTGACCCCTCTCTGGCACCGGTCGAACTCCCCGCCCCGCGAACGCCCCCGGCACCCGGGCATCTGGTTGAATCGAAACACCGAGCCGATCTCTCCCTTCGGAGGTTGGGCCGATGCCCGGGGCGACACGGTGGACCGGCAGGCGGGCGCGTCCGCGCCCTCGCCGCGGCATTCGGGTCGCCGCCCCCGCGGCGGCCGGGGTGGCTGCGGCCGGTGCCAGCATCCTGGCCACCTCGCCCGACGTGTTCGAGTTACCGATCCCGGCCAGGGTCGGCGTCACCGTCGTGGCCGGCCTGCTGGTCGGCCTGCTGGCCTGGGGCAACGCCAGGCTGCCCGGCGGCGGGGAGAAGACGCGGGAGCCGGAGATCGGCCCCTCGTGGCGGCCCCCCGACCAGTGGCCGCCGGCCAGCGCCCACTTCACCGGCAGGGAGGAGGCGCTGGCGGAGCTGCGCGGCGTGTTCGCCGAGCGGTTCGACGGCCGCGGGCACACCGCCCGCCCCGACGCGACCTCCGCGCTCGTCGTCTCGGTGTACGGCAGGGCGGGCGTCGGCAAGTCGGCCCTGACCGCCATGTTCGGCAACGAGATCGGTGACTGGTTCCCCGACGGCCGCCTGTACGCCGACCTGCGCGGCGTGGACGCCCCCATCGATCCCAAGGAGGTGCTCACCGGGTTCCTGCGGGCCCTGGGCGTCCGCCTGGCCACCGACCCCGGCGGGACCGACGAGCTCCGCCAGCTCTGGCTCACCTGGACCAGGGGCCGGCGCATCCTCATCGGCCTGGACAACGCCGACGACGCCGATCAGGTGCTCCCGCTGCTGCCCGCCGAGCCCGGCTGCGCGGTCATCGTCACCTCCCGCCGCCCGCTGTACCTGCTCAACACCTACGACAAGCGGCTCGACGTGTTCAGCGAGGCGATGGGCGTGGAACTGCTGGCCCGCCTGGCGGGCGGCGAGCGGGTCGCCGCCGACCTCGCCTCCGCGCAGACCATCGTCGGCCTGTGCGAACGGCTGCCGCTGGCCATCAGTATCTGCGGCGGACGCCTGGCCACCAGGGAGAACTGGACCCTCGCCGAGCTGGCCGGGCGCCTCGCCGACGAGCGCCGCCGCCTCGACCAGCTCGAACTCGCCCCCAACAAGGGCGTGCGAGCCTCCCTCCAGCTCAGCTACGCCTACTGCACCGACGACCAGAAGCGGCTGCTGCGGCTGCTCAGCCAGGTCGCCGCCCCGGACGTACCGGACCGGGTGGCCGGTGAGCTGCTGGCCATCCAGCCGATCCAGGGCGCCGACCACCTGGAGGCGCTGATGGAGGCGCAGCTCGCCGAGTGCTCAGGCAAGGACGCCGCCCGGCAACTGCGTTACCGGCTGCACGAGCTGGTCAGGCTGTTCGCCCATGACATCGCCGTCGCCGAGGAGGCCGAGGAGGGCCGCAGGGCGGCGGTCGAGCGGGTGCTGTCCGGCTACCGCCACCACACGCAACGGGCGGCCATGGCCCGCTGGCCGCAGGACTGGTCGCCGACCGGCAGGCACCCCGGCGGCGGGGCCGCGGGGCAGGTCCAGGCGTCGGCGGCCGACTGGCTCAACGCCGAGCGGCTGAGCCTGGTCGCCATGGTCCACCAGGCGAAGAACCTCGGGCTGTGGGAGCAGGCCTTCGGCGTCGGCCGGGCGTTCTGCTCGCTGTGCCACTCGCTGCGCGCCTACTGGAGCGACTGGCGGGCGGTCGCCGACATCGTGTGCGAGGCCGCCGGGCATCTGGACGATCCCAAGTCGCTCGGCATCGCGCTGATCGAACGCTCCGCCGTGACCGGCGGCCTGGGCCTGCGCCGGGAGGCCCTCGCCGACGCCGAGCGAGCCCTGGACATCTTCACCGAGGGCGGCCACATCTGGTGGGCGGCCCGCGCGATGCGCGCGGTCGGGATGACGCTGTCCAGCGAGGGCAACATGGACCGTGGCGAGACGTTCCTGGTCGAGGCCATCGCCGCGTTCCGCGCCGAGGGCGACCGCTGGTGGTCGGCCCGCACCCAGCGCAACCTGGCCGAGCTGCGGCTGCGCCAGTTGCGCCTGGACGAGGCCGTCGTGCTGCTGGAAGAGGCGCTCAACATCTTCGAGGAGGACGGCAACCGCTACTCCGAGGCCCAGACCCTGCGGGTCTACGGCGAGGTCCTGTCCGCCCAGGCCAGGAGCCGCAACAGCGGGGGAGACCCGGCGGGCGCCGGGGGCGCGTTCATCAGGGCCGGTCTGACCCTGCACCGGGCGGCCGAGATGTTCCGGGCCCGGGGCGAGCAGTGGGAGGTGGCCCGCTGCCTGCGCGCGGCGGGCGAGGTCGGCAACCCGGGCCGCGAGCACGGGCTGCTGGAGCTGGAGCAGGTGCGCAAGGCCGCCGACATCCTCAGCTCGCTCGGCGACACCTGGGGCGAGGCGCGCACCCTGGTCTCCGCGGGCCGGGCGCACGCGAGGCTGGGCAGGTTCACCGACGCCGAGAACGCCCTGAACGCGGCTCTGCAGGCGTTCGGCCGGCTCGGCGACCGCTGGTGGGCCGCCCAGTCGCTGTACTACCTGGGCCGGGTGCGCCTGGACGCGCGCCGCACGGACGATGCCGAGGCCCCGCTGCGCGAGGCGTACGACATCTTCGCCACGCTCGGCGACCAGGCGGCGATGAAGCGGGTGCGCGAGTACCTCAGCGCCTCAGGTCCCCCGGATCCTCGCTGAGGCCGCCGCCGATCAGGCCCGCCCCCGTCCTCCTGACCTCCGCGACGCTCCGCCGGAACGTCTCGCGCACCTGTGCGGCCTGGTCGGCCAGCCGCTCCACGCGCGGCGCCGCATCCGCTCCCGGCACCGTCTCGGCGAGCAGGTCCTGGTAGTCGGGGGTGCGCTCGGTCAGTACCTCAAGCTGCTGGAACGCGCGGTAGACCTGGTCGGCCCGGTAGACCTGGAGCGCGTAGTCCTCCAGCGCGCGGACCCGGGTCGTCAGCGCGGACAGCGCCGCCGCGAGCGCGTCGTCGTACGGCGTGAACGCCTGCGACACCTCGTAGGGCAGGTCTCTCGGCACGATCCTGCGGTGCTCGGCCGCCACCGCGGAGATCCGGGCCAGCCTGCGGGCGATCTGCCAGGTCTCCTCAGGGAGGGTCACCGCGTTGTCGATGGTGTCGATCAGGCCCGCCCGGTTGATCTCGGAGGCGAGCACCGAGTCGGCCGCCTCCTGGGCGCGGCGCAGCAGGTCGGCGCAGTCCCGGTCCAGGTCCTCCGGCAGTACGTACCGGTCGCCGTGCTCGACGGCGAGTGCCACGCGCCGCCGCTCGCTCCGGCCGCCCGACTCCCCGGCGGCCCAGCGGATCGCCGCCACCATCCCGGCGACGGCGAGCGCGACCAGCAGGCCGCGGAAGTCGGTCAGCCCGGCGACCAGGATGAGAAACCCGATCAGCGCGAACAGCGGGAAAGGGTCGGCCTTGCGCTTGCCGCGCGCCTGGGCGGTCCGGCGTAAGCCGTTCGGGCGGCCCTCCCCAGGGTGCGGGGCCGGTGCGCCGCCCCTGGCCCGGTGCGCCCTGGCGGCGCGTAACGCCAGCGGGCCGGTCTGCAGCAGCCACCGCACGTCGCCGTCGAGCGCGGGGTCGAACTCCGCGCGTGGCGCACGCGTTCGTCGCACTCGCCGGTACCTGGTCTGGGGGTCCACCGGCCCTCCCGTCGCGCCGATCTCCTCGGTGCCCTCGCACGGCGTACGCCGCCGAAGGGCGACATCTCCTGTCCTAACCCGTAAGCGGCGATATATGACAGTAATAGCTACAGAGCCTATGGGGGGATGGACACAGTGACGCGCTGGATCGACCTCGAAGGTGCCGCCAACGTGCGCGACCTCGGTGGACTACCGACATCCGACGGCGGGACCATTCGCGGCGGAAGGGTCCTCCGCTCCGACAACCTGCAAGGTCTGACCGCCGGCGACATCGGGTTCCTGGTCGGTGAGCTGAAGCTGCGGCAGGTCGTGGACCTGCGCTCGAACGCGGAGGTGACGCTGGAGGGCCCCGGGCCGCTGACCGAGGTGCCCGAGGTGACGATCCACCACCACACGCTGTTCTCCGAACGCGGCGTCCACACGGACGTCGAGGCCGACACCGTGGACACCGACCGCGTGCTGCCCTCGACGGCCGGACGCGAGGAGACCGACCCCGCCGTACTGCGCGTCGCCGGCTTCTACCACGCCTACCTGCGCGACCGTCCCGACTCCGTGATCGCCGCGCTGCGCGTGCTGGCCGGCGCCGACGGGGCCGCGCTCGTCCACTGCGCGGCCGGAAAGGACCGCACCGGAGTGGTGTGCGCGCTGGCGCTCAGCGTCGCCGGGGCCACCCGGGAGGCGATCGTCGAGGACTACGTGGCCACCGCCGACCGCATCCACCGCGTCATCGCCCGGCTGCGGACCAGCGAGACGTACCGGGCGGACCTGGACAAGCGCCCGGTCGAGCACCACCTGCCCCGGGCGCCGTACATCGAGCGGTTCCTCGCCGGGCTCGATGCCCGCTTCGGCGGGCCGCTCGGCTGGCTGTCGGCCAACGGCTGGACCGGCGAGGACACCCGCGCCCTGCGCGCCCGGCTGCGCGACCCGCTGTGAGCCCAGCGGGTCAGCCGAGCCGGACCACCGTGCGCCCGGCCGCCGACTCCCTGGCGGCCTCCAGCACGGTCAGCGCGGCCACCGCGCCGGCGGGATCGACCGGAGGGGGTGCCCCTTCCCGCAGGCTCGCCACCACGCCCCGGTAGAAGTCGAGATAGGCCCCCGGCAGGGTGGGCACCCTGCGGCTGTCGCCGCCCGCGCGGACCACGCCCCACCGCTCGGGCGGCTCGTCGCCGAACCCCGGCTCGTCCGGCCGGGCCCCCGCACGCAGCCGCTCCTCCTGCACGTCCAGGCCCTCTTTCACATAGGCGGCCCGCGACCCGAGCACCCGCAGCCGGGGGCCCAGGTGCGGGGCGACGGCGCTGACCCACAGGTGGGAACGCGCGCCGGCCGCGTGCGTGATCGCGATGAACGTGTCGTCGTCGCCCGCCACGCCCTCGCGGCGCACGTCGGATTCGGCGTAGACCTCGACGGCCGGCCCGAGCAGCCGCAGCGCCTGGTCCACCAGGTGGCTGCCGAGGTCGTAGAGCAGCCCGCCGTACTCGGCGGGGCCGCCCGCCTCGCGCCAGCCGCCCTTGGGCACCGGCCGCCACCGCTCGAAGCGCGACTCCAGCCGCCGCACCTCGCCGAGCTCGCCCGATCGCACCAGGGCGAGCAGGGTGCGGAAGTCGCCGTCCCAGCGGCGGTTCTGGAAGACGGTGAGCATCAGGCCGCGCTCGGCGGCCAGTCGTACCAGCTCTTCGGCGTCGCGGGCCGTGCCCGCGATCGGCTTGTCCACCACCACCGGCAGGCCCGCCGCGAGCGCCTGCGTCGCGAGCGGCACGTGCGTGCGGTTGGGCGAGGCGACGATCACCACGTCGCACTGCTCCCACAGCCGCTCGGCGGCCTCCACCACACGCGTGCCGGGGTGCGCCGCGCGCACCCGCGCGGCGCGCGCCGGGTCGCGGGTCACCACCGCGGCCAAGCGCATCCCCGGCGTGGCGGCGACCAGCGGTGCGTGGAAGAACTCACCCCCCGTGCCATAGCCGATCAGACCGGCGCGCAGCTCCTCGAAACCCATCCTCCCACCCTAGGGGATCATGGGGCTGACCTCGGCGATCAGCTCTCCGTCTCATCCCGCTCCGCAAGGAACCGCTCGAACTGCGCGGCCAGCTCATCGCCCGTCGGCATGGGGGTGCTCTCGGCCATCAGGTTCTGCCCCGCCGAACCGGCGGCGAAGGCGTCGTACTGCTGCTCCAGCCCGGTGATCGCGGTGGACAGCTCGGCCGAGCCCTGGATCTGCTCCTCGATCTCGGCGGTGGTCTTCTCCGCCGCCGAGCGCAGGCCGTCGAGCGGGAACACCAGGCCGGTGCTCCTGGTGACGGCCTCCAGCGCGGCCAGCGCGGCCTGCGGGAACTCGGCCTGCGCCAGGTAGTGCGGCACGTGCACGGCGTAACCCACCATGTCGCGCCCCTGCGCGCCCAGCCGGAACTCCAGCAGCGCCGTCATGCTCCCCGGCACCTGGACCCGCCCGAAGGTCGTGCTCTGCGGCCCGATCAGCTCCGGGCGGCTGGCGTGCGCGGTCAGCCCGAGCGGCCGGGTGTGCGGGATGGCCATCGGGATGCCGTGCGCGGTGATCATCTTGCCGACGCCCAGCCGGGCGGCGACCTGCCCGACCGCCGTGGCGAACAGCTCCCACTCGCGGTCCGGCTCCGGGCCGGTCATCACCAGGAACGGCGTGCCGGTGGTGTCGTGCGCGAGATGCACGGCGAGCCGCGGCGTCTCCGCCTCGACCCATTTGTCGGTGTCGAAGGTCATGATCGGGCGGCGTGACCGGTAGTCGAGCAGCCGGTCCACGTCGAATGTCGCCACGATCCGGTGCTCCAGCTCGTCGAGCAGGTGGCCGAACGCGAGCCTGCCCGCCCCTCCGGCGTCGACGAACCCGTCGAGGTGGTAGAGCAGCACCGGATCGGTCAGCTCCGGCACGTCATCGCCGAGCTGATAGAGATCCGTCGGGTCGAACACGTTCCCCCACCCTTTCGTGAGTCCTGTCCCACTCAAACCTACGCCGCGTACCGCTGATTCCGCCGTGCGCACCTTACCGGTGCACAATGGCGAGCATGGAGTCAGAGCAGCCGGGCGAAGAGGTCCGGGAGTTCGCCACCCGGATGTTCGACCTGGCCAGGGCGGGCGACACCGACACCCTGGCCGCCTACGTCGACGCCGGGCTGCCGGTCAACCTCACCAACGAAAAGGGCGACACCCTGCTGATGCTGGCCGCCTACCACGGCCACGCGAGCACGGTCCGCGCGCTGGCCGAGCGCGGCGCCGACCCCGACCGGGCCAACGACCGGGGCCAGACGCCGCTGGCCGGCGCGGTGTTCAAGAAGGAGCCCGAGGTGGTGCGGGCGCTCCTGGACGCGGGGGCCGACCCCGGCCGGGGCACGCCGTCCGCGGCCGACACCGCGCGGATGTTCGGCAACGAGGAGTTCCTGCGCTGGTTCAGTCGATGAGCTCGTGGTGGAAGCTGCCCACCTCGCCGGGCAGCACCGCGTCGGTGAACCTCCGCGTCTCGCGCGCCCAGTCCAGGTAGCCGCGCATCCAGTCCTCCAGCCCGGTCACGCACCGCCGGGTGGCCACGCGCACCTGCTCGCTCGCGCGCAGCGCGTCGAGCCGGCGCTCCAGGGCGTCCTTGGCCGCGAGGAAGCGCCCGATCCGGTCGCGGACGGTCTGTTCCACCTGGTCCACTGCGTCCTGCAACGACCCGCCGTTGGCCTTCCACAGCACGATGACCAGGTTGTGGAACTCGCCCTGGAGCAGTTCCCTGCGCAGGCCGATCACGTCGTTGGTGCAGACCACCACGTGCCCGGCCTCGTGCCGCAGCGCGGTGTACTCGGGGGAGTGGCGGATGGCCATCGGCACCTCGAAGTGCTCGACCAGTTCGATGAGGTCGAAGGACGGCGGGACGTAGGCGATGTCCAGCTTGCGTTCCACGTAGGTCTCCGGGTCCGGCACCTTTCCCGTCGCCCGGTTGTCCACCTCCCACATCGCCGCGTCCAGGCACTGCCGCAGGTCGGCGGAGAACCGCTGCCACCACGCCTCACCGGCCCTGATCCGCATCCGCGCGCCGAGGTCCGCCAGGCCCAGCAGCACCGGCCCCGCCGAGGGCCCGGGCGGCTCGCCGCGCAGCAGCGCCTCGGCCCGCTCGGCCAGTCGCCGGGCCAGCCGGGGGTCCCTGCCCACCTCCGCCAGCTCGAACTGGTCATCGAACACGTGGAACCAACTGTTGAGGTCGGCCGCGAGCGCCAGGTCCGGCAGTGACGCCTCTGGATACAGCCGGGCCACCAGGCGCGCGTAGGACTCGCCGGCGAACCGGTCGGCCTCCGCCCCGCCGGCGATGAGGCCCAGCCGGGCGGCCCATGCGGTGGTGTGCTCGGCCGCCTCGGCCTCGAACGGATTGATACGCGACGGAAACGGTACGCACAAGTCAGGCAGTACCACGCTATCCACACATACCTCCATACAGCCGTTCTGTCGCGAAAGGAGCATTAAGCACCATAGGCCGCAAACGATGGAAGCGGCTATACCCTCCGCGGCAGGGGATCAATCACGATTCATCATGATCTAGCGGCGCCTGTGTGTTATGTCAGAATGCCCGAATTTTCGAGTGAGGCGGTCCTGTCCGCCAAGTCACTCCTAACCATCCCAAACCCCCACCATTTCCGCCCTCACCAGGCCGGATGTTCTCGGCTCCTCCACGCTGACCCGCCTGCCCCGCTCTAGCAACCCCTCTCGCCAAGGTCCGTCCGGTTCGCCACGGATCGCCGGTCCGTCAGGGTTTCATACTATATCGATCGGATTTGCAGGGTACAGTCGAGGGGCCGCTGGACGGGATCGCCGGACGCTCGCCCGCTGCGGCGGCGAGCCCCACGGCCCCGCCGCGGCCTTGTCCCCGCCCGTCGGGCGGCGAAAAGAAGGTCCTGACAAAAGCGCCGGTGATTTTCCCGGCGCGCGCCCGGTCGCTAGAACCGCGACCGGCGACCTTACCGGAAAGCGCTCTCGGCGCTCGCCCGCGGCGAAAGCGAATTCGGGTGAGCCTGCCTATTCCAACCGGCCGTCCGCGGCAGGCGGCCCCGCTCAGAGACCGGGGCCGGGCCGTGTCGCCGGATCGTCGTCGAGCGCGTAGTCGATGGCCTCGTCCATGTTGAGCCGCGCCCCCTGGCGGAAGTGCTCCTCGTAGGCCGCCTCGCCGATGAGCCTCTTGCACTCCTTGACGCTCTGCTCGTGCTCGCCGCCGAAGAACGGCGAACTCAGCAACGGCAGCCCGAACAGCGGCCAGTTGGTCTCCGCCGCGCCCAGCAGGTGGGCCGCGTGGGCGGCCTGGCCGGAGTCGGCGGCGATGCTGGCCATCGCCTCCAGGCACATCATGGCCCCGAGCACGTCGTGGAAGTGCGCCTTGATCCGCAGCGCCTCGCGGACGTTGCTGAGCGCCTCCTCCGCCCGGCCCGCGGCCCGCTGGGCCAGCGAGGTGGCCCAGTGCGCGTAGGAGCGCAGCCAAAGCTCGCCGCGCTGTTCGCAGGTGTGGCGCAGGTCGGCGAGCAGCGCCTCGGCCTCGCCGGGCTCGTTCTGGGCGATCAGTACGTAGGCCAGCTCCAAGATCGCCGGGAGCAGGCCGGGATTGAGCTCCTGGCCCGTCCGGTTGAACTCGATGGCCACGCCGAGCAGGGCGGTGGCCTTCTTCAGGTCGCCCTTGAGCGAGGCGGCGGTGCCCTGCATCTTGGTGGCCAGGATGACCGAGCGGGAGTCGCCGACCATCACCGCCTCGGTGCTGCACTGCTCGGCCCAGTGCTGGGCGGCGTCGATGTCGCCCTGCGCGCTGCACACGTAGGACAGCACCCACAGGGCCTTGCACCGCTCCTTGCTCGGCTCGGAGTTGGAGGCCAGCGCGCGTTCGAGGTAGAGGCGGCCCTCGCGGGCCAGCCCGCAGGCCACCCACATGAACCACAGCGCGCTGAGCAGTTCCAGCGCGATCTTCTTGTGCTCGCCGTGGTTCAGGCAGTAGTCGAGCGCGGCGCGGACGTTGTCGTGCTCCTGGCGCATCCTGATGAACCAGTAGACCTGCCGCATGCCCGACCAGGCGTGCTCACCGGTCTGGGCGAGCTTGAGGTAGTAGTCGCGGTGCCGCCCGCGCATCTCGTCGGTCTGGCCGAGCTTGTCCAGCCACTCCTCGCCGTAGTCGCGCAGCGTGTCGATCAGCCGGTAGCGCACGCCCTTGCCGTGCTGGTCCATCAGCAGGATCGACTTCTCCACCAGCCCGGTGACCAGGTCGGTGATCCGCTCCTCCGGCAGGCTGCCCGGCTCGCTGCAGACGGCCCTGGCCGCGTCCAGCTCGAAGTCGCCGGCGAAGATCGACAGCCTGGCCCACAGCAGCCGCTCGGCGGGCTCGCAGATCTCGTGGCTCCAGCCGATGGCCGCGCGCAGCGTCTGGTGCCGGGGCAGGGCGGTACGGCTGGCCCCGGCCAGCAGGCTGAACCGGTCGGTCAGCAGCGAGAGGATCTGCTGGACCGACAGGGCGCGCAGCCGGACCGCCGCCAGCTCGATGGCCAGCGGGATGCCGTCCAGCCTGCGGCACAACTCGGCCACCGCGCCGATGTTGTGCTCGTCGAGCCTGAAGTCGGGGACCACGGCCGCCGCCCGCGCCGAGAACAGCTCGACGGACTCGTTGCCGTAAAGGTCCTCGCCGGGGTCGTCGCCCGGTACGGCGAGCGGCGGGATGGGCAGCACGTGCTCGCCGGGGACCTGGAGCGACTGGCGGCTGGTGGCCAGGATCTTCAGGTTGGGGGCCTGCTTCAGGAGCTGGAGGACCAGCACGGCGCAGGACTCGATCAGGTGCTCGCAGGTGTCGATGATCAGCAGCATGTCCCGGCCGCCGACCCACTCGGTCAGGCGGTCGGGCCGCGCCGACTGGTCGGCGATGCCCAGGGCCGCGGAGATGGTGTGCTCGACCATCCCGGCGTCCTGGAGGCGGGCGAGGTCGGCGAACCACACGCCGTCGGCGTAGTCGGCCCGCACCTGATGAGCGAGCCGGAGCGCGGTACGGGACTTTCCCACACCGCCGATGCCGGTCACGGTCACCAGGCGTGACTCTTGAAGGTGGCGTTTGAGGGTGGTCAGCAGCCGGGTCCGCCCGACGAAGCTGGTGAGCTCCGCGGGCAGATTGCCTTCTCGCCGCCATCCTGCTGGGGCTGCCATGGCCGCCTCACCGGGGGGTAGCTGACACCTGCCTGCGCATCGTACCCCCAGTGCCGACGGCTGTCCGGGGGCGCGAGCATAAGCGGGAGCGAGGTTTGCGGCATCGAGCCGACAATCAGGACAAACCCTCTCAGTGGTCTCTGGTGTCACTGAGTAGGCTCGCCGCATGAGGCGCTGGGCGGGACGCTGGATCATCGCGGCACTGGCCGTCATGGTCGTGGCGGGGGCGGGAGCATGGGCGTTCTGGCCGTCGTCACCCTCCGTGACGGCGGCCGACGTGACGATCGGCGTGATGGACGGCCCGGCCGGCGACCAGCGGGTGCGGATCGACGCGACGTTCTTCACCCCGCCCGGCGGCAGGGCGCCCGCCGTACTGCTCGCGCACGGCTTCGGCGGCACCAAGGCGAGCGTCCGCGACGAGGCCGAGCGCCTGGCCGCCGCCGGCTACGCCGTGCTGACCTGGTCGGCCCGCGGCTTCGGCCGCACCACCGGGCAGATCGCCCTGAACTCCCCCGACTACGAGGTCAAGGACACCCGGCAGCTCGTGGACTGGCTGGCGGCCCGGCCCGAAGTACGGCTCGACGCCAAGGGCGACCCGCGCGTGGGCATCGCCGGAGCCTCCTACGGCGGTGCGATCGCCCTCATGACCGCCGCCCACGACCCCCGCGTGGACGCGATCGTCCCCCGGATCACCTGGCACGACCTGGCCACGGCGCTGTTCCCCGACGCCACCGGCCAGGGGCCCGAGCACGGCGTCTTCAAGCGCATGTGGGCCGGGATCTTCTTCGGCAGGGCCGGGCCCCCGCAGCGGCCGGAGGGCGCCGCCCGGACCGGCCCGGCCACGCCGCTCACCGCCGAGCAGGCGGCCTGCGGCCGGTTCCTGCCGGAGATCTGCGACCTGTACCGGAAGGTGGCCGAGACCGGCAGGGCCACCCCTGAGGCGGTGGAACTGCTGCGCCGCTCCAGCCCCGCCTCGGTGCCCGGCATGATCCGCATCCCCACCCTGCTGCTCCAGGGCCAGCGCGACTCCCTCTTCCCGCTCGACCACGCCGACGCCAACGCCAGGGCCATCGCCGCGACGGGCGCGCCGGTCCAGGTCGCCTGGTTCGACGGCGGCCACGACGGCGGCGACGGTGAGATCGACTGGATCCACGAGCGCACGGTGAGCTGGTTCGGCCACTTCCTGGCCCGCGACGGCGGCTCGGGCGTACCGGGCAGCGCCTTCACGGTCACCCGGGACGGCGGGCGCGACCCGGGCAGCCGGCAGCCGGTGCTGCTGCACGCCACCGCGGGCGGCTATCCGGGGCTGGGCGGCTCGGCGCGGACCACGCTGCCGCTGTCCGGCCCCGAACAGCGGATCGCCGCCCCGCCGGGGGGAGCGCCCGCCGCGGTGTCCTCGATCCCCGGCCTCGGCGCGCCCGGCGCGGGCGGCGCGGCCGAACTGTTCGGCGCGGCGGCGGACGTGCCGGGGCAGAGCGCGAGCTTCGAGACCCGCCCGCTGGCCCGGCCGGTTCAGGTGACCGGGAGTCCGGCGGTGACCGTCCGGGTGGCCGGCACCGACGCGCCGGGGCGGGAGGTGACGCTGTTCGCCGGGCTCCAGGACGTGGCCGCGGACACCCGCGCGCCGGTCCTCCCCAAGGGGCTGGTCGCCCCGGTCAGGTTCATCGTCCCCGACGGCGGCGGCGAGGTCACCATCCGGCTGCCCGCGATCGATCACCGGTTCGCCGCGGGCCACCGGCTCAGGGTCGCGATCGGCACCACCGACCTCGGCTACGCCATGCCGGACGAGGCGGCGGTGCACACGATCGCGCTGCCTGCGGGCGGCGGGACGCTCACGCTGCCCGGCGCGGCGCTGGAGACCCCGCCCGCGGGGCCGGTGTGGTGGGCCTGGGCGCTGCCGCCGGTCGCGCTGGCCGTGGCGGCGCTGATCGCGCTCACCGGCCGGCGCCGCCGTACGACGGGCGAGGACGCCCCCGACGAGGACGTCCCGCTGCGGATCAGCGGCCTCACCAAGAGCTACCGCAACGGCGAGCGGGCGGTCACGGACCTGAGCTTCGCCGTGCGCCGAGGGCAGGTGCTCGGCCTGCTCGGACCGAACGGCGCGGGCAAGACCACCACGTTGCGCATGCTGATGGGCCTGATCACCCCGGACGCCGGAGAGATCCGCATCTTCGGCACGAAGGTGACCCCCGGCGCACCCGTGCTGTCCAGGATCGGCTGTTTCGTGGAGGGCCCGGGGTTCCTGCCGCACCTCACCGGGCGGGCCAACCTGGAGCTGTACTGGCGGGCCACCGGGCGCCCGGCGGCGGACGCGCGCCTGGCCGATGCCCTGGAGATCGCCGGGCTCGACGGCACGCTCGACCGCGCGGTGCGCACCTACTCCCAGGGCATGCGCCAGCGCCTGGCCATCGCCCAGGCCATGCTCGGCCTGCCCGACCTGCTGGTGCTCGACGAGCCCACCAACGGCCTGGACCCGCCGCAGATCAGGGAGATGCGCCGGGTGCTGATCCGCTACGCCGAGCAGGGCCGCACGGTGATCGTGTCCAGCCACCTGCTCGCCGAGGTCGAGCAGACCTGCGACCACGTCGTGGTCATGCACCGCGGCAGGCTGGTCACCGCCGGGCCGGTCAGCGAACTGCTGGAGTCCGCCGCAAGGCCGAACGGCGCGGCCCGCCGCCTTGAGGACGTCTTCCTCAGCCTGATCGGAGACAACGCGTGAGCACCGGAACGGCGGGCGCGCCGGGATACTCGGCGCGGCGCACGCTGCCGCTGTCGGTGGAGTTCGTCAGGCAGTTGCGCCGCAGGCGGACCCTGGTGATGTTCGGGCTGCTGCTCGCGCTGCCGTGGGTGCTGGCCGCCGCCTTCCAACTGGGGGCCGGGCAGCCCCGGCCCGGCCAGGGCGCGGCGGGGACCGGGCTGCGGATGAGCGACCTCGCCACGACCGGCGGCCTCAACTTCGCCCTCTTCACCCTGTCGGTGTCGGCGACCTTCCTGCTGGTCGTGGCCGTCGCGCTGTTCTGCGGCGACACCGTGGCGGGCGAGGCGAACTGGGCGTCGCTGCGGTACCTGCTGGCCGCCCCGGTGCCCAGGGGGCGGCTGCTGCGGCAGAAACTGATCGTCGCGCTCGGCTACGCGGCTGCGGCCGTGTGCGCGCTGCCGCTGATGGCGCTGCTGACCGGGACCCTCGTCTTCGGCTGGGCGGACGTCCAGGTGCCGGGCACCGGCGAGGTCGTCCCGGCGGCCGTCGCGCTGCCGAGGTTCGCCCTGGTGGTGGGGTACGTGCTGGTCTGCCAGCTCGTGGTGGCGTCGCTGGCGTTCCTGCTCTCGGCCACCACCGACTCACCGCTCGGCGCGGTCGGCGGCGCGGTCGGCCTGGTGATCGTCTGCAACATACTCCAGGCCGTGGACGCGCTCGGCGGCGTGCGGGAGTTCCTGCCGACGTACTGGAACTCCGCATGGCTGGCGGCGCTCACGCCCGAACCGGACCTGAGCGGGATGCTCAGGGGCGTCGCCGTGGCGGTGGCCTACTCCTCGATCCTGATCGCGGTCGCCTTCCGCAGGTTCGGCCGCAAGGACATCGTCTCCTGAGAGATCGTGAGCGCGCCCGCCGCCGCGGGCGCTCAGCCCCAGTGCGGCGGGCGCTCCTCCAGCAGGCGGGCGGTGTCGTCGTCGCCGTCCAGACGGCCGCCCCAGCCGATGTCGGTGTCGTCGCTGGTCTGGTCATCGAGCACCGGTAGTCCCTCGTCGAAGAGGTCCACCGGACGCAGGTCATCCGGTCCGTGTGTCACGGCCACATCTTAGAGACCGCAGGGCGGGAGGGCGTACGGCATCCCCCCTTACCGGGGCTCGATCGCGCGGTGGCGTCCGCAATTGGACCAAGGATCCGATAACACTCCCGGAACTGTACTTCCGTCGTTACTTTGGGCTGATTTCGCGATCCTGGTATCAAACCCGGTTGAGGGTGAACCACTCCGAGTGGTACAGGACCAAACCGCTGAGCGATCTGTGACACGGTGGTCGCGAATGGTAGTGAAATCCTGCTTGTATGGCAGTGGTAGCTCCCCGCCCCCTGTTGGGAGCCTCGCTTCTGTTGTTCGTCAGTGTCGCCTGGGGGTCGGCGTTTCCACTGATGAAGGATCTGATCATCAGAATGCCGGTCACCGACCTGCTCACCGAGCGTTACGGCCTGGCCGCCCTGGTGCTGCTCGCGATCAGGCCGCGCTGCCTGCGCGGGCTGCCGGGGGCGGCCTGGTCACGGGGGGTCCTGCTGGGCGTGCTGTTCGGGGTGGGCCAGATCGCGCAGGCCGTGGCGCTGCACAGCCTGCCCTCCTCGGTGTCCGGCTTCGCGGTCGGCTGCAACGTCGTGATGACGCCCGTGCTCGGCCTCATCCTCCTGCGCATGCGCGTGTCCCGGCGGGTCTGGGTGGCGGTGGCCCTGTCGGCCGCCGCGATGTGCGTCTTCACGCTGCTCCAGGGAGTCGAGGGCCAGGGCGTCTCGGTGCTCGCGCTGTCGGGGACCCTATTCGCCGCGGCCCTGTACGCCGCGCACACCCTCGTGCTCGGGCAGACGTCCACCGACCGTCCGGCCGACAGTTACGCGATCGCGGTAATCCAGCTCGCGACGATCGCCGTCATGACCGGGGTGCTTTCGGTGCCGGGTGGTCTGACGCTTCCGGGCAGCCCGGCCGACTGGGCGGTGCTCGGTCACCTCGCCGTGGTCTCCTGCGCGCTGGGATTCCTGGCCAGGACGTACGGCCAGGCCCACGTGCGCGCCGTACCGGCCGCGGTCCTGCTGTCCTCCCAGCCGCTGTGGGTCGCGGTGCTCGCGGTGCTCGCGTACGGGGAGGCGGTGACGTTGAGCGTCGTCATGGGCGGCGCCATGGTCGCCATCGCCATGCTGCTCGTCGTGGTGCCGGGCAGGGGCGAGGACGACGAGCCGGAAGCCGACGCCGCGGAGTCGCGCGTGACGCTGCTGCGGGCCCGGCGGGTGGCCTCACAGCGGCTGCGCTCCCTCCAGTCCTTCCAGCCGCACCAGGATGAGGACGAGGACGAGGACGAGACGGCAGGCGAGAACGCGGGCGGCCAGGCCGGGCGGCCGGGGCCCGCCCGCGGGACCTCCCCGGTGCCGGGCGGCCCGGTCTGGGACGGCGCGGGTGACATTCGCGGCCCCCGCCTGCCCCATCCGCGCGGCGCCCCAGGCCCGGACCTGCCCCGCGCGCCCGGCGGCGCGGGCGGCGCGCCCTCCGCCCCGGCCGGAGGCGACGGGCCCGCCCCGGCGGACGGGCCGGTGGACCAGGTCGTCCAGCACGCCATCGAGGTGGTCAGGCAGCGCGCCGCCCGCGAGCTGATCGAGCGGTACGCCCCCCTCGTCATCGTGGTGGACATCCCGCATCTGGGCGACCTCGAAACCGGGGCCGCCGCGCTGGAACCCCTCCAGGTCCTGCCCGACGGCGACGCGCCCGGCCGCGATCGGCTGGACCTGGACCGGCTCGCCCCCGCCGACCCGGACGCCATGTGAGGCCCGGCGGCTCACCGCCGCGCGGACGGGAATCGGGCCACGAACCTGGCGCCGCGCGGGCTGTCCTCGACGGTCAGCGATCCGCCGTGCTCCTCGGCGATCTCCCTGGCGATCGGCAGCCCGAGGCCGGTGCCCCCGGCGTCCCTGCTGCGCGCCGCGTCCAGCCGGGTGAACCGCTGGAACACCACCTCCCGCTGGTCGGGCGGGATGCCGGCGCCGTCGTCGAGGACTTCGAGCACGGCGTGGCCGTCCCGGTCACCGACCGTCACGCAGATCTCGGTGCCGGCGTGCCGTTCGGCATTGTCCACCAGGTTGGTCAGCAGCCGGGCCAGCCGCAGCCGGTCGCCGAGCACCTCCACGCCGTCCTGGAGCTTGCGCACCACCCGAACGCGCCGCCAGCGCCGGTCCAGCTCGCCGCGCACCAGCTCCGACAGGTCCAGCCGGTCCCGTCTGGAGGGCGCGCCCGCGTCCAGCCTGGCCAGCATCAGCAGGTCGCTGACCAGCGCCTCCAGCCGTTCCAGGCTGCCGAGCTGGGCGCGGACCAAGGAGATCCAGTCGGTGTCGCCCGGGTGCAGCAGCGCGTCCTCGACCTGCGTGCGCATCGCGGTGATCGGGCTGCGCAGGTCGTGGGAGGCGTCCGAGGCGAACCGCCGCTGCTTTTCCACCTGCGTCTCCAGGCGGTCCAGGGTGCGGTTCACGCTCTCGGCGAGGCGGCGGATCTCGTCCTGGTAGGGCGGGACCGGCACCCGCCGCCCCAGGTCGGTGGCGCTGATCTCGTCGAGTTCGGATCTGATCGCCTCGACCGGGGCCAGCGTCTTGCTGGTCGTGCGGTAGGTGCCCGCGGTGGTCACCAGCACGAGCAGTAGCGCCCCGCCGACGAGCATCGTGGAGAACACCGGGCTGACGTACCACGGCACGTCATGGTCGGCCCCGTACACCAGCCAGTCGCCCTCCGGCTGGTGTACCCGAAAGCTCATCACCAGCATGCACTCGCTCTCGTAGCCGGGGATGTCGCAGCGCAGCCGCTGGGCGCGCACCTCGGCCTCGGTCGGCTCGAAGTCGGCCATCCTCGGCATGCCGGCCATTTCCGGGGTCGCGGCCAGGACCCGCCCGCGCGCGTTGACCACCTGTACGGCGGGCACCTCCAGGCCGGTCAGGATCGGGGTCAGCCGGCCCTCCCGCAGCAGGTGGACCACCTTGATGGACGCCCCGGAGATCTGCTCGGTGCGGTCGCCCGTGGCGAGGTCACGGACCCCGATCAGGGCCACCGCGATGCCCGCGGCGCAGATGAGTCCCATCACGAGACCGGCGACGAGAGCCAGTCGTGTCCTGATGGACCATCTGTGCCTTCTGCTCACCCGAGCCCCCGGTAATCAGGTGATCACACTAGGGGTATGTTGCTCGGAGTCAGGGAGATTCACCGCTAACCGAGAGTAAAACTAGGGTTTGGTGGTGTAAGAGGAGAAGATCCCTTCAAGCGGTCAGGGCGGGCCACGCGATTCGCCCGAGGTCCCGCGCCCCGGCTTCGGGTATATCTAGAGCGCGACGCACATCCGCACCACGGACGGGCCACGATGGGCCCGCCCGCACCGCGAGCACCGCGCACGCCGCGCGCCGAGCCGCTGGAGCTGCGAGTCATGGGCGACATAACCGGTCTTACAGGCTTCTATCGCATCGCCGCCGCCGACCCCGGCCGCCGTGCCGTGATCGACCAGGACGGCACGGTCACCACGTACGGCGAGCTGCTGACCCTGGTCAACGCGGTCACCCACGGGCTACGGGCCCGTGGCGCGGGCCACGGTGACGTGGTGGCGGGGGTCCTGCCCAACGGGGTGGACGCGCTGGCCCTCCCGCTCGCCGCCTGCCAGACGGGCATGCACTACGTCCCGGTCAACTGGCACCTCACAACCGGCGAGCTGGGCTACATCCTGCGCGACTGCGGCGCGCGGATCGTGGTCACGGCCGAGCCGTACGAGCCCGCCGTACGCGCGGGGGCGGCCGAGGGGGCCGAGGTCCTGCGGGGCGCGGCGGCGCTCGCCTGCGGCATGCCGTCCGGCCCGCCGGGCGATCGGAGGGCCGGGGCGATGCTCTGGTACACCTCGGGCACCACTGGAGTGCCCAAGGGAGTGCAGCGCGTCCTGCGCGACGGCGAACCCGAAGAGACCGTCGCGCGGCACATCTGGTTCTTCGGCGAGGTGTGCGACCTGCGGCCCGGCGACGGCGTACACCTGGTGACCGCGCCCATCTACCACTCCGCGCCCTCCGCGCACTCGTTCTTCGCCCTGCACATGGGGCACACCGTGGTCCTCGCGCCGCACTTCGACCCCGAGCGGGTGCTCGGCCTGATCGAGGAGTACGGCGTCACCAACACGCTGATGGTGCCGACGATGTTCCATCGGCTGCTGCGCCTGCCCGAGGCGGTCCGCGCGAAGTACGACGTGTCGTCACTGGCGCAGGTGATGCACACCGGAGCGGCCTGCCCGGTGCCGGTGAAGCAGGCGATCATGAGCTGGTGGGGGCCGGTGGTCTACGAGTACTACGGCTCGACAGAGTCGGCCATCCCCTTCGCCGTCAAGCCCGGCGAGTGGCTGGCCAGGCCCGGCACGGTGGGCAGGCCCTCGCCGACCTTCGAGGCCGTGATCCTCGACGACGAGGGCCATGAGCTCCCGCCCGGCGAGCCCGGCCTGGTCTACGTCCGCTCCTCGGGCAACCGGTTCGAGTACCGTGACGACCCGGCCGGCACCGCGGCCAGAAAGCGCGGCGACTGGTACACCCCCGGCGACATCGGCTACTTCGACCACGACGGCTACCTGTTCCTGTGCGACCGCCGCGCCGACCTGATCGTCTCCGGCGGGGTGAACATCTACCCGGCCGAGGTCGAGGCGGCCCTGATCACCCACCCCGCCGTCGCCGACGTGGCGGTGATCGGCGTGCCCGACGAGGAGTGGGGCCACAACGTGGTCGCCCTGGTGCAGCCCACACCGGCTGCGGGGCCCGGCCCGGAGCTGGCCGCGGCCCTGCTCGCGCACTGCGAGCCGCGGATCGCCCGGTTCAAACGGCCCAAACTGATCGAGTTCGTCACCGAACTGCCGCGCACGCCCACCGGCAAGCTGTCCAGGCGGCGGGTCAGGGACGACTACCTGGCCGCCCGGCCAGCACGGCCCTGATCAGCTCGCTGACCAGCGCGCTGCGGCCCGGCATCTCGGCCACCACCACGTGCTCGTGATCGGCGTGCGCGCCGCCGCCCACCGCCCCCAGGCCGTCCAGCGTCGGGCAGCCGACCCCTGCCGTGAAGTTGCCGTCGGAGCCGCCGCCCACCGCCGTGCCGGTCAGCGGCCCGATGCCCAGGCCGGTGGCGACCTCGCAGGCCAGCTCGAACAGCGCGGCCGAGGACGCCGGTTCCAGCGGCGGCCGATTGGGGCCGCCGATCAGTTCCAGCCTGGCCCCGGGCAGCCTGGGCGTGAGGGCGCGCATCCGCTCGTCCACCCGGTCCTGGGCGGCCTGGTCGGGCACCCGCACATCGACCCTGATGCGGGCGGCGGCGGGCACGGTGTTCGGGCTGGTGCCCGCGCTCAGCAGGGTCGGCGTGACGGTCGTGGCGCCCTCCGCCAGGCCGGCGATGGCGATGACCTGGTGGGCCAGCTCGATGCCCGCGTTGACGCCCAGCTCCGGTTCCAGGCCCGCGTGCGCGGCCTTGCCGTGCACCACCAGCTCATACCGGGAGACCCCCTTGCGCGCGGTCTTCAGCGCGCCGCCGTCCGCGCCGGCCTCCAGCACGAACGCGGCGGACAGGCCCCGGGCGCAGTCCTCGATCAGCCGGCGCGAGGTCGGTGAGCCCAGCTCCTCATCGCCGGTGACCAGCATCGTCACGCCGTCCAGCGACGGCAGCGCGGCCAGCGCGTGGAACGCCTGCACCAGCCCCGACTTCATGTCGAAAACGCCGGGCCCGCGGGCCACCCCGTCGGTGACCGACCAGGGGTGCGTGGCCAGGGTGCCGATCGGCCACACTGTGTCGTGATGGCCGAGCACCAGCACCCGGGGGACGCCGAACGTCCACTTCAGGTGCGTGACCCCGTCGATGACGATGGTCTCCGGCCGGCTCCCGAGCATCCGGGTGCCCTGGGCGGCGACCACGTCGGCGCTGCGCGCGACCGCCGCCAGGTCGGCCGAGAAGGATTCGCACAGCACGAGCTCTTTCAGATCGGCCAGCATGTCCGCCAGCATCGCGTCCAGTGCCTCCCTCGCCGTGATCTCCGGATGATCTCCGGCCGCTGGGACGACGTTACCCCTGGGCGGGCCCGAGGAGGTACGCCCCGGGCCGCGGCGCGCGGGTCAGCCGCCGGTACAGCGACGCGGTGCCCGGCCAGTTGTTGGTCACCCGGCCCGACGCCGTGCGGTACCAGCTCCGGCAGCCGCCCTGCCAGACCATCTCGGCCATCGCCCGGTCCAGCCGGGCCCGCCAGGCGTCCATCGCCTCCCGGCGCACCTCCATGTGCCCGTGCCTGCGGATGTACGGCAGGCAGGCCAGCACGTACCGCACCTGGCACTCGATCATGAGGATGATCGAGTTGTGGCCGAGGTTGGTGTTGGGCCCGTAGAGCAGGAAGAAGTTGGGAAAGCCGGGGAGCGCGATGCCGAGGTACGCCTCCGCGCCGTCCCGCCAGCGCTCGGCCAGCGTGGCGCCGTCGCGGCCGGTGACCCGGACGGGGGCCAGGAATTCGGTGCTGTGAAATCCGGTGGCGTAGATGATCGTGTCGTGGCGGCGCGGCGGGCCCTGCGCGGTCTGTACGCCGTGCCGGGTGACGCGGCTGATCGGGTCGGTCACCACCTCGACGTTGCCGCGGGTCAGCGCGGGGTAGAAGGCGCTGTCGATGATGATCCTGCGGCAGCCGATCCGGTGGGCGGGGGTCAGCTTGGCGCGCAACTCCGGATCGGGCACCTGGCGGGCGAGGTGGGACAGCGCCAGATCGCGCACCCGGCCGGCGCTCCAGCCGTCCTCGCGCAGCGCGGGATAGAGCGCGGTCTCGGCCTTGTGGTAGATCCATTCGCGGTAGGCGCGGCGCAGGAAGGGCAGGTGGCGCAGGGCGTGCCGGGCGGGCGCGGGGAAGGTCGCGTCCGGCTTGGGGATCACCCAGTTGGGGGTGCGCTGGAAGACGTCGAGGCGGGCGGCGAGCGCGGCGACGTGCGGGATGAACTGCGCGGCGGAGGAACCGGTGCCGATGACGGCGACGTCGCGGCCGGTGAGGTCGTGGCCGTGGTCCCAGCGGGCGGAGTGGAAGCTCGTTCCCGCGAAGCCCGGCATGCCGGGGATGTCGGGCATGCGGGGGCGGTTGAGCTGGCCGACGCTCATCACCAGCACGTCGTAGGCGTCGGTGCGCTCGGTCTCGCCGTGCCGGGTGGTGACATGCCACCGGCCGCCGGTGTGGCGCGCGGCGATGACCTCCGTGTTGAAGCGGATATGTCGCCTGGCGTCGTATTTGTCAGCGCAGTGCTCTAGATAGGCGAGGATCTCGGGCTGGCCGGGATATCGGCGTGTCCACGAGTGGTACTTCTCGAACGAGTAGGAGTACAGGTGGGACGGGATGTCACAGCCCGCGCCCGGATAGGTGTTGTCCCGCCAGGTGCCGCCCACCCGGCCCGCCTTCTCGTAGACGGTGAACGACGAGATCCCCGCCGCCCGCAGCCGGATGGCCATGCACAACCCGCCGAAACCGGCGCCGACGATCGCGACCGTGGGCATGCCTCGCCCTCCCGTGTCAGGATGCGCTTCCAGTATGAACGCCCGGTAGGGTGCGCAACGTGCCAGGAGGAACGCTTGCCGCCGTGGTCGCGGAGATCGAGTCGATGTACGAGCCCGGCTGGGCCGAGTCGTGGGACGCCGTGGGGCTGGTCTGCGGTGATCCGGAGGCGGCCGTACGGAAGATCCTGTTCGCCGTCGACCCGGTCGCCGTCGTCGCCGCCGAGGCGCTGGACTGGCGGGCCGACCTCATCGTCGTCCACCACCCGCTCTACCTGCGCGGCACCACCAGCGTCGCGGCCACCACGGCCAAGGGCCGCCTCGTGCACACGCTGATCGGCAACGGCGTCGCGCTCTACACCGCCCACACCAACGCCGACGTCGCCGACCCCGGCGTCTCCGACGCCCTGGCCCGCGCGGTCGGCCTCACCGGCGATCTCGTCCCGCTGGCGCCCGCGCCGGGCGACCCACGCCGGGGGCTCGGCCGGATCGGCAGCCTGCCCGCCCCGATGGCCCTCGCCGCGTTCGCCGACCGTGCCGCGCGCGGCCTGCCCCGCACCGCCTGGGGCGTACGCGTCGCCGGAGACCCCGATCGGGTCCTGCACAAGGTCGCGGTGAGCGGCGGGGCCGGTGACTCCCTGCTCAATGCCGCCCGCGCCGCCGGAGTCGACGCCTTCCTCACCGCCGACCTGCGGCATCACCCGGCGGGGGAGTTCGTCGAGGAGGGCGGGCCCGCGCTGCTGGACGCGGCCCACTGGGCCACCGAATGGCCGTGGCTGGCCGATGCCGCCGGCCGTCTCGCGTCCCGGTTGGCCGCTCGGGGGATTACTGTTGAGACGCGCGTTTCCGCCACGGTCACGGACGCCTGGACCACAACAGCACAGTGCGAGGATACGAAGTGAAAGCAGCCCCGGAAGCCCAGAAGCGACTGCTCCAGCTCGCGGAGCTCGACTCCATCCTCGACCGGCTGGCTCATCGTCGCCGCACCCTGCCAGAGCTGGCCGAGATCGACGAGGCCGCGGCCCGGCAGGCCCGCCTCACCACCCAGGTCATCACCGCCGAGACCGAGGCGAGCGACCTCGCCCGCGACCAGGCCAAGGCCGAGCGCGACGTCGACGCGGTGCGCAGCCGGGCCGAGCGCGACCAGACGCGCCTGGACTCGGGGCAGGTGGGCTCGCCCAAGGAACTGGCCGGTCTGCAGTCGGAGATCGCCTCGCTGCAGCGCAGGCAGGGCGATCTCGAAGAGGTCGTTCTTGAGATCATGGAGCGCCGCGAGGGCTCCGACGCCAAGGTCGCCACCCTCGGCGCCGAACGCGACGAGGCCGCCGCCACCCGCGCCGCCGCCGAGGAGCGCCGCGACGCCGCCTTCGCCGAGATCGACAAGGAGCACGCCGAGAACGCCGCCAAGCGCGCGGCCATCATCGGCGAGATCCCCGCCGACCTGCTCGCCCTGTACGAGAAGCTCCGCGGCCAGTACGGCGTGGGCGCGGCGATGCTGCACGGCGGCCGGTGCCAGGGCTGCAAGGTCTCGCTGTCCATCGCCGACCTCAACCGGATCAGGTCCGCCGCCCCCGACGAGGTCGTCCGCTGCGAGGAGTGCCGCCGTATCCTCGTCCGCACCGCAGAGTCCGGGCTGTGACCGCCGGTCCCTTCGTCATCGAGGCCGACGGCGGATCGCGGGGCAACCCCGGGCCGGCCGGCTACGGGGCCGTGCTGAAGACCGGCGGCGGCCGGATCGTGGCCGAGACCGCCGAGGCGATCGGCGTCGCGACCAACAACGTCGCCGAATACCGCGGCCTGATCGCCGGGCTCGGCATCGCGCTCGCGCACGGCGGCGAGGGCGTGGCGGTCGAGGTGCGAATGGACTCCAAGCTGGTCATCGAGCAGATGGCCGGGCGCTGGAAGGTCAAGCACGAAGGGCTGCGGCCCCTGGCCATCGAGGCGGCGGGGCTCGCCCGCCGGCTCCGGGTCACCTGGACCTGGATCCCGCGCGAGCGCAACACCCACGCCGACCGCCTCGCCAACGAGGCCATGGACGCCGCCGCCGAGGGACTGACCTGGAGCGCGTCGGCGACCCCTGCCGAGTCCGCCCCCGACGACGGTCACTTCCCCTCCGGCGGCCCTGCCCAATCGGCCGCCCCGGACGACGGGTCTTTCCGGGCCGGTGGCCCCGGGCAATCGGCCGCCCCGGACGACGGGTCTTTCCGGGCCGGTGGCCCCGGGCAATCGGTCGCCCCGGACGACGGGTCTTTCCGGGCCGGTGGCCCTGGCCAACCGGCCCCGCCTGACGACGGCCTTTTCCCCGCAGATGGCCCCGGCCGACGGGCCGCCGTCCCTCCCGGTAAGGCCGCACGTGACGGCGGTGCCGGCCGATCGGCCGCCCCTGCTTCCGGCAAGGCCGGGCGGCCTGACGGGGGTCTCTTCCCCGCGGACGGCACCGACCCGCTGGCCGCGGTCCCTGCCGGTGAGGTGAGGGGCACCGGCTGGCGGGGGCCGGTCACCGCTGCGACCACGCTTCTGCTGTTGCGGCACGGCGAGACCCCGCTGTCGGCTGAGCGCCGCTTCTCCGGCATCGGCGACCCCGAACTGACCCCCGGAGGGGTCGCCCAGGCCGAGGCGGCGGCGGTACGCCTGGCCGCTAAGCCGTACGAGATCGACGTGATCGTGACATCGCCGCTGGCCAGGGCCCGCGCCACCGCCGCCATCGTCGCCGCGCGCGCCGGCGTGCCGGTCATCGTGGACGACGGGCTGCGCGAGACCGACTTCGGCGACTGGGAGGGCAGCACGTTCACCGAGGTCCGGCGCAACTGGCCGGACGCCCTCACCGCCTGGCTGGCCGACCCCGCCATCGCGCCGCCCGGCGGGGAGAGCTTCGAGTCCGTCTCCCACCGCGTCCAGGACACCTTGGAACGCCTGCTCGCCGACCACGCGGGCAAGACCATCCTCGCCGTCTCGCACGTCACCCCGATCAAGACCTTCCTGCGCCTCGCCCTCGCCGCCCCGCCGGCCGCCCTCTACCGCATGCACCTCGACCTGGCCTGCCTGTCGGTGATCGAGTACTACGCGGACGGCCCCGCCGTGGTGAAGTCCCTCAACGACACCGCGCACCTGTCCTGAAACAACCGATAAGCTGAAGGACACGGCGGACGAGCCGGCCGGGCGGCCGCGTCGGGCCCCTTTCCATGGGGGCCCGCCGAGGAAGGTCCGGGCTCCACAGGGCAGGGTGATCGGTAACACCGACCCGGGGCGACCCGCGGGAAAGTGCCACAGAAAGCAGACCGCCTCCCGGTTCGCCGGGAGGTAAGGGTGAAAGGGTGGTGTAAGAGACCACCAGCGCCCACGGTGACGTGGGCGGCTCGGTAAACCCCACCCGGAGCAAGGTCAAGAAGGGGACGGCCCGAAAGGGCCGCCTCCGCGCGCGGCGTTCGAGGGCGGCCCGCCCGAGCCGCGCGGGTAGATCGCTTGAGGCCGCCGGCAACGACGGCCCTAGATGGATGGCCGCCGCCCGCCCCCGGGCGGGCACAGAACCCGGCCTACAGGCCGACTCGTCCGCCTTGACCCCCTTCCGGCCCCTCGCCGGTCAGGGGCGCAGGCCGAGGGCGGGGAGGATGGCCTGGTCGACGATGGCGGTGAGATGGTCCTCGTCGGGTGGGGCGCTCGTGTCGATCAGGCGCTTGACCACCAGGGCCTCGCCGATGTCGAGCACGACCGGGGTGAGCAGGGCGGCGGGGAAGTGGCCGCGGTCGGCGTAGTGGCGTAGCACGGTCTTGGTGAACGTGCCGCCGCGCTGGGCGAAGACCTGCTCGAACAGCGGCTGGGAGAGCTGCGCGACCCCCTTGGGGTCGGTGAGGATGGCCGCGACCGCGCGGCCCGCCGGGCTGAGCGCCCAGGCGACCATGAGCTTGAGGGCGCGTACGAGGTCTCCGCGCAGGTCGTCGGATCCGGGGGTGGGCTCCTCGATCGGGTGCATGTGGTAGAGCGCGTCGAGCAGTACCTCGACGGGGTCGGACCAGCGGCGGTACAGCGTCGTGCGGGCCGTCGCCGCCCGTCTGGCGATGCCGTCCATGGTCAGGCGGCCGATGCCGACGTCGGCCACCTCCTCCAGCACCGCCGTGTGGATGGCGTCGATCAGTGCCTCGCGGGGACGCCGGGTTCGTCCGCTCACCTTCACCCCTTGCTTTAGCTACACGCGTGTAGCTATTTTTGGCGGTAGCTACAGTCGTGTATCTATCACCGAGGGGACAGCCATGTCCATTTCTTCCCCCGCCGCCCCGCCCTCCCCGCCGCCGCGGGCCGTGCCGGTCGCCCACCGCGCACTCGCCCCCGACCTCGCGCGAGGCGTGATGCTGCTGCTCATCGCGGTCGCGCACGCGCACATGTACCTGGCGGGGCACCCGAGCGGCTTTCGCGGCTACACGCTGGACGGCGGCCCGCTCGACCGGGTGGTGGCCGGCGTCCAGATGCTCCTGGTGGACGGCCGGGCGCTGCCGATGTTCGCCGCCCTGTTCGGGTACGGCCTGGCCCGGCTGGCCGAGCGCCAGCTCGCTTCCGGCCGGGACTGGCGGCAGGTACGGCGGGTGCTGCGGGCCCGCGGCCGGTGGTTGCTGGCCTTCGGGTTCTGCCATGCGGCCCTGTTGTTCTTCGGCGACATCCTGGGCGCGTACGGCCTGATCGGGCTGGTCCTGCTCGGGTTCGTCCGGAGGCGCGAGCGCGCCCTGCTGTGGGCGGCCGGCGTCGGCCTCGTGCTGCACGTCGTGGTGCTCGCGCTGTTCGGGCTGGTCAGCGTGTCCGCCCCCAAGGGCGACACGCCCGCGGCGATGGCCGACCCGGTTCAGGCCGCCGTGTCCCGGCTGGTGGGCTGGGCCGCGATGACGCCGACGTACTTCGCGGTGAGCGTGGTGTCGGCGTTCCTGCTCGGGATGTGGGCGGCCCGCCGCCGCGTACTGGAGGAGCCCGGCGCGCACGGCGCGCTGCTGGCCACGACCGCGACCGCCGGCACGGTCATCTCGCTGGCCGGGGCCGTCCCGCTGACGCTGATCGACACGCGGCTGTGGGCCCCGGCGGAGGCGGTCTCCATCTCGGCGTACGTGCTGCACAGCCTGACCGGCATCGCCGGCGGCCTGGCCTACGCCGCCCTGGCCGGGCTCCTCGCCGACCGCCTGAAGCGGGGGCCCGTGGTCCGCGCGCTGGTTGCCTGCGGCCAGTGGTCACTGACCTGCTACCTGCTCCAGTCGGTGGTGTTCGTCGCGGTGTTCACGCCGTACCTCGGCGGTCTGGCCACCCGCGTCGGCGACGCGGCGGCGTCCGGCCTGGCCGTCCTGACCTGGCTGGGCACCGTCCTGCTCGCCGCCACGCTGTCCCGCCACGGCCGGCGCGGCCCCGCCGAGACCGCCCTGCGCCGCCTCACCTACGGCCGCTCCCGCTGACCGCCCCCGGGCACCACCGTCCGGTACACGCTGCGGATCACCGCCACCTCCGGATGCGCCCGCAACTCCGGCACACCGGACGCCAGCATGGCAAGGTCGCGCTTCACCCGGGATGCGACGCCGCCGCCCAGGACGTACCGGGTGGCGGAGCGCGCCCGCCCGGCCCCGCCCAGCAGCCGCATCGCCCCCCGGCTGGTGAGGCCGGTGTGCCTCAGGTCGAGATACGCGAGCCGGTGCGCGCCTCCGGACAACGCGTCGGCGATCCGCGCCGCCGCCCGTTCGTCCAGCCGGTTGTCCGTGGCCCCCAGGTGGCCGGCCGCCCTGACACGGCCCAGGTCCAGCACTTCGACGCCCGCGGCGACCGCCGCGGCCACCAGATCCGCCGCCGCGGCGGGCCCGATGCCGTCACTGGCCACGGACAGCCTGCGCGGCGCCCCGCCGCGCAGCGCGCCCGCCAGGGTGAGCGCGCCCGCGTCGCCCAGCGCCGCCGCCGAGACGTACAGCTCCTCGACGCCGCCGCCGTGGATCAGCCGGGCGAGTTCGGTGGCCCCGGCCGGGCCGAGCGGGTTGCCGCTCACGAACAGCCGCCCGATCCCGCCCGCGGCGAGCAGGTCGTCCACCAGTACGCCGAGCCCGGCCGCATCCAGGCCCGTCTGGACCAGGTCGAGCGTGGTCAGCCCGGTGCTCGCGGCCGAGCCCGCGATCCGCCCGCCGTCCGGGCCGAGCGGGTTGCGCTTGAGCCACAGCCCGCGCACGACGCCCGGCGAGGCGATCAGCCGGTCGGCGATCCGGCGGGCTCCGGCCGGGCCGATCACGTTGCACCCCAGGTAGAGGGTGGCTGCTCCGGCGGCGAGCGCCCCGGCCGCCGCGGTGGCGGCCCCCTCGTCGCCGAGCCCGTCGGTGCCGAGCAGCAGGTGCCTGGCCGGGCTCGCGGCGGGCAGCGCGCCCGCGACCAGCCGCATGCCGTACGGGCCGAGCGCGCGCTTGCAAAGGTCCAGCCGCCCGTCCGGCATCGCGGTGCCGGTCGCGAAGTCGGTACGGCGGGCCACCGGCTCGCCGCTGCGCAGCCAGGCGAGCAGGTCGTCCAGCGGCGGCGTCACCATGTCGCCACCTGGTAGTCCTTCAGGAAGACGCCGTGCAGCGGGTGCCCGGCCTCGCCGCGCACGATGGGGTCGTAGACGCGGGCCGCGCCGTCGATCACGTCCAGCGGGGTGCGTCGGTCCAGCCGGTCGCGTACCGGCACGGGGTGCTCGTCGGTGATCCAGCCGGTGTCCACGCTGCACATGTACACGCCCTGGCGGGCGAGGTCGTCCGCGCTGGTGCGGGTGAGCATGTTGAGTGCCGCCTTGGCCATGTTGGTGTGCGGGTGGCGGCCGGTCTTGTTGATCACCGCGAACCGCCCCTCCACCGCCGAGACGTTGATCACATAGCGCCGCCGCGCGGGGGAGGCGAGCAGCAGGGGCAGTAGGCGGTCGGTCAGCAGGACCGGTGCCATCACGTTGATCAGGTGTACCTCCAGGAACTCCGCGGGATCGATGCCGCCGATCCGGGTGGACCAGGAGTTGACCGGCGACAGATCCGGGAGGAGTCCGGAGATGTCGGGCGGGGCGGCGGTCTGCCGCACGGCCTCCGGGCCTGCTTCGGGGAGCGCCCGCTCGCCCGCCGTCAGCGCCGCGTAGGCCGACGCCGGGCGGCGGATGGTCTGGGCGGCGTTGTTGACCAGGATGTCCAGCGGCTCGCCCGTCACGGTCAGCCGGTCGGTCAGTGCGATGACATCGCGGGGGTCGCGCAGGTCGATGCCGATGATCCGCAGCCGGTCCGCCCAGTCGCCGGCCGCGGCGAACCGGCGGGCCGCGTCGGCCGGGAAGCGGGTGGTGACGGTGACGTGCGCGCCGTCGCGGAGCATCTTCAGCGCGAGCTGGTGACCGATCTTCACCCGTCCGCCGGTGATCAGCGCGCGGCGTCCGGTCAGGTCGGCGCGTGCCGTACGGCGAGCGGAGTTGGACGACGCACACGCGGGACACAGCAGGTGGTACAGGGCGTCGACTCGGGTGTAGGGGCCTTTGCACACGTAACAGCGCCGCGCGTGGCGCAGCCGGCCGGGACCGGGCGGGACCGCCGGCGGCCCGGCGACGGGGGCGTCGGCGACGCGGCCGGGCGTCCCCATGGCCGTGGCCGCCAGGACCTCCGCATCGGCCCGCCGCGCCGAACGCTCCCGCTCCCTGCGCCGCCGCCGCTGCCCATCGCGGACCAGGGCCAGCGCGGCATGCTCCAGCCGGAGCCGGTCGGCGTCGTCCAGCGGCAGCTCACGGGCCTCACCGAGGCCCCGCAGCACGGTCGTCACGTCCACTCGTCTTCCCCATCTCCTTGGAGGGGTGCGGCCCAGCCGGATTCGAACCGGCGTCCTCCTCTATGCGAAAGAGGCGCGACGACCGCTGCGCTATGGGCCGCATCGCCGGGAGGTCAAGGTCTCCCGGGCCGGGTCGTGCAGCCCGGCCGGATTCGAACCGGCGTCCTCCTTCTGAGCAAGAAGGCGCGACGACCGCTGCGCTACGGGCTGCACTGCCGGGCAATCTACCGCTGTTGTGATATTCGTGCCGCTGATTTATCTCCTGGCGCCGGGCCGCCGGGGGGCGGGGATGAGTACGGCGATGTGCGGGTGGGCTCCGGACAGGCTCACGTGCTGGACGTGGGCGGGGAGCAGGCCGTGGGCGATGGCCGCGGCCAGTTCGGCGGTGTCGGGGATCAGTACCACCGCGCGGCCGTCCGGGCGCAGCAGCCGCCGTATCTCCGGCCACAGCGCCGACGGCGCACGGGCCAGCCGCCCGCGCGGCGCGACCTGCCCGCCCCACGGCGGATTGGCCAGCAACCGGTCCACACCCCCGTCCGGCAGCGGAAGCGCCGCCGCGTCGGCGCTCTCGAAGATCGGCCCACTGAGTATTGCGGCCGGGTCGTAGGGGCGCGGTGCCGTGGGGTCCGGGGTGTGTCCACGTGGGAGGGTCGCCGCACCGGGGTGCTCGAAGGTGGGCTCGCTGAGCGCTGCGGCCGGGGTGTTGGTGGGCGGCGGGGTGTAGCCACGTGGGGCGTGCTTCGAGGTCGGGCCGCCGAGCCCTGCGGCCGAGGCGTTGGCGCGGGCGGCGTGCAGTGCTGTGGGGTCCAGGTCGTAGCCGCGCGGCACCGCGTCGGGCTGGAGCCGGGCGGCCTCGATGAGCAGCGTGCCCGCGCCGCAGCACGGGTCGGCCACCACATCGCCCGGCCGGATGTCGGCCAGCCGCGCCATCGCCGCCGCCACCGGCGGGTGCAGCGTCCCCGGCACGGTGTGCCGCTTGTAGGCGCGCCGGTGCAGGGGCCGCGGCGCGACCCGCAGCATCAGGGTGGCGTCGGTCCCGTCCAGGGTGAGCCGCCATGCGCCGTACCCCGGTGGCGGGGGAGTGCCGTCCCGCCGCGAGTGGTACGGCACGCCCAGCCGTACGGCCAGCGCCGCACCCGCCGCGTCCTCCGCGTCGTACCTGCTGAAGTTGCGCCTGCCCAGGAACGACGCCGAGACCTCCACCCCCGCGTGCCCGGCGGCATCGATGCCCGCGACCTGCCCGGCCAGCCGGGCGAGCGCGCCCAGCGCGTCCCGGCCGCGCCCGATGTCGGGCATCGTGGCGGCGAGCAGGAAGGCGTCGTCCGCCGTGCGCAGACCGGTCGAACCGGCCGCAGAACCGATGAACCGGACCTCACGGTGCCCGATCCACGTGACGGTGCCCAGGCGTTCGCCCAGCACCTCGCGGGCCACCGCGGTCTCCAGCCCGCTCACACAACGCGCCACCAGGCGCGCGGCCGTCACCGTACGGCCACGACACCGGGACGCGGTACATCGAGAAGACGCGTGTGATCACGCATGAGTCGTTCTTCTCCCACGTCGCGACTCGGGACGGCACAACACCGCCCCGCATCACCGGCGACGGGATCGCCTCGTCTCGCCGGCGGGTCGTCAACGTCGGAAGTTGAACTTCATGGCATGACCGTACCAGTAACCCGGCCCCTGGCGGCGAGAGCGTCGACCGTGGCGGTCAGCGGGAGCGGCGGCGGCGGGTGAGGAGGATGATCAGACCCGTGAGGAGGAGCAGGGCGAGGGGGACGCCGATCCAGGCGAGGGGGCCTGCGTTGGTGAGCGGGGCGGATATGCCTTCGGCTGGGGCGGGGGATCGGGGTGGTGCCGGCGTAGATGTGCGGGGGGTGCCTTGGGGGGCGGCGGTGGCGTAGGAGGGGCCTGGTTCGGTGGGGCCGGTCACCGAGACATCCAGGGCGATCTCGACCGGTGGGGCGGTCTCCGGCAGGTCGGGGCGGCTGCCGTACTTGATCGCGATGTAGTACCAGCCGGGGAGGGCCTGGCCTCGGGCGGCGGTGAGTTCGCGGTTGAGGTAGCGGACCGGGCGGATGGCCAGTGCGTCGCGGTCGGAGGGAAGCCGGCCGGCCTCGCCGTCGTACCACAGGATGCCGGACTGGGCGATCAGCGCGCGGGCCGGGCCGTAGGCGGAGGTCTTGGTGAGCAGCCGCGCGCCGGGCGCGTCGCCCGCGGGCAGCCGGACCCGGTACGCCAGACCCTGTCCCCAGTCCAGGCGCACCCGGTAGAAGACGTACTCGCCCGGGTAGAGCGTGTCGGCGTACCGCCCCGAGCCGTCGAGCGTGCCCGCCGTGGTGAACGACCCGCCGCCGGTCACCTTGACCGGCTCGCCCTCCCCGGCGGGCTCGGCGAAGGCGATCACGGAGTCGCGCGCGGGTCCCGGGTCGGCGGTCACCGGCGGCTCCAGGCCGACCTGTAACTCCAGCCAGGCCGGTTCGCCGGGACCGGCGTCGCGCTCCACCACGAGGGTGAACCGCCCCGGGCGGTCGCAAGGCCCGCCCTCGCCCGGGTCGGCGGACACCCGCCAGGTGCGCGCGAGCGGGACCACCGGGTCGCCGGTGGCGCTGTGGCCGGTGTCGCTCCAGGCGCACCGGGTGCCGTCCGGCGCGTAGCGGGCCAGGGTGAGCGTCTCCCTGGCGGGCGCGGCCGGTGGGAAGACACCGGTCGCGGTGAACCACGCCGTGTTCCCCGCGGGGACGTCGATCGCGTAGTGCCTGGCCTGGCCGGGGGCGATCTCGTCCAGATGGTCGCCCGGCCGCAGCGGCGCGGCGTCGCCGGGCCCTTCGCCCCCGGTGACCGGCGTGCCGGTCGGCTCGTAGTTGCGCAGCGCGATGCCCGTCACGCGGTTCAGGGCGGGGGCGAGGTCGCCGGCCTCGGCGGCGTCGGTGTAGGAGCCGCCGGTCTGGCGGGCGACGCAGGAGAGCTGCTTGCGCGCGGCGGCGTCCACCTCGAACCCGATCGTGTGCACGCGCAGGTCGGCGCCCTCGCCGGCCAGCTCCTCCGCGACCTCGCAGGGGTCGGGCGGGGCGCAGGTGTCCTCGCCGTCGGAGACCAGGACGATCGAGCGCGGCCCCTCCGTGGGCAGCGCGTCCGCGGCGGCCCGCAGGGCGCGTCCGATGGGGGTGTAGCCGCGCGGCTCGACTCGGTCGGCGGTGGCGACCAGTTCGGCGCCGGGCGTGCCGACCTCGTGCAGGATCTTCACGTCCCGGCAGCCGGCCGGCTTGTCGGCGGCGGTGTTGCCGGTGCCCGTGCCGTACACGGCCAGGCCGACGCGGGCGTCGGCGGGCAGGCCGTCCACCACGGTGTGCACGGCACGCCTGGCCGCCGCCATCTTGCTGCGCCCGTCCGCCGAGGTCTGCGCCATCGACCCGGACGCGTCCAGCACCAGCATGACCGGCGCCAGCTCCGCCGCCCGGGAGGAGTGGGCGGTGGCTGGAGCGGGGAGCATGGCTGTTGCGGTGAGTGTGATGAGCGCCGCCGTGAGGCGGTGGATCGCAAGGCGCATCGCCGGTCCCCCTCGTCTCCCATGTAAGTAAAGCGAGAGGTGCGGATCACGGCCAGTGGTTGCGGTGATCCGGGCGGTCAGGGTTTGTGGGCGACGCCCGCGGCGAGGACCCAGGCGGGGCGTGTCACGGAGGGTGCGGTGTGGTCGTCCGGCCGCCAGTCCTCGACCGGGACCAGCCCGGGATCGACCAGGTCGAAGCCCTCGAAGAAGTCCAGGACGACGTCCCTCGGGCGCGGTGTGAGCGGGCTGCCCGCGTTCTGGAAGCCGCGGCGGGCCGCGTTCATCAGCAGCGCGGGCGACTCGTCGGTGGTGTGCGAGATCACCAGGTGGCTGCCGGGGGCGAGCGCGTCGCGCAGCCGCCGCACGATGCCGGCGGGGTTCTCGCGGTCGGCGACGAAGTGGAGTACGGCCGCCAGCAGCACGCACACGGGTCGCTCGAAGTCGATCAGGGCCTGGGTGCCGGCGTGGCGCAGGATCTCGTCCGGGCGGCGCAGATCCTCGTTGATCACGGTGACCTGCGGGCTGGTGGCCAGCAGCGCCTGGCCGTGCACGACCACCACCGGGTCGTAGCTTGTCGGGTAGTGTGCACACATGAGGACGGCACGCTAGGAAGGGATCATCAGTGTTAGCTGCGGCGTTCGTGCGGGTCAGCACGGGAAGCCAGGACGAAACCTCACAGATCAAGGTGATCGACGCACACGCGCAAGAGCACGGATTCACGATCGTGAAGACATTCAAGCTACGCGGTTTCAGCGCGTCGCAAGGTACACAGGAACCGGCGCTGCGTGAGGCTATCGCGGACATTCAGCGCGGGGATTACGGCACGCTCATTGTCACGGAGTCGTCCCGACTCGACCGGCGCGAGGACCTTGACGCGCAAGCTGAAATCCTGCTGGCGATCCGTTCCGCTGGTGGCGACATCGTTTCGATTGCAGAACCTGAATTCGGAAAAACCGACTTCACCGGACGCATTGTGACACTAGTGGCGCAGCAGGCGAACGCCGAGAAATCGAAGACGGTAAAGGACACGACCTACCGTGGCATAATGATGATCCGTGACAACCGCGCCCACCATGGCGCGCTGCCTTCATTCTGGGCAACCAAGGGGGTCCGGTACGCCAAGCAGGCATATTGCACCGACCCGAACGCCATCACCGACATTTACGAGCGCGTAGCGGGGGGCGAGTCGCTTTCGTCGATCGGGCGAGCGTACAACCTTTACCCGCAGAGCGTTAAGAACATCCTGCAATTCGCCGCGCACCACACGGGCATAATCGAATGCTCATACACCCATCAGGGCCGTACGGAAACGTGGCCGCACATGGTTACGCCTGTCGTCGATTCGGCTCTATGGTGGCGCGCAAACCGGGTTATCGAGACGAACCTGACTGGAGCACGGGCGCATAAGGGCGGCCGACCCGTAGGCCGCCCGGAAAACTGGCTCTCCGGCGTTCTCGACTGCCCGGCATGCGGCGGAAAGATCTACCTCAACGCTGGCCTCACCCCTGCTGGGCGACCGCGCACCCCCAAGCTTCGGTGCGGCGGCTACGCCAAGAAACGCCTAGCATGCGGTGCCTTCGCAGGCATTGACGCAGAACCCGTCATTGACCTGATCGCCAGCATGTTCGCCAGCGACACGACGGAAATTCTGGCATTTCAGCGGATCGCGGGAAACGCACATGAACTGGATGCGCTGAACGCAGAAGCCCGCAAAATCCAAGCGCGTTTTTCCGTCACCGAAGATGATGACGAGTTTGACGCGCTTGTCGCAGAGCGCAAGGCGATCAAAGCGCGCATAGAGGGTTTCGTGATCACGCCCGACGCTTATGATTACGCGCCCACCGGGCAGACGGTAGCCGAAATGTGGGCCGACGGGGATACGGCCGTAAGGCGCGGCATGGTCCGCGCGGTCAAGGCCGCATGGGGAATGGCTCTTTCGGCCCGTGAGGGACAGTGGGAAATCGTGATCGGTGCGGCGGGCGCACAGAGCACCGAAGAAACGAGCGGGATCATCGACCTGGGCAACGGCTTGTGCTTCCGGCGCTAGAGCAGGCCCGGATAGCAAGACTCGAAAAGAAAGAGGCTCACTCGGAGAAGTGCCGAGTGAGCCTCTTTCGTTCCTCTGGTAGGGGATTAGCCCGGGGGGCGGGTCGCGTAGATGATGCGCACGATTCTTCCGGCTTCAATGTGCTTGAGCACTTCGGATAGCCTGAATTCTTCGGCCGCGATAATTACCGATTCTTCGGCCGGGATAATTACCGCTGAATTGGCGTCTGAATTGTTCGCCTTATAGGCGTTCACCTCTTTCGGGTCCGGTTTATCGGGATCGTTCGTCGTGAGGCATCACCTCCTTGCGCCGGACGGCTTCGTTCTGGCCGTGCGAACCGGGGGGCATGGACAGCCGGTTGGTCACGGACCGTGGTTGTCTCAATGTCTCGTCTCACGCGCGGCATGCGGCCTACGCGCGCAGGCGCGCGCGAGACGATGAGACATTGAGACGATTACTCAGAGTCACTTTCGGGGGTCGCCACGCGCCAGCGAGCGCGCCCCACCCGGATCACGCGGCCCTGCGTCTCCAGGGCGGCGAGATGCCGGTAGACCGTGGGGCGGCTCATGCCGGTAGCGGTGATCAGATCCCCGAGGGACACCCCCGCGTCGGATGCGGCGGCCAGCGCCGCCCACAGCGCCTCTGTAGCGCTCTCTCGCCCGCGTTCCCGGGCGTGCCTTCCCCCAGTGGCCGGGCGACCCTCCGGGGGCTCTACGGCGCTCTCAGCCGCCCCCGCCGCTTCGGCGGCTTCGGTGGCGGCTTCCAGCGCCGCCGCCGACACGGCATCCAGAGCCGGGCGGCGGTCGGCGTGCCGCTCGGCGGTCTCCTGCACCGCCGCATCGGTCAGCAGGAAGGTCCGCCCCCGCCGAGGCACGTCATGCTCCGTCGCGCTGACCAGGAACTTGCCGGGCGCATCCAGCAGGTGAGCCCCCCACCCCGCCTTGAGCATCCCCGACCCCAGAATGAGATCAACGTCGCGCCGTTCCCGGACCCGCATGCTCACCCGCACGTCCATCTGACTGCGGACCGCCCCCTGACCCATCGCCTTCTGCGAGGGCCGCTGGGTGGCGGCGATCAGGGTCACGGCGGGCGCGCGTCCTCGCCGGGCGATGCTGTCGGCGTACCGCATCGCCTCTGCTGCGTCGTCGGCCAGCTCGGCGTACTCATCGATCAGGATCACCAGCGCGGGCGCGTCCGGGGAGGGGTCCCACACCCGCAGACCACGGCGGGCCAGCGCATCCGCGCGCCCGTCCAGCACGGCCACCGCATCGGCCAGCAGATCGGTAGCCTGACGCGGCGTGGTCGCGAGCCGACCTAGGCACGGCTCCCACGGGCGCAGCTCCATACCCGCCTTCAAGTCGATGCCCCAGATGATCACATCCGGGCACGCCGACAGCTCACCCATGATCACGTTCACGCCGCCGCTCTTGCCCGCCCCTGCGACCCCGCCGACCAGGGCATGCCGACGCAGCAGGCTCACGCGGACAGGGCCGCCGTCCTCAAAGACGCCCAACTTCAACGGTTGCGTGATCGACGTGACCGACGGGCCAGGCCACGGGATCGCGTCGGCGTGCGGGTCGGTCTCGATCACCCGCACGTCGGCGCGGTCGGCGCGGTCGGGTAGCGGTTGCACCCGGACCGCGCCGCGCCGCGTGCCTAGGGCACTCTCGATCGCGCCTATCTTGGCTATCGCGTCTTCTGCGGTCTGCCCGCGCGCCAGCGCGAGCCGGGCGCGGTAGCCCCACACATCGATCACGGCGCTTTGGATACGTGAGCCTGCCAGGCCGATCGTCTGGGCGATGTCGGGCCACGCGGCCAGGGTCCGTTCCACCCGTACGCGGGCACGGCGTCGGCGGTGCGCCCACCACGGGACGGCGGTGATCACTCCCCCGACCACCAGCACGGCCGGAAGGGGAGGGGTGAACGGGTGTGCCAGGGTGCCCGCCGTGACCCATCCTCCGGCACCTACCAGCACCGTTGCGGCATAGCCGCGTTCGATGCCGCGTGTCAGGCCGACCCACCGACCGCCGACCGCCACGGCGACGGCGAGCACGGCGGCAAGGGTCGGCACCGACCACCACCACGAGGGGTAGGCGGTGTGCAGGACCAGGGCGGCGGCGGCCAGCGCGGCCATCACCCACCACGGCGCGAGCGCCGAACGGAAGCGCCAGGCCAGACGGCCGATGGTCACGATGACCAGCGGGGCGATGACGAGATCATCGGTCACCGATGCGATGGGCTGGATGCCGTCTCGGCGCATCCGCCGCGCGTTGCGGCGGAGCCGGTGCCGGGAGACGTGCCGGGGGGTCATCGCGCCCCCCGTTCGGCCTGTTCGGCGAGTGCGTCACGGACGTACCAGAGGGGGTCCCCCTCGCCGTCCTGTTCCGCGCTGAGCGTGGCGCGGGCGGCGGCGGTCAGGTCGGCGTGATCCCGCGTGAGGCGGGCCACTTGGGCGCGTAGCCGGGTGATCTCGGTGGTCAGGTCGGGGATGTGGTCGAGAGCCGCAAAAACGGTCTCCCAGTAGGGGGCCACGGTGCTCGTGGGCATCGGACGTGCCCACGCGTCCACGATGGCGCGTGCGGTGCGGGTGCGGTTAAGCACCTCCTGCAAGTCGGCGGACGGGTACGGGTGGCGGTGTTTCAACGGGCATCACTCTCCCTAGGTTGGGAACAGGGGTTTTCTGCGTTTCCGCAGGTCAGAGGGCCGCGAAAATCGCCGGCTCGCCTCGTAATGATCTTGATAGGGGCCATCACTGGCCGGTGATCCAGCTTGTGAGCGCGGCTAGTGCCTGCTGGATGGCAGGCGCGGCCATGGTGGCGGCGACCAAGAAGCCGAACAGCACGCACGCCAGGGCGTGCCAGAGGCGCAACCCGAGGTAGCGCCAGGCCAGGAACACGACCAGAGCGAAGATCACGACCAGCGGAACCGGAACGGTCAGCAAGGGGAGATCACCCCCTTTCATGCAGAGCGGGCGGGGACTGATGGGCGGCGGCTAGATGCCGTCGTGCCGGGCCTTGCGGCGCAGCCAGCGAGCGCGCGACCTGCACTTGCGGCAGCGCCGGTTACCGGATTCGAGGGCAGCGCCACAGGGGCACGCCAGGGGGCCGAAGAGGCGGATGAATGTGCGCATGAGTGATCACCTCCCAACCGGATGCCGAGGGGTGGATGTGCGAGAGTCGCGCGTGTAGAGCAGCACGCGACGCGCGGCCATACCGGACACACCCCTAGGCGGGTGTGCAACGCTCAGGCGGCGATCGTCGGCACGAATGCCGAACACGAGAATGGTGAAGCCTACGAACGTGGCTATGGAAAGCACCACGGCGACGGCGAGCACGGCATCAGCAAGGTTCATTGCGAAGCTCCTCCTTTGGCGCGATAGCCCTATAGGTGACCGCGCCGAAATCCTTCGCTACGCAGCCGTGCTCAACGGCGCTTTCGAGGAGAGCGGCGACTTGTTCGAGCTGGGCGAATGCCGGTGCGCCCGGCTGAGCGTCTAGGAACGCAATTACATCGACGCTGCGAGGCGCGGGAATGTCACGGTGAACTTCGAGAAAGTAGGCGAGTCGCCGGAGACCGGAAATAAGCTGCCTGCGGTGATTCTCCTCTGGTGTGTAGAGCATCGCGGTCACCTCCTTAGGGCTAGCCAGTCCTTTTGTCTGGCATGCCCACAAGTTCACCGCGCCGCTTCAAGATCTCCCATCACTTATTCCTAGTCGGATCGCTATACGCGCCTTAGGCGGCGCCCCTTGCGCAAAACGGGTCGTTTAGGACTCAGGCTGCTAGGGGGGATGCGCCGCCTGACCAGCGGGTTTAAACTCGCCCTGAATCCGTTTGCAACATGCGGTGCTTCCAGTAGCAGCGACCTACCAGGAGGACCACGGATGCAGGTCAAGCACGCCCACGCGGGTTGGCAGCCGTCCAGGTTGCGCGAACATCGCGAGGCGATGGGCCTCACCCTCGAAGCAGCGGGCGAAGAGCTGCGGAGGATCAGCGAGCGCCACCGATGGGGTCTCGCTGCCAACTTCCAGACGATCGGTCGGCATGAGCGGGGGGAGAGCTTCCCCCACGTGCACTATCGACGGGCCTACGCCTTGCTCTACCAGGCCGACGACGCAGCATTGGGATTTCGCGCGCCAAAACCCGGCGCGCCACAGCCGGGAGATCTAGAGATTCCGGGCGTAGTCGATGGCTCTAACTTTCAGAAGGAGGCAACAAGGGCGATTCAGGAAGCGCTCACGCGAATTTCCAGCATCGGGCCACCCTCCGATAAATCCATCAGAGATATTCTGGAGTCGCGCGTTCTCGACGCTTGGAGTTCTCGATTCGTCGTCAAAGCGCCAGAGCGTAAGACCCTGACACTTGTAGGAGGTTACGCCGGGTCGGGGAAAACGGAGTTCGCGCGATTTCTGAGCGACATTACAGGGTGGGCACTACTCGACAAAGATTCGCTCACACGCTGCATGGCTGAACGACTATTAGTTTCTCTGGGGGGCGACCCCAGCGACCGGCACTCACCCCTCTATATGAATGAGGTGCGTCCGCTAGAGTATCGATGCCTCATGGAAACCACCTTCGATAACCTCGATTGTGGTGTATCAACAGTACTCTCTGCCCCCTTCATCGCGGAGCTTAATCAGGAGTCATGGCTACTGCGACTAAAGAACAAGTGCGCCGCAAGAGGAGTAGAGGTAGCCGTTCTATGGGTCCGGTGCGACCTTGAGTCGATGCGGGAGTACCTTGAATTCCGCGCCGCTCCCCGAGACACCTGGAAGCTTCAGAACTGGGAGGAATACGCCGCAACGCTGGATACCGAAAAAGCTCCATCCGGCGTAAACATCACCGTAGATAACCGCTATGGCACTGCGATAGCCACCGCTGACCGAACCCGCGAATCACTGCGGCGCATGATGCCATGACTAAGCGGGGTGTGATTCTATACGGCCCCCCTGCGAGCGGAAAGAACTCCCTAACGGAAGCTCTTCAACGACTCGACAATAGGTTCACGCTCGTAGCCAAGCTCAAGCAGGGAAGCGGGCGCGTAGAGGGGTACCGGCCGGTTACGCAAGCGACCTTAGATGCGCTCCGCCACCAGCGGCGAATCATCGTAGAGACGCATCGCTACGGGAATACCTATGCACTTGATCGATTAGACGTCGCCACTGCCCTTAGCGCGGGAGAAATCCCAGTCGTGCATATGGGCAGCATCCTTGAACTACGTGCACTCAGCGACCCCATGCCTGGAATGTGGCTACACGTGATGCTGTGGATCGCCGAATCAACGTGTAGGCAGCGCTCGCAGCGTAGGGGCGATCACGACACGGACGACCGCGTAAAGGTGTGGCATGAAACTGCGCTCGACCTGCGCGCGAACGACGACGGCAACACTTTTCATCTGAGGATCGACACGTCCAGTGTTGAGCCACCCGCTGCGGCGCAGACAATAGCAACCGCGCTCTCAGGAATGTAGATAAAGAGGCTCCGGCGGGGAGATTCGAGCAGCGACCACGAATCTACCCCGCCGGAGCGCTAAGGCGCGACCTATAGTGTCGCGCGGTCTATAAGGCGTGAATGTGTGGCCGGTGCCACCTACACACCTGATTTTCCGTTAGATCTGAACTGCTGAGGAATCGATTCAGCTATCGATGCATTCCCCATCGCCTTTATAGCGGTATTCCAGCACCAGATCGCCACGCGGTTCATGACACAAAGCATGCGAAGCTCATAGAACGTGGGCGCGCTTATGACTCTTACGCATCCCTCAGCTATGGCCATCTGGCATATTTCGTCCTTGTACTCAGCGGTCCACGTCCCGTCAGCGTTTTGGGTTGCTTCGTAGCCAAGGATCGCGTGAGGTGCTACGTCGAACGGGGGCATAGCACCTCCTAGGGGTAGTCGATCCGGCCGATAGCCCGGATCATTTGTGGGCTCTTTGGAAACATCACGGAATAAGCGAGAACTTCGCCGTATCCGCCCGGACTGAGGTGGTCTCGTAGAAAAGTCCACGCCTCTTCGTTTCTGTGACTGACGTACCTATGCGTCACCTTTGAGCCGTCCATGTCGGCGTATACCCGCGCGAGATAGACAAAGATCTCGACGGATGGAATGTCGCACTTGTACCCATCGATCTCGATCCGGATCATTCGCGGCGGTGGATTCGGGCTGGTCATGGCAAGGATAGTACTACACCGTGCTATAGCAAGCTAGGTATGCGACATCTCGCCTAGAGCGTCATAGCACGCCAAGCTAGGCCGGGTGAGTGATCAAGATTGGGAGTGGAAGCCTGGCGTCCCTCGATGGGTGCAGGTCTACGAGTACCTACGCAACCAGATCGAGCGCGGCGTGCTCCGTCATGATGACAAGATCCCAAGCGTGTTGCAGCTTCAGGCTCAATACGGGATCGCCACGGCGACCGGTCAGAAGGTGCATAGAGCGCTACGTGCTGCCGGTTTGGTCCGCACTGAGCCCGGAATGGGCTCATACGTCGTGAGCCCCCATAAACGAGATCAGCCCTCCGAGGAGGGCTGATGAGACAGTTGCGGGGCTCGGATAACTATCGCGTCCGAGTCGCTGCTACAAGTTCAGGCCAGGGCCAATGCCCCCATGTGGCCACCTCTGCATCCCATGGCCGGTAGGTCACGGCCGGTACCTGATCACTCCACGCGGAGTCGTGCCAGTCGGCAAGGTGAGGACGCCACTCGATCTTGCGTAGAACCGCCTCAATCGCGCTGTCATCAGTCCCGTTCCGCCAGGCCAGAAGGGCGCGCACCATCGCGGGATACACCAACGGGTGCCCAACTCGGTGCCCCTCCCGACAGACAGCCCACGCCACATCACCGTGAGTCCAAGGATCAGTAGCAACGACCAGCAGCCATCCGGCGACGGCTGAACAGGATGGACAGGTCAGGCGGTAAGTACCCCAGTTGATCTCGCCCGCGACCGTCACGGACTCCTCACTCTCACGCATGATCCCTCCGTTGTCGGCTGCCTCCCAGTCTGCCCCCTGTTTCGACATACTCCAAGGTCACGACAGCCGTAGAGTATGAAGGCGTGTGTACACAACCCTGCTTGCAACGGTCGCAATCCACGTAGACCACCCGGGACTCCGGCGCGGCCCGTAACGCGACCTGGTGGACGTTCTCCTTGGTGGGCAGGCCCGCGCCGATGTCCAGGAACTGCCGTACGCCCGCCTCGACCGCCGCGTACCTGACCGCACGCCTGATGAACGCGCGGTTGGCGCGCGCGGTGAAGGGCGCGGCCGGGTTCGCCTCGATCATGCGTTGCGCCGCGGCCCGGTCGGAGGCGAAGTTGTCCTTACCGCCCAGCATGTAGTCGTAGATGCGCGCGCTGTTGGGGAAGCTGCTGTCGACCCTGGGAAGAGGGGTTGCGGCCATCGGACTCCCCTCGCCGCGGCAGGCACTGAACAGACGGTGAAGAATCGATCTTAGAGCGATTCTTCCGGCTTGTCCTCTGGGCCGCCGTCCCGCCCCGGCCGTCCGTTGGCCGCCGCCCTCACGGAGGCGGAGGGCATCCCTGAGCTGGCCCCGCTCGCCGCCGCCCTCCAGCGGCTGCCCGCCTCAGCCGCCGTCGCCCCCGTGCCCTGATCGGGCGCGGGGCATCCTGCGGTTCGCGACCGGCCCGGCATCACCGCCGCCCGGCCGGTCCCCGGTCGCGATGGCCTGGATCAGGTGGTGGTCGGGTGACAACGAGCACGCGGGGTCGGTACGCCCGGCGTCGCCGGTGAGCGCGTACGCCTGGCACCGGCACCCGCCGAAGTCGGTGTCCCGGCGGGCGCACCCGGCGCACGGCCCGCTCATCCACGCGGTGCCCCGGTAGGCGTTGAACGCCGCCGACTCCTCCCAGATCCAGCGCAGCGAGTGTTCGCGCACGTCGGGGAAGGCCAGGCCGGGCAGCACGTACGCGCCGGGGCAGGGCAGTACCCGCCCGTCCGGCGCGACGGTCAGCGAGATCGCCCCCCAGCCCCCCATGCACGGCTTGGCCACGCCGTCGAAGTAGTCGGGGACGACCCAGATCAGCTCCATCCGGCCGGCCAGCCGCTCCCGCCAGGCGCGCACGGTCTCCTCGGCGCGCCGGAGCTGGTCGCGGGAGGGCAGCAGCCGGTCGCGGTTGCGCAGCGCCCAGCCGTAGAACTGGGTGTTGGCCAGCTCCACCCGCTCGGCCCCCCAGGACGCGCCCAGCTCGATGATCTCGCCCACGGTGTCCAGGTTGTGCCGGTGCAGCACGACGTTGAGGCCGAGCGGGAGATCCGCCTCGCGGACCAGCGCGGCGGCCCGCTCCTTGGCGGCGAACCACCGGCCGCCCGCGATGCGGTCGGACGCGGCGGCCGTGGCGTCCTGGACGGAGAGCTGGACACTGTGCAGCCCGGCCGCGGCCAGCTCGGCCAGCCGCGCGGGGGTCAGCCCGGCGCCGCTGGTGACCAACTGCGTGTAGACCCCGGCGCGGGCCGCCGCCGCCACGATCGCGGTCAGGTCGGGCCGCAGCAGCGGCTCCCCGCCTGACAGGTGGGCGTGTACGACGCCGATCGCCGCGGCGTCCTCCATCACGCGGACCCACTGCTCGGTGTTCAGCTCGCGGTCGCGGGCGATCAGCTCGACCGGGTTGGAGCAGTAGGAGCAGTGCAGCGGGCAGGAGTGGGTCAGCTCGGCCAGCATCGCCCACGGGGGCGCGACGGCGCTCACCCGACCCATCCCTCGTCGCGGATGCGCGCCAGGAAGCCGGAGACGTCGGCGGCGACGGGCGCGGCGGGCCAGGTGCCGGTCAGTTCGGTGACGATGTCGCCGACGGTGCGCTCGCCGTCGCACAGCCGTACCACGGCGGCGGCCTCTTCGTTCAGCACCACGATCCGCTCGGGCATGACCAGCAGGTCCTGGTCGCGCACCGGGTCGTGGCGGAGCACGATCGCGCGCCTGAGCCGGGGCCGCCAGTCCGGGCCGGGCGGGGACGGCGGGGCGCTCACCGGTAGGCCCGTTCCACCGCGTCGAGCAGCGACCAGAGCACGTCGCACTTGTAGGCGAGGGCCGCCACCGCGCGTTCCTGGTCGGCCCGGCCGGACGCCCAGGCCAACACCAGTTCCAGCGCCTCCTCGCCGTCTCGCGCGCCCTGCGGGACGCGCATCCTGAAGTAGGCGAGGCCGTCCTGGTCGATCCACGGGTAGTGCCGCTCGAAGGCGTCGATCCGCTTGCGCATCAGGTCGGGGGCGAACAGCTCGGTCAGGGAGGCGGCGACCGCCTCCAGGGGGGTGCCGAGGCGGCAGAGGTTCACGTAGCCCTCGACGGCCAGCCGTACGGCGGGCAGTACGTCCTGCCCGGACAGCAACTGCTCGCGGGGAAGACCCGCGGCCTCGCCGAGGCGCAGCCAGCGTTCGATGCCGCCCTCCCCGGGGCGCGTGCCGTCGTGGTCGTGTATCCGGCGGATCCACGACCTGCGCAGTTCCGGCGTGTCCAGTTTGGCGAGGGTCAGCGCGTCCTTGATCGGGATGTGCCGCTGGTAGTGGAACCGGTTGAGTATCCAGCCGCGCAACTCGTCCTTGCTCAGCTCTCCCGCGTGCATCCGGAGGTTGAAGGAGTGCAGGTGGTGGTATCGCCGCTCCGGTACGGCACGCATCCGCGCCTCGAACTCGCTTCTCGTCCACGCCGTGGCGCTCACAGCTCGATCACCGTCCCCTCGGCCGCCACCCGAGCCCCGGACACCTCCAGCTCCGCGTGCTCGGGAGCGTCCGGATCGACCAGCGGATTGGTGTTGTTGAGATGGGTGTAGAGGACCCTCCCGGGGAAGGCCGCCAGGCGCGGGGCCGTGGCCACGATGGGCAGGTGCCCCATCTGGGTGGCGGTGCGGGAGGAGGCGCCGGACCGCCGGGGTTCGTCGTCGTCCCAGAACGTGCCGTCGATCAGCACGACGTCACAGCGGCGCAGCACGTCGTCCAGCCCGGCCGGCCAGGTGCCCATGGCGGGCGCGTACAGCAGTGACCGGCCCGTCGCCCGATCCGAGATCACCAGCGCCACCACCCACGCGCCGGCCGGGTCGTCCGTGCCGTCGGGGGTGGCATAGCGGGGGCGTTTGGCCGACAGGGGCACGGCGGCCACCTCGACGGTGCCGCCGAGCGCGACGGGCCGGACCTGGAGATCGCGCCGGTCCAGAGTGACGTACGGCGCGAGCGTGCCGTCCAGCCCGAGCCGCCGCCCGACCGCGTCGCCCACCGCGGGCGTGGCCCAGATCTCCAGCTTGTCCGCTTCGCGCAATCGTGGGATGCCGAGCGTGTGGTCGAGTTCGGCGTCGGTGAGCAGCACGCCGGACAGCGGCGTCTCGCGTGTACCGGCCGCCGGGAGCAGCCACGGGCACGACTCGATCTGCTCGCCGAGGTCGGGGGTGGCGTTGACGACATAGGACCTGCCGGGCGCCACCTCCAGTGCCAGTGACGCGTGCCGGCGGCGCCGGCGTGGATCAGCGCGTGCCCCGTGACAACCGGGGCACGCGCAGTTCCACTGCGGCACCCCGCCACCCGCCGCCGTGCCTAGGACCTGCAAACGCATGCCTGGCCCCTCTCGCGTGGTACGGAGGCGTCGTCGTGGCGGAATTACCGGGTCAGGAAGTAGGCCGTCATCTCCATGGAGGCCTCGACGATCTGGTAGTCGGGCTTGTGCCAGGTCATCTCGGCGGCCTCGCCGCGGGCTTTACGCCTCTTGGCGTGGACACGTGGCGGCCGTTTAGCGTCGGGTTTCTTTGGTGTCTCCATGGTTCTCGCCTCCCTGCTTCATCTGCTGCCACAGTACGTCCCCCGGTCGGCCGGTAAAAGCCGACTTTAAAGTGAAAGTTACATAACCTTGCGCCGTATGTCAGGTATCAGCGGTTATCCCACTCGGCGAGTATCGCGGCCTCCTTGTCCGGATCGATGCCGTGCGAAACCCGGACGTTGCCGAAGTTGCGCCGGTCGGCGGGGACATCACGGAGCCAGGCCCAGGTGTCGGCCACCGTCTCGGCGATGGGGCGGCAGCGCAGGCCGGCCGCCGCCGCCTTGGCCGAGGACATCCGCCACACGTTTCGCATATCCGGTGTGCCGGGCACCCACAGCGGAAACTCGGTCCACGGCTGCACCTCCCGCGCGAGCAGGAACTCATCGTCCACCCACACCGGCTCCGCGTCGGACCCGGTCACCCGGATGCACTCGGCCAGCCAGCCGCCGTAGGTGGTGGTGTCCGGCACCCCACTGGTCAGGAACCGGTCGTCGGTGCCCGCCTCGGCCTGGTCCAGGGTGAAGGCGGCGATGTCGCGGGCGTCGATGAGCTGCATGGACACCTCCGGGTCGCCGGGCGCGAGCACCCGCCCGCCCCGCTCCATGCGGGTCAGCCACCAGGGCAGCCGCCCGACGTTCTCGTGCGGGCCCAGGATCAATCCGGGCTGGACGATCAGCCGGTTGCCGTCGAAGCCCTGCTCCACGGCCCGCTCGCAGCCGGCCTTGAGCGTGCCGTAGTCGCCGTCGTCCGGACCGGCGTCGGGCGCGCAGTCGAACAGGGCCGACGTCTCGTCCACCGGCTCGGCAGGGAAGCCCTTGAACGCCGAGATGCTGGAGATGAACGCGTAGGTGGCGGCCCGGCCGGACAGCGCCCGCACCGATTCGCCGACCACCTGCGGCACGTATCCGCAGACGTCGATCACCGCGTCCCATTCGCGCCCTTCGGCGAGCCGGGCGAGGTCGGCCGGTGATTCGCGGTCGCCGTGGACCGCCTCGGCCCCCGGCGCGTCGGTGCCGCTTTTGCCCCGGTTGAAGGTGGTGACCTGATGCCCGCGGCGCAGTGCCTCCGCGACGATGGCCCGGCCGAGGAAAACGGTGCCGCCAATGATCAAAGTTCTCATACGGCTTATTCTTCGGACGTACCTCCGAGATGAGCAGGTGATTTCACGCCCAGCGCAAGGTGTATGCCAGGAGCAGAAGAAGCCTCGCCGGCATGGGCGAAACCCGACCCTTCGCGCCCGAGGACGTGTACCCGGGCGGCGGCGATGTCGAAGTAGAGCGCGACGAGCTCCAGCCGGCCCTCCGTCACCAGCTCCTCCACAACGGGATAGGTGCGCAAATTCGCCAGTTGCTGGGAGGCGTTGGACCGGCACAGCCGGTCGAGCGCGGGGGAGCGGTCGCCCTCGCCCGCCGCCTCGAACGCCGCCATGCTGGGATCGGCGTGCCGCAGCCAGCGCCGCAGGCCGGGCAGCTCGGCCGCCGGGTCGCCGCCGCCCTCCAGCAGGGTGGTCATCGCCGCGCACCCGGAGTGGCCGCAGACCGTGATCGTGCGGACCCCGAGCACCCGGGTCGCGTACTCGACCGCGGCCACGACCGAGTCGTCCGCGCCCGCCTCGCCGTACCGGGGCACCAGATTGCCCAGGTTGCGAACGGTGAACAGGTCGCCGGGGCCGCTCGCGGTGATCAGGCTCGGCACGACCCTGGAGTCGCTGCACGTAATGAACAGGTGGACCGGCTCCTGCTTTCGGGCCATCCTGGTCAGGAAGGGGCGCACCAGGTGCGCCGTGCGCCGATGGAACTCGCCCGCGCCGGCCAGCAGCTCCGGTACCGGTTCCTCGCCGGTCGTGATCTGCACGGGCCCTGACTCCGGCGCGGGGTGCGGCCCGGCCTCGGCGTCCGGCCCGGCCAGGCCCCGCCGCCGCTGCCGGTGGGCGCGCGGCAGCCACCAGCGCTCGGGCACCAGCGGCGGGGTCTTCGCCGGGAACATCCGATCGCCGCCCGCGGCCATCGCGTACCACTCGTCGTGCATCTCGTCGATGTCGACCGTGCCGCCGCCCCGCTCGTGGCCGAGCCGCCAGGCGTGGATGGCCTCGAACGCCGCGTTGTCCATGAAGTCGATATTGAGGTCGAGGTCCACCGCCGCCCCCGCCGGGAGCAGCCGCAGCGCGGCGGTGATCCGCGGCACGCCGAGGAAGGTCAGCGAGCCGCCGATCAGTACGTGCCAGCGCCCGTCGGGCCGCGGATTGAGCTGGACGGTGACCCACGTCAGCCGGCGCAGCGCGAGCAGCGCGGCGAGGCCCAGGCCGATGAGCACCCCCTCGGCCAGCCCGAGCAGCGCCACCCCGCCGAACGTCATCACATAGACCGGCACCTCGCCGTGCCCGCGCAGGTTGGGAATGTGGCCGAGATCGATCATCTTGACCCCGGTGAAGACCAGCAGGGCGGCCAGCGCCTCCATCGGGATGAGCTGCACCGCCCAGGCCAGGAACGCGGTGAACACCAGCACCCAGACCCCGTGCAGCACGGCCGACCAGCGGCTGCGCCCGCCCGCCCGGACGTTGGTGGTGCTGCGCACGATCACCCCGGCCACCGGCAGCCCGCCGAGCGCGCCGCTGACCATGTTGGCCATGCCCTGGCCGGTCAGCTCCCGGTCGAGGTCGGCGCGCGGGCCGTCGTGCAGCTTGTCCACGCCCACCGAGCACAGCAGGGACTCCACCCCGGCCAGCAGCGCGACCAGGAGCACCGCCCCGGCCAGCGCGTGCCAGTCGCCCTGCGGCCACAGCGGCGACTGCCACCCCTGGATGCTCCCGGCGAGGTCGACGCGGGTGACGTCGAGCCGGAACACGGCGGCGACCAGGGCCGCCACCAGCAGTGCGGCCAGCGGCGCGGGCACCGCGCGCAGCGGGGGCGGCGTCCTGGCCCACAGCACCAGCACCGCCACGGTGATCACACCGACCCAGACCCCGCCGGGGTGGTGGGTGAGCAACTGTGCGGGCAGCTCAGAGATGTTCTCGATCGCCGAACTCTGCGGGCTGCCGCCCAGCACCACGTGGAGCTGGGAGAGCGCGATCACCGCGCCCACGCCGGCCAGCATGCCGTGGACCACGGCGGGGGACACGGCCAGCGCGGCGCGGGCGACCCGGAAGACGCCGAGCAGTAGTTGCAGCGCGCCGGCGAGCAGGGTGATCGTGCAGGTGGCCCGCCAGCCGTAGGTCTGGACGAGGTCGAAGACGACCAGGGCCAGGCCGGCCGCGGGCCCGCTGACCTGTACGGCCGAGCCGCCGAAGGCCCCGCCCACCACGCCGCCGACGACAGCGGCCACCAGCCCGGCGATCAACGGGGCGCCGGACGCGACCGCGATTCCCAAAGACAGTGGCACGGCCACCAGGAAGACCACCAAGGAGGCGGGCAGGTCGTGTCTGAGCACGGAGCCGAGGTGACCGCTCGCTATCGATCCCTCACGCTGAGTGTTCACTGTCATGGTGCGAACCCTATGTCGTGGGGCACGCGAATTTCACCGGCCTGCGGGAACCTTTTGCAAGCCGCGGGGGGAGATCGAAGCCTTAGCGGTAATAGTCGGGATAGTCGGGTTCGGGGGCCCGGTGGTTTCCGCTGCGCCCGCCGGTCCTGCCGGAGCCGTCGGGGACCGCCTCGGCCTCGGGCTGGCCGTACAGCTCGCTGTAGGAGGGCCAGTTGCCGCTCTGCGGCGAGGGCTGCCCCGGCTGGGCGGGGGGATGGCGGTCGGGGATCGGCGCGGCGTACGGGCCGCCGCCGGAGAGCACGTCGTCGGCGGGCACGGCCCGGCTCGGGCCGGTGGGCGTGGACATCGCCGGGGAAGGGCCGGTCACGGTGTCCGACTCGTCGATCATCGCCCAGCCCGCGCGGACCTCGTAGGAGTTGGAGGAATAGGAGTCGCCGACCTGGTGGCCGGCGGAAGGGGTCACGGCCGGGAACGACTGGACGGGCGGCGCGGGCCACGATCCGCTGGAGGCCGCCGGTACGGCGGAGGCGGGCCCGGACGGGGGATCGTCGAGGATGTCGGCGGTGCCGCTCCAGGAATAGGAGTGCCGGTCATCCTGCCGGGGCGCGTCGGCCGCGGGGAACTGCCCGCTCGTGGCGGACACCGACCGGCCGGAGAACGGCCCGGTCGAAAGGGGGTCGCCGGCGGCGATGCGGCCCGCGGCCAGATGGCCGGGGGACAGGCTGTGGCCCCCTGTGGACAGCGGGTCGACCATCGGCTGGTCGCTTCTTTCGGGACGGGGCGCGGGCGCGCTCTCGCGCGGGTGCCCGGACGCCGCGGCCGGACGGCCCCGCCTGCCGGTGGTCAGCGGGTCGGCGGCCAGCGGGTCGCTCAGTGGGTCCGGTTTGGGAAGGGGCATTCGCTGGGTCACGTCCGCGGGCAGCGGGCCGGTGAGCGGGTCCGGCCTGCCACCGCCGGGACGCTGCCCGCGCGGCGCGGCGAGCGGGTCCGCCAGCGGGTCGGGCCGTCCGCCGCGTCCGGGGCCGGTGCCGACCAGGTCGGGTGTGCCGGCCAGCGGGTCGGGGCGTCCGCCGCGTCCCGGGCCGGTGCCCACCAGATCGGGCGGGCCGTTGCGCGCCGGATCAGGAGCCCCGGTGAGCGGGTCGGGCCGACCGGCGCGACCGGGGCCGGTGCCTACGAGGTCGGGTGTCCCGGTGAGCGGGTCGGGCCGTCCGCCGCGACCGGGGCCGGTGCCTACGAGGTCGGGTGTGCCGGTCAGTGGGTCGGGGCGGCCGGCGCGGGCCGGGTCGGGTGGGCCGGAAGGGCCGCCGGTCAGTGGGTCGGGCCGGGCCGAGGCGGTCGGGCTGGCGAGCGGGTCGGGCCTGCCGGGCCGGGCGCCGGCCGGCGGCTCCCCTTTGCCCGCGCCCGGGCGGGCGTCCGGCCGGGCGGGACGGGAGGCCGGACGCGGCGGACCGGCCAGTGGGTCCGGGCGCGAGGAGGCACGGGTGTCGGAACGCTGCGCGGGCGGCGAGTTGCGCCGCTGGGGCGTGCCCGCGCCACGCCGAGGCGTACCTCCGGAGCGGCGCGGCGGGCCCGCCGCGGGCCGCGCGGGACCGCGCCCGCCCGCCTGGTCGGCGGCGCGCGGCTCCTGTGGCTGGTTGAACATCACGGTCTTCTGGTCGGCCGCCGCCTGGCCGGGAGGGGTGCGCGGCTGCTGGTCGGGCTCCACCAGGTCGGCGAGGCCCCCTGGGCGCGCGGCCGGTACGGCCGGCGTACGCCTGGTCGGCTCGTCCGCCCCCGCGGCGTCATCGCGCACGCGCGGCGCGGCGCCTTCGCGGGGAGGATCCTGGGGTGCGCCCGCCGGGCGGGGGGCGCCACGCCTGGCAGCGATCGTCCCGCCGAATCCGCCTTCGTCGTCGCGGACCTTGCTCCAGTAGTCCTCGTCGTAGTCGTCCGCTTCGCCCCATTCGTTCACACCGCGCCGGCCGCGCCCGGAACCGGGGCGCTGCGGACGCTGGCGCTTCTCCTCCGGCTCGTCGATCGGGCTGAAGTCGGGTGTGAAGTAGTCGACGCGGGGCTCTCTGGTGGCGAAGTCGTCAGAAGAGAGCTCGGGCTGGCTCTCCGCCTGCTCGGCCATCTTCTTACGACGGTCGGCAGGCAGCGCGCTCTCCCGGCGGCTCATTGACCGCATGCCCAGTGCCACGACGACGAGCACGACGAGCACGACGGCGACCAGGCTTGCTATGACCGCGAACATTGCACCACCCTCAAGGCCATGGCCTGCCAGCGGCGCCGGTGAGACCGCGCGGCCATTGACGCGACCTGCCTGACTTGATCACCAACGCTCGGCGAACGGATCTGATTGTGTCGGACCACTATGAGCGTTGTCACACCCTAAGTGAAGAATTGGTAACCATTACTACCTCCGGTGCTCGGCGGGTCACTCGATGTGGACCGCGGTCAGGCGACCCCGAGCGATGGTCCGCTCCGCGATGCGTTGCAGCGCATCGGAGAGAGGGGTGTCCTCCTCGATCTCGACCTTGCGGTCGAGCGCGTAGACGGTGAAACGATAGTTGCCATCGGGGCGGCATGGGGGGGAGTAGCCAACCTTGCCGTTCGCCAGACGTAACTGGCCCGTTCCGGTGGGCATGCTTTGCGCGATGTTGTCACCCAGCTCGGTGGTGCGAGGGTCGATGTTGAACAAAACCCAATGCACCTCGCCGTCGAAGCCGGCGGCGTTGTTGTCGACGACCACGGCGACCGCCTCGGTGCGCGGAGTCGGCACGCCCGACCAGCGCAGCGGCGGGTTGCCGCGCTTGCCGGTGCAGGAGTATTCGGTGGGCAGCGGAGCGCCCTCACTGATCCGGGAGCTGGAGACGCTGATGGTGTCGAGGACGGAGCCGCCGCTGCCCAAAATGCCACAGCTTGCGGTGACGACGGCGAGCGCCCCGGCGACCACCGCCGAACGGGTGGCCCGGCGCGCGATCGCTGACGACCTCGGCTGCCCCATGCCCGATGATGCTACGCGGATCTGGCGCGTGCGCTGACCGGATCGCGAGGTTCTGTGGCCACGGCAGGCATTCCGATCGGCCACAATCGTGACATGGAGGGGGTGAGCTTGGACACTCGGATGAGCTTCGCCGTCCTCGGTAAGCTGGAGGTTCACCGTGCGGGGGAGCCCGTTGAGGTCGGCGGCCAGCGGCTGCGAGCCCTCCTCGCACTTCTTCTCATCGATCCCGGCCGCGCCGTCGGTCTCGACGCGCTGATCGCCGGAGTATGGGGCGATCGGCCGCCCGCCGGGGTGGCCAACGCCTTGCAGGCCCTCGTCTCCCGGCTGCGCTCGGCGCTCGGCGCCGGGACCGTGATCGCCGACGGCTCCGGCTACCGGCTGGCCGCCGATCCCGAACGCGTGGACGCCCACCGCTTCGCCGGCCTGGCCGCCCAGGGCGGCGAGATCCTCGCCGCGGGCGACCCCGCGGCGGCGGCGCGCACCCTGCGCGCGGCGCTCGCCCTGTGGCGCGGCCCGGCGTTCGCCGACCTGGCCGGCAACGACGTCGTCGCGGCCGAGGTCACCCGGCTGGAGTCGATCCGGCTGACCGCGACCGAAGACCGGCTGGAGGCCGACCTTCGGCTCGCGCGGCACGCCGAGGTACTGGCCGAATTGCCGGCGCTGGTCGCCGCCCACCCGTTGCGCGAGCGCCTGCGCGCTCAGCGGATGCGCGCCCTGTACGGCCTGGGCCGCCACGTAGAGGCGCTGGCCGCCTACCAGGAGGCCCGCGCCGAGTTCGCCGACCAGCTCGGCGCCGACCCTTCACCCGCGCTGTCCGACCTGCACCTCGCCATGCTCCGCAGGCAATGGCAGGAACCGCGGCGGGTCCCCGCCGAGATCTCCGCGCCCCCCGTGGCCCCCGAGCCGCCGCCCGCGCGAGAGCCCGGCGGCAACCTGCGGGCCGGGCTCACCAGCTTCGTCGGCCGTGAGGACGACCTGGCCAAGACCGGCGAACTCCTGGCCGGGCACCGGCTGGTCACCCTGATCGGGCCGGGCGGGGCGGGCAAGACCCGGCTCGCGGTCGAGTCGGCCAGGGCCGTCGCCGACCGCATGCCCGGCGGCACCTGGCTGGCCGAGCTGGCACCCGTCGCCGACCCCGACGAGGTCCCTTACGCGGTGCTCACCGCGCTCGGCGTACGCGACCCGCTCGCGCCCGCGCCGCGCGCCGGCCGTCCGAGAGAGGACGCCACGGCCCGGCTGGTGCGCTCGGTCGGCGACCGCGAGCTCCTGATCGTCCTGGACAACTGCGAGCATCTGATCGACGCCGCCGCCCGGCTGGCGGACCGGCTGGTCGCCGAGTGTCCCCGGGTGCGGGTGCTCGCCACCAGCCGCGAGCCGCTGGGCATCACCGGCGAGGCACTGTGGCCGGTCGGGCCGCTCGCGTTGCCGCCCCGCGACGCCACGGCCGAGCAGGTGCCGCGCTACCCGGCGGTCACGCTGTTCGCCGACCGCGCCGCGGCCGTACGCCCGGGGTTCGACCTCGCCGCCGAGGCCGGCGCCGTGCTGCGGATCTGCCGCGACCTGGACGGCATGCCGCTGGCCATCGAACTCGCCGCGGCCCGGCTGCGGTCGCTGTCGGCCGGGCAGATCGCCGACCGGCTCTCCGACCGGTTCCGGCTGCTCACCGGCGGCAGCCGTACCGCGCTGCCGCGCCACCAGACGCTGCGCGCCGTGGTCTCCTGGAGCTGGGATCTGCTGGAGGAGCCGGAACGCACGCTGGCCGCCCGGCTGGCCGTCTTCGCCGGCGGCGCGACCCTCGACGGCGCCGAGCGCGTCTGCGCGGGCGGCGGCCTCGACCCCGCCGACGTGCTCGACCTGCTGGCCAGGCTGGTCGACAAGTCGCTGGTGATCGCCGAGGCCGACCGCTACCGGATGCTTTCGACCGTGCGCGCCTACGCCACCGAGCGGCTGGCCGAGTCCGGCGAGGAGCACCGGGTACGGCTGGCCCACGCCCGCTTCTACACCGAGTTCGCCGCCGCTGCCGAGCCCGGGCTGCGCGGGCGCGAGCAGCTCAAGCGGATCGGGGAGCTGACCGCCGAAGGGGACAATCTGGCCATGGCGCTGCGCTGGGCCACCGAGGCGGGGGAGCGCGAGGTGGCCCTGCGGCTGGTGGGCACGGCGGGGTGGTACTGGTGGCTGATCGGGCACCGGGCCGAGGGCGCGTACCGGGCCCACGCCGCCCTGAGCCTCGCCGCGGGCGGCGAGGACACGATCGATCCGCAGGTCCTCGCGCTCGCGCACATGTCCTTCGGCATCAACGCCGCCGACGCGGGGGTGCTGTGGGACGAGGCGAACGCCTCGCTGCGGACCGCGATCGAGATCTCCCGCGAGCGGCTGGCCGGCCCACTTCCGCCGATGCTCGCGGTGGCCGAGATGATCCTCGCGCTGTTCCTGAACAGGGACGGCACCGAGGCCCTGGGCCTCGCCAGGCGGCTGATCGACCACCCCGACCCCTGGGTGGTCGCGATCGGCGGGCTGTTCCGCGGCATGCTGCTGATCAACGGCGGCCGGGTCGCCGAGGGCCAGGCCGAGGTCGAGGAGTCGCTGTGGCGCTTCCGCGAGATCGGCGACCGCTGGGGGATCGGCAACGCGATGGCCGTCCTTTCCGAACTGGGCATCATGCGCGGCGACTCGGAGCGCTCGATCCGCGACATGCGCGACGCCATCGCCGTGGTGGACGAACTCGGCGCCCGCGAGGACACCGCCTACCTGCGCTCCCGGCTGGCGATCGGGCACAACATGGCGGGCGACCGGGCCGAGGCCGAACGCGTGCTCGACCAGATGTGGGCGATCGTCCGCCGGGCGGGCGACCGCACCGGTGAGGCCGGGGTGCACAGCGTGCGCGGCGACTTCGCCCGCGAGGACGGTGACCTGGAGGCGGCCCGGCGGCACTACGCCGCCGGGATGAGCGCGCTCGGCGACAAGGCCCCGCCGCAGTTGCGGGCGCTGCTGACCAGCTCGCTCGCGCTGCTCGCCGAGGCGGAGGGCGATCTCGCCCGCTCCCGGCGGCTGCATCTGCGGTCACTGGAGATCGCGCTGGACGGCCGGGACGGGCCGGTGCTCGGCGGCGCGGTCATCGGCTGCGCCGGGCTGGCCCTGGCGGAGGGCGACCCCGCGCGAGCCGCCACGCTGCTGGGCGCGGCGGCGACCATCCGCGGGTTCGACGAGGTGGTGGACTTCGACCACGTGCGGATCACCGAGAACACGAAGGCCGCGCTCGGCCCGGAAACCCACTTCCGATGCTTCGAGCGCGGCCGTTCGATGCCGCTCGGCGATGTGCTGGCCCTGGCCCGCGCCCCCGGTGGCGGCCCTGGGCCCGCCCGGCGCTGAGCCCGCCGGGCGCAGCGCCGGTGGTCAGGCGTGGTTGCGGAAGACCCGGATCGCCAGCGGCGCGAAGACCACCACGAACCCGAGCGCCCACAGCAGCGAGATCATGGCCGACTGCGCCACCTCGCCGCCGATCAGCAGGCCGCGGATCGCGTCGGCCAGGTGGGTGACCGGGTTGACGTTGGACCACGCCTCCAGCCAGCCGGGGAAGGTCTGCGAGGGGACCAGCGCGCTGCTGGTGAAGGTCAGCGGCATCATCGTGGAGAAGGCGATCATCTGGACCTTCTCCGGGTTGGCCGCCTTCAGGCCGATCAGCACCGACAGCCAGGCCATCGCCAGCGAGACCACCACGAGCAGCGCGAGCGCGCCGATCAGCCCGGCCACGCTCGTGGTCACCCGGAAACCGAGGATCATGCCGAACCCGACCAGCAGCGCGAACGCCCACACCTGCTTGAAGGTGTCGGCGATGATCCGCCCGGCCAGCGGCGCGGTGCGCGCGATGGGCAGGCTGCGCAGCCGGTCGAAGACGCCCTTGGTGATGTCGGTGTTGAGGCCGATCGCGGTGGACAGCGTGTAGAACAGCGCGTTCTGGACGAGCAGGCCCGGTAGCGCGAACTGAAGGTAGTCACCCGTGGAGCCGGAGATCGCGCCGCCGAACACGTAGGTGAACAGCAGCAGGAACATGATCGGCTGGATGCTCAGGTCGAGCAGCTCCCACGGGTTGTGCTTGATCTGCACGAGGCTGCGCCAGGCCAGCGTCATGGTCTGCCGCACCGTGGCGCCGGCGCCGACCCGCTTGGCCGTGGCCGGCATCGCGGTGCTCATGGTGGTCACGCGAGGCTCCCTTCGGGATCTTGGTCAATGGTCGGCGGGGTGGTGGTCATACCAGCGCCTCTTCCTTGCCGGCGCCGGCGCCGGCGCCGGCCTCGTCCTCGGCCTCGGCCCGGTGGCCGGTGAGGGCGAGGAACACCTCGTCCAGGCTCGACCGCCGCAGCGACAGCTCGGACGCCACGACCCCCAGGTCGTCGAGCCGGCGCACGATCGCGGGGACCACCGCGGGATCGTGGACCGCCGCCATGACCTTGCCGCCCGAGATCTCGGGCTCGTCGTCGATCACGTCGGCCACCACCTGGACGACCAGGTCGAGGTGGGCCTCCTGGACCGGGCGGACCTCCAGCACCTGCGCGCCGGTGCGGGACTTGAGCTCGTCGGAGGTGCCCGAGGCGATCACCCTGCCGTGGTCGAACACCACGATGTCGTCGGCGAGCTGGTCGGCCTCCTCCAGGTATTGCGTGGTCAGCAGCACCGTCACCCCGTCGGCCATCAGGCCGCGCACCACGTCCCACAGCTCGTTTCGGCTGCGCGGGTCGAGACCCGTGGTGGGCTCGTCGAGGAACAGCACCTGGGGCCTGCCCACCAGGCTGGCCGCCAGGTCGAGCCGCCGGCGCATGCCCCCGGAGAAGGTCTTGGCCGCCCTGCCGCCCGCGTCGGAAAGCGAGAACCGCTCAAGCAGCTCGGCCGCCCTGCGCCTGGCATCGGCCCTGGACAGCCCGAGCAGCCGCCCGATCATCAGCAGGTTCTCCACACCGGTGAGCATCTCGTCGACCGCGGCGTACTGCCCGGTCAGGCCGATCATCGAACGCACCTGGTGGGCGTCTCGCCGCACGTCGAAACCGTTGACCCTCGCCGTGCCCGCGTCAGGCCGCAGCAGGGTGGCGAGCACCCGCACCGCGGTCGTCTTGCCCGCGCCGTTGGGCCCGAGCACCCCAAGCAAGCGGCCCTGCGGCACCACGAGATCGACGCCATCGAGGGCCTTGGTCTCGCCGTAGTGCTTGACCAGCCCTTCGGCCTCTATCGCGTGTCCCATCCGAGATCTCCTCTTCAATCGTTCGCTGTCACACCCTGCCAGGGGCCACTGACATTTCTCTGAGGCGTTCGCGCGGTCGCGGCACGAGCCGCTGAGATCCCGCTGACAGCCTGCTGAGCGCTTAGGCTGACAGGGTGACCATGCCAAGAACGCCGCCCCGCGGGGCGCCGCCCGCGTGCGGTGAGGGGCCCTGGTGAGCGTTCCGCTTCGCGACCCCGCCAACCGGGTCTCCCGCAAGGCCGTCACGCTGTGGGTGCTGGAGGCCCTGTTCGGCTTCGCCCTGCTGCTCGCCGGCTCGCTGCTCGCCGCGCTGTGGATCGACGGCGCGGAGTGGTGGTGGGTGCCGGGCTGGCTGGCCGCCGACTCCTGGCTGCTGCCGGTGGCGGTCGTCGTGGTGATGTCGCCGTTCGTGGTCATCGAGCCGCTGTGGCGCTATGCGGTACATCGGTGGGAGCTCACCGACGATGTCGTGTACGCCCGTTCCGGGTGGATCAGCAGGCAGTGGGTCTTCGTACCGGTGAGCCGCATCCAGACGGTGGACAAGGCCCAGGGGTGGTTCGAGCGCCTGCTCGGCCTGGCCACCGTGGAGATCCGCACCGCCTCCTACGCCGGTTCCTCCAGCATCAAGGGCCTCGAATACCCGGTGGCCGCCCGCCTCGCGGAAGACCTCGCCCGCCGCGCGGAAGAACTCAGAGACGACGCCACATGACCTCATCCCCACCCGGCGACCCCCGAGAGGGACACGCTGACCCGGCCCGGAAAGAGGATTCCCCTCCACCACATCAGGACCAGAGAGCCCCGGCCCCGGCGGAGGGGCCTGCCGGCTCCCCAGAGGGCGGGCCGGTCCCCTCGCGTGAGGGAGCCGGAGTCCCGGCGTCCGGGGAGAAGCCTGACCGCTCGCCCGAGGGCCTGACCCCCTCGCCAGAGGGACGGGAACGCCCGGTGTCCGGAGAGGGGCCTGACCGGTTGCCCCAAGGTGGGCCGGTGCCGTCGCGTGAAGGGCAGGGAGTCCCGGTGTCCGGGGAGGCGCCTGCCGCATCGTCCGGGGGCGGGTCCGTTCCGTGGGGTGAGGGGCGAGGGCTTCCGGTTTCGGGGGAGGGGGCTGCCTCGTCGTCCGGAGGTCGGGAGGCTTCGCCGGGTGAGGGGGGTCAGGGGGCACCGTCTTCGGGGCCGCGTGGGCCGGGGTGGTCTGGGAACGGCGGGGCGGTGGTGGGGGCGCCGGCTCGGCTCAGTCCGAGGGTGCTGCTGATCGATCCGGTGCGGATGCTGCCGTCGTTGTTCGTGCCGCTCGTCGGCGTGCTGTTCGTGGGCGGGTTCTCCCCGGCGTCGTTCGGGTGGGCCGCCTTCGGCGTGGTGGGCACCGTCGTCTACTCGGTGGTGCGGTGGGCGACGTTCACGTACCAGATCGTCGGCGACCGCCTGGAGCTGACCCGCTCGCTGGTCAGCCGATCGGTGCGGACGATCCCGCTGGAGCGGGTCCGTGGCGTGGACATCAGCACCCCGCCGCTGCACCGGCTGCTCGGCCTTTCGGTCCTGCGGATCGACACCGGGGCCAGAGGCGGCGGCGAGAAGCAGGAGGGGGAGCTCAACGGCGTGACGGCCGCCGAGGCCGAACGCCTCAAAGGCGTACTCCTGCGCCGCGCCAAAGCGGCCAGAGGCCAGGCCCCCGAGGCGGTGCCGGAGGCCACCGCGGGCGAGCGACCGGAGGTCCGAGCCGTACCCGGCGAGGCCGTGCCCTCCAAGCCCTCCGCACCTTCCGCAGCGGGCCAGGTGCACACCGCCGTGCCGCGAAAGTGGCTCCTGTACGGCCCGCTGTCCGGCGCGTACCTGCTCACCCCGTTCGCGCTGGCCGCCGGCGCGGTGGGCCTGGCGTTCCAGTGGGGCGAGGAGTTCGGCTTCGGCCGGCGCGCCGCCTGGGACCTCGGAAAGTGGCTGTGGACCCATCCCTGGCTCCTGGTGGTGGCGGCGGTCCTGCTCGTGCTGGCCATGCCGTTCGTGGGCGCGGTGATGTACGCGGTCTTCAACTGGGACTTCACCCTGCGCTCCCGGGACGGCTACCTGGTCGCCGAGCGCGGCCTGATCAACCGGCGCAGCGTCTCACTCGAACGACGCAGGGTCAGAGGCTATGAGATCGTCGACGCGCCGGCCGAGCGCTTCGCCCGCGTGGTGCGGGTATGGGCGATCGTGACCGGGCTGGGCGACTCGCAGACGCGGGGACAGCTCCTTCCGGTCGTACCGCGTCAGGCCGCGCTGGCCGTCACGGCCGAGGCGGTCGGCGGGTTCGCCGCGCCGCTGCGCCCGCATCCGGCCGCCGCTCTGCGCCGCAGGATGTTCCGCGCGGTCGCTCCGTGGCTGTTCCTGACGGCTGTGGGGGCCGTGACGGCCCTCACTACGGGGGACTGGGAGTGGTGGGCACCGGCGGGCCTCGCGTTGCTGTCGGCCGTACTGGGCGTACCGCTGGGGCTCGACCGGTACCGCTCGCTCGGGCACGCCTACGACGGCACGCGCCTGTCCGTGCGCTCCGGGTCCCTGCGCCGCCGTCAGGCGGTGGTCGAACGGCGGGCGGTGGTCGGCTGGACACTGCGCCAGACGTGGTTCCAGCGGCGGGCGGGCGTGCTCACCGTGATCGCCGGCGTGGGGGCGGGCTCGGGCGGGTACGCGGCCCTCGACGTCGCCGAAGCGGACGGCCCCGCCTTCGCGGCCGAGGTCACCCCCGACTGGCTGGCCCCCTTCACGGCCCGGCCCGAGCCCCCTGGCTGATCACCGAGCACGTCGACCGGCCGAGCAATGGCGTGGAGGTTCAGGTGGGCGGGGGCGGCCGGTGGGGTAAAGTGGATCTTCGGGCGGCGGCCTTTGGGCAGGGTCGTTGTGCCGGCCAGGTGCGGCCGGGGGAGTTCCATCGTCCCAGGGGACGGCTTAGCCGGCCCGCGGGGTGAGTGCCGGGGCTGGCCGGGCCGCCGGTCAGTCCTGCTTGCGGGCGCCGAACATGATCTCGTCCCAGGACGGGACGGACGCACGCCGTCCCCGTGACCCCTTCCTGGCGGGGCGTGCGGGAGCGGGCTTGGGCGTCGCCGGCGTGGGCGGGGGAGGCGGCGGCGCCGTCTCGGCGGCCTTCTCCACCGGCTTGGGCTCCGGCTCCGGTTGCGGCGCGGGTTCTGGTTCCGGTCGAGGTTCCGGCTTCGGCTCGGCGGCCTTCGCCGCCTTCTCCGGCTGCGGCTTGGGCTCCGGCGGCGCTTCGGCGGCGGTCTCCCGTACGGCGGGCGCGGACTCGCCGCTCGCCGTCGCCTTGCCGGCCTCGGGCGCCTCGCCACTCTCACCGGCGGACACCGGCTCGTCCGCAGCCGCGTCGGCCGCCTTGTCCGTCACAGCAGCGGCCTGCGCTGCGCCCGCCGCCGTCTCCACCTCGGCCGGGTCGGGCTCGGCCTGCGCCGGGCTCGTCGTGTCCTGCTCGGCGGTCGCCGGTGGCTCGGCCTTGGCCGGGCTCGTCGTGGTCTCCTGCTCTGCCACGACCGGCTCCGTGGCCGCCGGTGGCTCGGCCTTGGCCGGCCTCGTCGTGGTCTCCGGCCTGTCGATCGCCGGGGTGGGGGCGGGCTCGGCCTTGGCTGGGGTCGTCGTGGTCTCCTGCTCGGGCATCGCCGGGGCGGCCGTTTCGGCGGCCGGCGAAGGCTCGGCCTGAGCCGAACCCGTCGTCGCTTCCTGCTCGGCCACGGGCACGTCGCCCACCGTCGGGCCGGTCGGAATCGGCGGCGTCGCCGGAAGCTCGGCCGGCTCGGAGTGCTCCGGCCGGGCGGGCTCGGCGGGGACGGCCCTGGCGGGCGGCTCCTCGGTCCGGGGCCGATGGACGGCCTCAGGCAAGGCGGACAGCGGTGCGGACGCCGCGGGCGGGGCGGGCACCGGAACGGGCGGCGCAGGGGTGGGCACGGGCCTGGGAGGAGCGGGCGGCAGGTCCCTCTCCTCCTCGTGGACGCGGCCGGTCGCCTGGCGGTGCGGCTCGGGCCGCGGCGTGAGGAAGCCCGGCTCGGCCCGTGGCGGCGCGAACCCCGGTTCCGCGCGCGGCAGCGCGGGCGGGGCGGTGCGCGGCAGCGCCGGGGGGTCCGGGCGCGGCGCCGGGTCCGGCGGCGGGGGCGGTTCGTGGCGCACCACGGACGGGAAGCTCTTCGGCGGCGACGGCTCGGGCGCGAGCGGCGGCACCGGCTGGAGCTTGGCCACCCGGGGCACGAACGGCGTCACCGTGGAGTCGGGCACCGGGTCGGCGGCCTCGCCGCCGGGCTCGACGTAGTCGGCCGACGACAGCCGCAGCGCCTCGTCGTCGTGCGGGGAGATGTGCCGGCGGCGCGGGTCGAACAGCCACTCGGCGTGCCGGGTGTGACCGTTCCAGACGAAGCCGAGCTTGACCCGCCACAGGCCGTCGTCGCGCTTGGCGGAGTCCCAGTCGATCTCGTCGGCGGGCACGCCGCGCCGGGTCAGCCGCTCGGCGACCAGCTCGCCGAGGGTGGGGCCGGGAGAGGACTCGCCGGGCAGCCGCACCGCCACGCGCTGCGCCTGCTGGGCCATGTACTCGCGCTCCTGCAGGACGGGACCTTCGAACCAGCGGACCCGCTCGACGGGAATCCCCGCGGTGGCGGCGATCTCCTCGGCGGTCTCTCCCGCGCGGATTCGGGCCTGGATCTCCTTAGGGCGCAAGGGACTCTCCACTTCGATCTCGTACTGGCCGAGACGGGAGAAGTTTCCGCGGACCGCCGCGCGGAGCCGGTCGTCTACGGGAAGCGTGAACCGCGTACCTCGGCCGGCCGTCGCCAGCACGAGGTATGTGCCGTCCTCGCTCACCGCGACGAGCCGGAGCTCCTGCATGCGAGTCCCTTCGTCGTCGAGCTCAATCTTCCCCCGGACCCTTGAGTCTCTCGCGTGTGCCGGTTGCCTTCCAGCACCGTACCCGGCATGTCCGAACATCGCCTTGCTGGAGGGGGCTCGATCCGATGTGACGCCCGTCACATTCGCCGTTTCCATCGGCTTACATCCCACCCGTGGCCGAGGGGAGGCCGGATGTCCCTGATGGATTCTTCCCGATGGCGCGGCGACGTGCGGCGGACTTGACGGAAGAAGCCGGGAGAGGGCTCGCGCAAGGGGGCGTGAAACGGGCCTGTGGGGGAACGGCGGGCGGCCGGACGGCGGCGGCGGAACGGCCGGCCGGGTCCTGGACGGCTCGGCGCAGGAGTACCATCTGCGGGATCTCCATCGGATCAGGGACTGAGCGGCGGGAAGGCGGTCCTGAATGTGCCCCGCCCGCGAGTGGCGGTGGCGACGGGACACGCGGACGCGCACTTCCCGGGGGAAGCTCTTTACCGAATCAATGCGCGGGTCACCCGAGTGCCACGCCGAGGTAGTCACCGGAGAAGCGGCGGCCCGGGTGCAGACGGCCGCGCGGCGCGGCGAAATCGCCGAAGCGGGGGGTGTGTGCGCGGCTCGCCCAGGTACGGACCCCGCCGGGGTCAGGCGGTGCTCGGCGCCTCCGACGCGCGCAGCAGCCCCGAGCCCCCGATGCCGATGACGACGGCCAGCAGCGCGGCCCCCAGCGAGAACCCGTAGGCGTTGGACGCGCCGAACATGTCGGTCATCCGGCCGCCCGCCCACGCCCCGAGCGCGACGCCGAACCCGACCGACGTGGACAGCCACGCCATGCCCTCGGTGAGCAGGTGCGGCGGCACCAGGCGCTCGATCATGCTGTACCCGGTGATGATCGTCGGCGAGATGGCCATCCCGGCCACGAACAGCGCCGCGCCGAGCAGCGGCAGGTTGCCGATCAGCACGATCGGCGTCAGGGCGACGGCGAAGAAGATCAGCGCCCGGACGAACCGGCCGCGCAGCGAGAGCTTCCAGGAGCGCGCGCCGTACCAGAGCCCGGAGACCATGCTGCCGCCCGCGAACGAGGCCAGCAGCGCCCCCGACAGCGCCTTCGCGTGGTGCTCCTCGGCGAAGGCCACGGTGATGAGGTCCACCGAGCCGAACACCGCGCCCATGGCGAGCAGGACGCAGCACAGCAGGACCACGCCGGGGATCGTGATGGGGCTGCCCGAGCGCCCCGCGGCCCGGCCGGACGGCGGCTCGGTGCCGCGCTGGAGGGCGAAGAAGAGCGTCCCGATCACCGTGGAGACCAGCGCCACGATCAGCCCGGCGTACAGGTTGACCCCGGTGGCCAGGGCGGAGACCACGGCCGGGCCGGCGACGAAGATGACCTCGTCGGCCACGGACTCGAAGGAGAAGGCGGTGTGCAGCTTGGGCGAGCGGCCCAGCAGGTGCGTCCAGCGGGCCCTGACCATGGAGCCGAGCGAGACGGCCGCCGCGCCCACGACCACCCCGGTGGCGTACAGGGTCCACTGCGGCGCGCCGAGACCGGCGCACAGCATCAGCCCGACCAGGGCGGTGCCGTGCACGAGCACCAGCGGGATCAGCACCCTGCCCTGACCGAACCGGTCGGCGAGGCGGCCCGAGAGCGGGGCGGCGATGGCGAACGCGATCGACACCGTGGCCGACACCGCCCCGGCCGTGGTGTACGAATCGGTCAGCCCGGATATGAGCAGGATGATTCCGATGCCGAGCATCGACATGGGCATTCGCCCGAAGAATCCGCTGATGACGAAGCCCTTGACCCCGGGCATGTCGAACAGGCCACGGTACGCCCCCACCACTTCGACTCCCTCCGCACGCGCTCGGCGTGGAATTCGGCGCTGCTTCACCCGACCGCGTGCTCGGCACCGGAAACCGTGCCGGGCCGTCGGTGGCCGCGGGACCGGACCCGGCGGCGAGGGGGAGACTTATGCCCCTCTGGACGATGACGCACTATTGAGACTTGAATCAAGTGGATTTTCGCATTTGACGGCGACCGCGTGGACGGTGGGATAGCGTGAACCCGATGTTCCCCGCCCCCCGGTCCTCCTACCTGCCCGTCGTCCTGGCCGGGTTGACCGCGACGATCGTGGTCACCGCCGTCGTGGCGGGCTACCTGCTGTTCCGCCCTGAGCGGCCGGTGGGTTCGGTACGCGCAGATCGCGCCGTGGCGGGTGGCGGCAAGGCCCTCACCGCCCTGGACCGCATGGTGCCCACCACCGCACCGCACGCCGCGACCGCGCCGACCGCCTCCGCCCCCGCGCCGCGGATGACCGGCGGCCCGGGGATCACGCCCACGCCGCCGCAGGTCTTCGCCGTGGCGCAGGCGTCGGTGCCGCGCGCCACACTGCACAAGATCTCCGCGCTGAAGCACGTCCAGAAGATCGCCGCGGTGGACGCCGGGACCGTCCGCGTCTCCGGCACGGCGATCAGCCTGCTGGCGGTGAACCCCGCCGAGTTCCGCGCCTGGACGCCCAAGGCGGTCGCCGGTGAGCCGGGCGTCTGGGACGCGATCGCCAAGGGCGAGATCGTGGCCGACGCGCAGGCGGTCCGGCGGCTCGGCATGCTCCTGGGCGCCGATTACCAGGTGGACAACGGGCCGCGGCTGCGTCTGGGGGCCTCGGCCGCGTTCGGGCTGCCGGGCGTGGACGGCCTGGTCAGCGTGGAGGTGGGACGCGGGCTCGGCCTGCTGCCCGGCGTGGCGGTGCTGGTCCACGGGGAGGACGAGCACGCGGCGGCGCTGGGCTCGGGGGTGCGCGCGGAGCTCGGCCAGGGGGCCCAGGTGGTCACGGTGGGCGAGGCCGCGAACCAGGTCACGAAGGCCGCGAAAGCGGGCAAGGACGGCAAGGTGGAGGACGGCGCGGCACACCCCAAGGCCCCGCAGCGGGTGGTGGTGGGAAGGCCGGGCAGCTACCTGGAGCTGTACCAGGTCTCCGCGAAGGTCTGCCCGGGCCTTTCCTGGACCGTGCTCGCCGCCATCGGCCAGGTGGAAAGCTCCCACGGACGCAACAACGGCCCGTCCTCGGCGGGGGCGCTGGGGCCGATGCAGTTCATGCCGGCCACCTGGAAGGCGTACGGCGTGGACGGCGACGGTGACGGCAAGGCCGACATCTGGAGCCCCTACGACGCGGTGCCCTCGGCCGCCAACTACCTCTGCGCGAACGGTGCGAACCAGGGCGGCAAGAAGCTGGAGAAGGCCGTCTGGTTCTACAACCATTCGTGGAGCTATGTGCGCAAGGTGCTCGGCATCGCCGAGGGCTACGCCCGGCAGTACGGCTGACCCCGCGTCAACCGGCGGCGACCCGCTCCGCCGGCTGCCGCCGCTGCGGCCTCGGGCAGCAGGTGGCCGCGCACGTCAACGGCTCCGGCTCGGCCATCAGCTCGCCCACCATGCTCACGAACCGCGGATGCGTGCCCGCCGTGGCCGCCCGGGTGAGGCGCATGCCCAGCTCCCGCGCCCGGTCAGCCGCCTCCACGTCGAGGTCGTAGATCACTTCCATGTGGTCGGAGACGAAGCCGATCGGCACCAGCACGACGGCCGCCACGCCGTCCTTGTGAAGGTCCGTCAGGTGGTCGCAGACGTCGGGCTCCAGCCACGGCACCTGCGGCGGCCCGCTGCGGCTCTGCCACACCAGGTCCCAGTCCTGTCCTGAGCGGCCCACGGCCTCGGCCACCAGCCGCGCCGTGCTCCGCAACTGGGCCTCGTACTCGCCGCCGGAAGGCCCCGCGCTGCGCGCCATCGTCACCGGGACGCTGTGCGCGGTGAACACCAGCCTCGCCGTCGCCCGGTGCTCGGCGGGCAGCTCGGCGAGCGCCCGCTCGGTGTGGTCGGCCATCGCCGCGACGAACCCGGGATGGTCGAAGTAGTGCCGCAGCTTCACGATCTCCGGCGCGCCCGCCACCTGACCCACCGCCCCGGCGATGTCGTCCAGGTACTGGCGGCAGCTCGAAAAGCCCGCGTTGGCCGCCGTGACGAAAGCCGCGGCCTTGCGCACCCCGTCGGCGGCCATCTCCCGCACCGTGTCGGTGAGGAAGGGGTGCCAGTTGCGGTTGCCCCAATAGACCGGTACGCCGAGCGTCGGCTTGAGCGCCGCCACCAGTGCCCGGCACTGGTCGTTGATCGGGCTCACCCCGCCGAACCGCTGGTAGTGCGCCTCCACCTCCAGCAGTCGCTCCCTGGGCACACCTCGCCCTCTGACGACGTTCTCCAGGAACGGCATCACGTCATCCGGCTTTTCCGGCCCGCCGAACGACACGACCACCAGCGCATCGTAATTCCCCATGCCCCTATCCAACCCGATTCACTCGCCGGTCCCGCGCGCGGTGCCGCGAATGACACCGCCCGGTAGATTCAGGACGTGACGGACTTCAGGGATGTGTTCAAGGACATTCGGGACTATGTACGGGTGCCGCGCGTCGTCGGCCTGCGGTTGTCGCCGGACGGTACGAGGCTCGTCGCGGTCGTGCAGGCGCTGAATCCCGACGGCAGGTCCTACGGGACCGCGCTGTGGGACATCCCGGCGGCGCCGGACGGCACGCCGCGCAGACTGACCAGGTCGGCCAAGGGCGAGGCCGCGGCCGAGTTCACCGCGGCGGGCGATGTGCTGTTCGTTTCCGCGCGGCCGGACCCGACGGTCAAGGCCGACGACGACGAGGCCCCCGCGCTGTGGCTGTTGCCCGCCGAGGGCGGGGAGGCCCGCCGGGTCGCGGCCAGGGCCGGGGGCGTCAAGGCGGTGCGGTCGGGCGGCGGGGCCGTCGTCTTCGCCGCGGACGTACTGCCCGGCACCGAGGCGGGCGACGCCGAGCGGCGCAAGGCGCGCAAGGAGGCAGGCGTCAGCGCCATACTTCACGACGCCCACCCGGCGCGGTACTGGGATCACGACCTCGGCCCGGGCCAGACGCGGTTGTTCGCCTCCTCCGCCGTGGGCGACCGGCTGGAGGAGATCAGGGACCTGACCCCCGAGCCGGGCCGCGCGCTGGACGAACCGAGCTTCGCGGTGACGCCCGACGGATCGACCGTGGTGACGACCTGGGCGACGCCGAGGCCGGGCGGGGAGAACCGCAGCGACCTGGTGGCCATCCCGGTCGGCGGCGGGGAGCGGCGGGTCCTGGCCTCGGTGGAGGGCTACGACTTCCTGGGGCCGATCGAGATCTCCCCGGACGGGCGGTACGTGGCCTGCTCGCGTGAGACGCACGCCCGCGACGGGGCCGAGCCCAGGCTGCCCGAGAGCGTGCTCTGGGTGCTGGACCTCGCGACCGGGGAGGGCCGCGCGCTCGGCGAGGGCCTGTGGCCCGCCGCCATCGCCTGGGCCCCCGGCTCGGGCGCGGTCTACGTGATCGCCGACCGTGCCGGCCGCAGGCCCGTCTTCCGCGTGCCCCTGGACGGCGGCGACCCGGTACGGCTGACCGGTCCCGACTCCTCCTACATGGACCTGTGCCCCGCCCCCGACGGGACCACGCTGTACGCCCTGCGCAGCGGGATCGCCGAGGCCCCCGCCCCGGTCCGCCTCACCCTCGGCGCGGACGGCACGCGCGAGGAGGAACTGCCCGGCCCCGCGCCACGGCTCGCCGTGCCCGGCACCCTCACCGAGGTGACCGCCACGGCCGACGACGGGGCGGAGATCCGCGGCTGGCTGGCGCTGCCCGAGGGCGCGTCGGCGGACAACCCGGCGCCGTTCCTGCTGTGGGTCCACGGCGGCCCGCTGGGGAGCTGGAACGACTGGTCCTGGCGGTGGAACCCGTGGATCATGGCCGAGCACGGCTACGCCGTACTGCTGCCCGACCCGGCCATGTCCACCGGGTACGGCATGGAGATGATCCGCCGCGGCTGGCGCGACTGGGGGCCGCGGACCTTCGCCGACCTGATGGCCATCACCGACGCCGCCCTGGCCAGGCCCGACCTCGACGCGACGCGCACCGCCGCGATGGGCGGCTCCTACGGCGGCTACATGGCCAACTGGATCGCCGGGCACACCGACAGGTTCAAGGCGATCGTGACGCACGCCTCGGTGTGGCACCTGGACCAGTTCTCCGGCACGACCGACGCCCCGTACTACTGGCGGCGGGAGTTCGGCCCGCCGGACGGCGAGCCGCTGCGCAGGCTGTCGCCGCACCTGTCGCTGGAGAAGTTCACCACGCCCATGCTGGTGATCCACGGCGACCGCGACTACCGGGTGCCGATCGGCGAGGGACTGCGCCTGTGGTGGGACCTCCAGCGGTCCTCCGTGGTGGCGAAGTTCCTGTACTTCCCCGACGAGGGCCACTGGGTGCTCAAGCCGGGCAACATCGTCGCCTGGTACGAGACGGTCCTGGCCTTCCTCGCCCAGCACGTGCTGGGCGAGGAGTGGAAGACCCCCGCGTCGCTGTCGGGGGAGGGCTCATGACCGCGCCCGCCGAATTCACCCGGCTCGCGGCGGAGATCGCCCGCGAGGCCGGCGAGATGCTGCTCGCCAAGCGCCCCGCCCGCCCCGAGGTGGTGCAGACCAAGTCCAGCCCGACCGACGTGGTCACCGCCCTGGACCGGGCCGCGGAGGAGCTGATCCGGGCCCGCGTCCGCGAGGTGCGGCCGGACGACGCGATCCTCGGCGAGGAGGGCGGGGCCACCGGCGAAGGCGCGGTGCGCTGGATCGTCGATCCCATCGACGGCACGGTCAACTTCGTGTACGGCCTGCCGGACTGGGCGGTGAGCATCGCCGTCGAGGTGGACGGCGAGATCGTGGCGGGCGTGGTGAACGTCGTGCCGCGCGGTGAGGTGTTCAGCGCCTCGCTCGGCGGTGGGGCCTGGCTGGGCGGCGAGCGGCTGCGCTGCAACACCGGGGTGCCGCTTTCGGGGGCGCTGGTCGCCACCGGGTTCGGGTACCAGGTGGGGCGGCGGACGGTACAGGGCGAGGTGCTGGCCAAGGTGCTGCCGCACGTCCGCGACGTACGACGGGCGGGGTCGGCCGCCGCCGACCTGTGCGCGGTCGCGGCCGGGCGGGTGGATGCCTACTACGAGCGCGGCCCGCAGTACTGGGACTACGCCGCGGGCGGCCTGGTGGCGACCGAGGCCGGCGCCCGGCTCGGCGGGATGCGCGGCAGGCCGGTCGGCCCGGACATGACCCTGTGCGCCGCGCCGGGGCTGTTCGAGGAACTGCACGACCTGCTCGCCGGGTTCGATCCGGAACGCGACGAGTAGCGCGGCCGGTCTGCGACGAGCGAGGGGGCCGGCCCGGTGCGGACCGGCCCCCTGCGCGAAGCTCGGGCTCGGGTACGGGCTCAGCGGGTGAGCGTGACGCCGTTGTCCACGGCGATCCTGCGGAGGTCTTCGATCTCGGCGGTGAGGGTGTCGGCGAGGAAATCGTCGCCTTCGGACCTGGCCTCCTGGAGACCTCGGTAGGCCTGGTCGAGCCTGCGTTCGATGGTGGTGGTGAACTCGCCCATTTCTCACCTTCTTCCTCGGGGGCGGAGAGGGCCACGCCACCCCTGCGGTGAGTCGTCACCAGGGGTGTGGGACACGCTCTACCCACTGGCATATGTTCCTCAAACCACCATTCGCACAACTTGCCGGTGTGCTTCCTGTCACCGCCTCTCCTAGGGTGGTAGCGGGCTTACCCTGCGCTTACCGCCGCTGTGGTGACAATGGGACACCGTTCCGGCGCCTCGTGGGGGCGTGCGGGCGGATTCTTCGGGAGGTGCCAGAGACCGATGCGGGTGCTTGTGGTCGAGGACGAGCGGGTGCTCGCCGACGCGATCGCCACGGGGCTGCGCCGCGAGGCGATGGCGGTCGATGTCGCCTACGACGGCGGCGGCGCGCTCGAACGCACCGGCTACATCGACTACGACGTGATCGTGCTGGACCGCGACCTGCCCGTGGTGCACGGCGACGAGGTGTGCAGGCGGCTGGTGGCCGGCCGTACCGCCTCGCGCATCCTCATGCTGACCGCCTCCGGCGACGTGGACGACAAGGTCGAGGGGCTCGGCCTGGGGGCCGACGACTACCTGGCCAAGCCGTTCGTGTTCGTGGAGCTGGTGGCGCGGGTGCGCGCCCTCGGCCGGCGGTCGGCGCCCGCGCTGCCGCCCGTCCTGGAGCGCGCCGGCGTACGCCTGGACCCGGGCAAGCGCCTGGTCACCCGCGACGGCCGGGAGGTGGCGCTGACCAAGAAGGAGTTCGCGGTCCTTGAGGAGCTGATGCGCGCCGAAGGCGCGGTGGTCAGCCAGGAGGATCTGCTGGACAAGGCGTGGGACGAGAACATCGACCCCTTCACCAACGTGGTGCGGGTCACCATGATGACGCTGCGCAAGAAGCTGGGCGAGCCCCAGGTGATCGAGACCGTGCCGGGAGTCGGGTACAGACTGTGAGTGACAGACCGGACCGGCCGGCGGGGGAGGCCGCGGGCCCGGGATCGGCCAGGCCGACGTTCGCCGCGCCGCCGGAGCCCGCCGGGCACGCGGAGCCGACCCATCCGATGATCAGCCCGCACGTCAGCGAGCGGGGCGCCCCGGCGGGCCCGCAGCACGCCGGGCGCGGCGGCCCGCCGCCACCGACCGGCCCGCCCGCCTGGGACGGCCCGCCGCCGCTGGCCGCCCAGCCGCTGAGCCGCGGGCTGCGCGAGACGGTCAGGGAGCTGCCCGCCCGGCTGGGCATCCGCTGGCGGCTGACCCTCACCTACGGTGCGCTGTTCTTCGCCGCGGGCGCGATGCTGCTGTTCGTCATGTACACGATCGTCGGCGTGTCGATCGAGTCGGCCTGGCCGGTCGCGCCGTTCGACCTCAGCGAGGTGCCCGCCGAGACCGGGCAGCGGTTCGTGGAGTGGTGGGCCCAGCACCGCGACGGCGCGGTCGTCGAGGCCCGCGCGCACATGCTGAACCGCTCGCTGCTCGCGCTGCTCGGGGTGGGCATCTTCGCCCTGATCCTCGGCTACTTCGTGGCCGACCGGGCGCTGCGGCCGGTGGCCCAGATGACCGCGACCGCGCGCAAGCTGTCGGAGAGCACGCTGGCCCACCAGCGGATCGACCTCAAGGGCGCCGATGACGAGCTGAAGGAGCTGGCCGACACCTTCGACGCCATGCTCACCCGCCTGAACGAGGCGTTCCACACCCAGCGCAGGTTCGTCGGCAACGCCTCCCACGAGCTGCGCACGCCGCTGACCATCAACCGGACCGTGCTGGAGATCGCGCTGGCCGACCCGGACGCGTCAGAGGACCTCAAGGCCCTCGGCCGTACGCTGCTGGAGGTCAACGCCCGCAACGAACGGCTCATCGAGGGCCTGCTGCTGCTCGCGCGCAGCGAGCGGGAGCTGAGCGTGCGCCGGCCGGTCGATGTGAAGGACGTCACCGAGACGGCCCTGGAACAGCTCACGCCGATCGCCCGCGAGGCGGGCGTGTCCATCACCACCGAGCTGGTCTCCGCGCCCACGACGGGCGACCCGGTGCTGCTGGAACGCTGCGTGGCCAATCTCGTCGAGAACGCGATCAAATACAACATCACCGAGGCCGGAAAAATCTGGGTACGCACGGGAATGGCGGACGAGGCCCTCGTTGTTCAGGTGGCGAACACGGGGCCGCACGTTCCCGCGTACGAGGTGTCGAGCCTGTTCGAGCCGTTCCGGCGGCTCAACGCCGACCGGGTCGACTCCGCCAAGGGTTCGGGGCTGGGGTTGTCGATCGTGCGCGCGATCGTCTCGGCGCACGGCGGCAACGTCACCGCGGTCCCCAGAGACGGGGGCGGGCTGTTGGTCACCGTGCGGTTGCAGGGGTCGGGCGGGCCGCCCAGGCGGGGCTGACCGGCCCCGGGGGGAGGGCTGACATACGGGGTGGGACGAACGGGCGGCGCACCGGAGGGCGTATCCGGCGCTTCATCCGGCGGGGGGCGTCTCGTTCGCGCCGTACATGTGGTTGGATGTGCCGTCGAACACGGTGCTGCATGGCGTCAATGCTGTGGTTTCCGCCATATTTGGCTAACTGCTCCCATTGGCGGCGGCTCACACGCGTGTAGGGAGGTTCAGTGGCTGTCATCGCTGGGTACCGAAGCACAAATCTCTCGGACCTTTCGGGCACAAAGATGGGGCTCCCAGACGTTATAAGCGCGCGACGGTGCGCAGACAGATAGATGAGGGGGATGGAGAACGATGGCTACCGACTACGACAGCCCACGCAAGACGGACGATGACCTCAACGAGGACAGCCTCCAGGAGCTTCAGGCTCGCCGTACGGACAAGTCGTCCGGCAGCATCGACATCGACGAGACCGACCTCGCCGAGTCGCTTGAGCTGCCCGGTGCAGACCTTTCCAACGAGGAGCTCTCGCTCCGGGTGATTCCTCGTCAGGCCGACGAGTTCACCTGCTCGCGTTGCTTCCTGGTGCACCACAGGAGCCAGCTCGCCGCCGAGAAGGCCGGGGAGCAGATCTGCCGGGAGTGCGCCGCCTGATCGTCCCGACGGATTTGAGGGAGGCTCCGCAGCGTGACGGACAAAGCGGATCGGCCGTCGAGTGACGACATCGGCGAGCCCGGCCGGACACCGGACGAACCCGTGATCATGCCCGGGTCGTCCGACTCCGTCCAGCCGGGCCCGCCGGATCGAGCCGCCGCGTCCTCCGGCGAGCGCTCTCAGCACGACCCGGCGCACGACCCGGCCGGAGCCGGCGAGTCCCGTGACGACGACCGGGACCCCGCCGTGCGGGAGGAGCAGGACGCGCACGACGGCCGGCACGACGAGGTGGCGGTGCTCGTGGGCCGGCTGTCCCGGCCCGGCGAGCTGGACCGCGCCGAGCGGCGGCGGCTGCTCGGCCGCCTGACGGCCGCCCTGGTCACGGCGGGCAGGAAGGCCAAGGAGTCCGGCGCGGGCCGCGGCCGGTGGCTGGCCGACGTCTACATGGCCACGGCGCCCCGGATCCCCATCCGCGATCTGCGCACGCTTGAAGAACACCACTACGGGCTCACCGGCGAGGCCCTGGCCGACGATCTGGTCCGCACCGCGGCGAAGGCCACGACGGCCGTCGGCGCCGTCGGCGGCGCGCTCGCGATGGCCCAGTTCGCCGCCCCTCCGCTGCTGTTGTCCGCCCCCGCCCAGTTGGTCGCCGAGACGCTCGTGGTGGCGGCCATCGAGACCAAGCTCATCGCGGAGCTGCACGAGGTGTACGGCGTGGAGGTGCCCGGCAACGGCGGGCAGCGCGCACTCGCCTTCGCCATCGCGTGGTCCAAGCAGCGCGGCGTCGACCCCCTCGCGCCCGGCTCGGTCACCCTGGCCCTCGGCACCGCGGCCAAGACCGCGCTGCGCAACCGGCTGATGCGCACCCTCGGCCGCCATCTGACCACCCTCGGCCCCTTCCTGACCGGCGCGGTCGCCGGCGGCACGCTCAACCACGCCGCGACCAAGCGGCTGGCCACGGCGGTGCGCGGTGACCTGCGCAAGCGGGGCGCGCTGCCCGAGGGCGCCTCGGCGGCGCGGCGGGAGATCACCTCCGGCTGAGGTCCCCGCGCGTTCCGTGGGTAGGAATCCCGCAGGTGACACCGTGTACGGTGACCAGTGACGCGATCGGATTGGGACCCGCCTGAAGCCGGATTTTATGCTGTTCATACGAGTTCGTCCGGTAGCCGATCAGAAGCGGTGTGTGTCCTTTTCGTAAGGTGGTCGTAGCCGACCATTGGAGGAAGCGTGCAGGGCCGCAGCTCGTTTCTCATAGTCGCCAACCGCCTGCCCGTCGATCGTGACGGCCACGCGGGCTGGCGGCGCAGCCCCGGCGGTCTGGTGACCGCCATCGCCCCGGTGATGCAACGTCGTGACGGCGCGTGGCTGGGCTGGCACGGCGCACCCGACGAGAATCTCGACCCCTTCGAGCACGACGGCATGCACCTCATCCCGGTGCCGTTGTCCTCGGCGGAGGTGGAGCTGTACTACGAGGGCTTCTCCAACGCCACCTTGTGGCCGCTCTACCATGACGTGGTCGCCACACCCGTGTACTCGCGGGTGCTGTGGGACGCCTACCGGACGGTCAACGAGCGCTTCGCCCACGCCGCCGCCGACGCCGCGGCCGACGGCGCCGTGGTGTGGATACAGGACTACCAGCTCCAGCTCGTCCCGGCGATGCTCCGGCGGTTGCGCCCCGACCTGCGCATCGGCTTCTTTTTGCACATCCCGTTCCCGCCCTCGGAGCTGTTCACCCAGCTCCCCTGGCGCAGGGAGATCCTGGAGGGCCTGCTCGGGGCCGACCTGGTCGGATTCCAGCGGCCCGGCGGCGCCTCCAACTTCATCCGCCTGTGCCGCCGCCAGCTCGGCCTGCAACACCAGAAGCACGAGATCTACCGGGACGGCCGGGTCATCCGCGCCGAGGCGTTCCCGATCTCGGTGGACTTCGGGGAACTGGACAGCCTCGTCCGTGAGCCGCACATCGTCGCGCGGGCCAAGGAGATCCGCTCCGAGCTGGGCGATCCCGAGCACGTGCTGCTCGGTGTGGACCGGCTCGACTACACCAAGGGCATCGGGCAGCGGCTCAAGGCGTTCGGCGAACTGCTCGCCGACGGGGCGGTCAACGCGGGCGACGCCGTCTTCGTCCAGATCGCCACGCCGAGCCGCGAGCGCGTGGAGGAGTACCGCAGGCTGCGCAACGACATCGAGCTCCAGGTCGGCAGGATCAACGGCGAGCAGGGACTGATCGGCCACCAGCCGGTGCAGTATCTGCACCAGTCGTACCAGCGCAACGAACTCGCCGCGCTCTACCTGGCCGCCGACGTCATGGTCGTCACCCCCGTGCGCGACGGGATGAACCTGGTCGCCAAGGAGTACATCGCCTGCCGGCACGACCTGCGCGGGGCGCTGGTGCTCAGTGAGTTCGCCGGGGCCGCCGACGAACTGCGGCAGGCGTTCCTGGTGAACCCCTACGACGTCGACGGCCTCAAACGCGCGATGGTCGCCGGGATGCGCTCGACCCCGCACGAGCTGGCCAGGCGGATGCGCTCACTGCGCCGCCGCGTGGCGACCTACAACGTGGACCGCTGGGCCGGGGAGTTCCTCCAGGCTCTGGAGACGCCCTGAACCCCGACCTCACGCCTTGGGAGTGGCGGCCTGCGCGATGGCCCTGGCCTCGTTGCGCGCCGACCACGCCTGGTATCGCCTGGCCGCGGCCCGGGTCGCCACGATCCGGGCCACTTCCATGCCCACCGCGGTCACCACGGCGTAGCCGATCGCCTCGCCCATGCCGATGTCCGGCGAGTCGGGGTCGGCGGGCGGCTTCTTGCCCGTCGCCTTCTGCCAGCCGTACGCGATCGCCTTGCGCGTGACGAAGCCCACGCCGAGCGCGACCAGCCCTCCGATGGCCCGCCACGCCAGATCCGGCTTCTCCGCCTTGTCGGCCATAGCCGCCTCCCCCTTCCGTATATGCGAAAACCCTAGCCCGTCCGGGCAGGTCCCCGGACTACCATAGGGACGCATGACCGAACAGCGATCACGCTATCCCGCCGTGCCCGAGAAACCCGCTCTCGATGGGCTCGAAGCGGTATGGGTAGCCCGCTGGGAGGCCCAGGGCACCTACCGGTTCGACCGGGCGCGGCCCCGCGAGGAGATCTACTCCATCGACACGCCGCCGCCGACCGTCTCCGGGTCCCTCCACATCGGCCACGTCCTCTCCTACACCCACACCGACCTCACCGCCCGCTTCCAGCGCATGCGCGGCAAGACCGTGTTCTACCCCATCGGCTGGGACGACAACGGCCTGCCCACCGAGCGGCGGGTCCAGAACCACTTCGGCGTGCGGTGCGACCCGTCCATGCCGTACGACCCCGACTTCGAGCCGCCGGCCAAGCCGGGCAAGACCGAGGTGCCGATCTCGCGGCGCAACTTCGTGGAGCTGTGCCACCGGCTCACCGAGATCGACGAGCAGGCGTACGAGGAGGTGTGGCGGCGGGTCGGCCTGTCGGTCGACTGGTCGCTGCTCTACACCACCATCGGCGACCACTCCCGCGCGGTGTCCCAGCGCGCCTTCCTGCGCAACCTGGCGCGCGGCGAGGCGTACCTGGCCGAGGCCCCCACGCTGTGGGACGTCACCTACCGCACCGCCGTCGCCCAGGCCGAGCTGGAGGACCGCGAGCAGACCGGGGCATTCCACCGGATCTCTTTCCACCGGCCCGACGGCGGCCGGGTCGAAATCGAGACGACCCGCCCCGAGCTGCTGCCGGCCTGCGTGGCGCTGGTCGCCCATCCCGACGACGAGCGCTACCGGCCGCTGTTCGGCGAGTCGGTCACCACGCCGGTGTTCGGTGTGCGCGTTCCGGTCCTCGCGCATCGCCTGGCCGAGCCGGACAAGGGCTCGGGCATCGCGATGATCTGCACCTTCGGCGACATCACCGACGTCACCTGGTGGCGCGAGCTGGACCTGCCCACCCGGCCGGTGATCGGGTGGGACGGCAGGCTGCTGCCCGAGCCGCCGCAGGGCGTGCCCGCGGGCCCCTACTCGGAGGTGGCCGGCCGCACGATCGGCGCGGCGCGCGAGCGGATGGTGGCCATGCTGCGCGAGAGCGGCGACCTTTCCGGCGAGCCCCGGCCGGTGACCCGCCCGGTGAAGTTCTACGAGCGCGGCGACCGGCCGCTGGAGATCGTCACCACCCGGCAGTGGTACATCCGCAACGGCGGGCGCGACCCGGAGCTGCGCCGGGCGCTGCTCGCCCGTGGCGCCGAGCTGTCCTGGCACCCGCCGCGGATGCGGGTCCGCTACGACAACTGGGTGGAAGGGCTGGCCGGCGACTGGCTGATCTCCCGGCAGCGGTTCTTCGGCGTGCCCATCCCGGTTTGGTATCCGCTGGACGACGCCGGTCACCCGATCCACGACCGGCCGATCCTGCCCGCCGAGGGGACCCTGCCGATCGACCCCGCCGACGACGTGCCGCCCGGCTACACCGAAGACCAGCGCGGCAAGGCGGGCGGCTTCACCGGCGACCCCGACGTCATGGACACCTGGGCCACGTCGTCGCTGACGCCGGAGATCGCGGCCCGCTGGGGCGCGGACGACAGGCTGTACCACCAGGTCACCCCGATGGACCTGCGGGCGCAGGCGCACGAGATCATCCGCACCTGGCTGTTCTCCACCGCCGTCAGGTCGCACCTGGAGCACGACCGGCTGCCGTGGTCCAACGCGGCGATCTCCGGCTGGGTGCTCGACCCCGACCGCAAGAAGATGTCCAAGTCCAAGGGCAACGTGGTCACGCCGCTGGCGCTGCTCGAACAGCACGGCGCCGACTCGGTGCGCTACTGGGCCGCGGGCGGCAGGCTCGGGGTGGACACGGCGTTCGAGCCGGGACAGCTCAAGATCGGGCGGCGGCTGGCGGTCAAGATCCTCAACGCGTCCAAGTTCGTGCTGGGGCTCGGCGGCGCCACCGATGACCCCATCATCGAGCCGCTGGACCTGTCGATGCTGGCCCGGTTGCGCGGCGTGGTCGAGGAGGCCACCGCCGCCTTCGAGGGGTATGACCACACCCGCGCCCTGGAGGCCGCCGAACGCTTCTTCTGGGAGTTCTGCGACGACTACCTGGAGCTGGTCAAGAGCCGGGCCTACGGCTCCGACGCGGGGGCCGGGTCCGCCCGTGCCGCGCTGCGCCGGGCGCTCGACGTGCAGTTGCGGTTGTTCGCGCCGTTCATGCCGTTCGTCACCGAGGAGGTCTGGTCCTGGTGGCGTGACGGGTCCGTCCACCGCTCGTACTGGCCGGTCCCCGCCGACACCGGCACGGGCGGAGACCCCGAGGTGCTGGCCGCGGTGGCCGCCGTCCTGGCCCAGGTCCGCAAGGCCAAGTCGGAGGCCAAGCGGTCGATGCGGTCCGAGGTCGCCCGGCTCACCGTCACCGGCCCGGCCGCCGCGCTGGTACGGCACGCCCAGGACGACCTGTGCGCCGCGGGCAACGTCGAGGAGTTCGTCCTGGACCCGGCCCCCGGCCCCGCGGTCGAGGTGATCCTGGCCGCCGGCTGACCCGATCGCCGGTACACCGCCGGGGGCGCTGAGTGAGCAAGCTCTCGCCCCCGGTGCCCGCCGGGCGGAAATACGGCGCGCGTTCGGGTTCCGGACGTGCCAGGCTGTAATGCGTGATCTCCGACCCGCGGCGCCTGACGCAGCTCGTGCCCCCCGTCCTGGCCAAGATGGCGGCGTGGAGCGCGTGTCTGATCCTGCTCGGCGTCGTGGTCCACTACTTCGCGCAGGCCGTCGCGACCCTCCGGTTCGTGGCCCTGCCGGTGGCGATCGCGCTGTTGCTGGCGGCGCTGCTGTTCCCCATCACCAAGCGGCTGCGCAGGGCCGGGCTGCGGCCCATCTGGGCCACCTGGGCGACCATGCTGCTCGCCTTCGCCGTCCTCGTCGGCACCGGCTGGATCGTCGGCGCCCGGGCCAACGATGAGTTCCCGCGCCTGGTCGCCCAGCTCAAGAAGTCGGTCGAGGAGGTCCAGGAGTGGCTGATCACCGGGCCGCTGCACCTCCAGCAGGCGCAGATCCAGCAGTGGGTCGACCAGATCACCGACCTGATCACCACGCAGCAGGCCGTGATCGGCAACACCGTGCTGACCGGCGCGACGGTGGCCGTCGAGGTGCTCGCGTCCCTGGTGCTGCTGCTGTTCGTGACGTTCTTCCTGCTCAAGGACGGCGACCGGATCTGGGCCTGGGTGCTGCGCGCCTTCGGCGGCGTCGCCCCGCGGGTCGACCGGGCGGGCCGGGCCGCCTGGGCGACGCTCTCCCAGTACGTCCAGGGCACGGTGGCGGTCGCCGCCGTGCACGGCATCATCATGGGCATCGTGCTGGCCGGGATGGGGGTGCCGCTCTGGGCGCCGCTGGCGGTGCTCATCTTCTTCGCCAGCTTCATCCCGATCGTCGGCATCTTCATCGCGGGCGGCCTGGCCACACTGGTCACCCTGGGCTCGCAGGGGCCCATCCTGGCGCTGGTCTTCGTCGGCATCCTGGTCGTGGAACAGCAACTGGAAAACCACGTCCTGCAACCGCTGATCGTCGGCCGGGCCGTCAACTTCCACCCGCTGGCCGTGATCCTGGTGCTGGCCGTCGGCGGCGTGCTGGCCGGGATCACCGGCGCGGCGGTGGCCGTGCCGATCGCCGCGGTGATCTACCGGGCGCTGCCCGAGCTGCGCGGCGGCCCGCCCACCGAGCCGCCGCCCGCCGCCGCGAGCCGTACCGAACCCGCCGCCGGGCCATCCGCCGCGCCCGCGCCCGCTCAGCCCGGACCCGCCGCCGGCGCGGCCCCCGCCGATGCTCTCAGGGACGCCGACGAGCCGCCGCCGAAGGAGACCGCCGGCGGCGGAAGGCACGACAACGGCCAGGAGTAGCCCGAGCGGGTGCCCGGTGGCTGTAGTGTTCCGCAGCGTGACCCGTTCCATGGTGAAGAGCGTCCCGCGGGAGGCGGTCGCATGATCGGTGTGCTGATCAAGCGGCTGGACCAGGGCCTGCCCGTGCCGTCCTACGCCCGTCCCGGCGACGCCGGCGCCGACCTGTACGCCGCGCACGACGTCGAGTTGCAGCCGGGGGAGCGGGCGGTGATCGGCACCGGCCTGGCCATCGCGCTGCCCGAGGGCTACGCGGCGTTCGTCCATCCCCGCTCGGGGCTGGCGGCTAGGCACGGTGTCGCGATGGTCAACGGGCCCGGCACCATCGACGCGGGATACCGTGGCGAGATACGCGTGACACTGCTCAACACCGACGCCAAGGAGCCAGTGCTGCTGCGGCGTGGTGACCGCATCGCCCAACTGGTCTTCCAGCGGGTGGAGCGGGCCGATTTCCAGGAGGTCGAGCGGTTGCCCGAGTCGGTGCGGGGCACCGGCGGATTCGGGTCGACCGGTCGCTGAAACGTTTGCGAGGAGCGTGAGGAAAGTGTTCCGACGTCGCCGCCGTCATGCGGAGCCGGAGGCGGACGCCGCCGCTCCGGCTCCGGCGCCCGTGCCGGCCAGGGAGTCCGGGCCGTGGGACGCCGACGAGCCCTATCCCGAGCGCAGCCGGGTCGATCTGGGCGGGCTGCTGCTGCCGGTCATCGAGGGGGCCGACATCCGGCTGATCGCCCCGGCCGAGCAGATCGTCGGCGTCGCCATGCTGGTGGACGAGAGCGCGCTGCAACTGCACGTCCTGGCCGCGCCCAGGTCCTCGGGCCTTTGGGACGAAGTACGCGCCGAGCTGGCCGAGGGCGTCAAGAAGGCGGGCGGCACCACCGAGGAGCGCGAGGGCTCCTTCGGCACCGAGCTGGTCGGCCGGCTGCCGGTCGAGGGACAAGAGGCTCAGACGGTCCGTTACATCGGCGTGGACGGCCCCCGCTGGCTGCTGCACGCCGTGTTCAGCGGGCGGGCCGGTACCGATCCGGCCGCCGCCGAGCCGCTGGAGGCGGTCGTCCGTGACCTCGTCGTGGTCCGCGGCGAGGGGCCGATGGCACCCAAGGACACCGTCGAGCTGCGGCAGCCGCAGGAGATCCATCCGGCCGGAGACGACGCCGAGGGCGATGGGCCCGACCTCGATCCGTTCCGGCGCGGTCCTGAGATCACCGAGACCCGCTGACGACGGCCCGTTCCGGACGACCCTGCTGCCCGCATACCATCGCATAGGCTGATTCATCATGGTTGAGAGGAAGAGGCCGTGAGTGCGGCAGAACCCCACAAACCCAGGGGACTTCGCGGGTTCTTTAGGCGCCTGACGACGAGTCAGGCCGAGCTTGAGGCCGAGGAACTTCAGGAAGACCTCGACCGGCACGGCGCGACCCCGATAGTCAGGTGTCGCGGGCGGCGCAGGTTCTGCGTTGCCGGTACGCTACGGACGGTGACCTTGCGCCCACGCGGCGGCGCTCCGGCGCTGGAAGCCGAGCTCTACGACGGCTCCGACGTGATCGACCTGGTCTGGCTGGGCCGGCGGAAGATCGCCGGGATCGAGCCGGGCCGCATGCTCCGCGCGGAAGGGCTCGTCAGCCTGCAGGATGGGCGCAAGGTGATGTTCAACCCCAGATACGAGCTTCGCCCCGCGGGCGGCGCGTGACCTTGGAGTGGTGAGCGACACGATGAGTACGGCCGAGGCGACCTCCGGCGGCACCGCGTACGAAACGGTGGAGGCGGCGGTCCGCGCTCAGCTCGCCAAGGCGCTGGGCGGCAAGCGCGGCATCGTGGAGGCGGCGCTGCCGACCATCGCCTTCACGGTGAGCTGGATCGTCTCGGAAGATCTGCGGACCTCGCTCATCGTGAGCATCGCGCTCGCGGTGCTGCTGCTGGTGGCACGGCTGGTGCAGCGGTCCACCCCGCAGTTCGTGATCAACAGCCTGATCGGCATCGCCATCGGCGCGTTCTTCGCGGCCCGCACCGGCGAGGCCAAGGACTACTACCTGCCCGGCATCCTCTACAACGGCGGCTACGCGGCGGCCATGCTGCTGTCGGTGGTCACCCGCTGGCCGCTGGTCGGCTTCATGATCGGTTCGGTCACCGGCGACCCGACCGGCTGGCGCAGAGACCCGGGGATCGTCCGGCTGTGTTCCAAGCTGACCTGGCTGCTGATGATCCCGTGCCTGGTCCGGGTGGTCGTGCAGCTTCCCATCTACCTGATCTGGGGCAACGACGGCGTGGCCGCGATGGGGGTGGCCAAGATCGCGCTCGGCTGGCCGCTCCAGGTGGCCGCGCTGGGCGCGATGGTGCTGGTCCTGGCCAGGGGACGCACGCCCATCCAGCCCGCGTCCCCCATCGGGCCCCTGACCGGCGAGAAGCCCTCCTGATCAGTGCGGGGCCAGGAGCTGGGCCAGCTCCTGCTCGACCTCCTGGGAGGCGACGAACAACAACTCGTCGCCGGCCTCCAGCGGGTCGTCCGCGCTCGGCACCAGCACCCGGCCCTCGCGCAGGATGGCCACCAGCGCCGAGTCGACCGGCCAGGGCACCGAACCGGAGCGCTGCCCGACCACCGGGGCGTCGTCGGGCAGGGTCAGCTCGACCAGGTTGGCCTGCCCCTGCCGGAACGTCATCAGCCGGACCAGATCGCCGACGCTGACCGCCTCCTCGACCAGGGCCGACAGCAGGCGCGGCGTGGACACCGCGACGTCCACCCCCCAGGACTCGTTGAACAGCCACTCGTTCTTCGGATGGTTGATCCTGGCCACCACGCGCGGCACGCCGTACTCGGTCTTGGCCAGCAGCGAGACCACCAGGTTGACCTTGTCGTCACCGCTGGCCGCGATCACCACATGGCAGTTGTTGAGCCCGGCCTCGTCCAGTGAGGAGATCTCGCAGGCGTCGGCGAGCAGCCACTCGGCCCGCGGCACACTGTCGATCTTGATGGCCTTGGGGTCGTTGTCCACGAGCAGCACCTCGTGGCCGTTCTCCAGCAGCTCCGCCGCGATGGACCGGCCCACCGCCCCGGCACCCGCGATGGCCACGCGCATCAGTGCTCTCCCTCCGGTGCGCCGGCGAGCACCTTGTTGATCCGGTCCATGTCGTTCTCCGCGGCCAGCACGTGGAGGATGTCGCCCTCCTGGACGACGGTGTCGGACTTGGGCAGCAGCGCCTCGCCCATCCGGTTGACGAAGGCCAGCCGGACGCCTGTGGTCTCTTCCACCTCGGCCACGCGAGTGCCGATCCAGCCGGGATTGCAGGCGACCTCGGCGAGCACGACCGTGCCCGTCGGGTCGCGCCACAACGGCTCGGCGCCCTCGGGGAGGACGCGGCGCAGGATCTGGTCGGCGGTCCAGCGCACGGTGGCCACCGTGGGGATGCCCAGCCGCTGGTAGACCTCGGCCCTGCGGGGGTCGTAGATGCGGGCCACGACGTTCTCCACGCCGAAGGTCTCGCGCGCCACCCGGGCGGAGATGATGTTGGAGTTGTCTCCGCTGCTGACCGCGACGTAGGCGCCGGCCGTGCCGATCCCGGCCTCGGCGAGGACGTCGCGGTCGAAGCCGATGCCGGTCACCCGGCGGCCGCGAAAGCCCGCGCGCAACCTGCGAAACGCCTGCGGATCCCGGTCGACGATGGCGACGGAGTGTCCGTTGTCTTCGAGGATGTGCGCGAGGGTAGAGCCCACCCGCCCGCATCCCATGATCACGATGTGCATTCTCCCCCGCCGCTGGCTCGATTGAGGCGGACCGATTCGATGCCTGTGACAAGTATGGACCGTCCGGCGAGCAATACGGCAGTGCTCTGAGCCTGCCGGTCGACCTGCCGGTCAGTCAGTCCGGCTACCATCGTCAGGCGTGTCTAAAGTGACCGATGCCGTCAAGCGGCTCCTCGTCGGCCGGGCGCTGCGCAGCACCCAGCTGCACGAGCAGTTGCTGCCCAAACGCATCGCGCTGCCGGTGTTCGCGAGCGACCCTCTGTCGTCGGTCGCCTACGCCCCCCTGGAGATCCTGGTCGCGCTCTCGGTCGGCGGCGCCGTGGCCTACCTGTACTCCCCATGGATCGCCGCGGCCATCGTCGTGCTGATGTTCACCGTGGTCGCCTCCTACCGCCAGACCGTGCACGCCTACCCGAGCGGCGGCGGCGACTACGAGGTCGCCATGACCAACCTCGGCCCGAACGCGGGCGTCACGGTCGCCAGCGCCCTGCTGGTCGACTACGTGCTGACGGTCGCGGTGTCGGTCTCCTCCGGCGTGGACAACATCGGGTCGGCCATCCCCTTCGTGGCCGAGCACAAGGTCGCCATCGCGATCGCCATGGTGACCCTGCTGACGGTGATGAACCTGCGCGGCATCCGCGAGTCCGGGACGTTCTTCGCCATCCCCACGTACGCCTTCGTCATCGGCGTGCTCGGCATGGTCGCCTGGGGACTGCTCCAGATCGGCGTGCTCGGCGAGGAGCTGCGCGCGCCCAGCGCGGACTACACCGTGGTGCCCGAGCAGACCGGCGACCTGGCCGGCCTGGCGCTCGCGTTCATGCTGCTGCGGGCCTTCTCCAACGGCTGCGCCGCCCTGACCGGCGTCGAGGCGATCAGCAACGGCGTCCCGGCGTTCCGCAAGCCCAAGAGCCGCAACGCGGCCACCACGCTGTTGCTGATGGGCCTCATCGCGGTGTCGATGTTCGCCGGCGTGGTGGCGCTCGCGCTGGCCTCCGGGGTCAAGGCGGCGGAGAACCCTCCGACCCACCTGCTCATCGACGGCAGGCCCGCCGGGCCCGGCTACACCAACGACCCGATCCTGCCCTCGGTGGCCTCGGCCGTCTTCGGCCCTGGCTCGGTCGGCTTCATCTACATCAGCGCGATCACCGCGCTGATCCTCTTCCTGGCCGCCAACACCGCCTTCAACGGCTTCCCGGTGCTCGGCTCCATCCTCGCCCAGGACCGCTTCCTGCCCAGGCAGCTCCACACCCGGGGCGACCGGCTGGCGTTCTCCAACGGGATCATCCTGCTGGCCGCCTTCGCCTGCCTGCTGATCTTCGTCTTCGACGCGAACCCGAGCGCGCTCGTCCACCTCTACATCGTCGGCGTGTTCGTGTCGTTCACGCTCAGCCAGACCGGCATGGTGATCCACTGGACCCGCCTGCTGCGCACCGAGACCGAGCTGCCCGCACGGCGGCGCATGCAGCGCTCCCGGCTCATCAACGGGTTCGGCGCCATCCTGACCGGGCTGGTGCTGGTCGTGGTGCTGATCACCAAGTTCATGCTGGGCGCGTGGATCGTGGTGCTCGCGATGCCGGTGCTGTTCGGCATCATGAAGAGCATCCGGGCCCACTACGACCACGTCACCCAGGAACTCGCGCTGCCCGCCGAGGGCGAGGAGACCGAGCAGATCCTGCCGGCCCGCAACCACGCGATCGTGCTGGTCTCCAAGATCCACAAGCCCACGCTGCGGGCCGTCGCCTACGCCCGCGCCACCCGGCCCAGCTCGCTGGAGGCGGTCACGGTGGCGGTGGACGCCCGCGAGTCCGAGGCCGTGGCCGAGGAGTGGGAACGGCTGGGCGTACCGGTGCCACTGAAGATCCTCGACTCCCCGTACCGGGAGATCACCCGGCCCATCCTCCAGTACGTCAAGGACCTCCGCCGCCGTTCGCCCCGGGACGTGGTCACCGTCTATATTCCCGAATACGTCGTCGGCCACTGGTGGGAGCACGTCCTGCACAACCAGAGTGCGCTGCGGCTGAAGGGCCGGCTGTTGTTCATGCCGGGCGTCATGGTGACCAGCGTGCCCTGGCAACTGCACTCCTCACTGCGCCTCAAGGGCAGGCCGGAGCCCTTCGCCCCCGGCGCGGTGCGCCGCCCCTGGGACGGGCCGTCCCGCGATGAGCAACCGGGATCATGATGGATGAACTTCTGGACGTGAAGGTCGAGCGCGTCGCGCACGGCGGCTGGTGCGTGGGGCGGCACGAGGGCAGGGTCGTCTTCGTCCGGCACGCGCTGCCCGGCGAGCGGGTACGCGCCCGGGTGACCGAGGAGGTCTCGCGCTTCCTGCGGGCCGACGCCGTGGAGATCATCGAGCCGTCGCCCGACCGGGTGTCCCCGCCCTGTCCCTACGCCGGTCCGGGCAGGTGCGGCGGCTGCGACTGGCAGCACGCCGCACTGCCCGCGCAGCGCCTGCTGAAGGCGGCGGTGGTCACCGAGCAGCTCAAGCGGCTCGCCGGGATCGAACGCGAGGTCGTCGTGGAGGAGGTGCCGGGCGCGCCCGGCGGCCTCGGCTGGCGTACCCGGGTGCGGTTCGCGGTGCGCCAGGACGGCGTTGTGGGGCTGCGCCGGCACCGCTCCCACACGGTCGAGCCGGTGGAGGCGTGCCTGATCGCGCACCCCGAGGCGGAGGCGGCCGGGGTGGAGACGAAGTCCTGGCGCGGGGCCTCGGCCGTGGAGGTGATCGCCTCCTCGGCCGGCGACCGCGCGGTGGTGGTCACGCCGAAGGGGCGCAGGGGCGTCGCCGTACCTGATCTCGACGCGCCCGCGGCGGTGCTCGTGGACCGCGGCCGGGGCCGTACCGAGGCCGCCAGGGGCCGCGGTGGCGTCCGTGAGCGGGCCGACGGGCGCGAGTTCGAGGTGACCGGCAGCGGGTTCTGGCAGGTGCATCCGGGGGCCGCTGAGACCCTGCGGGAGGCCGTCCTGGCCTTCGCCGCCCCGCGCCCCGGCGAGCGCGTCCTCGACCTGTACTGCGGCGCCGGCCTGTTCACCGCCGCGCTCGCCGAGGCGGTCGGCCGCGAGGGCGCCGTGACGGGCGTGGAGTCCGACGCCGCCGCCGTCCGTGACGCCCGCCGCAACCTGCGCGACCTCCCCCAGGCCCGGATCGAGCGGGCGACCGTGGACGACGCCCTCGCCGGCCTGGAAGCGGCCGACCTCGTGGTGGCCGACCCCCCGCGTACCGGCCTGGGCCAGGGCGTCACCGGCGGCATCGCCGCGCACTCGCCCACGCGCATCGTCTACGTCTCCTGCGACCCGGCCACCCTGGCCAGGGACATCGCACTACTCGGCGGCCTCGGCTATGAACTGGCCGCCCTGCGCGCCTTCGACGCCTTCCCGATGACCCACCACGTCGAATGCGTGGCACACCTGGTCCGCGCATGACCGATGGGCGTCAGCGCAGGGCGTGGACCAGGACCTTGGCGACGTCGAGGGCGGGGCGGGCGCCGCGGACCGACAGCCAGGCCAGGTCTCTGCGGCGGGCGTAGCCGGCCAGCTTCCTGGCGTCCAGGAGGCCGAGGTCGGCGGTCTCGCGCAGCACCGGGGTCAGGCCGATCCGCCGCCAGGCGTCCTCTCCGGCGGGCAGGCCGAACGCGGTGGCGATCTGGGCCTGGGCCAGGCGGATCGAGGCGGCCAGGGCGCGCAGGTGCGCGCCGTCCGGCAGCGGGCGGAACGGCACAAGCAGGTTGACCGTGTCGACCGGGCCGGACGCGGCGAGCAGCCGCTGGTCGGCCGCCGACAGCCCGGTGGCGGTGAGGCGCAGCGAGAAGCCGACGGTCAGCGGCCGGCCCTCGCCGGCCGCCTCCCGCTTGAGCGTGGTGAGCGCCCGCGCCCGGCGGGCGGCGATCTTCTCGCCGCCGTCGCCGCCGATCTCGAAGTCGAGATGGGCCGCATCGAGGGTGTCCACGACCCGCCGGTAGGCGGCGGTGAGGCCGGCCTCGTCCGGGCAGGTGACGGCGGGCTCGGGGCCGGTGGGGCCGCCGAGGGCGGGCGCGACGTCGCCGCCCAGCGCCCTGACCTGCGCGAGCGCGCTGGTCACCGAGGTGTCGTCGAGATCGCGGGCCCCGCCCCAGCGCGGCAGGCACCGATCGGACTCGCCCGTGGTGAGGTGGCCCAGGGCGAACCACCGCGCGCCCGAGCGCCGCATCACCGCGGAAAGGCCGAGCCCCGGGTAGCGGGCCGTGTCCACGAACACCACGAACCCTTCGGGACCGGTGCGGATCGGCTGGACGACCAGCCTGCGGGGGCGCTCCATGCCGGTCACCTCCGTGGCCGAGGTGGCCGGCAGGCCGGCGGGCCTGGGACCGGCGGTGGCGCGCGGGCCGGGGAGCACCGCGAGCACCGCGCCGGTGGCCGCGAAGAGCAGCATGAACGCCAGGGCGACCACGGGCCGCGGCGGGGTGCCCGGCAGCCGCTCTCTCATCACCGTGCTCTCCCTCCGGCGGGCGACGGTCGCCGCATGTGCCCAGGCGGCTACCCTGTGTACCAAGGTCGAAGGTTAGCAAGTACTCGTACGGGTACGGGGGTCACTCCACGGATACGGTCCTTTTGCACGGATAATCGGACGTATGAAATTGAGGATCTTCATCGAGCCGCAGCAGGGCGCCACCTACGACGACCAGCTCCAGGTCGCCAGGGCGACCGAGCGGCTGGGTTTCGATGCTTTCTTCCGTTCCGACCACTACCTGGTCATGGGTGACGGCGACCCGCTGCCCGGGCCGACCGACTCGTGGGTGACGCTCGCCGGCCTGGCCCGGGAGACCTCCACGATCAGGCTCGGCACGCTGGTCAGCTCGGCGACGTTCCGGCTGCCGGGCGTGCTGGCGATCAGTGTGGCCCAGGTCGACCAGATGAGCGGCGGGCGGGTGGAACTCGGGCTCGGCACCGGATGGTACGACCCGGAGCACACCGCCTACGGCATCCCGTTCCCGCCGTTCGGCGAGCGCTTCGCCAAGCTGGAGGAGCAACTGGAGATCGTGACCGGCCTGTGGGGCACGCCGGTCGGCGAGACCTACTCCTTCGACGGCAGCCACTACCGGCTGGCCGACTCGCCCGCGCTGCCCAAGCCGGTGCAGAGCCCGCGCCCGCCGATCATCGTCGGCGGGCTGGGCGCGCGCCGGACGCCGCGGCTGGCCGCCGCGTTCGCCGACGAGTTCAACGTCCCCTTCGCCGTGCTCGACGACACCAAGGCCGCCTACGACCGCGTGACGGCGGCGTGTGAGGCGGTCGGCCGGGACCGGCTGATCTACTCCGCCGCCCAGGTGGTGTGCTGTGGCAAGGACGAGCGGGAGGTCGAGCGCCGGGCCGCCGCCATCGGGCGCGAGGTGAGCGAGCTGCGCGAGAACGGCCTGGCGGGCACGCCGGAGGAGCTGGTCGAGAAGATCGGCGGGTTCGCCGGGGCCGGGTGCGAGCGGATCTACCTTCAGGTGCTCGACCTCGCCGACCTGGACCACCTGGAGCTGATCGCGTCGGACGTCCTGCCGCACGTGTGACGCCCGAAAGGCCGGTACGGCACCCCGTACCGGCCTTTCGCCCCCAAAACATCGGATATGCCGATATCCCGGCCTATATCGGGTTTTATACAGTCGCCGGGCCGTGTGTGCTGCGCCAGACTGTCCACTGTGCTGCTCACGATCTCGACCACCGCGCGACCGGCCACCGACCTCGGATTCCTGCTGCACAAGCATCCTGACCGGGTGCAGGAGTTCGGCCAGTCCTTCGGCACCGCGCAGGTCTTCTACCCCGAGGCGGACGAGGAGCGCTGCACGGCCGCGCTGATGCTGGACGTCGACCCGGTGCGCCTGGCCCGCACGCGCGGCCGTACCACGCCTGACTTCTCGCTCGGCCAGTACGTCAACGACCGGCCCTACGCGGCCTCCTCGCTGCTCGCCGTGGCCCTCGGCGACGTCTTCCGGACCGCCCGCGCGGGCCGCTGCGCCGCCCGCCCCGAGGCCGCCGCCAACCCGCTGCCGCTGTCGATCACGCTGCCCGCGCTGCCCTGCCGCGGCGGCCCCGAACTGGCCCGGCGCCTGTTCGAGCCGCTGGGCTGGCAGGTCGAGGCGCAGGCCGTACCGCTGGACCCGCGCTTTCCCGAGTGGGGCGACTCCCGCTATGTGCGGCTGGACCTGCACGGCGAGGTACGGCTGGCCGACGCCCTGAACCACCTCTACGTCCTGCTGCCGGTCCTGGACGACGCCAAGCACTACTGGATCGCCGCCGATGAGGTGGACAAACTGATCCGCGCGGGGGAGGGCTGGCTGGCCGGGCACCCCGACCGCGAACTGATCGCCCGCCGCTACCTGGGCAGGCGCCGGGCGCTCCAGCGCACCGCCCTGGCCAGGCTCGCCGAACTCGGCGACGAGGTCGAGGAGTCCCTGGTCCCGCCGGTCGAGGAGGAGGCCGGCTCCCGGCCACCCGACGAGGAGCCGGACCCCCAGCCGGTCAGGCCGCTGAGCGCGCTGCGCAGGGAGGCGGTCCTCGCCGCGCTCACGGACGTCGGCGCGCGCAGCGTGGCCGACCTCGGCTGCGGCTCCGGCGCGCTGGTCGCCGACCTGCTCAAGCGGCCGGAGTTCGGCAGGATCGCGGCCATGGACGTGTCCGTCCACGCCCTCGCGGCGGCCCGGCGCCGGCTCGGCCTGGACCGCATGCCCGACGCCCAGCGCGGCCGGCTGGAACTGTTCCAGGGCGCGCTCACCTACACGGATGACCGGATCGCCGGTTTCGACGCGGCGGTGCTGATGGAGGTCATCGAGCACGTCGACCCGCCCAGGCTCGCCGCGCTGGAGCGGGTCGTGCTCGGCCTGGCCCGCCCCGGGCACGTGATCGTGACCACGCCCAACGCCGAGTACAACGTCCGCTACGAAGGGCTGACCGGACACCGCCACCCCGACCACCGCTTCGAGTGGAGCCGCGCCGAGTTCGCCGCCTGGGCGCACGCCGCCGCCGAGCGGTACGGCTACGACGTCACGTTCCGGCCGGTCGGCGAGCCGGACCCCGAGGTGGGGCCACCGACCCAGATGGGGATCTTCGCCCGCGCGGGGCGGGAGCAGGAGGGGATGGGTTCATGACCGTCGAGGTGAACGTTCCGGAGCTGTCGCTCGTGGTGCTGGTCGGGGTGTCGGGCAGTGGCAAGTCCACGTTCGCCGCCCGCCACTTCGCGCCGACCGAGGTGATCTCCTCCGACTTCTGCCGGGGCCTGGTCGCCGACGACGAGAACGACCAGTCCGCCAGCGGCGACGCCTTCGACGTGCTGCGCTACATCGCCGGCACCCGGCTGCGCCGGGGCCTGCTCACCGTGGTGGACGCCACCAGCGTGCAGCGCGCCGACCGCAGGTCGCTGATCGAGCTGGCCAGGTCGCATGACGTACTGGTGGACGCCATCGTCCTGGACGTGCCCGAGGAGGTCGCCGTCCGGCGCAACGCGGCCAGACCCGAGCGCGACTTCGGCCCGCACGTCATCGTGCGGCAGCGCAAGGACCTGCGCAAGTCGATGAGCGGTCTTGCCAAGGAGGGCTTCCGGCGGGTACACGTGCTGCGCGGCGTGGCCGAGATCGACGCCGCCACGGTGACCCGCGAGCCGGCCTGGACCGACAGACGGCACCTCACCGGCCCGTTCGACATCATCGGCGACGTCCACGGCTGCCGCGCGGAGCTGGAGACGCTGCTCGGCACGCTCGGCTGGGAGATCGAGCGGGCCGGCGGGCGGGCGGTGGGCGCGCGGCACCCCGAGGGCCGCACCGCGGTGTTCGTCGGGGACCTGGTGGACCGCGGCCCGGACACACCGGGCGTATTGCGCCTGGTGATGGGCATGGTCGCGGCCGGTACCGCGCTCTGCGTGTCCGGCAACCACGAGCAGAAGCTGTCCAGGGCGCTGGCCGGGCGCAAGGTCAAGGTCGCGCACGGGCTTGAGGAGTCGCTGGCGCAGCTCGGCGGCGAGCCGCCGGAGTTCGTCGCGGAGGTCCGGCGGTTCACCGACGGCCTGATCAGTCACTACCAGTTGGACGGCGGGCGGCTGGTGGTGGCCCACGCCGGGCTCAAGGAGCCCTACCACGGCCGGGCCTCCGGCCGGGTGCGCTCCTTCGCCCTGTACGGCGACACCACCGGCGAGACCGACGAGTACGGCCTGCCGGTCCGCTACCCCTGGGCCGAGGAGTACCGCGGGCGGGCCATGGTCGTCTACGGCCACACCCCCGTCCCGAAGACCGAGTGGGTCAACAACACCATCTGCCTGGACACCGGGTGCGTGTTCGGCGGGCGGCTGACGGCGCTGCGCTACCCCTCGCGGGAGCTGGTCTCGGTGCCCGCCGAGCGGGTCTGGTACGAGCCGGTCCGCCCGCTCGACGGCCCGGGCCGCCGTGACCCCGGCGTGCTGGCCATCGGCGACGTGACCGGCACCCGGTACGTCGAGTCCCGGTACGGCGGGCGGATCAAGATCTTCGAGGAGAACTCCGCCGCCGCGCTGGAGGTGATGAGCCGGTTCGCCGTCGATCCCCGCCGGCTGGTGTACCTGCCGCCGACCATGGCCCCGGGCGAGACCTCCGCCATGGACGGCTACCTGGAGCACCCCGACGAGGTGTTCGCGGAGTTCCAGGTCGCGGGTGTCGGCGAGGTGGTGTGCGAGGAGAAGCACATGGGCTCGCGCGCGATCGCCGTGCTGGCCCGCACGCCGCAGGCCGCCGCGGCCCGGTTCGGCGTGGACGACGGCGGCGCCGGCGTGGTCTACACCCGTACGGGCCGCCCGTTCTTCGCCGACCCCGCCCTGATGGACGAACTGGTCACGCGGCTGCGCGCGGACCTCGCGCCGCTGTGGGAGACGCTGGGCGACTGGGTGGTCCTGGACTGCGAGCTGCTGCCCTGGTCGGCCAAGGCGGGCGGGCTGATCCGCGAGCAGTACGCGTCGGTCGGCGCGGCGGCGGGCGCCGCGCTGCCGGAGGCGGTCGCCGCCCTGACGGCGGCGGCCGGGCGCGGCCTGGATGTGGACACGTCGCTGGACCGTGCCCGGCGCCGTCACGCCAACGCTGCCCTGTTCCGGGACGCCTATGCCCGCTACTGCGGCCCGGTGGACGGCCTGTCCGGAGTACGGCTGGCCCCCTTCCACATCCTGGCCTGCGAGGGACGTGTCCCCGCCGTGGAGGAGCCGCACGCCTGGCACCTGGCGCTGCTGGCCCGCGCCGAGTCCGAGCTGATCGCGCCGACCAGGCACATGGTCGTCGATCTCGCCGCCGAGGAGTCCCGCGCCGCCGCGACGCGCTGGTGGACGGAGCTGACCGAGGCGGGCGGCGAGGGCATGGTCGTCAAACCGGCGTCCTTCACGCCGGGGAGGGTCCAGCCGGGGGTGAAGGTGCGCGGCCGGGAGTACCTGCGGATCGTCTACGGTCCCGACTACACCGAGAGCCTGGACCTGCTGCGCGGGCGGTTCCTGGGCAGGAAGCGCTCGCTCGCGCTGCGCGAGCACGCGCTCGGCCTGGAGGCGCTGCACCGGCTGGCCGAGGGCGAGCCGCTGTGGCGGGTACACGAGCCGGTGTTCGCCGTGCTCGCGCTGGAGACCGAGCCGGTCGATCCGCGATTGTAGCGGTATGTGAGTGATCGTGTGCGTTGGGTAGGTATCCCATGTCGCCGGCCTGGACCGTTACGGCGGCGTACTCGGGGTAAGGAACGGCATGGGAACCACACCTACGGCGCGCACCCACGAGGAACACCTCGGGCACATCGTCTTCATCACGGCTGCCGCCGCCATCGGCGGGTTCCTGTTCGGCTACGACAGCGCGGTGATCAACGGGGCGGTCACCGGCATCCAGCGCCACTTTCAGGTCGGCCCGGTGGAGACCGGGACGACGGTGGCCGCCGCGCTGCTCGGCTCGGCGGCCGGGGCGTGGTCCGCCGGGCGGATGGCCGACCGCCTCGGACGCACCCGGACCATGCAGATCGCCGCGACCGTGTTCGCGATCAGCTCGATCGGGCAGGCCCTGCCGTTCGCGATCTGGGACCTCGCGATCTGGCGGGTCGTGGCCGGTATCGCCATCGGGATGGCGTCGGTCACCGGCCCCGCCTACATCGCCGAGGTCGCGCCGCCCGCCTACCGCGGCAGGCTCGGCTCCTTCCAGCAACTGGCCATCGTGCTCGGCATCGCGACCTCGCAGCTCGTCAACTACGTCATCGCCCAGCTCGCCGGCGGTGACGTCAACAACTACCTCGGGCCCTTGCAGGCATGGCAGTGGATGCTCGGTGCCTGCCTGATCCCCGCGCTGCTCTTCCTGCTGTTCGCGACGATCATCCCCGAGTCGCCGCGGTTCCTCGTGGCCGTGGGCAGGATCACCGAGGCCCACCGGGTGCTGCGCGAGGTCGAGGGCGACGACGTGGACGTTGCGGCCCGGGTGGGGGAGATCCGGTCGGTGCTGCGGACCGAGCGCAAGGCCACCATACGCGACCTGCGCGGGCCGAAGTTCGGGCTGCTGGGCATCGTCTGGGTCGGCATCCTGCTGTCGATGTTCCAGCAGTTCGTGGGCATCAACGTGATCTTCTACTACTCGTCGGCGCTGTGGCAGTCGGTGGGCATCGAGCAGTCCCAGTCGCTGCTGATCAGCTTCTCCACCTCGATCATCAACATCGTCGGCACCTTCATCGCCATCGCGCTGGTGGACCGGCTGGGGCGCAGGCCGCTGCTGATGACCGGTTCGGTGGGCATGGCCGTGTCCCTCGCCACGGCGGCGTGGGCGTTCAGCGCGGCCGGCGGCACCGGCGAGGACGTCGCGCTGCCTCCGCTACAGGGCATGGTCGCGCTGATCGCGGCGCACGTGTTCGTGCTGTTCTTCGCGCTGTCGTGGGGTGTGGTGGTCTGGGTACTGCTGGGCGAGATGTTCCCCAATCGCATCCGCGCGACCGCGCTTTCGGTGGCGGCGGCCGCCCAGTGGATCTCCAACTGGCTGATCACCGTGACCTTCCCCAGCCTGTCGGCGTGGAACCTGGCCGGGGCCTACGTCGGGTACGCCACGTTCGCCGTGCTGTCGTTCCTGTTCGTGCTCTTCTTCGTGCGGGAGACCAAGGGCCGCAGGCTGGAGGAGATGGGCTGAGCCGTACGGCCCCCTGGTCACCGGCGGTGCCGGCGGTGATGGTGGTGGCGGAAGAACCCTGCGCCCATGAAGGCGATCATCGCGATCATCATGATCAGGGGCGCCCCCAGGCCACCGGCGAGTATCAAGAGGCAGACCAGCATGATGAACGGGGCCACGGGCGGGAACCCGCGCCCGCGGCGCATGCGCCGCGGGCCGTACATCCCGTGCCAGGGTCCGTGCCCGTGCCATGGCCCGCCCTGCTGCCATGGGCCGCCGCGCCCCCAGGGTCCGCCGCGTCCCCATGGGCCGTGCCCGTGTCCGAATGGGGGCCCGGGCCAGGGGCCGTGGTCATGGTCGTCGCCGGGGCCCGTTCCGGTACGGCCGGCCGGGGCCGGGAGGTCATCGGCGATCTTGGCCAGCTCGCCCCCCGTCCTGGCGCCGAGCGTGAGGCCCAGGCGCTCCTCCAGCTCCTCCTGGGTCAGGCGGCCCTGAGCGAAGTGCTCACGCAGGGCCGCCATCATTTCGTCGCGCTCCGCGTCGCCGATGCGGAGGTCGTCGCGAGACGTCATCCGGGTCACTCCTCCGAGGGGTCACCGTCTGCCAGGATCTGGTAGAGCTTGCGGCGGGTCTCGATGAGAGTCTGCCTCGCCTCCCGGATCTGTGCTTCGCTGCCGGTCTGCAGGATCTGCATCATCGCGAACGCCGACTGGCGGGCGCTCTCCATCAGCTCCATGGTGCTTTCGTCGACGTCGGGGGTCATCTCCTCCCACGGCGCGCGCAGCTCGTCGGAGTGCTCGGTCACGTAGGCCGTGCCCTGCTCGGTGAGCCGGAAGGTCTTGCGCCCGTCGGTCTCCTCGGCGCGGACCAGGCCCTCGTCGGCGAGCTGCTGCAACGCCGGGTACACCGCGCCCGGGCTGGGCTTCCAGCCGCCCCGGCTGCGCTCGGCGATCTCCTGGATGATCTGGTAGCCGTTGCGCGGACCCTCGGCCAGCAGCGCGAGGATCGCCGCGCGGACATCGCCGCGCTTGGCCTTGCGGCCACGGCCGAAGTGCCGCCCGCCCGGCGGGAAGCCGCCGAAGAAGCCCGGCCCGAAGTCGCGCCCGAAGGCCCACGGGAACGGCCCGCGGGGCCCCCGGTGGCGGCGCTCGTGCGGCCCGCCCTCGCCCGGCCCCGGAGGCCCGCCGTGCTGCCAGGCCGACGCCATCGCCCGCACGGCCGACCGCGCCGCCCGCCGGAACTGCCGGTGCAACTCGTGCGGGTCGCCGTGCGCCCGGCCATCTCCCATCGCATGTGCCGATGCCATGCCTCCGCCCTCCTCTGGACGTACTGATTCGATCACTCTCGATGCTTCTACGATATATCGCTACTGTTCTTTAGACAAGTGGACGCAAGCGGACGTAACGCGTGAGCCAGATCACTGGATTAATCGGAAGGGTCAGGGAACAAAGCCTGGCGACGTACGCGTTGTCAGGGCATAGACGGGATCGTTCCCACCTCGGAAGGGCTGGGGGGTGCTTTCGAGGCCAGGGACGGTCCCGTCTGTCGTCTTTTCTGGGGTTTTCGGCGCTTCGGGCGCTTCTTCCGTGCGTGTGTGGTTTCCAGGCGACACGTCGTCGTCACCGTGCCGGATACTCGGCGCGGGCGGCCCATTGCCGTAGGCTGGTCAGCCGTGATCTTGTCATGATGGGGCACACGCACGCCCTCACCGGGGCGGTGGCCTGGCTGGCGGTGGCCCCCGGCCTCGCCGCGCTGCCGTACCTCCAGGAGTCCTCACGGTTCGTCGAGGTGGGGATCATGGCCGGCGCGCTGACGCCGGCCGAGCTGATCGCGGGCGCGCTGGTGTGCGCGGGAGCCGCGATGCTGCCCGACCTCGACCACCCGAGCGCGACGATCGCGCAGACCTTCGGCCCGGTCACCTGGGCCCTCAGCAAGGCGGTCGCGTGGATCAGCGGCGGCCACCGTGGGGCCACGCACTCCCTGGTGTTCGCCGTGGCGGTCGGCGCGGGGGCCCACGTCCTGGCGACCCGCTATCCGCTCGGGCGCGACATCCTGGTGGTGCTGATGATCGGGCTCGCGCTGCGCGCGATCGGGATCGGCATCCCGGGCAAGCGGCTCGCCTCGGCCCTGGTCAACATCGGCCTCACGGTGGGGCTGTACGCGGTGTTCCGGTCGCTGGAGGTCGGGTACGCCTGGCTGGGGCTGGCGATCGGCGTCGGCAGCCTGGTCCATGTGGTGGGCGACTGTTGCACCGAAAAGGGCTGCCCGGTGCTCTGGCCACTGCGGCAGCGGTGGGTGCTGCCGTACAAGATCGGGCTGAAGACCGGCCGCGCGTTCGAGCAGAAGATCCTGGCCCCGATCCTCTCCCTGGCGGTCGTCGGCCTCCTCTATCTCCGGTTGGCCCCCATGTAGCTTGATGTCGAGATATCATGGAAGATATCTTGATATCGAGACATCCGGAGGGTGTCCGCCGGGTAGGCCGGGTTAGGCAGACCTAACTGGCGGGCTCGCTCCGCGGGTGCGGGAGGATTCCCCTGGGAGGGGCCATCGCCCGCCCGAAGACGAACCAACGGCAATGGAGGAGGCGACCCATCGTGTCCGCGAACAGCTTCGGCAGCCGTGACACGCTCCGCGTAGGTGAGGCGGCCTACGAGATCTATCGGCTGGACGCTGTCGAGGGATCGGCGCGCCTCCCATACAGCCTGAAGATCCTCCTGGAGAACCTGCTGCGCACCGAGGACGGTGCGAACATCACCGCCGACCACATCAGGGCGCTCGGCGGCTGGGACCCGTCGGCCGCTCCCAGCGTGGAGATCCAGTTCACCCCCGGCCGCGTGATCATGCAGGACTTCACCGGCGTGCCCTGCGTGGTGGACCTCGCGACCATGCGCGAGGCGGTCCGCGACCTCGGCGGCGACCCCGCCATGATCAACCCGCTCGCCCCCGCCGAGCTGGTCATCGACCACTCGGTGATCGTCGACTTCTTCGGCGGCTCCGACTCCTTCCGCCGCAACGTCGAGCGGGAGTACGAGCGCAACCGCGAGCGCTACCAGTTCCTGCGCTGGGGCCAGACCGCCTTCGACGAGTTCAAGGTGGTGCCCCCGGGCACCGGCATCGTCCACCAGGTCAACATCGAGCACCTGGCCCGCGTGGTGATGACCAGGGACGGCAAGGCCTACCCCGACACCTGTGTGGGCACCGACTCCCACACCACCATGGAGAACGGCATCGGCGTGCTCGGCTGGGGCGTCGGCGGCATCGAGGCCGAGGCCGCCATGCTCGGCCAGCCGATCTCCATGCTGATCCCGAGGGTCGTCGGCTTCAAGCTCACCGGCAGGCTCCCCGCCGGCGCGACCGCCACCGACCTGGTGCTGACGATCACCGAGATGCTGCGCGGGCACGGCGTGGTCGGCAAGTTCGTGGAGTTCTTCGGCGAGGGCGTCTCCAGCGTGCCGCTGGCCAACCGCGCCACCATCGGCAACATGAGCCCCGAGTTCGGCTCCACCTGCGCGATCTTCCCGATCGACGGCCAGACCATCGACTACCTCACCCTGACCGGGCGCAGCGAGGAGCAGATCGCGCTGGTCGAGGCGTACGCCAAGGCGCAGGGCCTGTGGCACGACCCGGCCGGCGAGCCGGCCTACTCCGAGTACATCGAACTCGACCTCTCCACCGTCGTCCCGTCCATCGCCGGCCCCAAGCGCCCGCAGGACCGCATCGCGCTGTCGGAGGCCAAGGAGACCTGGCGGCGCGACGTCCGCGCCTACGTGGCCGACGAGGACGGCGTGGACGAGGCGTCCAAGGAGTCCTTCCCCGCCTCCGACAGCCCCGCCTCCAACGCGGCGGCCAACGGCGGGCGCAGGCCGCACAAGCCCACGCCGGTCGAGTCGGCCGAGCGCGGCACCTTCGAGATCGACCACGGGGCCGTGGTGATCGCCGCGATCACCTCCTGCACCAACACCTCCAACCCGTACGTGATGCTCGGCGCGGCGCTGCTCGCCAAGAACGCCGTGGACGCGGGCCTGTCCAGCAAGCCGTGGGTGAAGACCTCGCTCGCCCCCGGCTCCCAGGTGGTGACGGGCTACTTCGAGCGGTCGGGGCTCCAGCCGTACCTGGACAAGCTGGGCTTCAACCTGGTCGGCTACGGCTGCACCACCTGCATCGGCAACTCCGGCCCGCTGCCGGAGGAGATCTCCGCCGCGGTGCAGGCCGGTGACCTCGCGGTCACCGCCGTACTCTCCGGCAACCGCAACTTCGAGGGCCGGATCAACCCCGACGTCAAGATGAACTACCTGGCCTCGCCGCCGCTGGTGGTCGCCTACGCGCTGGCCGGCACGATGGACCTCGACCTCAACAACGAGCCGCTGGGCCTCGGCACCGACGGCAAGCCGGTCTACCTCGCCGACATCTGGCCGGACCCCGAGGCGGTGACCGAGGTCGTCAACTCCTCGATCGGCCAGGACATGTTCAAGCGCGACTACGCCGACGTCTTCAAGGGCGACGAGACGTGGCGCTCGCTGCCGATCCCCACCGGCGACACCTTCGAGTGGGACCCCGAGTCGACGTACGCGCGCAAGGCCCCCTACTTCGACGGCATGCCGCCGGAGCCCGCGCCGGTCACCGACATCGCCGGCGCCAGGGTGCTGGCCCTGCTCGGCGACTCGGTCACCACCGACCACATCTCCCCGGCCGGGTCCATCAAGGCCGACTCCCCGGCCGGACGGTACCTCCGCGACAAGGGCGTGGCGGTCAAGGACTTCAACTCCTACGGCTCGCGCCGGGGCAACCACGAGGTCATGATCCGCGGCACGTTCGCCAACATCCGCCTGCGCAACCAGCTCGCCCACGGCACCGAGGGCGGCTGGACCCGCGACTTCACCGCCGAGGGCGGACCGGTCGCCACCATCTACGACGCCTCGGTCAACTACCAGGCCGGCGGCGTGCCGCTGGTGGTCCTGGCGGGCAAGGAGTACGGCTCGGGCTCCTCGCGTGACTGGGCCGCCAAGGGCACCGCGCTGCTCGGCGTGCGGGCCGTCATCGCCGAGTCCTACGAGCGCATCCACCGCTCCAACCTGATCGGCATGGGCGTGCTGCCGCTGCAGTTCCCCGAGGGCGCCTCGGTGGCCTCGCTCGGCCTGACCGGCGAGGAGACCTTCGACATCACCGGCGTCGAGAAACTGAACGAGGGCGGCATCCCGCGCACGGTCAAGGTCCGCGCCGGCGACACGGAGTTCGACGCGGTGGTCCGCATCGACACCCCGGGCGAGGCCGACTACTACCGCCACGGCGGCATCATGCAGTACGTCCTGCGCTCCCTGCTCGCCAAGCCCTGACCCAACCCCGGAAGGCCGCCCGCTCCCGCGGGCGGCCTTCCGCACAACCTGCGGGCGCTGCACAGCGAGATCGACGACCTGCTGGACTTCTTGAAGGAGTCGGACCTCGTCACCGACTTCACCGACGCGTTCACCACGGTCGCGACCATGGAGGCGACCCCGCGCGAGGTGATCCGCAAACGGCTGCTGGTGCTGCACGCACCCGGCGCGAACGTGGGAATCAAACGGGTCGCCGCCGGTGGCCGCCATGGCAACGGCACCGCGTGCGCGTCGGACTCCAAGAAGTCCGGATCATGGTCATCGAACCTGATGACCGAGTACCACGCCCGGTACGGCGGCCCCGGCGTCGTGATCCATTGGCACGTCGACCGGAAATCGGTGTGCGTCCACTCCCGGCTTCGTTCCTGCAACGCCTCCGAGGTCGCCGCGTTGATGGAGGGCGTGCCCCGCACTGCACGGATGCCACCATCGACCGCCAGTACACCGACAGCCATGGCCAGTCCTTGGTGGGGTTCGCGTTCTCCTACGCCGATGAGCGGCGTGACCGTTGGGTGCCGATCAAGCGCGATGGGAGAATGCGAGCGCGGGCAGGACACCTGCTCGTTCGCGTTCATGGGCGCATGTCAGGTCGTAGAGAGGAGCCGGGTGGCTGCTTCCATCGATCTGGACTACCCGTTCGCCGACCGGTGGCTGGTCCAGAACAGCCCCGCCGATCGGGTGCCCAGCCATGGCACCACTCTGTTCGCCACGTCCTATGCGATCGACTTCGTGCCCGTCGGCGACACCGGGCGCACGGCGCCGATCACGTTCGGCTCTCTCGTGCGCCCGGAACCACCCGAGAAGTTCCCCGGCTTCGGACGCCCGATCCTGGCGCCCATCGCGGGTGTCATCTTGGCCGTGCATGATACCGAGCTCGACCACCCGGCGTATCGCGGCCTGCCCTCGATCGGCTACGCCCTGACTCAGCGCCGACGAACCGCCGCAGGCTGGGCGGCACTCGCCGGAAACCATGTGCTGATCGAGCACGCGGATGTCGTGGTCGCCCTCTGCCACCTCCAACGCGGCAGCGTCGAGGTTCGACCGGGGCAACAAGTGCGCGTCGGCGACGTGCTCGGCCGCTGCGGGAACTCCGGCAACAGCACCGAGCCCCACGTCCACGTCCAAGCGATCGACAACCGCGACGTCGAGCACGCCAACGCGGTGCCCGTGACGTTCAGAGGATCACTACCGCGCAACGGCGAGGTCGTCACCGCGCAGCAGCCGCGCCGGCACAACCAGTGAAGTCCTCGGGGGGGTCATCACGCATGGGAGAAAGGGACAGTCGTGCCGCTGACCTCGGCACAGCAGCCGGCGCGGGCATGACCTTCTTTGCCGATGTGCTCCCGCACGCGGCGCGGCACAGGCCGCCGCGATCCGGGCGGCCATGCGTCCGACGCGACAGAACCACTGCGGGCGGCCATGGAACAGGAACGCCGCTCCGCCCAGCCCGACCCTGCGCTGGCGGGTCGAGCCTGACCAGTGAAAACGCCAGGGCAGGCGAGCTTCACCCCGCACTGTGCCCGTTTTGGGGTGTTTTGTCGCCCGGTTATGCGGCCCCGATGTATGACCATGCACTCCGTGTGGCAATCAGCCGAACCTCGTGTACTCATTGACCACGGCTATCCTCCGCACCTCCTGTTCGGTCACGCCCCTGGCGCCGCTCAGGTCCGCATCACGGAGGTACGCACCGCCCAGGTCCGCGCCGCTCAGTTCCGCGCGGCGCAAGTCCGCGCCGCGCAGGTCTGCGTCACGTAGGTTCGCGCGGCTCAGGTCCGCGTCGCGTAGGTCCACACCGTCCAGGTCCGCGCCGCTCAGGTCTGCGTCACGCAGGTATGTGCCGCGCAGGTACGTGCCGCGTAGGTCTGCGCCGCTCAAGTACGCGCCGGCCAGGTCCGCGTGGGGGAAACGCACCCTGGAGAAGTCCGCACGCGAGGCGGGGTCCCCTTTCGCGCTGCGGGGGGACAGGGCAGGGGCGATGGCCAAGGCGGCGAGCACATCGGCTCCCGGCCGGGCACCCGTCCTCGACTTCGACACCGAGATCCGGCGGGTGATCTGCTCGACCAACGCGATCGAGTCGGTCAACGCCCGGATCCGGCGGGCGGTGAAGGCCCGCGGCCACTTCCCGAACGAGCAGGCCGCGCTGAAGTGCGTCTACATGGTGATCATGAGCTTGGATCCGACCGGGAAGGGCCGCAAACGCTGGGTCATCCGCTGGAATGCCGCGTTGAACGCCTTCGCCAACTAATCAAGATCGAGATACATCATTAACTCCAGGTGTGGAAATGGTCGCCAAACGTAGGTGGAACCGTAGAACGATCATGTCCATCCGGGGAGACACGATCATGTCCACGACACGGGGCCCACGGCCGCCGGCCGAGGTGTCCATGGGGTGCGTGGATGGCCGAGCCGGTCATGATGCGGCCCGCCGAGGCCCGCGGAGGCCAGACCCCGGCGAGGGCGGTCGGGCCGTCTCATGAGCGGGGCTCGACCCGCTGGTCGGCCGTGTCGAAGAAGTGCAGGTGGTCGCGACGGATGTGCAGGGGCATCGGATCGGTGACCGGGTCGTCGGCGTGTACCCGGGCGCGGAGCGGCTGGCCTTTGTGGGCGAAGTGGACCAGCCGCTCCCTGCCGAGGAGCTCGGTCACCGTCGGCGTCCCGCCGAGGTCGATGTCGCCGGGCCCGCCCGGCGGGCCCGGCCGGATGTCCTCGGCCCGGAATCCGATGGTCAGGTCCCGTCCCGTGAGCCCGCGCTCACGGAGCACGGCTTCGGATACGAGCCCGGACGGGAGCATGTTCATCGCTCCGAGAAACCGTGCCACGTAGCCGGTCCGCGGCTTCCTGAACACCGCCTCCGGCTCCCCGGCCTGCTCGACCGCGCCGTCGCGCAGCACGACCAGGCGGTCGGCGAGGCTGAGCGCCTCGGCCTGGTCGTGCGTGACGTACACGATGGTCATGTTGATCTCTCGCTGGAGCGCGAGCAGCTCGGTCCGCATACGTGTACGCAGCTCGGCGTCGAGCGCGGAGAACGGCTCGTCCATGAGGACCACACCGGGGCGGCGGACGAGCGCCCGCCCGATGCCGACGCGCTGCCGCTGACCGCCGGACAGTTCGCCCGGCCTGCGTCCGAGGAGATGGGTGACATCGAGCAGCTCGGCGGCCTCGTGTACCCGGCGCCGCCGTTCCGCTCTCGGCACGCGGGCCATCCGCAGGGGGAACTCGATGTTCTTGTACGCGGTCTTGTCCGGATAGAGCGCCGAGCCCTGGAAGACCATGGCGACCCCCCGTGACAGCGGGGATCCGCGGGTCACGTCGGCGTCGCCGATGTGGATCGTGCCATCGGTGACGTCGCTCAGCCCGGCGATCGAGCGCAGCAGCGTCGTCTTGCCGCACCCGGAGGCCCCCAGCAGCACGCTGATCTTTCCGGCGGGGAAGAAGAGGCTGACGTCGCGCAGCGCCTCCGTGCCGTCCGGGTAGACCTTGCGGATCGCCCGGCATTCGACCGAGTTCCCGGCCATCGCCGGCGGGTTCGTGGCCGGCTCGGCGCCAGCCGTGCGAGATGTCATTTGATCAGCTCGCTGACCGTCGCGGCCGCCTCGTCGAGCGCGGCCCGCGGCGTCCGGTCACCGGCTATGGCACCGTTGATCTGGTCGGTCATGCTCTTGGCGATCTCGACGTTGTGCGTGCCGGGGAACTGGTACCAGGGGACCAGATGAGCCATCTGGTCCCATGCCGGCTTGGCCAGCGGGTTTCGTTCGAGGTACCCGCCCAGATATCGGGGGTCGGTCGCGGCCTTCTTGTTGATCGGGGCGAATCCGCTGGCGTTCACGAGGTTCGTGACGCCGCGGGGGCCGACCAGCTCCTTGATGACGGTCCACTGGTCCTGGAGCCGGGCCCGGTCGGCGGTGAAGGTCGCGATGGCGGCGCCCCCGGCGACCGCCCTGCGCGTGCCGCCGTCGGGGATCGGGAACGGCGCGCTGCGGACGTCGAACGTGACCTGTGCGCGCAGAGTGGCGCTGTAGGAGGACGACTGCAGCACCATGCCGGCGTCGCCCCGGGTGAACGCGTCGCCGGCCTGCTGGTTGGGCAACGTACGCCCGTGGCCGCGGCGCCGCAGATCAGCCCAGAACGTCACGATCGAGGCGCCCGCCGAGGAGTTGAACGCGACCTGGGTCTCTTCGGGGTTCATGAAGCCGCCGCCGCCGGACCCGAGGAAGTTCTGGAAGCCGTAGGAGCCGATGTGGTCGGAGCGGATGACGACGCCGTTGGGCGCGGACCGCGATGACTTGATGGCCGCGGCGGCCTCGCGCAGCTCCGAGAACGTCCGAGGCGGTTCGTCGGGGTCGAGTCCCGCCTTCCGGAACACGTCGGCGTTGTAGTAGAGGGTGTAGGTCGAAACGCCGTAGGGGATCCCGTACACGGTTCCGTCGAAGCGGCCGAGGTCGAGCAGCCGGGGGTAGAAGTCCGCCAGGTCGAAGGACCGGTCGCCGGAGATCAGCGGGTCCAGCGGGGTGGCCCGCTTGGCGTCCGCGTAGGTGCGCAGCGAGTTCAACCCGGTGATGACCAGGTCGGGCACGCGCCCAGCGATCAGGTCGTTCTGCACGCGCTGGTCGACTCCCGTGTATGAGGTATCGCCCACCTTGATCAACCGGACCTTGATTCCGGTGCGGTCGGTGAAGCCCCGGTCCAGGGTCCGCTCCACACTTGTGATCAGTTGCGGGAAGTTCGGGAGGATGATCTCGACCTCGCGTGCGCTGGAGGCGACGCGCTCGGTGCCGGGCGTGCAGGCGGTGAGCGCCGCGGTGAGGAGGAGGGTCGCGAAGACACGGCGGCCCGGACGGGTGATGAGCATGGGACGACTCCCTGAAAGGGCGAAGCGGAGGATCAGTCGAGCGAGGTGGTCAACGCCAGCCCTCTGAGGAACCGGCGCTGGCAGCAGAGGAAAACGATCATGAGAGGGGTGACGGCCATCGCAGCCGCGGCCATCTGCGGCCCGTACTCGGCCCCGCTCTCGTTGGCGGCGAACCGGGCGACCCCGAACGGCACGGTCGCGTAGACGTCCGTGCGCAGGATGACCGACGGCCAGAACAGGTCGTTCCAGTGGTGGGTGACGCTGAACACGCCGAACGCGAGGATCGCGGGCCGGACGTTGGGCAGGACGACGCGCCAGACCATGCCGACGGGGCCGACCCCGTCCATGCGGGCGGCGTCGAAGACGTTCTGCGGGATCGACAGAATGAACTGACGGAACAGGTAGACACCGAACGCCGAGGCGCCGAAGGGGATGACGAGCCCTACGAGGGTGTCGCCGAGACCGGCCCGCGACAGCCCCACGTACACCGGGATCGCGGTGATCTGGCCGGGTACGACGAGGCAGCAGAGCACGAGGGCGCGTACGGCGCCGCCGCCGCGCAGCCGCAGCCGCGCCAGCGCGTAACCGGCCGGGAGCGCGGTCGCCACCTGCAGGAGCAGGATCAGGCCGGTGACGAGCACACTGTTGAGGTAATAGCGGGGCCAGTCCGCGCCGCTCCACGCGACACGGAAGTTCTCCAAGGTCGGGGTGAAGCCGAGCCCGAGCCCCTGCACCTCGTGCGGCGGTGCGAACGCGGCCCGCAGCATCACGTAGAACGGCACCAGCACGATGACCGCCCCGGCAAGCAGCGTCGCGTACGCGGCCCACCGGCCGGGCGCGAGGCCGCTCACCGGGCACCCGCCAGTTCCCAGCGCCTGCCGACGACCCGCACCTGCGCGACGATGGTCAGCAGCACCAGGGCGAGCAGCACCACGTTGACAACGGACGCGCCGCCGAGGTCCGAGAAGCCGATGCCGCGCTGCCACATCAGATACGCCAGAGTGGTGCTGGCGCCGTGCGGGTCCCCCTGCGTCATCACGGCGACCTGGTCGAACACCCGGAGCGAGTCACGGGTCGTTGTGATCAGCGCGAAGACGGTGGCCGGGCCGATCGCGGGCCAGGTCACCGTCCAGAACCGGTGCCACGGCCCGGCGCCGTCGAGGGTCGCCGCCTCCAGCAGAGCGCGGGGCACGCCGCTCAGGGCGGCCAAGAACATGATCATCGTCGATCCCACCCCCTGCCAGCAGCCGACGACCGCGACGGCGGGCAGCGCGAGCGACGTCGAGTTGAGCCAGTCGTGCACGCCGAGGACACGTCCGATGGAGGAGTCGATGATCCCGGTTTCCGGGTAGAACATCCATCGCCACACGACCGACATCCCGGCGAGCGTCGCCGCCACGGGCAGGAAGTACGCTGTGCGCAGGAGCCCGCGGCCCCTGGCGACGGTGTTGATGCCGAGCGCCAGCAGCAGTCCGACCAGCATGATGGGAAGGACGGTCATCGCCGCGTACGCGAGCGTGTGCAGCGCCGCGGGCAGCAGTTCGGAGCCGGTCAGCAGGCGCAGGAAATTGTCCGTCCCGACCGGTTCGAGCGCCCCGGTCAGCGGATCGTAGGAGAAGAAGCCGAGCGCGACGACCAGCACGACCGGTATCACGACGGCGACGACCAGCCCGATCACGGCAGGCGCGACGAGCAGCCGTTCAACGCGGCCGTGGGGCGCGGACCGGAGCACCGGCCCTCGCTCCGGACGCTGCGCGCCGGGCCGGCCCGCTGGTTCCGGTGACGTGCGGGCGAGTAGGTGCATGACCGAGTTCCTAGGTGTGAGGTGCGGAACGCCAGAGATGGCGGGCCGGGGCCCCCATCTGGTGGTGGGCCCAGGGGCACGCGGAGTGGACGCCGGTACGCGTGAACGGCGCGGCGGGCGGACGGATCGGCGACGGTAGGGAAGGGTGCGACGGCGGATACGCGGTCATGGCGGCTCTGCGGCCGGTCAGTCCAGTGCGATCGCGTTCGGTAGTTCGGCGATTCCGCTGATGATGGCGGCGTGCGGCACCCGGCGGAGTTCATCTTCGTCGTGGGCGCCGCCGAGGACGCCGATCGCGGCCGGGACTCCGGCACGGTAGGCGGCGAGCAGGTCGTTGCGCGTGTCGCCGGCCACCAGGGTGGACCGCACGCCGGTGGCCTCCAGCCGCGCGGCGGCGGCCCAGACGAGATCGGGGTAGGGGCGGCCCCTGCCCACGTCCTCGGGGGACAGCACGAGGTCGGCGAACCCGGACCAGCCGAGCTCCTCCAGCACCAGGTCGCGTATCTCGCGAGGGAAACCGGTGATGAGCGCGATCTTGATGCCATGGGCGCGCAGCCTGCCGAACACCGATGGGGCGCCGGGTTTGGCCGTGACGGTGCCGGAACGGACGGCCTCCACGACGGCGCGGACGAACTCCTCGTAGGCGGCACGAGCCCGGATCGCGTCGGGGACGATCAGCTCGAACATCCGCTGCTTCGGCATACCCCGCAGCTCGCGCAGCCGCGCGGGGGCGGGCGGGACGCCGACCGACCGAAGCGCCCGCTCGACGGCCGCGGGTACACTGCCGTTCTCCTCGACGGTGGTGCCCGCCATGTCGAGGACGGCGACCTTGACTCCCTCATCCTCCAGGTGAACGCGCACGCCTACCTCCATGCCTAGGCGGAGTGCTCGTCACTGATGCGGGACATCAGGTCGAGCGCCGATTTCGAGTACCTGCCGCGCCGTACCGCGACGCCGACGAGCAGGGCGTCGAACACGGCCAGATGGGTCGACCGGCTGGTCAGCGCCTCCAGTTGCAGGCCCTGGTCCGGGCCGCCCGCCACCAGTGCGAAGTCGGAGACCTCCACCAGGGGAGACGCCGCGAAACTGGTGATCGAGATGAGCGCCGCGCCGGCCCTGGCCGCCTCCCGCGCCGTCGTGATCGTCTCCACGGTCCGCCCCGTGTGGCTGAACAGCAATGCCACGTCGCCGCTGGACAGCCGGGTCGCGGCGAGGTGCTGCTCGATCGCGCCCTGCGGTGCGATCGCCCAGTAGCCGAGGGCGGACAGGCGGTAGGCGGCGTCCTGCGCGGGACTGGCCGACGCGCCGTTGCCGACGACGAGGATCCGCGAGGCGAACATCGTCTTTTCGATCGCGCCCTCAAGGGCCGGGGCATCGACGGTCTCCACCGCGTCGCGCAGCGTCTGGGCAGTGGCGAAGAGGATGCGGCGGACCAGTTGGGCCGCGCTCGTCTCTACGCCGATGCCCGCCGAGTGCACCACCTGCTCGTCGCGCAGGGCGATGTCCTTGGCGAGAGCCAGCTTGAGGTCCTGGAAGCCGGTGAAGCCGGCGCTCTGACACGCTCGCACCACCGTTGACGTCGCCGTCCCGATCTCGGCCGCGATCTCGGCGAGCGAGGAGTCGACGACCTGGTCAGGTCGTGCCAGAACGTACGCGAGGACCCGCGCCTCTGAGCTGTTCAGCGTGTTGCCGCAGGATTTGACCCGGGAGTAGACCTGACCGGACCGGAGGGCCCTCGGGTCGGCGCCGTCCGCCGGCTTCTGGTCTATCGCCATGGCACGACCACCACCCCGTCGTCGTCGGCCCACAGGTGCGAGCCGGGAATGAACGTCACGCCACCGAACCGTACGGGCCGGCCGACGACGCCCGCACCGGTCTTGGCCGGCTGACGGGGGTGTGATCCCAGGGCCATGATCCCGAAAGGCATACCGGCGAGCCAGCGCACATAGCGGATGGGGCCGTTGACGATGATCCCCGACCAGCCGTGTTCGAGCGCGAGCTCGACGTGGGTGGGCCCGCTGATCGCGCACCGTGTGGTGGCGTGGGCGTCGATCACCAGCACCCGGCCCTCTCCCGCGCCTTCCAGTACCCGCCGGACGAGGGCGTTGTCGTCATCGACCTCGACCGTCTCAACCGTCCCGCCGAACTCGCGGACCGCCCCGAAATGGGTCATCTGAACACTCAATACCTGGACATCACGTATCCGCGCGTCGGCGAGATCGCCCGTCTTGGACGGACCCGGAGGCCCCGTCCCGCCACGGCCGTCCTGCGTGCCCGTCCAGTCGCTCGCGCTCATTCAGAATCCGACTCCCGGCCAGCACCGCCCGTTCAACCGCTTGAGATCACGATGCCGCTCGCCGAGGATCGCCTTCCGCCCGTGCAGCACCCTCCGGTTGTCGAGGAAGACGACCTCGCCGGGTACCAGGCGGTGGACCAACCACCAGCGTTCGTCGTGGATCTCCGAGGAGAGCCGCTCGAAAGCCGCCACATGCGCGTCGCTGGGCCGGTTCATCTCCCGCATCCCGGCGCGGACGGCCTCGTCGCGGAACCTCAGTGCGTGCCGGCGGCCGGTGCGGTCGCGCTCCTCCACCGTGAGCAGGGGCGCGGTGATCGCGAAGTCCCGCTTCGGCACGTTGAAGATCGGGAACTCCGGCTCTTGGAGCAGGTCGTAGCTTCGCGGATCCGAGGCCGCGAGCCACTGGGCGATCGGCTCGATCCGCACCAGCACGGATTCGCCTCCGGTCTCCGCGTCGTTGGCGACGCAGGCCAGTACCAGATAGTGAGGAGGCTCCCCGCGCGCGGACTGGTCGGTGTGCGGCATCAACGCGGTGCGCCGCTGACTGTGCGGACGCTGTCGCGGATCAGTCGCGTCGGACGGCGTCACATGATCGATGTAGCGAACCGGCCGCTCCGTCGCCGCGACCAGCCCGCCGACGAAGTGGCACATCAGCGCCAGCAGGACGTCCGAGTCCGTCGGCACCTCCCGGAGCAGCGCCAGCCCGTCGTCGAACAACGCGTTGGACACCGAAGCGAGCGCCCCGACGGCATCCGGGCACACCTCGCGCAGTACGTCCCCGGTGTCGTCGCGGCTCATCGCGGCCACGCCGGCGACGGAGTGGCCGTTCTCGACCGCCTGCGCAGCGGCTCGCAGCCCTTCGGGCGCGCGCACCACCGTCAACCCATCTGTGCTCATCACCATCCCCTTTGGACTAGAAATCCCGAAACTGCCTCTTGTTCGGAACGGTAGATCCGGCGCCGGGGCGGGTCAAGCGGGGTACACCAATCTTCTCTTGTCATCCATTACCTGGACACTTCCGGGCAATCCCGGTGACGCGGCGGCGATGCGACCACCCCTGCACCCGCATCGACGATCCTTCATTCTCCTGATCTTCGGATCGCTAATCCGAGTTCCGCCAGGACCACGAGGAGCCGGCCCCCGGGGCGGGAGGCCACCAGAGCGACTCGACGGGACCGACCGGACTCACCACCATCCGGTTCTGGCCGTCCTCGCACGTGGAAGTCGCCGGCCCAGCAGCGAGGTCGTCAAGGCCGGATGCCCGCGAGGGCACCGTTGAACCTTCCGAATGGGCTCCGAAAGCCCTCGGGACGCGCTTCAGCGCAGGGCTTCGGCAAGCGCTTCGGCCAGGACTCGTCGACCGGCATGCTCCCCGCCGTTCCCCGGCTGCCGCGAACGCAACGCCGCCGTAGGCGCGCCGCCACAGCCCGCCCCCACCAGGTCGGGTTCAAACTCTCCGACGACGAACACGCCGATGTGAGCACGGCCACCGAACCAACCGGGCCGGCGGTCGGCGCCTACGCCGCGCAGGTCGTCACCGTGGCCGCCCGCCAGGAACCGCTCGTGCTGCCGGTCGCCGACCGCGACCGCATCGCCGAACTCATCCAGGCGCGCGCCGAACTCGCCCGCGCCGCCGCGCTCCTTACCGCCGCCGAACGGGACGCGGTGCTCCCCGTCTTGACCCGGGCCGCTCGCCGTATCGAATAAGCGCCGATGCCATCGCCCGCCATCCCACAAGAGCACGCAAGGCAGGCGGGACAAAGACCGCGTGATCGCCAAGGCCCATCCCGGGCCTGGTTCCCGCCTCCGCAAACTGCTGCAGGAACTGTACGGCCCCGGCACCAGCCGCTACGAACAGCGGACCGGCCCGCACCTGATCGCCGCCTGGGACCCGTTCGAGGCCGACCCGGCCACCGGCGCCGCCACCATCGGCGAACTCGCCGCCCACTTCGACCGCTACGCCGGTACGTATGGCACTGCTCGGCGTTGACCGCGCGCCATGCCCGCGTGCTCACCGACGACGAATGGGCCTGGATCGCCGCCCACCTGATGCACGCCGCGGGCATCGCCCCGATCGACGACCTGGAGGCGTGCCGCTGGATCGCCCTGCGGCACGCCCGCGACCACATCCACCTGGTGGCCACCCTCGCCCGGCAAGACGGCCGGCGGCCGAATCTGAACGGCAACTGGAACCGGATGCGGAGCACCTGCGACTGGATCGAAGCCCGACTCGGGCTGAGCCGCACACGTGTGCACGACTGAACCGTGAGGCCTCGCTGCGGTCCCCGGTCTGATCGCGGACAACTTGTCGGCGTTCGACATTCAGGTCATCCTCGGACCCGGAGCACAGCTTTCCGGACGGCAATGCGGTGGCCTTCAACGCCTCGCACAAGGTATCGGCCCCGGAGGCTTTGCGTGCTCGCCGGCCCATAAACCGCCGGATTAGCAGGGTGGCCGCATATCGCGAGGTAGACGACCGGTCCTGCTGCTCCGATGTACGGACTCGATGGCGTGTTCTCGGTCGTGGCGCCGATATCGCGTGGTACGGGGCAGCGGCCGGCCCCGGCCGTCCGCGGTATGGCATCGGCGATCATCTTGTGACCTGCCGCACGCCCCAATGCGCGGATGGCGTGCGGTCGATGGCACGCGGTAGGTTCGGATCTCACCGGCCCACGCCCCGTCGGCGTGCCAACGATTCCTCCGAAGGGCGCGTCTCACCTTTATGGGAGTACTGTCTCGCGCGACCGCCGCAGCCGTCGCCCTTCTCGTCGCCATGGGGCCGGCCGCCGCCGGCGCTGTGGCGCCCGCCGGTCAGTGGAGTGTCGTGTATAACGACCGCCGTGACTCCTACGACGCGGTGACGGTGACGCCTGGTGGGGCGGTCTGGGTCGCCGGGACGAGGCGCCCGGGTGGCGTCGAGTCGTTCCTGTTGAGGGGTGGCCGGTCCGCGTTCAAGCGGGTCACCGGGCCGGGGTTCCGGGTGAAGCGGCTGGCGTCGGCGTCCGACACCAGGGTCTGGGCGTTCGGCGCGTCGCGGTACGCCCGGTGGGACGGCAGGCGGTGGCAGGTCAAGCGATGGGTCCACGGCCGGGTCGATCGGGCGTACTCCATCGGCGAGAACCTTTGGGTCATCGAGAACTCCAACGCGTTCCCGCCGGCCGGTAAGGCCGGGTGGAAGGCGCGGTCCACGCTGCGGCGGCTGACCGGGTCGGTGTGGCGCAAGGTCCCCACGCCGATCGTGGTCAAAGGACTCGACGGCGCGTGGGCGGCGGGCTCGGTACGGGGCAAGGCGGCTCTGGCCCGCTGGACCGGCAAGACCTGGCGCGCGGTCGCCCTTCCCGCGATCCCGTCCGCACACGCGGGCCAGATCTCGGAACTGACGGATGTCGCGGTCGACGGTGAGACCGGCCGGGTGATGGCCGTCGGCTGGGCCGCCTGGCCGTGCGGCGGCGCGAAACGGTCCTTCTGCGGTGAGACCTTGCTGCTGTCCGGCCATCTGGGCAGCTTCGGCTTCGAGGTCCGTGGTGAACCGGGCATCCAGCCGCGCGCCCAGGCGGAGCCCGACGGCAGAGGCGGGGCCTGGGTCGTCTACGACGCCAAGGGCGGAGGCAGCCGCTTTCTGCACATCGGCCCCGGCAGCGTCGAGCCGGGCGCTTTTCCGGCTCCACCGAACCAGCGCGCGTCCGTCCGTGACCTCGCCATCCAGTTGGAGAGCGGCGGTTCCGTCTGGGCGGTCGGCGCGGCATCTCCGGGTGGCAGTGGCACGATCTGGGCCCACCGCCGCTGAGCTGAGCCGGGCGGGCCGAACGTACGCTGCTTCGCGCGTACCGTCGTCATGCCCATATGAACAAGGCCACCGCCCTATTGCTGGAAGGGCTGCCGGTGGCGAGGGCGGGCCTGCCCGGGATGCCCCGCTCAGGTCCACCGATGGGCGGGCGGGGGCGTGTCGGCTTGCCGGAGGCAGGGGGGATGGCGTCGATGTGCGCTCAGGGAGAGATCCCCCTTTTTGTGCCTTGGGGGCTCTTGAGGCGCCTTGGGATCGGTCTGGGGCGGCGTGATTGGATCGCCCGCATGGACCATGGGGCTTTGGTGCTACTTGTGGCGGCTTTGGCGGTCTTTGTCGGGTCGATTGTGCAGGGCGGAGTGGGCTTCGGGCTTGGCCTGGTGGCCGCGCCCGTGGTGACGATCATGGCGCCCGAGGTGGTACCCGGGGCCCTGCATGTGGTGAACCTCACGCTGGCGCTGTTCACCGTGGCGCTGGAGTGGCGCAAAGTGGACTGGCGGGGCGTGGGCTGGGGGGTCGTCGGGCGGTTGCCCGGTAGTGCGCTGGGGGCGATCGTCGTCGGTTACCTGTCGGCGAGCACGCTGGGCCTGTCCGTCGGCGCGATGGTACTGATCGCCGTGCTGCTCACCTGGCGGGCCGCCGAGGTGCCGCGCAACGCGGGCACGGTCGCCGCGGCCGGCCTGGTGTCCGGTGTCGCCGGTACCGCGACCGGCATCGGCGGGCCGCCGATGGCGCTGGTCTTCCAGAGTGCCAGGGGCCCGCAGATCCGGGCGACGCTGGCGATGTTCTTCGCGCTGGGCGCGGCGCAGTCGCTGTTCTTCCTGTGGTGGGCGGGCGAGCTGACCCCGCACTCGCTGCGTTTCGGCGCGCTGCTGGTCCCGTGCATGGTCGCCGGGTTCCTGGCGTCCGGCCCGCTGCGCCGCTTCCTGGACCGGGGGCGGGTGCGGGCGAGCGTACTCGTGCTGGCGGCGGTGTCGGCGCTCGCGTTGATCGCCCAGAGTCTCTTCGGCTGAACGTGAAAAGGCGCACGGCCGCGCCCGGGGGCGCGGCCGTGCGGTGGGTCGGTGGAACAGTTGGTCAGGCGACGCGTCCCGAGGACACGGCCCAGGTGTTGCAGCCCCCCGGGCCACCCGAGTCGAACCCCCGCTGCGCCCAGAACGCCTGGCTGTAGCCCTTGCCGTGGTCGTTCGTCGGCCAGGCCTTGTGGCCGTTCTTGCGGGTCCAGTCGTTCATGCTGCGCCACTCGGACGAGTTGACCGGGAGCGAGCTTTGCACGCTGCGCAGGAACGCCGATGCCATGCAGTCGGCCTGAAGCTCGAAGCGCCGCGACAGCAGCAGCTTGGCGGACCCACGAGCCCGGTTGTGCGTGGGGAAGTAGTAATTCGGTCCGATCTTGCTGACCGTCTGCACGTGGTGGGCGTACTCGTGCGCCATGAACTGGGCCGAGCCCAGCTCGAACGCGTCACGGACGACCTTCCGGGTCACCCCGATGTACATGGTCTTGTTGGCGGAACAGTAGTAGCCGCCGGCCCCCGTCGGCCACCTTCCGCACGGGCTGCTCACCTTGCCGGTGACGAAGCGCAGCCGCGGCTTGGCGAACGGCAGGCGCGCCTTGCGGAACTGGCGTGCCCACGCGTTGTTCAGGCAGGTGTTGACCTTGGTCATGAACCTGCGGTACGACGCCGCGCTACCGGAGCGGATCTGCCCCGCCGAGCAGTTGGACACGCTGATGCGCCCGGTGCGGTAGAGCGGGTTGTGCGTGGCGGCGCGCTTGCCGTACGGCACCGCCGCGGCCGCCTGGGTGTGCTGCGCCTTACTGGCCTCCTTGACCGCGGCCGGCGCGGCGGGTGCCGACGCCTGAGCGGTGCCCGTTCCGAAGAGCGCGAGCACCGTGGCCGCTGCGGCTAGGGTCGAGAGTTTCCTGATGGGGAGGGTGTTCATAATGATGCAGAGATTAGACCAATCCGTCGTATATCGGTGCAGTTTCGGCATCCTTTGAAGGATTCGGCTGAGGCGTCGGACAAGCGAACTAGACTCGTCCTAATGGCGGCGAGGGCGAACAGAGGGGATGGTTCCGTGGGCGAGCGGCCTGGACTCCTGAAGACCATCGAGGGGCCTGGCGACCTCAAGGAAGTGGAGGTGGCTGACCTGCCCCGGCTCGCCGAGGAGATCCGTGACCTTCTGATCAACTCGGTGGCCGAGTCGAAGGCCGGCGGTCATCTCGGCCCCAACCTCGGGGTGGTGGAGCTCACGATCGCCCTGCACCGGGTGTTCGACTCCCCGCACGACAAGGTGCTGTGGGACACCGGGCACCAGGCGTACGTCCACAAGATGCTCACCGGCCGCGCCGACGCCTTCGGCTCGCTGCGCCAGGAGGGCGGTCTTTCCGGCTACCCGAGCCAGGAGGAGTCCGAGCACGACCTCATCGAAAACTCGCACGCCTCCACCGCGCTGTCCTACGCCGACGGGCTGGCCAAGGCGTTCCGGCTGCGCGGCGAGGCCGAGCGCACGGTCGTGGCGGTGATCGGCGACGGCGCGCTCACCGGCGGCATGGCCTGGGAGGCGCTGAACAACATCGCCGCCGAGCGCGACCTGCCGCTGATCATCGTGGTCAACGACAACGGCAGGTCCTACTCACCGACCATCGGCGGCCTGGCCAGGCACCTGGCCTCGCTGCGGATGACCCAGGGTTACGAGCACGCGCTGGAGTTCGTCAAGGACTCCCTGGCCAAGGTGCCGGTCCTCGGCTCGCCCTTCTACGAGACCCTGCACGGCGTCAAGAAGGGCCTGAAGGACATCCTGGCCCCGCAGGCGATGTTCGAAGACCTCGGGCTGAAGTACGTCGGGCCGATCGACGGCCACGACGAGCAGGGCGTGGAGACCGCGCTGCGCAAGGCGCGCGGCTTCCGCGGCCCGGTCATCGTGCACGTGATCACCCACAAGGGGCACGGCTACAGCCCCGCCGAAAACCACGACGAGGACTGCTTCCACGCCCCGCAGCCCTTCGACCCGGCCACCGGCGAGGAGCGGCCCCGGGCGCGCGGCTGGACCGACGTGTTCAGCGAGGAGATCGTCCGCATCGGCGGCGAGCGCCCCGACATCGTGGCCATCACCGCGGCCATGCTGCACCCGGTGGGCCTCGCCGCGTTCGCCGAGGCCTACCCCGACCGCATCCACGACGTGGGCATCGCCGAGCAGCACGCGCTGACCTCCGCCGCCGGGCTGGCCCTGGGCGGCCTGCACCCGGTGGTCGCCGTCTACTCCACCTTCCTCAACCGCGCCTTCGACCAGTTGCTGCTCGACGTCGCGCTGCACCGGCTGCCGGTCACCGTGGTGCTCGACCGGGCCGGTGTCACCGGCGACGACGGGCCGAGCCACAACGGCATGTGGGACATGTCGATCCTGCAGGTGGTCCCGGGGCTGAGGCTGGCCGCGCCGCGCGACGGCGCGCGGCTGCGTGAGCTGCTGGCCGAGGCGGTCGAGGTGTCCGACGGCCCGACCGTGGTTCGTTATCCCAAGGGGCCGGTCGCCGCCGACATCGAGGCGGTCGGCAAGCTCGGCGAGATGGACGTGCTGCGCGCCGCCGACCCCGACGTGCTGCTGGTGGCGGTCGGCTGCATGGCCGAGACCTGTATGGAGGCCGCCCGCCTGCTCGACGCCCAGGGCATCTCCGCCACGGTCGTCGACCCCCGCTGGGTCATGCCGCTGGACGACGCGCTGCCGCTGGCCGCCGCCGCGCACAAGCTGGTCGCGGTGGTGGAGGACAACGGCCGGGTGGGCGCGGTCGGCGACACGGTGGCCCGCGCGCTGCGCGACGCCGACGTCGATGTGCCGGTCCGCACGTTCGGTGTCCCGCAGACCTTCCTCGCCCACGCCAAGCGCGCCAAGATCCTCACCGAGGCCGGGCTGACCGCCCAGGGCCTGGCGCGCGAGATCACCGAGGCGGTGGCCAAGCGCAGCCCGGTGCTCACCCCGCACACCACCCGCTAGCCCGTCGTGCCCGCCCGGTCCCACCAGGGCCGGGCGGAACACACCTCGCGCGAATGATGACGGTCTCGCGGGGAAGAGACCCCTCGATCAGCGTTGATCTGGGGGTTCGTGATGATGGCGGCGCGCACGAAGACGATCGAGGAGTCGATCCGCGACACCGAGGCGCCGGAACACCGGCTGCGAAAGCGGCTCAGCGCGCTCGATCTCACCGTCTTCGGCGTCGGAGTGATCGTCGGCACCGGCATCTTCGTGCTCACCGGCCGGGTCGCCCGCGACAACGCGGGCCCCGCGGTGGCGCTGGCGTTCGTGGTGGCCGCGGTCGTGTGCGGCCTGGCCGCGCTGTGCTACGCCGAGTTCGCCTCCACCGTGCCGGTGGCCGGATCGGCCTACACCTTCGCCTACGCCACCCTGGGCGAGTTCCCGGCCTGGGTGATCGGCTGGGACCTGGTGCTTGAACTCGCGCTGGGCGCGGCGGTGGTGTCCGTCGGCTGGTCGGGTTACTTCGCCTCGCTGATGTCGACGCTGGGCGTCGGCCTGCCCCCGGTGCTCGCCGGGGAGGACGCGGTGATCAACATACCGGCCATGGTCATCGTGCTGATCCTCACCGCGATCCTGGTGGCCGGGATCAAGGTCTCCGCGCGCATCAACCTGGCGCTGGTGATCCTCAAGGTGGGGGTCGTGCTGCTGGTCATCGTGGCCGGCCTGTTCTTCGTACGCGCCGCCAACTACACGCCCTTCATCCCGCCCGCCCGGTCCACCCCCGAGATGTCGGGGCTCGGCGCGCCGCTCATCCAGGTGCTCTTCGGGGTCACCCCCACCGCGTACGGCGTGGCGGGCATCTTCTCCGCCGCCGCCATCGTCTTCTTCGCCTACATCGGATTCGACATCGTGGCCACCGCCGCGGAGGAGACGAAGAACCCGCGGCGGGACATGCCGATCGGCATCATCGGCTCGCTGATCGTCTGCACCACGCTCTACGTGGCGGTCTCGCTGGTCGTGGTCGGCATGGTGCCGTACTCCCAGCTCAGCTCGGCCGCGCCGCTGGCCGACGCGTTCCGGGCGGTCGGCCAGCCGTGGCTGGCGACGGTGATCAGCATCGGCGCGATCGCCGGGCTGACCACGGTCGTGCTGATCATGATGCTCGGGCAGAGCCGGGTGCTGTTCGTGATGAGCCGCGACAACCTGCTGCCCAAGAACCTCGCCACGGTCCACCCCAGGTTCGGTACGCCCGCGCGGGTGACGATCATCATCGGCACGGTCACCGCGCTGCTCGCCGGGTTCATCCCCCTGTCGGCCCTCGCCGAACTGGTGAACATCGGCACGCTGTTCGCCTTCGTGGTGGTGTCCATCGCGGTGATCGTGCTCCGCCGTACCCGGCCCGACCTGCCCCGGGCGTTCCGCACGCCACTGGTGCCGCTGGTGCCGATCCTGGCCGTGCTGGCGTCCGTCTACCTGATGGCCAACCTCCCGGTCGAGACCTGGCTGCGCTTCCTGATCTGGATGGCGCTCGGGATCGCCGTCTACTTCGTGTACGGCAGGGGGCACAGCCGCGTCGCGCGGCGCCACCAGGGCGCGCCGGGCGCGCCCTGGGGCTGAGCGCTCAGGCCGCCGGCATCGAGGCGACGCCCCTGGCCAGGAACCGCGGCTCGGCATGGCCGGTGCGGTCCAGGTACGGGGTGATCCCGCCCAGGTGGAACGGCCAGCCCGCGCCGAGCACCATGCACAGGTCGATGTCCCTGGGGTCGGCGACCACGCCCTCGTCGAGCATGATCCGGATCTCCTCGGCTAGGGCGCGCAGCACCCGCTCGCGGACCTGTTCCGGCGTCGAGGGGGCGTCGCCGCCCGCGAAGAGTGCGACGGCCTCCGGATCGAGCGTCAGGTCCGGCCGGTAGACCCCGGGCTTGCCCGCCGCGACCAGGGCGGACAGGCCGGCCGGCACCTCGAAGCGGGAGGGGAAGGCCGCGTGCAGCGTCTCGGCCACGTGCAGGCCGACCGCAGGCCCGACGAGCTGGAGCAGCGTGAACGGGGTCATCGGCAGGCCGAGGTCGTCCAGGGCATGGTCGGCCACCTCGATCGGGGTACCCTCGTCCACGGCGGCGACCACCTCGCCCATGAACCTGGTGAGCAGCCGGTTGACCACGAACGCGGGCGCGTCCTTGACCAGTACGCAGTTCTTGCGCAGCGTCGCGCCGAGCGCGAAGGCCGTGGCCAGGGTGGCGTCGTCGGTGCGCTCGCCCCTGATCACCTCCACCAGCGGCAGCACCGCGACCGGGTTGAAGAAGTGGATGCCCACGACCCGCTCGGGGTGGCGCAGCCCGGCGGCCATCTCGCTCACCGACAGCGAGGAGGTGTTGGTGGCCAGGACGCACTCGGCAGTGACGACCGACTCGACCTCGGCGAGGACCTTCTGCTTGACGCCGAGGTCCTCGAAGACGGCCTCGATCACCAGGTCGGCGTCGGCGAACGCGGCCTTGTCCAGCGAGCCGGTGATCAGCCCGGTGAGCCGGTTGGCCTGGTCGGCGCTCACCCGGCCGCGCTCGCGCAGCTTGGCGATCTCGGCGTGCGCGTGGCCGACGCCCTTGTCCAGGCGCTCGGCGTCCAGGTCGGTGAGGACCACGGGGACCTCCAGCCGCCGGGCGAACAGCAGCGCGAGCTGTGCGGCCATCAGCCCGGCCCCGACCACGCCGACCTTGCCGACCTTCCTGGCCAGGGACTTGTCCGGGGCGCCGGCGGGCCGCTTGGCCCGGTGCTGGACCAGGTCGAAGGCGTACAGGCCGGAGCGCAGCTCCTCGCCGGTCAGCAGCTCGGTCAGCGCGTCGTTCTCGGCGGCGAAGCCCTCGTCGCGGCCGGCCGTACGGGCCAGCTCGATCAGGTCCAGCGCCCGGTAGGGGGCCGGGGTCGCGCCGCGGACCTTCAGTGCCACCAGGTCGCGCGCCCGCCGCAGGGCCGGCTCCCAGTCGGTGGCCGTGTGGTCGGTGCGCGGCGGGCTGACCTCGCCGCGCAGCACGCGGGCCGCCCAGCGCAGCGACTCCTCAAGGAAGTCGGCGGGCTCCAGCAGCACGTCGGCGATGCCCAGCGCGGCCGCCTCCGGCCCCTTGATCATCCGGTTCTGGGCGAGCGGGTTCTCGATGATCAGCTTCACCGCGGTGTCCGGGCCGGCCAGCCGGGGGAGGAGCTGCGAGCCGCCCCAGCCGGGCACCAGGCCGAGGAAGCACTCCGGCAGCGCGATCGCCGTGACTCCGGAGGAGACCGTCCGGTACGTGCAGTGCAGCGCGACCTCCAGGCCGCCGCCGAGCGCCGCGCCGTTGACGAACGCGAACGACGGCACGTCCAGCTCGCCCAGCCGGCGCATCACATGGTGGCCGAGCGCGGCGATGGCCCCGGCCTCCTCGCGGGTCGAAAGGCGGGTGGCGGCCTTCAGGTCGGCCCCCGCCGCGAAGATGAACGGCTTGCCGGTCACGCCGACCGCGGCGATGTCGGTCCGGGCGGCGATGCCGTCCAGGGCCCCGTTGAGCGCCAGCAGGCCCTGCGCGCCGAAGGTGCTGGGCCTGGTGTGGTCGAAGCCGTTGTCCAGCGTGATCAGGGCCATCGTGCCCGCGCCGTACGGCAGTGCCACGTCGCGCACCAGCGCCTGGGTGACGATCTCGTCGGAGGCCCGCGCGAGCAGCACGGACCGCCAGGTGGACAGGCTCACTTGGCCTCCTCGTTCAGGTTCTCCCAGATCACCGTTCCGCCCATGCCCAGGCCGACGCACATGGTGGTCATGCCGTACCTGATGTCGGGCCGCTCGGCGAACCGCCGGGCGAGCTGGATCATCAGCCGGACGCCCGAGGCCGCCAGCGGGTGGCCGTAGGCGATGGCGCCGCCGTAGGGGTTGACCCTCGGATCGTCGTCGGCGATCCCGTAGTGGTCGAGGAACGCCAGGACCTGTACCGCGAACGCCTCGTTGATCTCGAACAGGCCGATGTCGCCGATGGACAGACCGGCCAGCCGCAGCGCCCGCTCGGTGGCCGGGATCGGGCCGATCCCCATCACCTCGGGGTCGACTCCGGCGAACGCGTAGGAGACCAGCCGCATCCTGGCCGGCAGGCCGAGTTCGGCGGCGGTGCCGGCGGCGGCCACCAGGCAGCCGGTGGCGCCGTCGTTGATGCCGGAGGAGTTGCCCGCGGTGACCCGCCCGTGCGGGCGGAACGGCGTCTTCAGCGTGCCCAGCTTCTCCAGCGTGGTGCCGGGGCGGGGCGCCTCGTCCGCCGTCGCCAGCCCCCAGCCGCGCTCGGCCGACCTGGTCGCCATCTCGACGAGGTCGGGCTGGATCTTCTCGTCGGCGTACGCCTTGGCGGCCTTGTCCTGGGAGGCGACCGCGTAGGCGTCGGCCCGCTCCCTGGTGATCGCGGGGTAGCGGTCGTGCAGGTTCTCCGCGGTCATGCCCATCACCAGCGCGGAGGGGTCGACCAGCCGCTCGGAGAGGAAGCGCGGGTTGGGATCGACGCCGTCGCCCATCGGGTGCCTGCCCATGTGCTCCACGCCTCCGGCCACCGCGACGTCGTAGGCGCCGAACGCGATGCCGCCGGCGACGGTGGTGACGGCCGTCATCGCGCCCGCGCACATCCGGTCGATCGCGTATCCAGGCACGCTCTTCGGCAGCCCGGCCAGTACGGCGGCCGACCGGCCGATGGTCAGGCCCTGGTCGCCGGTCTGCGTGGTGGCCGCGATGGCGACCTCGTCCACGCGCTCGGGCGGCAGGGCGGGGTTGCGGCGCAGCAACTCGCGGATGACCCGGACGACCAGGTCGTCCGCGCGGGTCTCGGCGTACAGGCCGTTGGGCCCTGACTTGCCGAACGGCGTGCGCACGCCGTCGACGAACACGACGTCACGAGTGGATGGCACGGGCTCGCTCCTTGCGGCTGGTTGGCTATGCCTCCATGCTACTCATGAGTAACAAGCCTGGCACGCGCGGCGCGCGGGCGCCCCCGGACGGGATGCCGCTTCCCGTCCGGGGGCTGCTCTCGCCCCCGGCGCCACCTGCGCGATGCGGCCTTTGTGAAAGCGCCGCGGAAAAGGAGCCGAGTGGCTCGGGCCCGCCGTGGAACGGTCTATCAACTCCAGTTGACGACTACGGATTGAACATAAACTCGTGATTGGCGTTTCGTCAACTGTGGAAAACAGAGTTAGCAGAACTCCTCTACCCCAGTTGATGCGTGTAGACTGCCTCCATGTGCAGCACGCCGAGGCCAGCCCACCCGGGGGTGTGAGGTGCCGGACACGCCGCGGCAGGCGAGGAAAAGCCTCGCCGCCAAGCTGGACCACCTGTTTCGCACCGTGCGGCCGAAAGGCGGCGGTGAATACACGTTCGAGGAGGTCTCCGACGCGCTGAAGGCGCGCGGCGGCCCCACCATCTCCGGCACCTACATCTGGCAGCTCCGCAAGGGCCTGCGCGACAACCCCACGATGCGCCACCTGGAGGCTCTGGCCGACTTCTTCGGCGTGCCGCCGGCCTACTTCTTCGACGACGCGGCCGCCGAGCGCATCGACGCCGAACTGGCGCTGCTCACCGCACTTCGCGATTCTTCGATCCGGCAGATCGCGCTGCGCGCCTCCGGCCTTTCCACCAAGAGCCTGGACGCCATCACCGAGATGTTGGAACGCGTCCGCGAACTGGAAGGATTGGGCGACGCGGGCGATCACGCCGATAGTATGCGCTCCGAATAAACGGGCAGACCCTTGAAAGCGGGCTGGACACCCGCGCTAGTATCTGCTCAGGCGGACCTACGGGGGGCCGCTCAATTCGGGACGGGGACGCTATGCCGCGCGACCTCGCAATAACTGCCCACGCACTTGCCCGCTGTTTTCGCTGGATTCGCTCCGCGATCGGCCGTTCTCGCCCACGCCGGACTGCGCCCGACGGGCCGCCGCACTCGTCCCGGCACGGACCGGACGGCGAGGCCCCGGTTCCGGACCCGGGCCGCGGCGACGGCGATCTGCCCGGCAAGCCGGGAAGGGCATCGCTGAAGCGCCTCCGGCTGCGCTGCGAAGCCCGGCTGGACGCCCTCACCCTTCCCACGCCGTTCGACGTGCGCGTCCTGTGCGCCACGCTGGCGGAGGAGCGGGGACGCCCGATCCACCTGCTGCCGATGACCGGCAACCCCGGCGTGCAGGGATTGTGGGTGGCGACGGAGACGGCCGACGTGATCTTCTACGAGGACGCGACCACGCCGCCGCACCAAGAGCACATCATCCTGCACGAGCTGAGCCACCTGCTGTGCGACCACTACCGGGTCACGGACCCCGCCGCGGAGCTGGCCCGGGCGCTGTTGCCCGACCTCGACCCCGGCATGGTGGTCCGCATGCTCGGCCGTACCTCCTACACGGCGATCGAGGAGCAGGAGGCGGAGCTGCTGGCCACGCTGATCCAGCAGCGCGCCCGCCGGCCGCGGCGGGGTGTTCGCCCCGGCTCGCTGGCCCGTCGTCTCATGACCGCACTGGACTGGTCGTCGGGCGGCCCCCCCGCCCGGCCCTTTTGAACGGGGGAACGGGATGGCGGAGTGGATCCGCATGTACGGGCCGTCGATCGTCGCGTGGTTCCTGCTCCTCCTCGCTCCGCACGGCCGCCGCCGCCAGGCCGAGCCGTCCCGGCGCATGGTCGCGCTGGTCCTGACCGGCCTGGCCATCTCCACCACCGTCAACACGCCCGTCGTCTACGGCCTGATCGGCGAGCTGACCGGCATCCCCAATCTCGCGAGACTCCTCGGGCACGCCGGAATGCTGGGCGTGGCCTGGGCGGGCCACGCGTTCTTCCACCTCATGGACGAACCCGGCAGGAACGCCCGTGCGGGCATCGTGCGCTACGCCTGCTACCTGGCCGCCGCCCTGGTGGCCATGGCGGTGCTGTTCGCCGCCGCCCCCACCCCCGTCGATGACGTGCGCTTCGCCGCCAGGTACGGCGCGGCCCCGTGGGTCCTCGAATACTGGCTCGTCTACGCGCTGGCCATCGTGCCCGCCTTCGTCGGCGTGACCCGAGAGGGGCTGCGCTGCGCCCGCATGGCCGCCACGGCGACGCTGCGGGCCGGGCTGCACCTGGTGGTCGCCGGGGCCGCGGTCGCCATGGCGTACCAGGTCCACAAGGCGATCTACTTCGCCGCGCGGCGGCTGGAGTTCTCCTATCCGCCGGTGCCGCTGAACCTGGACGCGCTGCTCCCGCCGCTCTCCCTGCTGCTGTTGGTGATCGGCACGACCATGCCCGGCTGGGGGCCGCGGCTGAAGGTCCCCGAGGCGCTGGAGTTCGCCGGCCGCTATCTGGCCTACCGCCGGCTGCGCCCGCTGTGGCTGGCGCTCTACCGCGCGGTACCGGAGATCGCGCTCGTCCCCCCGGCGGCGGCCCTTTCCGAGCTGTCCCCGGTGGACCTGCGGCTGCGCCTCTACCGGAGAGTGATCGAGATCAGGGACGCCCGGCTGGCGCTGCTGCCGTACTTCGACCCTGAGGTCGCGGCGGCGGCCCGGAAGCTGGCCGCGCGCAGGGGCATCACCGGCCGGGACGCGGAGGTCCTGGCCGAGGCGGCGATGCTCGCGGCCGCGACGCACGAAAAGGAACGCGGGCGGTCGCCCCGCCTCGCCGGGGACGCGCCCACGGTGCCGGGCGGCGGCGACCTGGAAAGCGACACCGAATTCCTGGACGGCGTCGCCCGCGCGTACCGCGCACACCGCAGAAAGCTCACCCGGCTGTGCGCCGCGAGCGACAGCGTCGGGGTGTGAATCAATAGCTTTTCCAGCCAGCGACCAGCTTAATGGCGAAAAATTGCCCTAAAGGATCATATTTCCACGCAAACCGGTCAGACTTCTCCCTTGGTCTCCAGCCTGGTTAACGCTTTGGCCATCGGGCGCGCGGTCAGCCCGATCTGCCAGGAACGGGCGCCGAGCCCGCGCAGCCGGTCCGCGATCGACTCGTCATCGATCACCTCCGGCGGCTCCCAGGTCAACCGGCGCACCGCGTCAGGCTGCAACAGGTTCTCAGTCGGCATGCGGTGCTCATCGGCCAGCGCGGCGACCACCGCGCGCGCCGCGGCGAGCCGCCGGGCGGCGGCCGGGTCGCGGTCGGCCCAGCGGTTGGCGGGCGGCGGGCCGTCGCCCGGCGTGCTCGGCTGCGGAAGCTGGGTGTCGGGCAGCCCGCGGGCCCTGCCGATCGCGGCCAGCCACTCGCGCAGGTGCCGCCGGGCGCTGCGGCCGGTGAACGGCGCGATCTCGGTGAGCCCCTTGGTGGTGCGCGGGATCTCCAGGGCCGCGGTCACGATCGCCGAGTCGGGTAGCACCCGCCCGGGAGCGAGGTCGGCCTCCCTGGCCAGCCGGTCACGCAGGTTCCACAGCTCGCGCACGACCGCGAGGCCGCGCAGTGAGCGGACCTTGTGGATGCCCGAAGTGCGTCGCCACGGATCGGACCTCGGCACCGGCAGCGGCGTGGCGAGCACCGCGGAGAACTCCTCCTCGGCCCACTCCAGTTTGCCCGCTCCGGCCAGCTCGTCGTGCAGCGCGTCGCGCAGCTCCACCAGCACCTCGACGTCGAGCGCCGCGTAGCGCAGCCAGTCTTCCGGCAGCGGCCGGGTGGACCAATCGGCCGCGGAGTGCCCCTTCTCCAGGCGCAGGCCCAGCACGGTCTCCACCATGGTGCCGAGCCCGACCCGCTCGTAGCCGAGCAGCCGGCCGGCCAGCTCGGTGTCGAACAGCAGCCGGGGGCGCAGCCCCAGCTCGGCCAGGCAGGGGAGGTCCTGGGAGGCGGCGTGCAGCACGATCTCGGTGTCGGCCAACGCTGCGTCGAGCGCGGCCAGGTCGGGGCAGCACACCGGGTCGATCAGCACGGTGCCCGCGCCCGCGCGGCGCAACTGGACCAGGTAGGCCCTGCCGCTGTAGCGGTAGCCCGAGGCGCGCTCGGCGTCCACCGCCACCGGCCCGTGGCCCGCGGCGAACGCCGCCACCGCCGCGGCCAGCTCGCCGGGGGCCTCGATCACCGCGGGGATGCCCTCGCGTGGTTCCAGCAGCGGTACGGCCTCCCGCTCCGGAATGGTCTTCTCGTCGGTCACTTCCTGAAGGACTCCGGATCTTCGCGGCGGCGCGGCGACAGAGACGCCACGTCGGGTGGTAGCGGAGGCATACCCGCCGCGAGGCACATCAGATCGCACCATGCGGCGACATGGCCGGAAAGGTCGTCGTCCCTGGGCGACCAGGAGGCGCGCAGTTCCAGCTCGGTGGTGACGGGATCGGCCGCCTTGTTGCCGAACCCCTCCGACACGGCCCGGGTCACCGTGCCACCGGCCTCCGCGTAACCGGCCTGGTGGGCCTCCAGGGCGTCGGTCAGCCAGCTCCAGGCCACCGGCCCGAGCAGCGGGTCGGAGGTGATCTCCGGCTCCATGTCCGCCCGGACATAGGCCACCAGCCGGAACGGACCGTCCCAGCCGCGCTGTTGTTCGGGGTCGTAGAGCAGGATCAGCCGGCCGATCGCCAGCTCGTCGCCGTCGCGGTAGACCGACGCGCCGATCGCGGCGGAGTAGGGGGCCAGCCGCTGCGGCGCCGGGATGTCCTCCAGCTCGATCTCCGGTCTGACCTCCGTGCCGCGCAGACTCTCCACCGCGCGCCGGAAGGCGGCGGGGGCGTCGGGCGCGTCACCGATGGTCATAGTCGAAGAGTAGGTCGAAGTCAGGCGCATGGGGACCACGGGGGTAGATGTAGGAGCCATGGGAATCGATCAAGCCGCGACCGGGATTCGCCGCCGGTGGGTCGTACTCACCGGGAGCGGGCCGCCGATGAGCATCGCGTGCCCGCACTCCGCGCACGCCCACTCCGGACACTCGCCGGGATCATGCCCGTCGTGGCATGGCGGCTGCTCGAAGACCCGCTCTTCGGCACACGAGGCACAGCGCTCAGTGCGGCGCTCGGGGGAACTCCACATCGCGGTCATCTCACGGGCCTTTCGTCGGGTCGTGCTCCGAACGTTGGCACGCCCGACCGACAATTCCGCGCAACGCACTCGGCGTGTCCCGAAAGTGGTACCCGAATCGATGCCGCGCGGTGACTTGACGAACATTTGAACCAGCCGATAGCTCGTCACGGCTCTCCCATAACGCGCACTGTACCCTTCATGCGGCGTTCAAGCCGCATTCAATGGCCGCAGGGCGCTCGTGGCGTGGCGGCGCGCCGCCCGGACGCGCCCGGCGAAGGCGGCGGGTGACGGCGAGCGGAAAAGGCTGGCTTGGCCACACCATGCCGCATTTCCCCTCATCCCGCCGCCGCGTCCGTGCGCGGACCGCAGGTGCCCCATGGCACCCTGTGAGGGTGAATCCAGCCGAGTCCCCGTTCGTCCGTGCCTGCCGGCGCCTGCCCGTCCCGCACATCCCGGTGTGGTACATGCGCCAGGCGGGCCGCTCGCTGCCCGAGTACCGCGCGCTGCGCGAGGGCGTGCCGATGCTCACCGCCTGCGCCACCCCCGACCTGATCGTGGAGATCACGATGCAGCCGGTCCGCCGCCACGGCGTCGACGCGGCGATCTTCTTCAGCGACATCGTGGTGCCGCTCAAGGCCATCGGCATCGACCTGGACATCAAGCCGGGCGTCGGCCCGGTGGTGGCCGACCCGATCAGGTCGGCGGACGCGCTCGGCGCGCTGCGCCCCATCGAGCCCGATGACGTGCCCTACGTCGGCGAGGCCGTGCGCGGGCTGGTCAAGGAGCTCGGCCCGGTGCCGCTGATCGGCTTCGCCGGCGCGCCGTTCACGCTCGCGTCCTATCTGATCGAGGGCGGGCCGTCCAAGAACCACGACCACACCAAGGCCATGATGTACGGCGAGCCCGCGCTCTGGCACGCGCTGCTGGACCGCCTCACCGACATCACCATCGGCTACCTGCGCATCCAGGCCGAGGCCGGGGCCTCGGCCCTGCAACTGTTCGACTCCTGGGTGGGGGCCGTGGCCCCCGACGACTACCGGGCGTTCGTGCTGCCGCACACCAGTCGCATCTTCGCCGCGCTGGCCGACCTCGACGTGCCGCGCATCCACTTCGGCGTCGGCACCGGCGAACTGCTCGGCCTGCTCGGCGAGGCGGGGGCCGACGTGGTGGGGGTCGACTGGCGGGTGCCGCTGGACCGGGCCGCCGAGCGGGTCGGCCCGGGACGCGCGCTGCAGGGCAACCTCGACCCCGCGGTGCTGCTCGCCCCATGGGAGGTGATCGAGTCGCGGGCCCGCGACGCGCTTGCGCGCGGCCGGACGGCCGAGGGCCATGTGTTCAACCTCGGACACGGGGTCCTGCCCTCGACCGATCCCGGCGCGCTCACCCGGCTCACCGAGTTCGTGCACGCCTTCCCGGTCAACTGACCGCCGGTTCGCCCGCCTCCGCGGCCGGGGGCGGCGCGTGCCGCCTGCGGCTCCGCCGTACCAGCAGCACCAGGCCGGCCACCAGCGGGACGATCACGATCAGCCACGGCAGCAGTACGCCCACCAAGGTCAGCACGACCTTCACGAAGTCCGCCAGCCCGTGCCAGCCCGACCGCAGCCCGGCGGCGAACCCGCTGGGGTCGTCGGCCCGCTTCGGGGCGGGCGAGGCGGGCCCGAACAGGTGGAGCGTGATGGTGCCCATGCTGGTCCGCTCGGCCAGCGACTTCTGCCTGGCCTGCAATGACTCCAGGTCGGCCTCGCGCTCGTTGATCTCCCGTTCGACCTGGAGGACCTCGCCGATGGTGTCGGCCCGCTTGAGCAGCGCGCGCAGCGACTCCAGGGCCGACTTCGAGGACGCGAGCCGGCTCTCGACGTCGGCGACCTCCTCGGTGACGTCCTCGGTGCCCTGCCGCAGCGACTCACGATCGCCGAGTTCCTTCCCGAGCCGGGCGAGCACCCCCGGGTAGGCCGGGGGCGGCACCTTGAACTCCAGCCGGGCCGACGCGTCGCGCTTGCCGAAGGAATCACTCTCCTCCTTGGACAGATGGCCCTGCGCGGCGGTGACGATCTGCTTGGCCTTCTCGGCCGCCGCGGGCACGTCCTTGACCTTGACGCTCATCTCCGAGACGTAGATGACCGCCCGCTCGGCCTTGACCAGCTCGATCTTGCCCGAGGTGTCGCGTCCGGACTCCTCGTCGGTGGCGGACTGCGGCTTCCTGGCCGTGATGCTGGATTCGCCTTTGCCGGACCGGTCCTCTGAGGTGAGGGCGGCGGGGGCGTCGGCGCGCTCCGAGGTGGTCTGCGCGCTCCCGCCGCCACCGCCGCCGCACGCGGTGCCGAGCAGCAGGAGGGCCGCTAAGGGCACGCCCAGCCGCAGGCCGTGCTGAATTCTGCTCATGGTCTCATTCACGGCTGCGGCCATCGCGCGGTTTAACCGAGGGCGTCACGATGAAGTCACGTTCGGGTGCCGGTACCGTCTGGTGACATGAAGGGCGACGGCGGACGGCATGTGGTGGTCGTCGGAGGCGGGATCGCGGGCCTGGCCGCGGCCTGGTTCCTGCGGCGGCAGGCGGGTGACGCGGTCCGGGTGACCGTGCTGGAGGGCTCGCCGCGGATCGGCGGGAAGCTGCACGTGAGCGAGGTGGCCGGCGTCGCGGTCGACGCGGGCGCGGAGGCCATGCTGGCCAGGCGGCCCGAGGGCAAGGACCTCGCCCGGATGGCCGGCCTCGGTGACGAGCTGGTCTACCCCGGCACGACGCGGGCGTCGATCCTGAGCAGGGGCACGCTGCGGCCGATGCCTCCAGGTCAGGTCATGGGCGTGCCCTCCGACCTGGCCGGGCTCGGCAGGTCGGGTGTCCTGACGCCGTCCGGGCTGGCCCGCGCGCTGCTGGACCAGGTGCTGCCGGCCACGCCGGTCGCCGGCGACGTGTCGGTCGCCGCCTACGTCCGCGCCCGGATGGGCGCCGAGGTGGTCGAACGGCTGGTCGAGCCGATGCTCGGAGGCGTCTACGCCGGGCGCGCGGAGGCGTTGTCACTGGAGGCGACCATGCCGCGGATCGCGGCGGTGGCGCGGTCGGCGCGCTCGCTGTCCGGCGCCGCGCGGCAGATCGTCGCCGAGGCGCCCGCGGACGCGGGGCCGGTCTTCACCACGCTGCGCGGCGGCATGGGCGGTCTGCCCCAGGCCGTGGCCGCCGCCTCGGGCGCCACCGTCAGGACGGGCGTCACGGTGCGCGAGCTGCGCCGTACGACCGGCGGCTGGCGGCTGATCGCCGGTCCGGTGCCCGAGCCGGAGATCGTGGAGGCCGACGCGGTGGTGCTGGCCGTGCCCGCCGCCCCGGCCGGCCGGCTGCTCGCGGACGAGGTCCCGGCTGCCGCCGCCGAGCTGGCCGCGATCGAGTACGCGAGCATGGCCATCGTCACCCTCGCCTACCCCCGGGCCGCCTTCCCCGCCCCGCCGTCGGGCAGCGGCTACCTGGTGCCGCCGGTCGAGGGCCGCCCGGTCAAGGCGGCCACGTTCAGCTCGGTGAAGTGGCCGCACCTGGCCGCGGCCGACCCGAACACGATCGTGCTGCGCTGCTCGATCGGCCGGCTGGGCGAGGAGCGGATCCTCCAGCGCGACGACGGGGAGCTGGTCTCCCTGGCCATGGCCGAGATGTCGGAGGTGATGGGCGTGCGCGGGCTGCCGCGCGACAGCCGTGTCACCCGGTGGGGCGGGGCGCTGCCGCAGTACGAGGTGGGGCACCTGGACCGCGTGGCGCGCATCCGCGCGGCCGTCGCAGCCGCCCCGGGCCTCGCGGTCTGCGGAGCGGCCTACGACGGCCTCGGCATTCCTGCGTGCGTCGCCACGGCCCGTACCGCGGCGGCCCGGGTGCTGGACCACCTGGACCCCACGAGAGAATGGCAGTCGGCCGGTTCCGCGTGAGGCGGGACCACGGCGTGGTTCCATGGCGGCTTGCAAAGGGTGTGCCGATATGACGAGGGAAGAAGGCGCGCGGCCCAAGGCGCGTGACCTCAACCAGGTGATCCGCTACACGATGTGGTCGGTGTTCAAGCTGCGCGAGTCGTGCGAGGGCGACCGGAAGGCGATGGCCGCCGAGGTCACCGACCTGCTCGCCCAGGCGGCCGGCAAGGACGTGGTGACCAGGGGCTGTTACGACGTCAGCGGTTTCCGCGCCGACGCCGACTTCATGTTCTGGTGGCACGCCCCCACCTCTGAGGACCTTCAGGAGGTCTACTCCCGCTTCCGCCGTACCGAGCTGGGGCGGCGTTGCACGCCGGAGTGGTCGGCGATGGCGCTGCACCGGCCCGCGGAGTTCAACAAGTCGCACATCCCGGCCTTCCTCGCCGAGGAGGAGCCGCGTGCTTACGTGAGCGTCTATCCGTTCGTCCGCTCGCTGGAGTGGTACCTGCTGGACGACGCCGAGCGCCGGGCGATGCTGGCCGAGCACGGGAAGATGGCGCGCGACTACCCCGACGTGCGGGCCAACACGGTCGCCTGCTTCTCGCTCAACGACTACGAGTGGATGCTCGCGTTCGAGGCGGACGAGCTGCACCGGATCGTCGACCTGATGCGCCACCTGCGCGCCGCGAAGGCCCGCAGGCACACCCGCGTGGAGATCCCCTTCTACACCGGGGTGCGCAAGCCCGTCACCGAACTGGTGGCCGCCCTGCCGTAACGGGCGAAATATCCGCTTTGCCGAAGCGTAGGCTGACACGTCCATGATTTGTCATACTCAAGGCAGATCTCCGGCTGAGTGAGGCGAAAGCGTGGCAACGGGCGGTGACGGGGTGGCGCGTTCCAGAGGTCGCGGCGGGCGGCATCGCCGCGGCGGGCAGGGCGGGACGAGCGCGCGGCGGGCGGTGGCCTATGTGGCGGCGCTCGGCGCGCTCGGAGTGGTCGCGACGGGATACACGCTGATCAGGGGCGGCGAGGCTCCCGCGGTCGTCGCCGCGCCTTCCGGTACGGCGGCGCCCGCGGTCACCGGCGGCCCGCCGTACGCCGCCTCCGCGCAGGTCCCGTCGGAGGCGCCGGTCATCGCCTCGGACGCGGGAAAGACCGAGCAGAAGCCGGACGACAAGAAGAGCGACGAGAAGAAGAGCGACGAGAAGAAGAGCGACGGCAGGCGGAGCGAACGCAAGACCGCCGAGCGTGCGTCCGGGCCGTCCGAGCACACCGACACGCGTGCGGTGGAGTTCCTGCGCAGCAAGAAGGACTCGCCCGCCAAGCGCGTCACCGACGTCCGCTCGGTCGGTGGCTACCTGCGCATCTACACCGACCTGCCGCAGTCGGCGGACAACTCCCGCGACGCGCTCGAACTGTGCCAGCGCGGCCTGCGCTACCTGATCGAGGAACAGGGCATCGCCGACCCCATCGTCTTCGTGCAGGCGGAGTTCGGGGAGAACGGCAACCCGGTGCTCGCCAACATCCTCGGCTCCGACGACGCCAACTGCCGGGTCACCCACCCCAAGCCGGCGGACTGACGGGCGTCCGGATCATCTGATCCTGACCCTGGTCCTGCCGCACTTGACGCACCGCTGAGTGAGCACCCTGCCGATGGTCTCGATGGTCTGCCACCTGTGGCGCAGATGCAGGCGGTCCCGCAGCGCCGGTACCAGGGATCGGGCCGTCACCAGCACGATCTCCGCTCTCGCCATCCGGAAGCCGCTGATCGGACCCTCCCGCCTCAGCCGGGGCCGCGTGCCGGCACGAGGTGCGTCGGGACGGCGCCCGCTCCGGCGGCCCGCGCGTCTGCCCTGACGCCGGGACTCTGGGCGGCGTTCACGGAGGGGGCGTACGGCTCACCGGGGGAGCGGCGGATGCGGGGCTCGGCCGCCGCGGCTTGCGCCCGGCAGGGCTTCGTCATGCCGCGGCGGCCGATGGAGCCTGCTTCCGGTCCGTCGGCACGCGTCCCCCCTGGCATGAGCGCCCCCTCTGTCGCCGATCGCCATTAGCTTCCTGGCGGCGGCAAGGGACGCGCAAGACCTAAACCTGACCGGATATGGCTATCTGGCGGGCTGCTGTGCGGGCTCCAGCCGCAAGGCGATCGAATTGATGCAGTAGCGGTCATCCGTCGGGGTCGCGTAGCCCTCACCATGGAACACGTGTCCGAGGTGGGAGTCGCAGCGGCCACAGCGGACCTCTGTGCGCACCATGCCGAGCGAGCGATCCTCGATCAGCACGACGGCATCCGAATCGGACGGCTCGAAGAAGGACGGCCAGCCGCAATGGGAGTCGAACTTGGTCTCCGAGCGGAACAACTCCGCGCCACAGGCGCGGCAGGAGTAGACGCCGATCGTCTTGGTGTCGACGTACTCTCCGGTGAAGGGACGCTCGGTGCCCGCCTGACGCAGCACCCTGAACTCCTCGGGCGAGAGCTGCACTCGCCACTCGGCGTCGCTCTTGACCACTTTATCCATGCCTCCAGCCTACGATCGTGGCGCGCAGGACGCTTCATCGAGCCGAGTTGCGGGTGGAAGCATCCTTTCGGGGGAGATTTGGCGTCTTTGTAAGTGTGGGAGGTGTGTCACCTTCCATCGATGAATGGGGAGACCGTCCGCGGCCTGCCCCGGATGGCGCCGGCCCTCGCCCGTGCTGGGCGCCCTGACCGGGAGGCCGACCGCCGCCGGCGGCCGGGCGATGCGCCAGCGCCCGGCGAAATCACCGGCGCGGCGGATGGTCGTCGTGGTCCGTCCCGTCGAGCGCCCGATCCCGCCATCGGGCGGCTCCGGGACGGGCCCGCCCTAACCCGGGCAGGTCAGCGGGGGTACGGTCGGGAGCATGGCCTCGCCGTACATAGAACTTGAAGTCGGGCAGCGCACCGTCAAGGTCACCAATCCCGACAAGGTGTATTTCCCGGAGATCGGGGCGACCAAGCGGGAACTCGTGGAGTACTACGTCAGTGTGGGCGAGGGCGCGCTGCGCGGGCTCCGCGACCGGCCGACGTACATCAAGCGCCACCCGGACGGCGTGCTCAATGACGCCATCTACCAAAAGCGGCTGCCCGCCAAGCGGCCCGAGTGGGTCCAGGGCGTGACCGTGCGCTTCCCCAGCGGGCGTACCGCTGAGACGCTGCTGGTCACCGAGGTGGCGGACCTCGCCTGGTGCGCCAACCTGGGCACCATCGACTTCCACCCCTGGCAGGCCCGCGCCGCCGACCTCGCCCATCCCGACGAACTGCGGATCGACATCGACCCGCAGCCGGGCACCGGCTTCGACCAGGCCCGCGAGGTCGCCTTCGTGGTCCGCGACGTGCTCGGCGAACTCGGCATCACCGGCTTCCCGAAGACCTCCGGCAGCCGGGGCGTCCACATCGCCGTGCGCATCCGCCCGGAATGGGACTTCGTCCAGGTACGGTACGCGGCCATCGCCCTGGCCCGCGAGGTCGAACGCCGCGCCCCCGACCTCGCCACCACCGCCTGGTGGAAGGAGGAACGCGGCGAGCGCGTCTTCATCGACTTCAACCAGAACGCCCTGGACCGCACCGTGGTCGCCGCCTACTCCATCCGGGCCAGGCCGCACGCCCCCGTCTCCACGCCGGTCACCTGGGACGAACTCCCCGAAGTCGACCCGTCCGCCTTCGACATCCGCACCGTCCCCGCCCGCTTCGCCGATCTCGGCGATGTCCACGCCACTCTGGACGACAAGGCGTACTCCCTGACCCCCCTGCTCGAATGGTTCCACGCCGACGACCGCGGCGACCTGCCCTACCCCCCGAACTACCCCAAGATGCCCGGCGAGCCCAAGCGCGTCCAGCCCAGCAAGGCCCGCCCCTGACATCAGCCGGCGGGCGCCTGGTCACATCGCGCCGCCTCCGAGCCGTCGTCGGCGTCGTGGGCTGCCCGGGTGAATCGGAGATCGTTACTCTCGCCGGATGAGCGATGATTCCTCCCCTTCTCCGATTCGGGCGTTTCTGCGGTTGCCCGGGGTGGGGCCGCAGGCCGTGTGCGGGCTGCTGGCGCAGGTCACCCAGCAGGTCGGGCCGATCGGGGCGGTACTGGTGGTCAAGGAGTCCACCGGTTCGCTGGCGCTCGGGGGGTTGGCCGCCGCCGCGATGTCGGCCGGGGTGGGGGTCGCGCGACCGGTGCAGGGGCGGATCATCGACCGGCGGGGCATCGGGGGCGTGCTGGTGGCCACCGCGCTGGTGCACCTTGGCGCGCTGCTCGGGCTGGTGCTGCTGGCCGCGGCGGGCGCGCCCGGGTGGTCGCTGGTCGCCCTGGCGCTGGTGGCCGGGGCGGGGCTGCCGCCGGTTTCGGTGAGCATGCGCATCCACTGGGGCGAGCGGATCGGTACGGAGAGCCGTACCGCCGCCTACAGCCTGGTCTTCCTGGTGCAGGAGCTGGCGATCTTGACCGGGCCGCTGGTGTTCGGGGCGCTCGTCGCGGCGGCGTCGGCGTCGGTCGCGCTGGGCGGGGTCGCCGCGCTGGCCGGAGCGGGCACGCTGGCGCTGGCCGGGGCGCTGCGCTCGTCCCGGCCAGCCGCGCCGGACGGGGGCAGGGGCCGGGTGCTGCGGTCGCCCGGCGTGCCGACCCTGCTCGGCGTGGTCCTGCTGCTGGGCGCGGCGATCGGCACGCTGGAGGTGGGGATGCCCGCGCTCGCGTCGGCGCAGGGGCAGCCCGCGGTGGCGGGCGTGCTGGTCGCGATGGTCTCGGCCGGAGGGATCATCGGCACCGCGGTGTACGGTGTGCGGCGCTGGACCTCGCCGCCGGCGATCCGGCTGATCTGGCTGCTCGCCTGGATGGGGGTGGCCCTGGCCCCGCTGGCCCTGCTCACCTCACTGCCGCCCGCCGGGGCCCTGCTGCTGGTAGCGGGTCTCACGCTCACCCCGGCGCTCACCTCGACCTCGCTGATCGTGGACGAACTGGTCCCGGCGGCTCGCGCGGAGGCGTTCGGCTGGCTGTCCACGGCCATCGGCGTCGGCGGCGCGGCCGGTGCCGCGGCGGCCGGCGCGGTCGGCGAGCGCGCCGGCCCCTCGGCGATCTTCGCACTCGCCGCACTGTTCGCCCTGCTGGGCGCCGCACTCGCCCTGGCCCGCCTCCGCCGCACCCCCCGGTAGAAGCGTCACGGCCCGCCGGTCAGGGGCGTGTCGGGGTGATGGCGGCGAGGAGGCGGTTGTTGCCGCGCTGCCACAGGGTGCCGACCTCGGCGAAGCCCGCGTCGCGCAGCGCGGCCAGGTGGGTGGACAGCAGGGGCGACTCGGTGTGGTCGCGTTCGGCCGCCGCCAGCATCTGCTCCCGCTCGGCCACCAGCCCGGCGAGCGCCGGGTCCGCCGCGGTCGCCTGCCACCATTCCGCCCAGTCTTCGGGACGGCCCTCGGCGAACCGGCGGCCGGTCTCGCGGTCGTGTACCAGCTTCTCCAGGGCGGACAACATGGGGCTGGTGTCGCCGGTGTCCATGTGGTCGCCGTTGAGCAGCAGCCCGCCGGGGCGCAGGACCGAGGCCACCTCGGCGTAGACCGCCCGCAGGTGCTCCTCGGCCAGCCAGTGCAGCGCGGTGGTGCTGACCGCGACGTCGGCCGGGCGGTCCAGGGTGAGGGCGTCGCTCCAGCCGGGCACGCGCAGGTCGAGCCGGGTGAAGTGGAGCCCGCGCACGTGGCCGTATCCGGAGCGGCCGAGGGACAGCAGCAGCGGATCGGCGTCGACCGCGGCGACGGTGGCCCGCGGGAGCCGGGCGAGCAGCCGGACGGCCAGCGACCCCGGCCCGCACCCGAGGTCGATCACCAGTGGGTCGGGCCGGCCGGCCGCGGCCTCCACCGCGTCCACCAGCGCGGTGAACCGGTCTTCCCGGTCGGGCAGGTAGCCCTCCTGCTGCACGTCCCAGCGGGCGATCCAATCGTGTGCGGTCTGCTGGCTGAGCGTCGGCACGAACGCCTCCTTGTGACTGTCGTCTATGATTTCGACAGTCATGAATCTACGGCGAAGGGCGTGACTGGTCAAGTGAATTTCAACAGTCACACGGACGGCGTGGTCGCGGTCGCGGTCGGCCTGGTGAACGTCCTCACGCACGGCACGCGGCGGGGCAGGGCCTATGCCCCGCCTGAAGGGGAGGAACGGCGGCGCGCGGTCGCCGAGTCGCTGCGGCCCGGCGGCGGCCGGGCGGAGATCGCCGATGAGGAGGTGGCGGAGCTGACCGGCATCGCCACCGAGCTGCGGGCCGTGTTCACCGCGGTGGGCAGGGGAGATGTCGACGCGGCGGCCGTACAGGTCAACCGGCTGCTGGAGGAGTACCGGGCCCGGCCGCATCTGGACCGCCACGACGGCGAGCCGTGGCACCTGCACTTCCACGGCTCCGATGGCAGCCCGGCCAGGGACTGGGCGGCGAGCTGCGCCACCGGGCTCGCCGTGGTGCTCGGCGGCGAACTGCACGACCGCCTGGGCGTGTGCACCGCGCCGGTCTGCGACCGCGTCTACGTCGACACCTCGCGCAACGGCACCCGCCGGTTCTGCTCCACCGCCTGCCAGAACCGCGTCAAGGCCGCCGCGTTCCGGGCCCGTTCGGGATCATCGGGCTGAGCCGGGCGCGGCGGTGGAAGGGGAGGCAGGGCTCAGGAACGCCTGCGGCTCAGCATGAAGGCGACATTGACCGCCACGACGCCGAGCCACAGCATGAAGGACAGCCCCATGTCGGCATCGTTGACGGCGGTGGTGATCGTGCCGATCAACCCGACGCCCAGCGAGACGATGGCCAGCGCCAGCACCTGGCCGTCGCCGCGCTTGGACTGGCCGGCCGGAGTCGGCGTGGGAAGGCCGGCGGCCCGCTGGCGGACCCGCTCCTCGATCTGCTGGTCCACCTTCTCCAAAAAGCCCTCGACGATGGCGTCCTCGTACTCGGGCCCGAGGTCGCGCCGTGCCGCGACGGCCGCCTTCAGTTCGTCTGCCGAGTCAGTAGTCATCATGTTCTGAGGTATAGCCGCGCCCGGCCGATCCTGTCCATCGGGGATGTCCCGGAGATTATCTGGCGAGAATGTCGTCCAGGTCATAGGAGACCGGGCGTTCGAGCTGCTCGTAGGTGCACGATTCCGGCGTGCGGTCCGGCCGCCAGCGGCGGAACTGCGCGGTGTGCCGGAACCTCTCGCCCTCCATGTGGTCGTAGGCCACCTCCATCACCAGCTCCGGCCGCAGCGGGATGAAGGACAGATCCTTCTTGGCGTTCCAGCGCGAGACGTTGGACCCCGGCCGCCGCGGCCCGCCCGGGGCCTGCTCGCCGCCGGCCTCGGCCGCGGGGGCCATCCACGCCCCCCACGGATGGGTGGCCAGGTCGGTGAGGTACGGCTTGACCTCCTCGACCAGCTCGGCCCTGCGCGTCATCGGGAAGGACGCGGCCACCCCCACGTGGTGCAGCCGGCCCGCGTCGTCGTAGAGGCCGAGCAGCAGCGAGCCGACGATCGGGCCCGTCTTGTGCTCCCGGTAGCCCGCCACGACCACGTCGGCCGTGCGCTCGTGCTTGACCTTGAACATCGTCCGCCGGTCCGGTTCGTACGGCAGGTCGCCGGGCTTCACCACGATCCCGTCGAGCCCGGCCCCCTCGAAGGTCTCGAACCAGCGCCCGGCCAGGTCCGCGTCGTCGGTGATCGGGGTCAGCCGTACCGAGCCGCCCGAGCCGCGGAACAGGCCGGCCAGCAGCTCGCGGCGGCGCCGGAACGGCGTCTCCATCAGGTTGTCATCGCCCAGGGCCAGCAGGTCGAAGGCGATGAACGAGGCCGGCGTCTGCTCGGCCAGCAGCTTCACCCTGGAGGCGGCGGGATGGATGCGCTGCTGTAGTGCGTCGAAGTCGAGCACCTGCCCCCGCCGCAGCACGATCTCGCCGTCCACCACGACGCGGTCGGGCAACTCGCGCCGCGCCGCCTCGACCAGTTCGGGAAAGTAGCGGGTGAACGGCCGCTCGTTGCGGCTGCCCAGGTAGACCTCGTCGCCGTCGCGGAAGATGATGCAGCGAAAGCCGTCCCACTTGGGCTCGTACAACAGGGTGCCGTCCTGTGCCGGCAGGCCCTTGACGGCCTTGGCCAGCATGGGCGCCACCGGTGGTTCGATGGGCAGGGTCATGGTTCCTCCCTGGCATATCTGGTGAAGAGGAACCCGTCCTCTTCGAGAATCTGCGCGAGGCGCAGCGGCGTGCGGCCGACCGGCCCGTTGAGCACCCGGGCCGCGCCCCCGCCGATCAGCAGCGGGCTGACCGTCAGGCACACCTCGTCGATCAGCCCGGCCGCGGCGAGCCCGCCGCCGAGCCGGGGCCCGCCCTCGCACAGCACGTGGTTCAGCCCGCGTTCGCGCAGCGCACGCAGGGCCTGGTCCGGTTCGACCCGATCGTCGCCCGCGACGATCACGTCCGAGATCGCCGCGGCGGCCTCCCGCCGGTCGGGCGGCGCGGCGGCGCAGGTGATCACGATCGGCCTGGCCTGCGCGCCGGTCGCCGCGAAGAACTTCCCGCCGAGGTCCAGGTCGATCCTGCGGGTCACCACCGCGATCGGCGGTGTCGGGGGGCGGCCGGCCCGCAGCTCGGCCCACGAGTCGCGCGCCTCCACCGGCCCGTACCCCTCGCTCCTGACCGTCGCCGCGCCCACCAGGATCACATCCGCCAGGCCGCGCAGCACCTGGAAGAGCCGCCGGTCGGCGGGGCCGGACAGCCCCTCGGAGACCCCTTTGGACCAGGCCGCGCCGTCCAGGCTGGCGACCATGTTGATCCGCAACCATTCGCGATCCGGGTACGCGTACGCCGTTGCCAGGTCCACCTCGACCCGCTCGGCTGGGTAGATTCGCCGCACCCCCCTACCTTGTCATAACCCACTTCCCACCTGCGATTTCCGGTGGTTTTCGCGCTGCTGTTCCCATCGGTGGCCATCTGCTGCTTGACGATGGACGTAAAGAACCTGCCATCGTCCGTCAAGCAGTGGGTGGGATCAGTCGGTGGCCCGCCGCCGGTACAGGATGCGCATGGAGCGGCCCGTGACCGCCACCGGCGTGCCCGCGGCCCATGCCTCGTCGGCGGGCGGCTCCTCGCGCGGCCCGTCGTCGGCCGTGTCGAGCACCGCCCGCCAGCCGTCGCCGTACTCCGCCTGCGGCAAGGTGAACGTGATGTCCTCGTGGTGGGCGTTGACCAGCAGCAGGAACGAGTCGTCGATGATCCGCTCGCCGCGCGGGCCGGGCTCGTCGATCGCCTCGCCGTTCAGGTAGACGGCCAGCGACTTGGCGTAGCCGGTGTGCCAGTCGGCGGCCGTCATCTCCTTGCCCGCCGGGGTGAACCACACGATGTCGCGCCGGCCGTCGGTGGCCAGGCGGCCGTGGAAGAACCGCCTGCGCTGGAAGACCGGGTGGGCCCGGCGCAGCGCCGCGACCGCGCGGACGAACTCCAGCAGCCCGGACTCGGCCCGGGCCAGTGACCAGTCCACCCAGGACACCTCGTTGTCCTGGCAGTAGGCGTTGTTGTTGCCCCGCTGGGTGCGCCCGAACTCATCGCCCGCGGTCACCATCGGCACTCCCTGCGAGACGAACAAGGTGGCCAGGAAGTTGCGCCGCTGCCGCCGCCGCAGCCGGACGATCTCAGGGTCCTCCACCGGGCCCTCCGCCCCGCAGTTCCAGGACCGGTTGTCGTCGGTGCCGTCCCGGTTGCCCTCGCGGTTGGCCTCGTTGTGCTTGCGGTTGTAGGAGACCAGGTCGTTGAGCGTGAACCCGTCGTGGCAGGTCACGAAGTTGATGGAGGCCACCGGGCGGCGGCCGGAGGAGGCGTACAGGTCTTGTGAGCCGGTCAGCCTGGAGGCGAACTCCGGCAGCATCGAGCCGTGGCCGCGCCAGAAGTCGCGCATCGAGTCGCGGTACTTGCCGTTCCACTCGGTCCACAGCGGCGGGAAGTTGCCCACCTGGTAGCCGCCCGGCCCGACGTCCCACGGCTCGGCGATCAGCTTCACCTGGGAGATCACCGGGTCCTGCTGGATGAGGTCGAAGAACGCGCTCAGCCGGTCCACGTCGTGCAGCTCACGGGCCAGCGCCGCGGCGAGGTCGAAGCGGAAGCCGTCCACGTGCATCTCCAGCACCCAGTAGCGCAGGGAGTCCATGATGAGCTGGAGGGCGTGCGGGGAGCGCACGTTGAGCGAGTTGCCGCAGCCGGTGTAGTCGAGGTAGTAGCGCCGGTCGCCGTCGTGCAGCCGGTAGTAGGCCGCGTTGTCGATGCCGCGGAAGCACAGCGTGGGCCCCATGTGGTCGCCCTCGGCGGTGTGGTTGTAGACCACGTCGAGGATCACCTCGATGCCCGCCTCGTGCAGCGCCCTGACCATCGCCTTGAACTCCGTCACCTGCTCGCCGCTCTGCCCGGAGGAGCCGTAGCCGTTGTGCGGCGCGAAGTAGGCGATGGTGTTGTAGCCCCAGTAGTTGGTCAGGCCCCTGGCCACCATCGCGTGCTCGGGCACGAACTGGTGTACCGGCATCAGCTCGACCGCGGTGACCCCCAGGCCGAGCAGGTGCTCGATGACCGCGGGGTGGGCCAGCCCGGCGTAGGTGCCGCGCTGCTCGCGCGGCACGGCGGGGTGGCGCATGGTCAGCCCGCGCACGTGCGCCTCGTAGATCACCGTCTGGTGGTACGGCGTGCCCGGCCTGCGGTCGGAGCCCCAGTCGAAGAACGGGTTGACCACCACGTTCTTCGGCATGAACGGCGCGCTGTCGGCGCCGTTGGCCCGCGCCGGGTCGGTGAAGCGGTAGGAGAACAGCGCCTCGTCCCAGGTGACCTCGCCCTCGATCGCCTTGGCGTACGGGTCGAGCAGCAGCTTGGCCGGGTTGCAGCGGTGCCCTCTGGCGGGCTCGTAGGGGCCGTGGACGCGAAAGCCGTACCGCTGCCCCGGCGTGATCCCCGGAAAGTAGCCGTGCCAGACGAACCCGTCGCTCTCCGGCAGATCGACCCGCTCCTCACGGCCCCGGTCGTCGAACAGGCACAGCTCGACCTTGTCGGCGACCTCGGAGAACACCGCAAAGCTCGTGCCGACGCCGTCCCAGGTGCCGCCGAGCGGATACGCCTGCCCCGGCCAGACCTCACGCATGTGGCCCCATTGTCCTCCCGTCCGGCCGTCTCGCGCAGGCCGTTCGCCCAGATGCCCCTCGTGCGCGCCCGCACCCGGCGAACAGGGCGGGCGCGCGGCGGGTGTCAGCCGATCGGCTCAGCCGACCAGCTCGGCGTTCAGGCTGATCGTCGTTCCGGCCAGCGCCTTGCTCACCGGGCAGTTCTCCTTGGCCTTCTCGGCGGCGGCCTGGAAGTCCGCCGCGGAGATCCCCGGGACCTGGGCCTTGACCGACAGCACGATGCCGGTGATGCCCTCTCCCGGCTGGAACGTCACCTCGGCGCTGGTGTCCACGGTCTGCGGCGGCGTGCCCGCTCCGGCCAGGCCGTGCGACAGCGCCATGGAGAAACAGGTGGAATGGGCCGCGGCGAGCAGCTCCTCGGGGGAGGTCTTGCCGTTGGCCTGCTCCGCCCTGGACGGCCAGGAGACGTCGTAGGAGCCGACGCCGGAGGACTCAAGGTCGACCGTGCCGGAACCGTCAATGAGTGCGCCCTTCCAGTGGGCGGTCGCCTTGCGCGTGGTAGCCATGTGGTGCTCCCTTCTACGGAGTAGAAGCCTATGGGGCGGGCGCCTTCATCCCGGCATCAGGTGGGCAGGGCGCGGCCGATGAGCGTGTCGAGGTCAGGCCCCGGTGGCAGGGTGCCGAACGCGCGGCCCCCGTCCCCGTCCAGCCGGGAGGCGCAGAAGGCGTCGGCGACCGCGGCCGGGGCCAGCCTTACCAGCAGAGATCCGCAGAGGACCAGGGCCATCTCCTCGGCGATCCGCCGGGCGCCGAACGCGGCTTCGTCGGCGGTGCGTCCGGCGAGGGCGGACAGCGAGCCGTGCAGCCGCTCCGCCGCCGCGTCGAGCCGCCGGTCCGCGCCCTTCGCCAGCGCCACCTCGGCCGTGAACGCCTCCCGCGCCTCCGGCTCGCGCGACAGCGCGCGCAGTACGTCGAGCGCGGCCACGTTGCCCGAACCCTCCCAGATCCCGTTCAGCGGCGACTCGCGGAACAGCCGGGGCATCTGCGACTCCTCCACGTAGCCGTTGCCGCCCAGGCACTCCAGCGCCTCGGCGGCGTGCGCGGGCGCACGGCGGCACACCCAGTACTTCGCCACCGCGACCGCCGTACGGCGGAACGCCGCCTCCGCCCGGTCCCCGCCCAGCGCCCGGTCGGTCGCGCCGGCCAGCCGGGTCATCAGCGTGGTCGCCGCCTCCGACTCCAGCGCGAGGTCGGCCAGCACGTTGCGCATCAGCGGCTGGTCGGCCAGCCTCCGCCCGAACGCCGAGCGGTGCCCGGCGTGGTGCACCGCCTGTACCACCCCGGCCCGCATGCCCGCCGCCGAGCCGATCATGCAGTCCAGCCGGGTCATGTTGACCATCTCCAGGATGGTCCGCACCCCGCCGCCCGCCTCGCCGACCAGCCAGGCGACCGCGCCCTCGTACTCGACCTCGGCGGAGGCGTTGGACCTGTTGCCGAGCTTGTCCTTCAGCCGCATGAGCCGCATCGCGTTGCGCGTGCCGTCCGGCAGCACGCGGGGCAGCAGGAAGCACGACAGGCCCTCCTCGGCCTGGGCCAGCACCAGGAACAGATCGCACATGGGCGCGGAGTTGAACCACTTGTGGCCGGTGAGAGCGTACCTGCCGGAGCCGAGCGGTTTCGCCCTGGTGGTCCCGGCGCGCACGTCGGAGCCGCCCTGTTTCTCGGTCATCGCCATCCCGGCCAGCAGCCCGCGTTTGCCCGCCGGGGGCCGCAGCCCGGGGTCGTAGGCGGGGGCGGCGAGCAGCGGTTCCCAATCGGCGGCCAGCCCGGGGGAGTGGCGCAGCGCCGCGACGGCGGCGTAGGTCATCGAGATCGGGCAGCCGTGCCCGGCCTCCACCTGGGACCACACATAGAACTTGGCGGCCCTCGCCACGTGCGCGCCGGGGCGTCCGGCGGTCCACGGCGCGGCGTGCAGCCCGTTCTCCACCGCGACGGTCATCAGTTCGTGCCAGGCGGGGTGGTACTCGACCTCGTCGATGCGATTGCCGTACCGGTCATGGGTGCGCAGGACCGGTGGGTGCTCGTTGGCCAGCCGTCCCCATTCCTGGGCGCGTTCCGAACCGGCCAGCGTGCCGAGCCGGCGCAGTTCTCCCGACGCCCAGCCGGCTCCCTCGCGCTCGATCCCTTCCATCAGCGCGGCGTCGGCGGACATGTCGTGACCGGCCAACTGCGGAGCCTGGTTGAAGATTTCATGAGTCACGTGAATGGCCTCCTGAAATGGACTATTGCCGCAAATATCCATATGTCACCAAAGGTCATAATCTGGCGGAACTTTGCCGTGGAACAGTGGCATGCTTGGGTGGGGTGAGGGGCCAGCCGGAACTGTCCGCGACGCTGGAGCGTGGTGTTTGGTGGAAGCGCCGGACGCGGTGGTCGACGACCGCCGACTGCATCAGCGCATCGTAGGCGGTGACGAGACCGCGCTGGGAGAACTCTACGATCGCCTCGGGCCGCTGATCGTCGGCATGGCGGTCAAGGTGACCCGCGACAGGTCGGTCGCGGAGGACATCGCTCAGGAGGTCTTCATCACCTTGTGGGAACGGCCGCTCGCGTACGATCCCGCCCGGGGGTCGCTGCGCACGTGGCTGGCGACCATCGCGCACCGCAGGTCGGTGGACCACGTCCGGGCCGAGGAGCGCAGGAAGGGCGCGGTGATCGGGCCGCGGCTGACCGAGCCGCGACCGCCCGGCCTGGAGGACCAGATCCTGGACGCCGACGAGGCGCACCGGGTGCGCCAGGCCGTCCAGCGGCTGCCCGCGGCGCTGCGCGAGGTCATCGAGCTGGCCTACTTCGGGGGACGCACGTACCGGCAGGTGGCCGACGAACTCGGCCTGCCCGAGGGTACGGCGAAGTCGCGGATCAGGTTGGGGCTGCGCACCCTCGCGGACGCCCTGACCGAGGAGGCCGTCTGACCATGGACGGGGCGACCGAACGACTCTATCTGGACGCACTGGACACGCTCTCCGACACCGTCCGGGTGCCCGCGCGGCCCGGACTGCTGGCCGCCGCCCGGACGCGCAGGCGGCCGATGCCGCCCGTGCCGGCCTGGGCCGAGCCGTACGCGGCGCGCGTCGCGGCGATGGACGCCCTGCTCGCCTCCGCCGACCCGGCCGACTGGGACACCGTGGTCGTCGAGGGCTGGAACATGCAGGAACTGGTCGCCCACCTGGCGGCCAAGGACGGCCTGCTGGCCGCCGCCGTCGGCGCGCCCGTGGGCGGGCCACCGGTCACCGCGGACGACGCGGACGGCCGTACCGCCGAGGTACAGGAGCACCAGCGCGGACGCCCGCCCGAACTCACCCGCGCGGACTGGCGGGCCCAGGCCGACGCGCTGTGCGGACGCCTGGGCGCGATGGGCGACGGCGACATCGTGGACCAGGGCGGCTTCACGGCCCCCGCGGCCGACCACGTGCTGGCCAGAATGCTGGAGACCTGGATCCACACCGACGACGCCGCCAAGGCGATCGGCCTGGCGCTGCCGCTCCCGCTGCCCGCCCACATCCGGCCGGCCGCCGACCTGTGCGTCCGGCTGCTGCCGCTGACCATGCTGGTCTCCGGCAGGGACGGCTCGGGCCGGGCCGCGCACGTGACCCTGACCGGGGAGGGCGGCGGAGAGTGGGACGTCGCCCTCGGCCTCGGCGAGACCGTGGCGGCCACGCAGGTCCGCATCACCTGCGACGTGGTGGAGTTCTGCTTCCTGCTGAGCGGGCGCGGACGGCCGGAGGAGTTCGCCGCCGAGATCGAGGGGGATCGGGACCTCGGCCGGGAGATCCTGCTCAGCGCGCCCGCCCTGTCCGGGCCGTGACGTACTCCTTTCGGAGTGGATTCCTCCGAAAGGAGGAAGGGAGGCGGTCGTCGCGCACCGTACATTGAAGGCGTGAGCGATGCGATGCGGGCCTCGGACGCCGAACGGGAAGCCGTGGTCGACCGGTTGAAGACCGCCTCCGTGGAGGGCAGGCTGACGCTCGGGGAGCTGACCGAGCGCACCGAGGCCGCTTACACGGCCACCACCAGGGCCGAACTCGACGCGATCATGTCGGACCTGCCCGCCGCCGGGCAGCAGGCCCCGCTCCCGGCCCAGCCACAGGGGCCCAGGCGCCGCTGGTTCGTCTCGGTGCTGGGTGAGACCAAGAGGCGCGGCAAGTGGCGCATCGACCAGCAGGTCGGCGCGCTCGCGGTGCTGGGCGACGTCGTGCTCGACCTGCGCGAGGCGGAGGTGCGCGGCGACATGGTGGACATCGTCGCCACCTCGGTGATGGGCGACATCAAGATCATCGTGCCGGACGGCGTGGTGGTCGACCTCGAAGGGCTCGCGGTCATGGGCGACAAGCGGGTCGATGTCGTGGAGGCCCCCTCCGGAGTGAACGCGCCGGTCATCCGGGTGAAGGCGTACGCGGTCATGGGCGATGTGAAGATCATCGGCGACTCGCGGGCCGACCCCATCCAGCGCGGGTTCGCCGCCTGGCGCGAGCACTGGCGGGCGCTCCGCCACGACCTCGGCCTGAGCGCGCCGCCCCCGCATCATCCCCCGCACCCCCCGCATTCCCCGCATCCCCCGCGCCCGCCGCGCCCTCCGCAGTGGTGAATCGCGGGCGGGCCGGCGTGCAACGCCGGAGGGCGCCCGGAGCGTAGATACGGGTGACACCCCCGTCTGTGAGGAGCCCGCATGCGCGATCGGGCGGACTTCGAGCGCTTCGTCGCCGAGCGCTCCGCCCGGCTGCTGTGCCGCGGCAGATCGCCTGGAAACTGTACACGGCCGCCGGTTTCGGCGGCGTGACGGCCGACATCGCCGGCGCGCTCGGCATGCGCGATGACGAACGACCCGCTGATCCCCCCGGCCCACGCCTCACCGGCGGGCTTGAGCGCCTGCGCGCCCTCGCCCGGGAGAGGCCGTACAACGGCCTCTCCGACGCCGAGAACCGCACCCTGGCCACCACGCGCCGGCCGGACGAGATCGCGGCCCTGGTGACCCTCCGCCTCACCGGCCGCGAAGGGTGACCGGGCCTACGCGCCGGCGGTGAGGTCCGAAGTGATCAGTGCCTCGGTGTGGCGCTGGAGGACGAGGGAGGCCAGTTCGGGGGAGGGGCCGAGGACGGCCGCGACGGTGTGCGCGCCGGCGGCGAGGGTGTCGCGGCGGATCTTGTCGGCGAAGTAGCCCGGGGCCAGCAGGTAGGGGGCCACGGCGACGCGGGGGGCGCCGGAGCGGAGCAGGCGGGCGACGGCCTCGGCCGGGGTGGGGGAGCCGGCCGAGGCGTACGCCGGGACGACCGACCACCAGGGGCGGGCGCGGCGCCAGTGTCCGGCGATGCCCGCCACGACGGCGTTGGCGCGGGGGTCGCTGGAGCCCGCCGAGACCAGCACGACGGCCGTGTCCGGGTCGCCGAGGGGGACGCCCGCCTCGGTGAGGCGGTGTTCCAGGGCGGTGACCAGCAGCGGGTGCGGGCCGAGCGTGGTGGCCCGGTGGACGCGCAGGCCGGGGGCGTGGGCCGTGGCGGTGGTCAGGGCGGCCGGGATGTCGACCCGGCTGTGGTACGCCTCGGTGAGCAGCAGGGGCAGCACGACGGCCTCGGGCAGGCCGCGGAGGGCCTGGCCGAGGGTCGGCGGGGCGTGGTCGAGGTAGGCCGAGCGCACCGGCAGGCCGGGACGCTCCCGCCGTACGAGGTCGAGCAGCTCCTCCACGGTCTCGGCGGCGCGCGGGTCTCGCGATCCGTGCGCGACCGCGACCAGTGGAACCCTGCGCGCGCCGGTGCCCGGCCCGGCCGGAGACCTCGGGAACTCGGCGAACTTGGCGAACTCGGCGAGTCCCGGCCCGGCCAGGGGCCGGGTCAAAGGTGGATGCCGCATTCGGTCTTGCCCATCCCGGACCACCGGCCGCTGCGCGGGTCGGCCCCGTCCAGGACCTGGCGGGTGCAGGGGGCGCAGCCGATGGACGGGTAGTTGTCGTAGTGCAGCGGGTTGATCAGCACGCCGTTGTCGGCGATGTAGTTGTCGACGTCTTCTTGCGACCAGGCGGCGATCGGGTTGACCTTGACCATCTGCCGCTTGGCGTCCCACTCGACGACCTTGGTGTCGACGCGGGTCGTGGCCTCGTCGCGGCGGATGCCGGAGATCCAGGCGTGGTACGGCTCCAGCGCGCGGTTCAGCGGCTCCACCTTGCGCAGGAAGCAGCACAGGTCGGGGTTGCGGCCGAACAGCCGGGGCCCGAGGTCGCGCTCCTGCTCCTCCACCGTGCGCGAGGGCTGGACGTTGATCAGGTTGACGTCGTACACCTGCTGTACGGCGTCGCGCGTGCCGATGGTCTCGGCGAAGTGGTACCCGGTGTCGATGAACAGCACGTCGATACCCGGCTTGACCCGGCTGACCAGGTCGATCAGCAGCGCGTCGCTCATCGAGGAGGTCAGGCACAGCCGGTCGCCGAAGGTCGCCGCCGCCCATCGGATGATCTCCCGGGCAGGGGCGCCCTCCAGGAACTCGGCGGCCGACTCGACGATGTCCTGGAGGTCGAGGGTGTTGCGCTGCTCACGTAGGCCGATCTCTATCTCCACCACACTCATTGGCTGCTCACCACTCCGATCCCGAGGAACTTCAGTTTGAACGCCCGTACGCAGGACCTGCAGAACCAGCCCCCATCGCCCTCGTACGGCTCCAGGTCCTCCTCACCGCAGTAGGGGCAGTGGAAGGGGACGGCGCGCTCGGTCATTTGAGGTCCGCCTCCTCCGCGCGCTGGACCCATTCGGCGAAGGTCTCGCCTTCCTTCTTCTGGGAGTCGAAGTTGCGTACCACGCGCTCGACGTAGTCGGGCAGCTCGGCGGCGGTGGCCTTCAGGCCGCGCACCTTGCGGCCGAAGCCGGGGTTGACCCCGATCGACCCGCCCAGGTGGATCTGGTAGCCCTCCACCTGGTTGCCGTCGCCGTCCACCACCAGCTGTCCCTTGAGGCCGATGTCGGCGACCTGGATGCGGGCGCAGGAGTTGGGGCAGCCGTTGACGTTGATGGTCAGCGGGTCGGTGAAGTCGGGCAGCCGCGCCTCCAGCTCGTCGATCAGGCGCGACGCGCTGGCCTTGGTCTCGATGATGGCCAGCTTGCAGTACTCGATGCCGGTGCAGGCCATCGTCTGGCGGCGGAACGTGGAGGGGTTGACCTGGAGGTCGGCGGCCTCCAGCTCGGCCACCATGGACTTCACCTGGTCGGGCGCGACGTCGAGGATGACCATCTTCTGCTCGACGGTGGCGGCGACCCTGCGCGAGCCGTGCCGTTCGGCGATGTCGGCGATCAGGTGGAGCTGGTCGCCGCTGACCCGGCCCACGCGGGGCGCGAAGCCGACGTAGAAGTTGCCGTCGTGCTGGGGGAAGACGCCGACGTGGTCACGGCGTCCGCCGCGCGGCAGCTCGGGCGAGGGGCCGTCGGGAAGGCTGTAGCCGAGGTACTCCTTCTCCAGGATCTCCCGGAACTTCTCCGCGCCCCAGTCGTGGACCAGGAACTTGATCCGGGCGCGGTGCCGCAGCCTGCGGTAGCCGTAGTCGCGGAAGACGCTCGCGACCCCGGCCCACACCTCGTGGACCTGCTCGGGCCGGACGAACGCGCCGAGCCGCTTGCCCAGCATCGGGTTGGTGGACAGGCCGCCGCCCACCCACACGTCGAAGCCCTTGGTGCCGTCGGCCAGCTCGACGCCCACGAACGCGATGTCGTTGATCTCGTGGACCGTGCAGTGCGCCGCGCAGCCGCTGATCGCCGTCTTGAACTTGCGCGGCAGGTTGGAGAACGCCGGGTCGCCGATGTAGCGGTCGAGGATGTCGCGGATCTGGGCGCGGCCGTCGATGGTCTCCTCGGCGTCGATGCCGGCCACCGGACAGCCGATGATCACCCGGGGGGTGTCGCCGCACGCCTCGGTGGTGGACAGCCCGACCGCCTCCAGGCGCTCCCAGATGTCCGGGACGGACTCGATCTCGATCCAGTGGAACTGGACGTTCTGCCGGTCGGTGATGTCGGCGGTGCCACGGGCGTAGTCGTTGGAGATGTCGGCGATCACCCGGAGCTGCTCCAGGCTGAGCTGTCCGCCGTCGATGCGGACCCGCAGCATGAAGTAGCGGTCGTCAAGTTCCTCCGGCTCGAGGATGGCGGTCTTACCGCCGTCGATGCCGGGCTTGCGCTGGGTGTAGAGGCCGAACCAGCGGAACCTGCCGCGCAGGTCGGCGGGGTCGATGGAGTCGAAGCCCCGCTTGGAGTAGATGTCGATGATCCTCTGGCGGACGTTGAGCCCGTCGTCGTTCTTCTTGTTCTCTTCGTTCTTGTTGAGCGGCTCGCGAAAACCGAGGGCCCATTGGCCTTCGCCACGCGGGCGCTTGTGGTGGCGGTTCGCCGGCCTGGCCGGGGTTGTCATGGCGCGGTCCTTTGCGTCAACGATCTGGCGAACGATCTGGCGGTGGACGCGCGGTTCAGGTCTGCCGCCCGGGACTCGCCGTCGAGTGCCGGGGCCGTCTCATGGAAACGACGCCTGACCGACCACGCGCCCAGGTGTGAGAACAGAACTGGGCAGGGTCAGCGGGCGTCGATACAGATCGCGCTGCGGACACGCAGGAAGTCGACGTGGCGTCGCACGACGAGAAGCGGATCCGCTGGCATGTCCCAAACGATACCTTCCACATCACGGATGTCCAATGTTGGGTCCACACTTTGGGATGGATGTCCGGATCGGGACGCTTCGGGTATGGGCCCTAAATCGGGATATCGGGCAGGTCAGCCCTGGCGGCGCCAGCCGACCGAGGGCTCGGGCGGGCGGGGCGGTTGGTGCTGGCAGTCGCACCAGGAGCCGCCCCGGCACTCGTCGTGCCGGCGTTCCTTGCACTTCTGGCAGATCACATCCTCATTATTTCCCGTTCGGGCACCGCGTCCCCAGCGGGTGGAGGGGGCAGTATCAGGGCATGCGCACCCTTCTGAACGTGATCTGGCTGATCTTCGCTGGGGTATGGCTGGCCGCCGGTTACGTCCTGGCGGGCATCATCTGCTGCATTCTGATCATCACCATCCCGTTCGGCGTGGCCTCGTTCAGGATCGCGGCGTACGCGCTGTGGCCGTTCGGGCGCACCATCCAGCGAGATCCGTCCTCGGGCTGCCTGACCACGATCGCGAACGTGATCTGGCTGATCTTCGGCGGGATCTGGCTGGCCATCGGGCACGTGGTGACCGCGATCCCGCTGTTCATCTCGATCATCGGCATCCCGCTGGGGATCGCCAACCTCAAGATGATCCCGATCTCCCTGCTTCCCCTCGGTGCCCGGATCGTGTCCGTGGACGACCCGTATTACCTGCCCAGATGACTCGTTAGCCGGGTGCGGGCCCGGGTAGTCTGCGAAACGTTCGTTATCGGCGGGCCGAATCGCCCGCAGCCGTGACCGTTGGGTGCCATGACGTCAACCGACGCCCCTTCGCAGGGGGCAAAGGGCGCGCTAGGCGGCAAACGCGACAAAACGCGTTGCCTGGCGCGCTGGGCGCGCCTGATCCGGCGCGTTCCCCGGACGGCCCTTAATCACGCCCGGACCGAACTCCGCCGGATCGCCGGCACCCGCACATGGGCCGTGGTGCGGGCCACCACCATGGCGGGCGTCGCCTACCGGGTGACCGGTCTCGCCGGAGAGGCGGCGTTCTTCGCGCTGCTGTCGCTGCCCCCGTTCGTGCTCGGGCTCATCGGCATCCTGGCGCACCTGAGCACCTTCCTCGGGCCCGATGTCGTCCAGGACGTGCGCAGGAACATCGAGGAGCAGGCGCACGTGCTGTTCACCGACAACGCGGTGGACCGGGTGGTGACCCCGCTGCTGGACGACGTGCTCGGCGGCGGCCAGGTCCCGCTGATCTCGCTGGGCTTCCTGCTGTCGCTGTGGTCGGGCTCCCGGGCGCTGTTCGTGTACGTGGACCTCATCTCGGTCGCCTACGGCCTCGGTGAGGAACGCGGCATCATCCGGACCCGGATCATGTCCTTCGGCCTCTACATCGTCGCGCTGCTCATCGCGCTCATCGTGATGCCGGTGCTGGTGGTGGGCCCGACCCTGCTGGTCGGCGTCATCCCCGCGCCCTACGCCGTCATGGTGGACGTGCTCTACTGGCCGGTGCTCGTGGCCGGCTCGGTGCTGTTCCTCACCGTGCTGTACCACGTGAGCGTGCCGGTGCGTACGCGCTGGTGGCGGGAGGTGCCCGGCGCGGTGCTCGCGCTGGTCATCTGGATCATCTGCGCCGCCGTGCTGCGCGCCGTGCTGGCCGCCTGGTTCACCCCGCTGTCGGTGTACGGCTCGCTGGCCGCGCCCATCGCGGTGCTGCTGTGGCTCTACATCACCGCGCTGGCGGTGCTGATCGGGGCCACGCTCAACGCCGAGGTGGACCGGCTGTGGCCGGTCGAGGGGGTGGCCCGCCCCGGCCGTTCGGCACGTTGATCCGGCCCACCCCGCCCCGAGCCAGATCCCGGGCCGGCCACATCCGCTATCGTCTAAAAGCGTCGCGACTGGCGCGTCAGGGGTGGGGACAAACCACCGGGGAGCGATTGGGGCGGAGGCCGTGCGCCTGGGTCTTCGCGGGATCTCAACTCAAGGAGGAGAAATGAGTCTCGCCCAGGTCGATCCACGGATCGCCGAGCTCATCGGGGCCGAAGAGCGCCGCCAGGCCGGCACCGTCAAGCTCATCCCGTCGGAGAACTACGTCTCCAAGGCGGTGCTCGAAGCCACCGGCACGGTCCTCACCAACAAGTACTCCGAGGGCTACGCCGGCCGCCGCTACTACGAGGGCCAGCAGGTCATCGACCAGATCGAGACCGTGGCCATCGAGCGGGCCAAGTCGCTGTTCGGCGTCGCGCACGCCAATGTCCAGCCCTACTCCGGCTCGCCCGCCAACCTCGCCATCTACCTGGCGTTCCTCCAGCCGGGTGAAACGGTGCTCGGCATGGGCCTGCCGTTCGGCGGCCACCTGACCCACGGCTGGTCGGTGTCGGCGACCGGCAAGTGGTTCAACCCGGTCCGGTACGGCGTGCGCCAGGACACCGGCCGCATCGACATGGACGAGGTCAGGGCGCTGGCCCTGGAGCACCGGCCCAAGCTGATCTTCTGCGGCGGCACCGCGATCCCGCGCCAGATCGACTTCCCGGCGTTCGCCTCGATCGCCCAGGAGGTCGGCGCGGTACTGGCCGCCGACATCGCGCACATCGCGGGCCTGGTGGCGGGCAGCGCGCACCCGACACCGGTCGGGCACGCCGACGTCATCTCCACCACCACCCACAAGACGCTGCGCGGCCCGCGCGGCGCGATGCTGATGGCCTCCGCGGACGAGCACGCGACCGCCCTCAACAAGGCCGTCTTCCCCGGCCTCCAGGGCGGCCCGCACAACCACACCACCGCCGCCATCGCGGTGGCGCTGCATGAGGCGGCCCAGCCGGACTTCTCGGTCTACGCCCACCAGGTGGTGACCAACGCCAAGGCCCTCGCCGAGGAACTGCTGGCGCGCGGGTTCGACCTGGTGTCCGGCGGCACCGACAACCACCTCATCCTGATCGACCTCACCTCCAAGGGCGTGGCGGGCAAGCCCGCCGCCCAGGCGCTCGACCGGGCCGGACTTGAGACCAACTACAACACGGTCCCGTTCGACCCTCGCAAGCCCTTCGACCCCTCCGGCATCCGCATCGGCACCCCCTCGGTGACCTCGCGCGGGATGGCCGAGGCCGAGATGCGGCAGATCGGCGCCTGGATGGACGAGGTCGTCGGGGCACTCGCCAAGGGCGACGCCGAGGCGGTCATCACCCGCGTCAGGAACGAGGTCACCGAACTGACCGCCCGCTTCCCGACCCCGGGCCTGTAACAGAACGCCGAGCGCCCGCCCCGCGGCGGGCGCTCGGGTTCCGGCCCCAGCCGGGCGATACGTCGCCGCCGGTTCCGGCCCTGGGCCCGTAGGAGAACGACGGCGAACACCCGCCCCGGGGGTGGCGGCTGCTCGGTTCGGCCCCAGGCGCGGGGACGCGGCGGGACAAGGTCATGGAGCCGACCGGGCGGTACTCGACCCTGGGGCTGTAGGGGAACGGCGAGCGCTCGCCCCGGGGGGTGGGTGCTTGGATCCGCTCCCAGGCGCGGGGACGCGGTGGGGCGAGGTCATGGAGTTGACCGGGTGGTACTTGCCCTTGGGTTTGTTGGGGAACGGTGAGTGTCCGCCCGGGGGGGTGGGTGCTTGGTTCCGGTCTCAGGTGGGGGACACGGCGGGCGGATATCGGAGTGACGCTCGGATCGGTTTCCGGTAGGGTTCGTGGCAAGCGGTCGTCTGGTTGTGGGCGGCCATGGCATCGGTTGGAGGTGTGGGCTATGCGGGTCTTTCTGATGTGCCCTGCGACGTCACTCACCTCTGGGATGCCCACGTCGGCCTGATCGAGGCCAGGCGCGCTTCGCGCGGCATCCCGCGAAACAAAGGATGCACCGATGTCTCTGCCAGTTGACGCTGGTTCTTTCGATCTTTCCCTACTCGGCTGGGACGACTCGCTCGCCGCCGAGCTGCCCGAGGGCACCACCCCCGCGCGAGTGGCGCGGGTCGACCGGGGAGCGGCCGAGGTGATCGCCGCCACCGGTCAGTTCCAGGTCCAGTACTCCGCCCAGGTCCGGCGGGCCGCCGCGGCCGACCCGCTGGCGCTGCCGTGCGTGGGCGACTGGGCCGCGCTGCGGGCGCTGCCCGAGGGGCGGCACGAGCTGGTCGCGCTGCTGTCACGGCGCACGGCCTTCGTCAGGGGCGGCGTGAGCCGTGACTCACGCGGCGGGCTGTCCGGCGACGGCCAGGGCCAGGTGCTCGCCGCTAACGTAGACGTGGTCTTCGTGGCCGAGCCGGCGATGCACGCCACCGACCTGGCCGACCTCGGCCGGGTGGAGCGGCTGGTGGCCCTGGCCTGGGAGAGCGGCGGCACGCCCGTCGTGGTGATCACCAAGACCGACCTGCTCCACCTGGGGCTCGACGACCTGCTCGACGACGTACGGGGCTCGGCCCCCGGCGTCGACGTCCACGCCGTCTCGGCGATGAACGGCGAGGGCGTGGAGGAGGTCCGCGGGCACCTGTCCGGGGCGAAGACGGCGGTCGTGCTGGGGCCGTCGGGGGCGGGCAAGTCCACGCTGGTCAACGCCATGGCGGGCGCGGAGGTCATGGAGACCCAGCAGGTCAGGGCGGGAGACGGGCGCGGCAGGCACACCACCGTGCACCGGGAGCTGATCCCGCTGCCCGGCGGCGGGCTGGTCATCGACACGCCTGGCATCCGCAGGGTGGGCCTCTATGAGATGAGCGACGGGGTCGACCTGGTCTTCTCCGACATCGAGGCGCTGGCGCAGGGGTGCAGGTTCGCCGACTGCGGCCACCAGAGCGAGCCGGGGTGCGCGGTGCTGGCGGCGGTGGAATCGGGGGAACTGGCCGAGCGGCGGCTTGCGAGCTGGTACAAGCTCCAGCGCGAGGCGGCCTGGATGGCGGCCCGGACCGACGCGCGGCTCCGCACCGAGCAGACCAGAAAATGGAAGATCATCCACAAGGAGATGCGCCGTACCGGCCGCAACCGCCCCTGACCCCGCCACCCTCCGTACGGCACCCGCCCATCGCCCCGCGCGTGCCGTACGGCCGGCCGGGTTCCTGTTGCCGCCGCCGCGATTCGGTGGCTATCGGCTGAGTTGGCCGCCTGCCGTACGGTCTCTGCGTGCGACCGCCGTAGGGGCGGGGGCGTGCCGTCGTGGCCGCGACTCGATGATCGTCGGGCGGGTCGGCCGCCTGTCGTACGGTCTGCGCGCCGATGGTCCGGGCGTACCTCGCAGGCGGGGTTTGTGGCGCCGTGCCCGCGATTCGGTGGTCATCGGCCGGCTTGGCTGCCTGCCGTACGACTTGTGCGCCGTCGGCGCCTCGCGGCCGGGTTCGGTGTTCGTGTGTGGGGGTGGGTGCGAGGACGACTTGGGGCTTGGTGTGGGGGTAGGGCGAGGTACATGGGTGAGCATGGGGTGCGGCTGCCCTTCTTGGACCGGGCGGAGGCCGGGCGGCTGCTCGCCGGCAGGCTGGTGGGGCTGGGGCTGGCGGCGGGTGCCGAAGGGGGCGGCGGGAGGCCGGTGGTGCTCGCGTTGCCGCGTGGGGGGCTGCCGGTCGGGGCGCCGGTGGCGGAACGGCTCGGCGGGGTGCTCGACGTGCTGGTCACCAGGAAGATCGGTTATCCGCCGCAGCCCGAGCTGGGCGTCGGGGCGATCGCCGAGGGCGGTGAGCCGGTCTTCGACACCGGGCTGATGCGGCGGCTGGGCCTGTCACAGGACGCGCTGGCCGCCGTGGTGGAGGAGGAACGGGCCGAACTGCGCCGGCGGGTGGCCGCCTATCGGGGCGATCGGCCGCTGCCCGAGCTGGGCGGGCGCGATGTCATCATTGTTGACGACGGGCTGGCCACGGGGAACACGGCGCGGGCCGGGCTGCGCGCGGTACGCAAGGAAGGCCCCGCGCGGCTGGTGCTTGCCGTACCGGTCGGTGCGCCGGAGACGGTAGCGTCGATGCGGAAGGAGGCCGATGAGGTCGTGGTGCCCGCGGCGCCGCCGGAGTTCCAGGCGGTCGGCCAGTGGTACGCACGGTTCGGGCAGCTCTCCGATGCCGATGTGCTGGACGTGCTTCGCCGCTACGGGCCGAACGCGTGATCATGCAGTGCATGATCACGCGCCAGGGGGAAACGGCTGCTGCCGGGTTTGAGGGGATCAGGCGGCACTGATGCCGGCGCTTGCGGCACGGCGCATGCGACGACGACGCTCGGACGCGCGCTCGTCCTCGTTGAGTCCGCCCCAGGTGCCGTACTTTTCCGGGCGAGACAGCGCGTAGTCGAGACACTCCACGCGGACGGGGCACTGGGCGCAGATGGCCTTGGCCTTGCGCTCTCGAATGTCACGCTCGGGCTGACGCTCGCCGTCAGGGCCGAAGAAAAGTACGAGGTCCTCACCCCGGCACGCGGCGTCGTCCTGCCAGCCCCAGCTTGGTCGCGGGCGGGCGATCTGCCGACGTACCTGAGACATGAGACAACCACCTTATAGTGAGAGGTATTTCGGGTTTCTGCCGCATTGGACGCTTATGGCGTCTCTGAGTCAACGCGTTGCGTGCCCGTGGTGTTCCCGACGGTCAGGTCAGAGCAGGCGTGGCATAGCGCACAGGCGTCAGCCTGTCCAGCGACACCAGCCGGTAGGTCGTGATCGTCTCGGCGCAAGCCGTACCGCACGGTGTTGGGAACACCATCGGTTCGACCACAACCCGGAACCGTGCGTCGCCATGGCGCATTACCGCCGTGGTGACGTCACCGTCCGACCGTGAGGATTCCACGGCCACTCCGCCGACGGAGAGCTCGCCCGTGTGGTCACGCACGAAGTGCTCGGCGGCCTGCAGTGGCTCAGGGATGCCCGCGCGTCCCCGGAAACGATCGAGAACCACCTCGCCGTGCCGGTACGCGTTTGCCGCCGCGAGCGCGGCAGCCTCAGACATGTTGCCGTAGTAAAGCCCGTGTGGCAAGCACACCAGGTTGGCGGCGTATCGATCGCCGCCAACGTGTGACGTTTCCCACACTCTCCCCGGGAGGCTTTCCCCGAGATATCGCGCGAGAGGCAGACCTATGCGGGCACAACACGCATTGCGCTTGGCGTGCGTGCAGACCAGAAATACCGGCTCGCTCACCAGTATGCAGGACTCCGGGACCACTCCGCGCACCAGCGAGTCCAGGTCAAGATCGTCTGGATCAGCGAAAACGCCTTCGGCCAGCCAAGGGGTGTCCCCGGTGGAGTGCGCCAATAGCACATGGACGCCCTGGCGTGTCGAGCGGGTCCGCTTTCCGGGTCTGCGGATGAGCTGGGGGCGTACGCCCGCCGCCGAGGCCCGCGCGATGAGAGCGGCGACCTCGTCGGGGACCCGGCACTCGGGCAGCCGCGCCGCCCAGGGCCCGTCGTGCTCTATCAGGAGCCAGCTTCGCGCGCCCACCGTGGCGCTCGCGAGCGTGGGCACATCGCCGGTGTGGCACCCGCGCGGATGCGAGCAGCCTTTCGGTGCGGCTTCGGGCTCCGGACTGACCGGCACGAGACCCCCTTCTCGGATTTGCTTAGGTAACCCTAACCTAACCATGGGGTCATCGCGTACCCGGGGTGACACTCCGGACGTACGTCGGGATTGCCTAAAGAACCCTTATCAGGACATGGCGGCCAAGGCGGCCGGAAGGGCGGCCTCCCGGTCGGACGGGACGAGCCCCACACGGGTCCTGCGGTCGAGCAGGTCCGCCGCGTCGAGCGCGCCCTCGTGCCGGGCGCCCCAGGCGAACTCGGCCGCGATGACCCCCGGCCCGACCGGCTCGGCCAGCGCCGGATCGGCCTCCGCCAGCGCCTGCACGGCCTGCGCCTCCGCCCCGTACCGCTCCACGAGCCGCCAGGGCCCCCGCACGGCCCCCGAAGCCGCGCCCACGAGTGAGAGGCGCGCGGTGGGGCTCGGGCCCGCCTGTAGCGATCTCAGGGCCACCGCGCGGTCCACGGCGTCCTCCGCCATCCGGCGATACGTCGTGAGCTTGCCGCCGATCACCGTGACGATCCCCTCGGGCGAGGTCAGCACCGCGTGCCGCCGCGAGAGGTCGGCCGTGCGCCCGTCCCCCGCCAGCAAGGGCCGCAGCCCCGCGTACGTCCCCGCCACCTGCGAACGCCCGATCGGCTCGGCGAGCACCGAGTTGAGCACGTCGAGCAGGAACGTCACGTCGGACTCCGGGGCCTCGGGCACGTCCGGCACCGGGCCCTCCACCGGCTCGTCGGTGAGCCCGACGTGGACCCGTCCGTCCGGTTGCGGGAGCACGAGCGCGAACCGGCCCCGTTCGCCGGGAATCGGCACGTGCATACCGATCCGCGAATGCGGCAGCGTCCCCGGACCCAGCACCAGGTGGGTGCCCCGCGAGGGCCGCAGGCTGATGGACGGGTCCAGGGTCGCGGCCCACACGCCGGTCGCGTTGATGACCGCGCGAGCGCGGATGGTCAGCAGTCGCCCGCTCAGCTCGTCGCGGGCCACGGCCCCGTCGCCGCGCAGTTCGATCGCGCGGCAGCGGGTGAGCACGCGCGCGCCGTATCCGGCGGCGGTCCGGGCGATGGCCACCACCAGCCGGGCGTCGTCCACCACCCGGCCGTCCCAGGACAGCAGCGCGCCGCGCAGGTCGTCCGGGGCCAGGCCGGGGACGAGCCGCAGCGCGTGGGCGGCGTCGAGCCGGGAAGGGCCCGGCAGCAGCCGGCGCGGGGTCCGCGCGGCGGCCCGCATCGCGTCGCCCATCCGGTACCCGGCCATCATCGCCGCCGCCGTCCTGCGGGAGACCCGCGGCGTCAGGGGCAGCAGGTACGGCTGTGCGCGCACCAGGTGCGGGGCGGTCCTGGCGAGCAGCACCCCCCGCTCGGCCGCGCTCTCGGCGGCCACGCCCACCTGCCCCCTGGCCAGGTACCGAAGCCCCCCGTGGATCATCTTGGAGCTCCACCTGGAGGTGCCGAACGCGAGGTCGTTGGCGTCGATCGCGGCAACCGACAGGCCGCGCGCGGCGGCGTCGAGGGCGGCTCCCGCGCCGGTGGCGCCCAGCCCGACCACGAGCACGTCCACCGTCGTCTCGGCGACCTCGGCCAGCTCGCGCGTCCGCCGCGCCGCATTGAGCGACGTGCTGTGCCCGCCAGGGCTGCTCAGCCCGTTGTATCCGGACCCGTTGGGTTCCGGGCGGCTGCTGGCGCGCCGTCTGCGGGCGTACGGCATATGCCACAGTTTATGCCGTGCAACATCCGACCACCCCCGCCCGGCCGATGCTCTGGTCCGGTTGGGGCGACCCCGCCAAGGCCGCCGAGCTGCCGGAACGGGTAGGCGAGCTGCTGACCGCCCTCCTCGGCGTACGCCCGGCCGGGCCCGCCGTACCGCTCGGAGAGGTGCGCCTGCGGCCGGTCGCCCTGCCCGCGCCCGTCCTGGCCGGGCTGAGCGACATCGCCGGCCACGACCACGTCCGCTTCGACGACGAGACCCGGATCAGGCACACCCGCGGCAAGTCCACCCCGGACCTGCTGAAGATCCGCGCGGGCGACGGCTCGGACGCCCCGGACGCGGTGGTCCTGCCCGGCTCCCACGAGGAGGTCGCCGCCCTCCTGGCCTACTGCTCCGGCAACCGGATCGCGGTCGTGCCGTTCGGCGGCGGGACCTCGGTGGTCGGCGGCCTGACCGCCTCCGGGCACGGGTTCGCCGGAGTGGTCGCGCTGGACCTGTCCCGGATGAACCGCCTGCTGGCCCTGGACGCCACCTCGATGATCGCCGACCTGGAGCCGGGTGTCCGGGCCGCCGACGCCGAGCGGATGCTCGCCGGGCACGGCCTCACCCTGGGCCACTTCCCGCAGTCCTACGAGTACGCGACCCTCGGCGGGTTCGCCGCCGCGCGCTCCAGCGGCCAGGCGTCGGCGGGCTATGGCCGCTTCGACGACATGGTCATGGGCATGACCGTCGCGACCCCCGGCGGGACGCTTCGCCTGGGCCGCGCCCCGCGCTCCGCCGCCGGGCCGGACCTGCGCCAGCTCGTGCTCGGCTCGGAGGGCGCGTTCGGCGTCATCACCTCCCTGCGCCTGCGGGTGCGGCGGGCTCCCGCCGAGAAGGTCCACGAGGGCTGGCGGTTCGCCTCCTTCGCCGAGGGCGCGGCGGCGCTGCGCCACCTGGCCCAGCGCGGGCCGCTGCCCACGGTGCTGCGGCTCTCCGACGAGACCGAGACGATGGCGGGTCAGGCCGCGTCGGAGGTGACCGGGGGCCCGGAGGCCGAGGGCGGCTGCCTGGCCATCGCGGGCTACGAGGGCACGGCCGAGGACGTGCGGACGGTACGCGAGCGGGTCTCCGCCGTCCTGCCCGGACTCGGCGGAGTGCCGCTGGGGGAGGGGCCGGGGGAGTCGTGGGCGGCGGGCAGGTTCGCCGCGCCGTACCTGCGCGACTCCCTGCTCGGCGCCGGCGCGACCGCCGAGACGCTGGAGACCGCCGCCTTCTGGTCGGCCCTGCCGGGCCTCTATCAGGAGGTACGGCAGGCGCTCCAGGACCGGCTCGGCTCTCCCCTGATCATGTGCCACATCTCCCATGTGTACGAGACCGGCGCCTCCCTGTACTTCACCGTCGTCACCGCCCAGGCCGATGACCCCGTCGCGCAGTGGGAACGCGCCAAGGAGGCCGCCTGCCAGGCCATCGGGCGGGCCGGCGGAACCATCTCCCACCACCACGGCGTCGGCCGGGACCACCGGCGGGCGTACGCGGAGGAGATCGGCGAACTGGGCGTCGCGGTGATCCGCGCTGTGAAGGACCGTCTGGACCCTGCGGGAGTGCTCAATCCAGGCGTTCTGATCACATGATGATCTCCGCCCATTCCTCACAAACGTCATAATCGACGGTCAACCGCAATAAGATCGACCGCTGTGACGGCGTACGGCATTCCCCCGGTGGCCGGTCTCGGACCGGGCGATCCGGCCCAGCTCGGTCCATATCGCCTCGCGGGGCGGCTGGGCATGGGCGGCATGGGAACGGTGTATCTGGCCGAGGGCCCGCAGGGGCCGGTGGCGTTGAAGATGATCAACCCCAACCTGGCCAGGGACCGCGAGTTCGTCATGCGCTTCCAGCGCGAGGTGGCCGCGGCCCGCAAGGTCCGCAGGTTCTGCACCGCGCCGGTACTGGACGCCCGGCTGGAGGGCGAGCCGTTGTGGCTGGTCACCGAGTACGTCGCCGGGCCCGACCTCTCCCGGGTGCTGCGCAACGGCGGCCCGCTCGCCGGGTCCAACGTCGAGGCCCTGGCGGTCGGCGTGGCGACCGCGCTCAGCGCCATCCACGGCGCGGGGGTCGTCCACCGGGACCTGAAACCGGCCAACGTCCTGTTGTCCCCGCTCGGCCCGCGGGTGATCGACTTCGGCATCGCCCGCGCGCTGGACGCCGGGATCGGGCAGACCGCGACGGGGCGGCTCCTCGGCACGCCGGAGTACATGGCCCCCGAACTGGTCTCCGGCCACAAGGCCGGGCCGCCCGCCGACATCTTCGCCTGGGGCTGCGTGGTGGTCGCGGCGGCCACCGGGCGGTCGCCGTTCGCCTCCAAGACCGTGCCGGAGGCGCTGTACCGGGTCTCGCACGACACGCCCTCCCTGGACGCCATCGACCCTGCGCTGCGCGGGCCGGTGGAGGCCGCGCTGAGCAAGGACCCGGCGGCCCGGCCCACCGCCGACCAGTTGATCGCGGCGCTGACCGGGCGTTCGCACGCCGACACGGCCGACCTGGCCGGCGGCCTGCGTCTGGACCTCAGCTCGGTGGGGACGCCGCCGACATCCCTCGCCGGTAACGGCCAGGGCACCCCGCCGCCCGCCGCCAAGGACAGGCCGGCCGGAGGACGGCGGCGGCTCCTGCTCGCCGCAGCGGCCGGCGCGACCGCCGTGGGACTGGCCGTGGGCGGGGTCGCCCTGGCCAGGAGCCTGCCGTCCGGGCCTCCGCCGGCCTCCGAGGTGGTCTATCGGGAGGCGTTCGGCAAGGACGACTCCGGCTGGCGGGACGACTCCAGCGGCGTCACCGGCGGAAGGGGCTACACCGGCGACGGGCGCTACACCATGCTCAGCGACTCCAGCGAGCGCGACAAGTGGGCGCCGGCTCCGGTCAACGCCGAGGTGCCCGACGAGGTGCTGGTCTCCGCCAAGATCAACATCACCGAGGCGGACACCTCCGGCTGGGCCGGCCTGTACTGCGAGTACTCCGCGAGCGACAAGCCGGAGAGCTACTTCTACTACACCTTCTACGTGCGCAAGGAGGGTCAGGCCAGGATCGCCAAGACCACCGGCGCCCTGGTCACGGACCTGACGCCCGACATACAGGTGCCCGGCTACAAGCAGGGGACGGAACTGCGCGCACTGTGCTCGCGCGGCGAGGGCCAGATCCGCCTCTCCCTGTGGGCCGGCGAGACCCGGCTCGCCGACCTGACCGACACCGACGTCGCCCGCGCGACCGGACGCCCGAAGTTCGGCCTCGGCATCAGCCATTCGGAGTTCGGCGACACGTCCACCCGCGCGTATTTCGACGATTTCGTCATCAGCCGCCTTTCCTGACCGCCGGGTTGCCAATTGCTCACCAACCGCGACGTTCCCGCACGCGGAGGTAATCCAAGAGTCAAAATATGGTCATGGTCGAAGTGGCGGCGGAGCGAGGGAAACAGGCGTCATCACGGGTCTCCGAGGCGGGGGCGGGGTGGGATTGCGCGGAGGTCGGCACTTACCGGGCACTTCGCCCTGATCGGGATGGTTTCTCCTGGTTCAACCCGCGCACCCTGTGGCGTTCCCGCAACGAGGTGCTGGCCGGGCTGTTCGGCGATCCCTCCGGCAAGGTGCGGGTCCGATGGATGCGGGCGCAGCGCGCGCGGGGGGCCGACCCGGAGTGCCGGATCGACCGCGCGGACGGGCCGCGCTTCTCCTTCCTGCTGCTGGGCGATCCCGGTGAGGGCGACGCGTCGCAGTACGCCACCGTGCCCGGCATCCTCAAGATCGGCCAGGACACCGACTTCGCGGTGATCGCCAGCGACGTGATCTACCCGGCCGGGGCGGCCAACGAATATCCCGACAAGTTCTATCGGCCGTACAAGGACTACAAGGCCCCGATATACGCGATTCCCGGTAATCACGACTGGTACGACGGGCTCGGCGGCTTCATGCGGGTCTTCTGCGAGGCGCCGCCGCTCAAGGTCCAGGAGGAAGGGTTCAGCCTCTCGCCGGGAGGGCTGCGCGGGCTGCTCTGGTCCAAGCCCGAGCCGATCGACGAAAAGCTCCTCGAACGCGCGAGGGAGATGCGCCCGCTCCCCGAGCAGCAGGCCGTGCAGCCGGGCCCCTACTGGTTCATGGAGAGCGACAACCTGGTCATCGTCGGCATCGACACCGGCATCGAGGGGACCCTCGACCGCGAGCAGGGCGAGTGGCTGCGCCGGATCTCGGCGGGCCCTAAGCCCAAGCTGCTGATCACCGGCAAGCCGATCTACTCCCGCAACCAGCACAAACCCTGCCCGATCGAGGGCGGCGGCACGGTCGATGACCTGGTCCGCGACCCGGCCAACCGCTATGTGGCCGCGATCGGCGGCGACATCCACAACTACCAGCGCTACCCGGTCACGGTGGACGGCAGGGTGATCCAGTACATCGTGGCGGGCGGTTCGGGCGCGTTCACCCACGCCACGCACACCATCAGGAAGGTCACCGTGGGCGGCGTGGCCGAGCGCGACTTCCGCTGCTACCCGCTGCGCGGCGACTCGCTGTCCTTCTACAGCGGCCTGTACAGCAAGCGGCTGCGGATGAAGTGGCTGTACCTACGGCCCGCCGAGGCGGCGTGCATCATGCGTGAGCAGATCGGCAACGACCCGGTGCGGCCGGTGACCGAGGAGGTCCGCATCACCAGCCGGATGCGCTGGGCGGCGCGGTTCCTCGGCGCCTGGCCGATGCCGTTACGCCTGCCGGTGGGCCGCGTGTTCCACCGCTGGCTGTCGGAGTTGTCCGACTGGGACACCCCGCCCTTCTTCAAGAGCTTCCTGCACATCTCGGTCACCCCCGCGGAGCTGCGCATCCGCTGCTTCGCCGCGACCGGCTGCCTCGCCCAGGAGATCGACCCCCCGCTCGAAGACGAGGTCCGCATCCCCCTTACCTGAACATGGGCCGGGCGTGTGCCTGAATTGTCGGACTCACCTGGCAGGCTTGCGGTGTGCACATAGCGGTGGCCGCCGGTCCGGGCGGCACGGGCGTGCTCCGGCCGGGCGGCCCGGTGCCCGACCTGGGGGAGGCCGTCCGTGCGGCCGAGCGCGCCCATGCGCGCGAGCCGGGCGGCGGCGCGGGGCCCTGGGGGGAGTCGCCGCGCTGGGTGTGGGCCGACGCCCGGCAGATCTACCCCGCGCTGCTCGCCAAGGGGGTGCGCCCCGCCCGCTGCCACGACATCGCGCTCACCGAGTCGCTGCTGCTGGCCTACGCGGGCCGGTACGGCGAGCCCAGGTCGGCCGCCGCGGCCTACGCCAGGCTGCACGGCCTGCCGGTGCCCGAAGACCGCGAGGCGGCCGAGCCCGCCCAGGCGGCGCTGTTCGACACCGAGCCCCCCGCCCCGCCCGCCGAGGAGATCGACGTCGTCACCGACGTGTACGACGACCAGATCCGGCGCATCGCCGCGACCGCCGACCCGCGCCGGTTCCGGCTGCTGGTCGCCGCCGAGTCGGCGGGCGCGCTGGTCGCCGCGGAGATGGGCCACGACGGCATGCCCTGGCGGCGCGACGTCCACGACGAGCTGCTGACCGAGATGCTCGGCCCGCGTCCCGCCCACGGCATGCGCCCGGCCCGGCTCCAGGCCCTCGCCGACCAGATCGGCGCGGCCTTCGGGCGGCCGGTCAACCCCGACTCCCCGCAGCAGATCCTCAAGGCGTTCAAGTCGGCCGGCATCAGCGTCCCCTCGACCCGCTCCCACGTGCTCAAACAGGTCGAGCACCCGGGCGTGGCCCCGCTGCTCGCCTACAAGGAGCTGGCCCGCCTGCACAGCTTCCACGGCTGGGCGTGGGCCGACCAATGGGTGCGCGACGGCCGGTTCCGGCCGGAGTACGTGGCGGGCGGCGTGGTCTCGGGCCGCTGGGCGACCAGCGGGGGAGGGGCCCTGCAGATCCCCAAGGTCATGCGCCGCGTGGTCGTCGCCGACGACGGATGGAAGCTGGTGGTGGCCGACGCCGCGCAGCTCGAACCGCGGGTCCTCGCCGCGATGGCCGGTGACCGCGGGCTGGCCAGGGCGGCCGGCGAGATCGACCTGTACGCCGCGCTGGCCCAGGCGTTCGGCGGGCAGCGCGACCACGCCAAGATCGCCATGCTGTCCGCGATGTACGGCGGCACCAGCGGCGACGCCCCCAAGCTGCTCGCGGTGATGCGCCAGCGGTTCCCGATGGCCTACGCGTTCGTCGAGGACGCCGCCCGCGCGGGCGAGGAGGGCAGGCTGGTGCGGTCCTGGCTGGGCCGCACCTCCCCGCCGCCCTCGCCGCGCTGGCGGGAGCTGGTGCTCGGCCCCGAGGGGGCCAGGGCCGCGCGCGACCGGGGCCGGTTCACCCGCAACTTCGTGGTGCAGGCCACGGCCGCCGAGTGGGCCCTGGTGCTGATCGCGGTGCTGCGCGGCAGGCTGGCAGCCCCCGCGCGGCTGGTGTTCTTCCAGCACGACGAGGTCATGGTGCACTGCCCGGCCGGGCAGGCCGATGAGGTGGTCGGCGCGGTCGGCGAGGCCGCCCGCGAGGCGAGCCGGCTGTTGTTCGGCGACACCCCGGTCCGCTTCCCCATGCACGCGGTCGCGGTCAACCGGTACGCGGACGCGAAGTGAGCGTCCCGGCCAGCGGGGCGGCGCACAGCGTCACCATGATCCCGGTGGCCACCGCCAGCGCGCCGAAGGACAGGCCGCCCACGATCGCGCCCGCCAGCACCGTGCCGGCCGCGCCGCAGATGTTCATCAGCAGGTCCGAGAGCCCCTGTACGGCGGGCCGCCGCTCGATCGGCACCGACTCGGTGAGCAGCGCGGAACCGGCCACCAGCCCGCACGACCACCCCACGCCCAGCAGGACGAGCCCGGCGGTGATCTGGGCGACGCCGTGTTCGCCCGCGCTGCCGGACAGCGCCGCGGCGGCCAGCAGCACGCCCATGCCGATCAGCAGGACGGCGGGCCTGCCGATCCGGTCGGCGAGCCAGCCGACCAGCGGCGACAGCGCGTACATCCCGGCGATGTGCAGGCTGATCACCAGCCCGATCACCGAGATCCCGGCGCCGCCGTGGTCCAGGTGCACCGGCGTCATGGACATGATCGACACCATCGCGGTGTGCGTGACCGCGATGGCGGCCAGCGCCCTCCGGGCCGCGGCGCTCGCGCGGATGGCCTGCCAGGCCGCGCGCATCGTGCGTTCGCGGCCCTCGGTGGGGGCGGCCGGGCCTGTGGCGGTGGCCAGGCGGCGGGCCAGCAGCAGCGGGTCGGGGCGCAGGCCGAGCGAGACGACCGCCAGCGAGATCGCGAAGACCGCCGCAGCCAGCAGGAACGGTCCAGCCCACGGGTGCAGGCCGAGCGGCGGCCCGAACGCCTCGGCAGGTTCGGCCAGGTTGGGGCCGAGGACCGAGCCGATCGTGGCCGACCAGACCACCAGGGACAGGTGCCTGGCCGCGTGCCCGGGAGGCGACAGGTCGGTGGCGGAGTAGCGGGCCGCGAGGTTCCCCGCGCTGCCGCCGCCCATGAGCACCAGCCCGCACAGCAGCCCCGGCCAGGAGGAGGCGGCGATGGCCGCGACCGCGACCAGGCAGCCGGCGACGGCGCTGCCGTAGGCCAGGGCGAGTCCGCGCCTGCGGCCCCCCGCGCTCGCGGCCTTGGCGGCCGGCAGGGCCAGCAGTGCCGCGCCGAGTACGCCGGCGGTCCCGGCCAGGCCGCTGATCGGTTCCGAACCGGACAGCTTGTAGACGACCCAGGCGCTCAGGCTGAGCCCGAGGGCCACCCCGATGCCGCCGACGATCTGCGCGGCCACCAGCACCAGGAGGGTCCGGCGCTGGGCGGCGCGGATCGACGGTGAGGTGAACGATTCGGCGGGGCCCGCCACCAGAGCCGAATCGGTGGGTTTCTCGGGGTTTGTCGGTTTTGCTGCCACCAGTGCAGTGTGCCAGCAGCCCGGCCTCGGAAGGTCAGTCCTCCGGCCCGAACGTGCCGAAGAAGGTCTGCCGGATCTCCGCGCTGTCGTCCCAGCGCATGTCGGGCATGGAGAAGGTGATCCGGTAGGCCCGCTCGGCGCCCACCGACACGTACCGCACCAGCGTGTGCATCGGCACCCCGTTGGACAGCGTGTGCGTGTACTCCCACTCGGCGGCCTTCCACGCCCCGTAGGTGACGCCTTGCAGCCGTACCTGGATGTAGTCGGTGAACTCGGTGGACTCCCGCGCCTTGCGCAGCGCGGCCATCCCGCCGTCCGCGGCGGGGGCGGCCTTTTCCACGGTCACCGTCTGCTCGGTGTCGTCAGGGGCGGCGAAGGTCACCCGGCCGCCCTTGGCCGAGACCCGCCAGTCCCGCGGCACAGCCGCGGCCACGCCGCCCTTCTCGCGCAGCGAGAAGCCCTTGGGCACCTCCTTGGCGCCCACGACGACGTTGGTCGGGGACTGTGCGGTCGGGACGGGCGGGGCGGCCTGCTCGCCGGGCGCGGCGCCGGACCGCACGAGCGCCACGGCCACCACGACCACGGCGGCCAGGCCCGCTCCGGCGATCAGCAGCCGCCCGCGCGTCCCCGGCCGCCGTTCGACCCTGCCGGGGTTGCGGGCCGGGGGGCGCTCGCCGCCGTCGTGCCGTCCCTTGGGGGCGGGCCGGCGGGCCTGCCCGCCGCCGCGCAGGTCGTGTCCCCCGGACGGCCCGCCGAAGTCGGCGGCCAGGGGCTGGGAGGGGCTGGCCAGCGAGTCGTAGCCGGTGCGGTGCGACCCGGACGGGCCGCCGAACTCCGGAGGCAGCGGCTGGGACGGGCTGGCCAGTGAGTCATAGCCGGTGCGGTGCGGGCCGGAGGGGCCGCCCAGACCGGCATGGCCGCCCGAGGGCCCGCCGAAGGCGTCCGGCTCCGCGCCGGCCGGCTCGGGGGCGCCGCTGAAGCCCGTCACCGGGTCGTAGGGCACGCGGACCGGCCCCGAGGGCGTCTCGATGATCCGCGAGGGCATCGGTCCCGACGGCGGGTCCAGCGGCGGCAGCAGATGCGCGGGCGGGGCGGCCTCGTAGGACGGCGGGCCCGCCGCGTTCCGGTACGCGCGTCCGGCGGACCCGTGGCCGCGCAGCACCTGTTCCAGGATGTCCGACACCTGCGACGCCGACAGCCGTGCCGCCGGGTCCTTGCGCAACAGTCCCTCGATCAGCGGCAGCAGCTCACCCGCCCGCTCCGGGCGGGTCGGCTCCTCGGTCAGCACCGCGCCGAGCACCGCCACCGCGTCCGGCCCCTCGTACGGCGGGCGTCCCTCCACCGCCGCGTACATCGTCGCGCCGAACGACCACAGGTCGGCCGCCTGCGTGATCGCCAGGCCGCGCAACCGCTCCGGCGGGATGTAGGCGGGCGAGCCCATCAGCAGCCCGGTCTGCGTTACCGACACGTCGCCCTCGATGGCGGCGATGCCGAAGTCGGTCAGCACCACCCGGTCGGCGGTCAGCAGCACGTTGCCCGGTTTGACGTCGCGGTGCAGAATCCCGGCGTCGTGCGCGTGGCGCAGCGCGTCGAGCACCCGGATGCCGATCTCGGCGGCCTGGCCCACCGGCAGCGGCCCGGTCTCCCGCACGGCCTGCTCCAGCGACCAGGCGCGGACCAGTTCCATCACGATCCAGGGCCGTCCGTCGTCCTCGACCACGTCGTGGACGGTCACGATGCCCGGGTGGCTGAGCCGGGCGGCCGAGCGCGCCTCGCGGATCATCCGGCGGTGCGCGACCTGCTTGCCCGCGTGGTCGAGCCCGAAGGGCAGGATCAGTTCCTTGACCGCCACCGGCCGGTCCAGCAGCACGTCATGGGCCTGCCAGACGACCCCCATGCCGCCCCGGCCGACCGGCGACCCGAGGCGGTAGCGCCTCCCCACCAGCCGGCCCTGACCTTCGGCGAGACCCCCGCCGTCACCGCCTCGCGGCGTGGAGGGGAGATCGCCCAGCGTGCGATCGGTCATACCAGGCCCCTGTGTCCCGGAACCAAATGAAAACGCTCGTGCCCGGCGGCATCAGCGCCACATCGGCCCTCTGCTGATTCCAATGATTTGTGAATAATGCGTGGCTCGACACGCTATCGGGATGCTAATAGGCGATGCCACCCACTGTGACGGCAAACCGCTAAATGTCCGTTGAGCTGGGGTGACGGGGGTACGTCCCGCTGTCAGCGGCTCCCGGGGCCCGGTACGGCCTCGGCGAGCGCCGCTAGCGCGGCGGCGAACGCCGACGGGGGCGGTACGGCCAGGCCCGCGCCCACCTGCCCGACTCCCGCGCCCTTCCCGGCGATGCCGGTGTGGATCAGGGGCGGCAGCCCGGTGCGCGCCACCAGCGCCACGTCGATCTGGTAGGCGGGGTGCTCGGTGAGCGTGATCTCGTACATCGACCGGGTGGCCGCGGTCGCGTCCGCCCCCTCGCCACCGGCGAAGCGCACGATCGCCGGGGCGGCCGTCGCGAACCCGCCGAGCCCGGCGGCCTCGGCGGCGTCGCCGCAGCTCGTCCTGATCGCGATGAGCAGGTCGCAGGAGCGCGCGCGGGGCGGCTCGAAGGCCAGTTCGGCGGCGAGCCCGAGGTTGAGGTCGGTGGCCATCGCCACGATGGCGGCCTCCGCCCCCGGCACCGCGCCGACGCTCACGCCCCGGCCGGCCCCCGCACGGCCGCGAGGCCCACCCGCAGGCCCCACGCGAGGTCGGCGCCGGAGGTGTGGCCGAGCGACAGCAGCCGGGCCAGGGCGGGTTCGAGGGCCTGGCGTCCGCACATGCCGCGCAGTACCGCGACGACCTCGGCGCTCCCCTCGCCCCTGGCGGCGCAGTGCAGCAAGGTCGCCGAGATCGGCGTGGTACGGGTGCGCGCGTCGAAGGTGACGGCGGCGGCCAGCCAGCCGGCCGTCCACACGGCCCGCGCGGCGCCGCTCGCGCCGCCCAGCCCGCGCAGCGCCACCAGCAGCCCGGCCAGCATGTCATCGCCGCTCGGCGTGAGGCCTGGACCGAGCCCGACCAGGTGCTCGGCCGCGGTGATCATCCGGATCAGGGAGCCGCTGGCGCATCCGTCGGCCAGCAGGGTGGCCGCGCCGGTGTCCTCAAGGCCGGGGCGGCGCGGGCTGCGCGCGCAGGCCACGGCCATGATCTCCGCGGCCCGCGCCAGCGCGGCGGGATCGACCGGGCCGAGCGGCGGCGCCGGGTTCCACCAGCGGCGGGGACGCAGGACGCACCCGCCGAGCTCGATCGCGCCCTCGCCGACCATGGCGTCGTCACCGGCGGCGACGCCGGGCAGCGGGTCGCCGAGCACCACGCTGTTGGGCAGCCGGACCCCGTCACCGGTCACCAGGGCGACCACGCGCGGCTCCAGGTCGGCCCGGATCTCCAGGTAGACCCCGGTGGGAAAGGCGGCGAGGACCCGCGCCGGGCGGCGCGGCGCCTCGAAGACAGGCCGGAGCGCGCTGCTGGCGGCGCCGGAGATGTGCGCCGGGGGCTGACCCGTGCGGATCGGCCCCCTCCGCGCTCTCGGGCGCGTTCCAACGGTCACCGGACCTCCCTGATCTGCCGGACGGCCCGCGTCGAGCGGGTACCAGGATGCTCCCCCCGAGCGTGACCTTTGAACCCGACGGTAGCCCGACGGTAGATCGTGCGCTTCCGGCGCCCGTACGGAGAAAGCTGCCCAACAGTCGGCTCGATGGTTGGCTCTTCCTGACAGAGGAACCATCGGTCAAAATTCCCTCATGAGACCCCCTGGGCGCCTGGCGAGCACCGGCACGATCATCCATGGCGTGTCGGTCAGGGAGGTGCTCGGCGTCTCCAGCCTGACCGGCGCGCGGCTGATCGCCGGAGAGTCCGGGCTGGGCCGGATCGTGCAGCGGCTCAACGTGATGGAGGTCCCCGACATCCTGGCCTGGGTCAAGCCGCACGAGCTGCTGCTCACCACCGGCTACCCGCTGCGCCACACCCCGCAGTCGCTCGGCCGCCTGGTCGCCGACCTCGACGAGCGCGGCCTGGCCGCGATGGCCATCAAGCTGGGCCGCTATGTGGAGGTGCTGCCCGAGGAGATGGTCGAGCAGGCCGACCGGCTGGGGTTCCCGCTGATCCAGTTGCCGGACGACGTCGGGTTCGACGACATCCTCAACCAGGTGCTCACCGACATCCTGAACCGGCAGGCCGCCGTGCTGGCCAGGGCCGGGGAGGCGCATCGCGCACTGGTCGCGGTGGTGCTGGCCGGGGGAGGGCTGCGCGAGGTCAGCGCGGAGGTGGCCGGGCTGCTCGACGTGGCGGTGGCCACGCTCGACGGCACTGGGCAGGTCCTCGCCGCCGCCGGGCCCGAGGAGCATGTGGCCGCGTTGCGCCGGTTCGCGGCCGAGGGCGGCCCGCCGCCCGCCCCGGGCCCGGCGGGGCGGGCGATCGCCGCCGTCCCGGTCATGGCGGGCGGCCACCACCACGGCCGGATGGTCGCCTACAGCCCGGCGGGCACGATCCAGGACAGCGACGTCGGCATCCTGGAGAGCGCCGCCACGGTCGCCGCCCTGGTGGTGACCAGGCAGGAGGCGGTCAACGCGGTGGAGAGCAAGTACCGTGCCGACTTCCTGCGCGACGTGCTGACCGGCCGGGCCGGTACGGCGGAGCGGGTCGCCGCCAGGGCCCAGGCGTTCGGCTGGGACCTCGCCCGGCCGGTGATCGTCATGGTCGCCGAGCTGGACCCCGAGGGCGACGAGCGCACCGCCCAGGACCGCCTGGTGGCCTCCTGGACCGCCGCCATGCGCAGGCACGACCCCAAGGGCGCGGTGGCCGGCTTCTCCCACGAGGTGGTCGCCGTCGTGGACGCCTCCGCCGAGACGGCCCGCGTCGCCAAGGACGCCGCCGCCGCGTTCGCCGACAGCCCGCCCGCCACCTTCTCCACCGGCACCAGCCGTACCGCGGCGGGCCCCGACGCGCTGCCCGAGGCGTACAACCAGGCGCTCAAGGCCGCCAGGGTCGGCCGCCAGTTGCACGGCCCCGGCGCGGTCGCCCACTTCGACCAGCTCGGCGTCTACCGGCTGTTGTCCCTGGTCAGCGACACCGAGGAGCTGCACGCCTTCGTCCGCGAGACGCTCGGCCCGCTGGCCGGCGACGCCGACCCGGAGAACGCCGACCTGCGCCGCACGCTTCAGGTCCTGCTGGACACCAACCTGAACGTGGCCGAGACCGCGCGGCGGCTGCACTTCCACTACAACACCCTGCGCTACCGGATCGGCAAGCTGGAACGCATCCTGGGCGCATTCACCGGCGACGCCCACCTGCGGCTCAATCTGACCCTCGCGCTGCACGTGCTGCGCATGCGCGGCATCTGAGCGGGTCCGCCGGGGGCCGTATCCTGGCCGGGTGAACGAGACCTTCGAGCTGGAGACCGACTACATCCCGCTGTGCGACCTGCTCAAGGTGTGCGGCGTCACCGACACCGGCGGGGCGGCCAAGCACCTGGTCGCCGAGGGCGAGGTCATGGTCGACGGCGAGGTGGAGCTCCGCAAGGCCCGCAAGATCCGCGTTGGGCACACCGTCACCGGCGAAGGCTTCCAGATCCGCGTCGTGGCGGCCACCTGACAGCGCCGATCACCGGCCGTCTTCCGCGATGGAAGATCATCCCATTGAAAGATCGTGGCCGGGGGACGGGGGACCGCGCCGCGACGTGGGTACTGGAGGGAGCGTGAAGCCACCTCCATTCGCGTACCGCGCGCCGCGCGAGGTCGGGCAGGCGCTCGCCGACCTCGCCGCGGCGGGCGAGGACGGCAAGGTCCTGGCCGGCGGGCAGAGCCTGATCCCGCTGCTGAACATGCGCCTCGCCGCCCCCGGCACGGTCGTCGACATCAACCGCGTCGCCGGGCTGGACACCCTGACGGCCGGGCCGGACGGGGTGCGCGTCGGCGCGCTCACCCGGCAGGCGCGCGTGGAGCGTTCCGAGGAGGCCGCCGCCGTCCAGCCGCTGCTGCGCCAGGCGCTGCGGCTCGTCGCCCACCCGGTGATCCGCAACCGGGGCACGGTGGTGGGCAGCCTGGTCCACGCCGACCCGGCCGCCGAGCTGCCCGCGGTGCTGGCGGTGCTGGACGGGTCGGTACGGCTGGCGAGCGTGGCGGACGGCGAGCGCGACGTGCCCGCCCGGGAGTTCTTCACCGGCCCGCTGGAGGTGGCCGCCGGGCCCGGCGACCTCGCGGTCTCCGCGTTCTTCCCGGCCCTGCCGCCGCGCACCGGCACCGCCTTCCTCGAGGTGTCGCGGCGGCACGGCGACTTCGCGCTGGCCGGGGTGGCCGCGGTGGTCACCATGCGCGCCGACCTCGGGCTGGAGGAGGCCAGGGTGGCGTGCGCGGGGGTCGGCCCGGTCCCGGTCGTCGTCGATGTCACGGCGGAGGCGGGCGCGGGCGACCGGGCGGCGGCGGCGCACACCGTACGCGAGCGGATCGAGCCCGAAGACGACGTCCACGCCAGCGCCGCCTACCGGCGGCACCTGATCGGGGTCCTCACCGAGCGGGCGCTGGCCGAGGCGTCGAGGAGGGCGGCCGATGCCTGACCGGGACGGCCCGGACACCTCCCCGCCTGCCGCATCGCCGATCGAGTCGTCGGTCCGGCCCTCTGCCGCATCGCCCACCGCCCCGTCGGTCCGGCCGTCCGCCGAGCCGCTGGCCCGGTCGTCTGCCGCCCCGTCTGTCCCGCCGGGCGCATCGCTCGTTGAGTCGTCGGGTCGGCCGTCTGGTGGCCTGTCTGGTGAGCCGGTGTCCCGGTCGTCTGCCGCATCGCCCGCGGGGCCGCATGGCCGGTTGCTCGTCACGCTGACGGTCAACGGGGTCCGGCGTGCGGCCAGTGTGCCGCCTCGCCGGCTGCTGTCGGACTTCCTGCGCCATGACCTCGCCCTGACCGGCACCCATGTCGGCTGCGAGCACGGCGTGTGCGGCTGCTGCACGGTACTCCTGGACGGCGAGCCGGTCCGTTCCTGCCTGACCTTCGCGGTCACGGTGGACGGCCGCGAGGTCACCACGGTCGAAGGGCTCGCCCGCGCGGACGGCGAGATGTCGCCGGTGCAGCGGGCCTTCGCCGAGTGCCACGCCCTGCAGTGCGGCTTTTGCACCCCCGGCTTCCTGTGCGCGGTGACCGCCCTGCTGCGGGATGAGCCCGCGCCCAGCGAACGGCAGGTCCGCGAGGGCATCTCCGGCAACCTGTGCCGTTGCACCGGCTACCAGAACATCGTCAAGGCCGTCCACCGCGCGGCCGACCTGATCGCGGAGGAGTCGTGACCGCCAAGCTGTTCGGCGAGCCGGTCGGCCGGCGAGAGGACCCGCGGCTGCTCACCGGGCGCGGGCGTTACCTCGACGATCTCGGCTCCGGCGCGCTGGCCGCGGCGTTCGTGCGCTCGCCGCACGCGCACGCGCGCATCCGCGACATCGACGTGTCCGGCGCGCTCGACGTCGAGGGCCTGGTGGCCGTCTACACCTTCGAGGACCTGCCGCCCCGGATCGCCGAGCCGCTGCCGCTGCTGATCCCGCACCCGGCGCTCGCGCACGGGCGCACGGCCCGCCCGCTGGCCAAGGACGTGGTCAGGCACGTGGGGGAACCGGTGGCGATGGTGGTGGCCGACGACCGCTACCTGGCCGAGGACGCCTGCGCCCTGATCCGCGTGGACTACGAGCCGCGCGAGCCGGTGGTGGACGTGGAGCAGGCGGCCGAGGGCGGCCCTGCCGTACACGAGGACGTGCCCGGCAACGTGGCGGCGCACCTGGTTCAGGAGGTGCCGTCGGCGGCCGGGGTGCCGGCCCGGCAGGTGATCGAGTCCGCGCCGTACACCCTCGCCTTCCGGCTGGACATCGAGCGCAGCGCGCCGATGCCGCTGGAGGGCCGCGGCGTGCTCGCCCGCTGGGACCTCGACGACCGCTCGCTGCGCGTCTACTCCAGCACGCAGACCTCGACCGGCGTGCGCATGGCCATCGCGGCCCGGCTGGGCCTGCCGCTGCCGTCGGTGGAGGTGATCGCCCCCGACGTGGGCGGCGGCTTCGGCGTCAAGCTCGTGCATCCGTGGCCGGAGGAGGTACTGGTCCCCTGGGCGGCGATGGTGCTCGGCCGGGAGGTCAAGTGGGCCGAGGACCGCCGCGAGCACTTCGTCGCCTCCTCGCACGAGCGCGGGCAGGCGCAGTTCGTGCGGGTGGGGTTCGACGGCGAGGGCCGGGTGCTCGGCCTGGACGTCACGATCCTGCACGACCACGGCGCCTACACCCCCTACGGCATCATCGTGCCGATCGTCACCTCCACCCAACTGCTCGGCCCCTACCGGATCGGGGCCTACCGGGTGGAGTTCTCCTCCGTCTACACCAACACTGTGCAGGTCACCCCCTACCGGGGCGCGGGCCGCCCGCAGGGCGTGTTCTGCATGGAGCGCACGATGGACCGCATCGCCGCCTACCTGGACCTGGACCGTACGGCGGTGCGCGCGGCCAACCTCATCCAGCCCGGCGAGTTCCCCTACGACCAGCGCATGACCTTCCAGGACGGCCGCCCGCTGATCTACGACAGCGGCGACTACCCCGAGTCGCTGCGGATGATCAAGGAGCTGATCGGCTGGGACTCCTTCGCCGAGTACCGGGAGGCGGTCGCCGCCGCCGGACGCCGGGTCGGCATCGGCATCGGCTGCTACGTGGAGGGCACCGGCGTCGGGCCGTACGAGGGCGGCCACGTGCAGGTCACCCCCGACGGGCGGGTGCACGTCTCGACCGGGCTGACCTCACAGGGCCAGGGGCATGAGACGGTGTTCGCGCAGATCGCCGCGGGCGAGCTGGGCGTGCCGCTGGACCGGGTCTCGGTGGTGACCGGCGACACCCGCAGGCTCGGCTACGCGACCGGCACCTTCGCCTCGCGGGCGGCGGTGGTCAGCGGCAGCGCCATCGCGCTCGCCTGCCGCAAGGTCCGCGAGAAGGCGCTGCGCATCGCGGCCGAGGCACTGGAGGCCGACCCCGCCGACCTGGTGCTGGAGGACGGCGTGATCCGCGTCGCCGGGTCGCCCGGCGCGGCGATCGAGCTGGCCACGGTCGCGACGCTGGCCAACCCGCTGCGCTACGCGTTCGACGCGGAGGCGGCCAGGGCCACCCAGTTCGCCGCGCCGGGCGACCCGGACCGGCCGCCGATCGCCGAGGGCGAGGAGCCGGGGCTGGAGGGCCGCGCGTACTACTCGCCGCTGCGCTCGACGTTCGCCTCGGGGATGCACGCGGCGATCGTGGAGACCGACCCGGACACGGCGGAGATCAAGATCCTGCGTTACGCGGTGGTCCACGACTGCGGGCGGCTGATCAACCCGATGATCGTGGAGGGGCAGATCCACGGCGGGGTGGCGCAGGGCGTCGGCGGCGCGCTGTACGAGCGGATGGCCTACGACTCCCACGGTCAGCTCCGCAACGCCTCGTTCATGGACTTCCTGATGCCCTACGCCACCGAGATCCCGCACATCGAGACCGCCCACCTGGAGACCCCCTCCCCCCTCAACCCGCTGGGCGTCAAGGGCGCGGGGGAGGCGGGGGTGATCCCGGTGGCGGCGGTCATCGCCGGAGCCGTGGAGGACGCCGAGGGCATCGTGATCGACCGGATGCCGCTGTCACCGTCGGATTTGTTCCGGCTGCGCGAGGAGGCCGCCCGGCGGCGGTGAGTCAGCCGACCTTGGACAGCGGGGCGCTGGCGACGCGCTTGCGGAACACCCAGTACGTCCAGCCCTGGTACCCCAGCACGAACGGCAGCGCGATCAGCCCGATCCAGGTCAGCACGCCCAGCGTGTACGGGGCCGAGGCGGCCTCGGCGACCGTGAGCCCGGGCAGCGGCTCGGGCCACAGCGCCCCGAACAGCGCCGCCGTGCCGAGCGCGATCGCCCCCGCGGTCGCCGTGAACGCCCAGCCCTCCCGGCGCCGCCAGGCGAACGCCACCGCCGAGGCGAGGGCGGCCATCGCGGCCAGCGCGACCGCCCACAGCAGCGGGGAGCCGCCCGCGGGGATCGCGGAGAGGGCGACCACGCCGGTGGGGACGGCGGCCAGGGAGGCGGTCAGCGCGGCCCGCCGGGCGCGCCGACGTACCGGGCCCTCGGTCCGCAGCGCGAGGAACACCGCGCCGTGCAGCAGGCTGAGGGCCAGCGTGAACACCCCGCCGAGGAGGGCGGCGAAGCCGCTGTCCGCCAGCACGGCGGCGAAGATCGCGCCCCACAGGAACGCCGGCAGCCCGCTGCCCGCGAAGATGGCCGCGTCGCACCAGGACCGCTCACGGGCCGTGGCGACCTTCCCGCGCCACTCCAGCGCGACGCCGCGCACGATCAGCCCGGCCAGCACGAGCAGCACCGGCAGGTAGAAGCCGCTGAACAGGCCCGCGTACCAGGCGGGGAACGCGGCGAACATGGCGCCGACCGCGGTGATCAGCCACACCTCGTTGCCGTCCCACACCGGGCCGATGGTGGTGAGCACCTGCCGGCGCTCGGCCTCGCCGCGGGAAAGCACGGGCGCGAGCATCCCCACGCCGAAGTCGAAGCCCTCAAGGACGAAGTAGCCGGTCCACAGGAAGGCGATGATGACGAACCAGACGGTGGTGAGATCCATGCGTGCCCCTGATCAGTACATGAGGGTGGGCTGGAGGGCGGGGGAGTCGTCGCCGTCGCCCTGGCCCGGCCGTACGGCGGGCTCCTCCTGCGGGCCCGCCTTGACATAGCGGGCCAGCAGCGCGAACTCGGCGACGGCGAGCACGCCGTACAGGGCGGTGAAGACCGCCAGCGAGACGGCGACCTCGGTCAGGCTGACGCCGGGCGACACGCTGGCCGCGGTGAGCAGTTCGCCGGCGACGGTCCACGGCTGCCTGCCGATCTCGCTCAGCAGCCAGCCGGCGATCACCGCCAGCGTGGGCAGCGGCAGGGCGAGCAGGCAGAGGCGGGCGAACCAGGCGGGCAGCGGCCGTTCGCCGCCGCGCCTGCGCCTGCGGGTGAGCCACAGGCCGAGCAGCGAGAGCCCCACCGTGGACATGCCGAACACGATCATGACCCGGAAGGACCAGAAGACGACGGGAATGTTCGGCTGGTAGTCGCCGGGCCCGAACTCGGCGGCGAAGCGGCGCTGGATGTCGTCGGTGCCCTGGATCACCGCGCCGGGGTCGTTCGTGGCCAGGATGCTGAGCAGGCCGGGGATCTCCACGCCGGGCACGACGGAGAACGGCGCGCCGCTCTCGTCGTGGCGCAGCCCTTCGGCGGCGGCCAGCTTCATCGGCTGCTGCTCGTGCAGCAGCTTGGCCGACATGTCGCCGGTGCCGGCCACCACGGCCCCGGCCACCGCCGTCATGACCAGCGCGGCGCGCAGGCCGCTGCGCCAGGTCCGGGCGTCGGCGCCGCCGCCCGCCCGGCGTTCGCGCAGGATGCGGTAGCCGCTGACGGCGATCACGAAGCCGCCCGCCACCACGAACGCCGCCGCCACCACGTGCGGGACCTGCGCGACGGCCGTGGAGTTGGTGAGCACCGCCCACAGGTCGGTCATCCGGGCCTTGCCGTCCACGACGGTGTAGCCGACCGGGTGCTTCATCCAGGCGTTGGCGGCGAGGATGAAGTACGCCGACAGGTTGGAGCCGATCGCCGCCGCCCAGATGGTGGCCAGGTGGACGCGCTTGGGCAACCGGTCCCAGCCGAAGATCCACAATCCCAGGAACGTCGACTCAAGGAAGAACGCCAGCAGTGCCTCCATCGCCAGCGGGGCGCCGAAGACGTCGCCGACGAACGTGGAGTACTCACTCCAGTTCATCCCGAACTGGAACTCCTGCACGATGCCGGTGACCACGCCCATGGCGAAGTTGATCAGAAACAGCTTCCCGAAGAACTTGGTCAGCGTGAGGTAGTGCGCTTTGCCCGTGCGGTGCCAGGCCGTCTGGAGACCGGCCACGAAGACGCCCAGGCCGATGGTCAGCGGTACGAACAGAAAGTGGTACACGGTGGTGATTCCGAACTGCCACCGGGCGAGGTCCAGGGCTTCCAATCTTCCCCCTCACGAACGAAGCTCTACAAGCTGTAGTTCTACCTTCAGTAGTACTACAAGCTGTAGAGCAATGGGCCGGGGCGGTGCCGCGAACCGCTGCGATCTTCGTCACACCGCCGGCGGACCCGCGCCCCCGGCACGGGCCCGCCCGGCGGCACCCCTCCAGCGCGGCTCGAACCCCCTCGTGCCGCACGTTCACATCCTGCGCGAGCGACCCCCGCGCGGTCGTCACCCGCTCGGCTGATCCGGGACTACACCGGCCGGTGGACCAGCCCGAGGCCATGGCGGACGGGTGGCGAGAAGGCGACATGACGGATAACCGCCGTCAAAAGGGATTGTCGGCAGATCTGTTCTTCTTGAGCATGATCTCCGCGTGGTAGCGCCACACCCCCGTGGACACCGCGTGGATTCAGGGAGGACCCCAAGGATGCGACCACTTTCCCGCGTTACCCGTGTGCCCCGGGTCGTCGCGGTGACGGCGGGGGCCGCCATGCTGGCCGCCGGCCTGGCCCTCGGGCCCGCGACGCCCGCGGGCGCGGAGCCGGGAGGTTCCGCCCCGGCGCCCGCCGTACCGGCGTCCAGGCACACGCTGACACTGATCACCGGCGATGTCGTCGAAGTCCGGACCTACCCCGACGGGCGGCAGGCGGTCGCGCCCCGCCCCGGCCGGGCCGGTCGCCCGCTGCCCGACCTCAAGGTCACCGAACGGCACGGCGACATGTACGTGGTGCCGTCGGACGCGCGCCCGCTGCTCGCCGCCGACCGGCTGGACCGCGAGCTGTTCAACGTCACCGGCCTGATCGAGGCAGGCTACGACGACGCGCACCGGGCGGCGCTGCCGCTGGTCCTCACCTACGGCAAGGACGCGGCCCGCACGCTGGCCGCCCAGCCCGCCCCGGCGGGCGCGCGGCGCACGCGCGTGCTGCGCAGCGCCTCGGCGACCGCCGTGGAACGGCCGCCCGCCAAAGCCGCCGAGTTCTGGAACGCCATCTCGGCGGGGGAGCGCGGCCGGGCCGCCGCGCCGTACGCCAAGGTGTGGCTGGACCGCCCGGTACGGGCCACGCTCGCCGACAGCGTGCCGCGGATCGGCGCGCCCGCCGCCTGGCAGGCCGGCCTGGACGGCAAGGGCGTCAAGGTCGCGGTGCTCGACACCGGCATCGACCCCGCCCACCCCGACGTCAAGGACCGCGTCGCCGAAACGGCCGACTTCACCGACACCACCGACGCCGTGGACCGCAACGGCCACGGCACGCACGTGGCCGCGACGGTCGCCGGCAGCGGAGCCGCCTCGGGCGGCAAGGGCAAGGGCGTCGCCCCGGGCGCGTCCCTGTACGTCGGCAAGGTGCTCAACGCCAAGGGCGAGGGCTCGCTGTCGCAGATCGTCGCCGGCATGGAGTGGGCCGCCGCCCAGCGCGTGGACGTCATCAACCTGAGCCTCGGCACCAGCGAGCCGAGCGACGGCCGGGACCCGCTGAGCCGGGCTCTTGACGGCATGTCGCAGGAGTCGGGCGCGCTGTTCGTGGTGGCCGCGGGCAACTCCGGGCCACAGGACAGGACCGTCGCCTCGCCGGCCGCCGCCGACTCGGCGCTCACCGTCGGCGCGGTGAGCAAGACCGACGAACTCGCCTCGTTCTCCTCCCGGGGACCGCGCCTCGGTGACGACGCGCTCAAGCCGGAGATCACCGCGCCCGGCGTCGGCATCGTCGCCGCCCGGGCCGCGGGCACCGCGCTCGGCACCCCCGTGGACGACCTGCACACCTCGCTGAACGGCACGTCGATGGCGACCCCGCACGTCGCGGGGGCCGCCGCGCTGCTCGTCCAGCGCCACCCGGACTGGACCCCCGCGCAGCTCAAGGCCGCGCTGGTCTCGACCGCCAAGCCGGTGGACGGCCCGCTGGACGCGATGGGCTCGGGGCGGGTGGACGTCGCCAGGGCGGTGTCCCAGCACGTCCACGCCATGCCCGGCGCGCTCAGCCTGCCCCGGGCCATGGCCGGTAGCGAGCCCCGCACCGCGACCGTGGAACTGGTCAACACCGGCACCGCCCCCGCCGCCCTGGACCTCACCCTGGACGTCCGCGACGCCAAGGGCGCCCCCGCCCCCGCGGGCATGTTCGCCCTCTCCACCGCGCGCGCCGAGATCCCGGCCGGCGGCCGGACCCCCGTGGCGATCACCGTCGATCCCGCCAAGGGCGACTACGGCCGCTACGGCGGTCACCTGCGGGCCACCGCCCCCGGCACCGAGGTCTCCGTCGCGGTCGCCCAGTCCGTCACCCCCGAGCTGTACCCCGTGGAGATCGACGCGGCCTACCGGGACGGCGGCAGGCCGGGCGCGGACTCCGGCCTGGACGTCCTCAACCTGGACACCGACGAGTTCCACGACCTCGCCTTCACCGACGAGGGCACGCTGCGCGCCGAACTCCCCGCGGGCCGCTACTCGATGATGGCCACCATGCTGGAGCGCAGGCAGCCCGGCATCCACCCGGCCGAGTTCGTCTTCGCGGGCGACCCGGAGGTGAAGATCATCGGCCCGGCCACCGTGCGCATCGACGGACGCCGGGCGAGCCGGATCGAGCTCTCCACCGCGCGGCCCGTCGAGCACGCCCAGGTCACCATCGGGCACGTCCGGCAGGGCACCGAGGGCCGGGGCGGGCTGCACTCGTCGTGGATGATGACCCGGGCCACCGAACGCGCCTACGCCGCGCCCATCCCCAAGGCGAAGTCCGGCTGGTTCGAGGTCTACCACCGCTGGGACCTGTACGCGCCGGTCGCCACCGCCAGGACGATCCCGCGCGGCGAGAAGATCCGGCTGGTCCACATGGAACACGGCCCGGCCTTCGACGGGCGGCTGGACCTGCCGGTCTTCGACGGCGGCACCCGCGAGGACTTCACCGGCGTCGATCTGCGCGGCAGGCTCGCGCTGCTGACCTACCGGCCGGGACGGTCGGGGTTCGTGGCCGTGGAGAGCGCCATCGCGGCGGGCGTGGCCGTCGTGGTACTGGCCAACAACGAGCCGCATGGCGCGCTGTCGTACTGGGGCTTCGACCTCGGGGCCCCCGCGTTCACCGCCGGCTACGAGGAGGCGGCGAAGCTGCGCAAGGCCCGCAGGGTCCGCCTTGAGGGCACGCCCGTCAGCCCCTACTGGTACGACGTGATCCGCTGGCACGATGGCATGCCGCGCGACCTGCGCTACGAGATCTCGCCGCGGACCATGGCCAGGATCGAGGCCGGCTATCACGACACCGCCGACGAGCAGGGCTCGGTCTCGCGGGCCAGCTTCCGCCCGTACATGGGCGGCGTGGCGATCAAGCCGTCCCCGATCGACGGGGCGATGAGCCGCGACGAGTGGACGACCGGCGGCGACCTTTCGGTGCGCGTCCGCGCCGACCGCTCCGGCTTCGGCCGCGGCGAGCTGATGACCGGCGACCGGACCTACCGGGCCGGGCAGAAGGTCACCGAGCACTGGTTCGCCCCGGGCGGCCCCGGCCAGCCGCGGATCGACGCGCCCGGCTACACCCCCTACGGCCTGCCGCCGGTCCGCACCGGCGACACCGCGCGGTTCATGCTGCCCGAGTTCGGCGACTCCGACCCCGACCACTTCGGGTTCGTGTCCACCCCGGGCGACCGCACCAGCGCGCGGCTGTACCGCGACGGCACGCTGCTGCACGAGGGCGACCGGCTCTACAACACGGCCGTGCCCATGCCGCCGGAGCGGGCCGCCTACCGCCTGGAGCAGACCAGCGAGCGTACCGAGCAGTGGTGGGGGACCGCCGTCCGCACGGCGACGACCCACACCTTCACCTCGGCGCACACCGCCGAGCGGCAGGTGCTGCCGCTGCTGCGGATCGACTACGACCTCGGCGTGGACCTGCGCAACGCCGTACGGGCCCGCGGGCGCCACACCTTCGGCTTCACCGTGCGGCACCCGACGGGCGCGGCGTCCCCGCGCGTGGCGGGCGCCAAGATGCAGCTCTCCTACGACGACGGGGCGACCTGGAGCGACGTCCGCGTGGACCGGCGCGGCGACGGCCGCTACGCGGTCCGTGCCGACCACAGGCGCCGGGGCGGGCACGTCTCGCTGCGGGTGACCGCCTGGGACGCGGCCGGCGCCAAGGTCGAGCAGACCGTCATCAGGGCCTTCGCCCTGAAGTGACCGGACCCACGGCCGGGGCCCCGCGGCGAGCGGTGTCCCGGCCGTGCGCCGTCATTTCCACAGCACCGGGTACCAGATCACGTCACGGAAGGCCAGCATCCGCAGGTCCCAGTACAGGACCGTGAACACGCCGACCGTGATGAAGATCGCCCCGGTGATCAGCGCGACCCGCCCCGGCCGGGCGGCGAGCCACCGCCGCGTCCGGTCGCCCAGGCCCAGCGCCAGCACCACGAACAGCAACGCCATGATCACGATGTTGCCCGCCGACTGGAGCATGAACGCCAGCGCCCCGTAGAGCGGGTTGTGGCTCTCGGCCGCGTCCCGGAACAGCTTCCTGAACAGCCCGAACGGCCGGCCGATCAGGAACCCGCCGATCAGCGCGCCCATCAGCACCATGCGCGCGTTCGGGAACCTCTGTGAGACCGAGGCGAGCGGGTCGGGGACCACCCCGAGCGAGGCCAGGCCCAGGTACACGAACACCAGGCCGATCAGGCCGAACACCACCATCGATTGCACGTTGCGCGGCACCAGCCCGGACGCGGACGACGCGGTGGAGAACTGCGGCATCGCCGTGCCCACGAAGCCCACCACGGCCCCGTAGACGCCGGAGACGGCGAGCATCCCGACGCAGAGCCAGCCGAGCGGCCGAAGCGTCTCGCGCACCCGCGCCAGAGCCGAGCTCCGCTCGCCCAGCATCGGCGCGACCGCGCCCAGCGCGGCGATGTTGCAGGCGGTGAAGGTCCCGGCCAGGCCGGTGGTGAAGGCGTACACGACACCGGACAGGATCCCGGCGATCGGCGCCTCGGCGGCGTCGCGCCCGAGGATCGTGCCCGCGACGTTGGCCCCGATCGTCTGGTCGACGAACTGGGCCGACCAGACGACGCTGAGCAGGAATCCCGCCACCGCGCTGATCCACACCACCCGCCATGGACGACCGGGGAGGGCGACGGTGGCGGTAGGGGATCGGCTGACGGATCGGGTCATGTGCTCCACCTCCTGCGAACAGGCCGGATGAGACGGATCACCGGTAATACGGCGAGCGTCCCCGTGGAGGATCCCCTGCGGCGTCAGCCGTTGAAATGCCTGGCGAGCTGGGTCCGGTCGCGCAGGCCCAGCTTGCGCAGCACGGCCGAGACGTGGTTCTTCACCGTGCCCTCGGTGATGTAGAGGCGGGCCGCGATCTCCTTGTTGGCGGCCCCGGCGCTGACCAGCCTGGCCACCTCGATCTCCCGGGCCGACAGCTTCTCGTGACCGGCGGAGCTGATGACCGGTACGCCGCGCAGCTCGGCCACCAGCCGCGCGGCCACCGGGCTGGCCAGCACGGTCTCGCCGCGGGCCGCCCGCCGGATGGCCGCGACCAGGTCGTCGGGCGAGCAGTCCTTGATCAGGTAGCCGGCCGCGCCGGCGCGCAGCGCGCCGAAGATGTAGTCGTCCTGGTCGAACGTGCTGAGCACGATCGCGGCCACCTGCGGATGCTCCCTGGACAGGTGGCCGATCAGCTCCACCCCGTCCATCCCGGGCATGCGCGCGTCCACCAGCGCCACGTCCGGGCGGCATTCGGGGATCGCGCGCAGCGCCGCGTGCCCGTCGGCGGCGTCGCCCACCACCTCGATGGTGTCCTCGATCTCCAGCAGCTTGCGCAGCCCATGGCGCAGCAGCACCTGGTCGTCCACGAGCAGCACCCTGACCCGTGTCATCGGCGTACCTCCACTCCGGGCCGCGGGCCCGCCCCGGTCCCGGCGGGCAGCTCGGCGCGCAGCTCGAAGCCGCCGCCCTCGGCGTCGCCCGCGGTGAGCACGCCGCGCAGCGCCCTGGTGCGCTCGGCCAGCGACGGGAGCCCGAACCCGCCCGCGCCGTCCCGGCCGTCCCGCTTCCCGCCCTTGCCGTCGTCGTTGATGACCAGCGTCACGCGGTCCTCGCCGAAGGTCAGCCGTCCGTGTACCTGCCGCGCCTCCGAGTGCCGCAGCGCGTTGGTCAGCCCCTCCTGGAGCACCCGGTAGAGCACCAGCTCCACGTCCGGGTCGAGTGGGCGTTCCCGGCCCTCGACCTCGAAGGTGACGCTGAGGCCCGTGCCGTCGAACGAGGCCGCGAGCTGTTCCAGCGCGGCGCTGCCGACCCGCCCGTCCAGCGCGAGCGGGCGCAGCGCGCGCACCCACCGCCGGGCGTCGGCCAGCGCCTCCGCGGTGACCTCCTTGGCCTGGCGCACCTCCTGCCAGGCGGCGTCGGGACGGCGTTCGCGGTAGCGCTCGGCGTTCTCCAGGCCGACCTTGATCACGGTCAGGTGGTGGCCGATGGAGTCGTGCATCTCCGCGCCCATCCTGGCCCGCTCCTCGGCCACGGCCAGCTCACGGACCCGTTCGAGCAGGGCCTGGGCCTCCGCCCGGCGCAGCCGCGCCTCCAGGATGGCCGAGGTCATGCCGAGCACGAAGATGGCGAACACCCCCACCACACCGGCCTGCAACAGCGCCTCCTGCATGGTCCGGTCGAACAGCAGCGTCCCGGCGACGATGAACGCGAGCATGCCGGCCAGCACGGCGACGGCCGTGCGCATGCCGTGCACGAAGGCGATGCTGGCCGTGCCGATGAGGGTCAGCAGCAGGTGGGTGCCGTAGGAACCGGTCAGGCCGAGCGCGATGGTGGCCGGCAGGAACAGCAGCGGGATGAACCGGTAGCGGGGGGCGGGCCGCCACGGAAGCACCAGCCACAGGCCCATGACGACGACGATGTTGATCGCGAACAGCACCGAGTACAGGGTCTCGGCCGGTCGCAGCATGTGATCGCCGACCGTGGCCAGCAGCACCACCCAGAACACCACGTTGATCAGCGTGGGCCGGTCCGGATCGCCCAGCCACATCCACCGCGCTTCGCCTCGCCGCACCAGACGCGCCATCAGATCCTCCCGAGGGGACCGGCGGCTTCAGCCGCCGGGCGAATCGGGAGGGGGAGGGCCGCCAAGGCCCGAGCGTGCCCTGACCCGCCTGGACTGCGCATCACAGATCCCCTTCCAGGTTTGTCGGTGCCGGTCGATACCGTGGTCGTCTCGTTACCGAACGTAGGAGGTGGGAGGTGGGAATGCGCAGATCGTTCAAGTTCCTGCTGCGCCCCACCGGGGCTCATGCCACGGTCCGGTACGGCGACCGGTCGGGCGAGTTGAAACACATCCGCCGCGAGGCCCCTGACGGGCAGGGCCGGTGGCCGAAAGACGGCGACGGCTGCCGGTGGGACTTCCAGCCCGAGCACCCGGCCGCGTCCGCCGGCCGCCTGGCCGCCGCTCAGCGGGACATCGCCCGCACGAAACGCGGCTCCAGGCGGCGCGGTAAGGCCGTCGCCCGCGTGGCCGCCTTGCCCGCCAAGGCGCGGCGGCAACGCCTGGACACGGCGCGCAAGGCCGCGCCGAGGCTGATCGGCGGCTACGACGTGATCGTCTGCGAGGCGCTGAACATCGCGGGCATGACCAGACGGGCGGCGCCGAAGCCGGAGGGTGAAGGCGGATGGCCGCCCAGCGGCCGATCGGCGAAGTCCGGGCTGAACAAGAGCATCCTGGATGCGGGTTGGGGGGTGTTCCTGCGAATCCTCGCGTACAAGGCTGAATGCGCCGGTCGGGAGCTGATCGCGGTGAACCCCGCCGATACCTCCCGCACCTGCTCGCGTTGCGGGCACTGCGCGAAGGAGAATCGTGTCACTCAAGCCGGGTCCCGATGGACGGCGTGCGGCCATACCGCGCACGCCGACGCCAACGCGGCCAAGAACATCTTGAGGGCAGGGCTTGCCCTGCGTGAGGCAGCGCGAGCGGCTTGGCGAGAAGCCGCTCCCTTCAGGGAGCGGAGGAGTCACACGAACGACACTAGAAGCCCGGCGCCGCTCTGTGATCCCCCTTGAGCGGTCTGTTCACCATCACGATGGATTCGCCGCGCGGCGGTGAGTCGCCTGCCGCGTGGGCTCAGGTCGAGCCGGCCGACGGCGGACACGACGTGCAGAGCAGGACGAGATTCCGCGTCCGGGGCGTCCACCAGCGCGGGCGGCCGTGCGCCACGGCGTTCGGCTCCCGGACGGCGGTCCTCTCATCGACGAGCATGCGCCCATCGTCACCGGGACGCCGCCGGCCCGCGTCCCGTGGGGAGACGCGTCCGCTACGCCGGTGGGCGTATGGCGTACCGATCCCGGTTTCGGCGTTAGCGATGCCCTGCCGGGCGGGAATTGTCTAACCTCAGGACTCTGGAGGTGGCGATGAAGGTCGTCGGAAGTGCCGTGCTCGGCGTGGACCGTCCGCGGGTGTGGACCGCGCTGCGCGACCCCGCCGTACTGGTCCATGCCATCCCCGGCTGCCGCCGCCTCGAAGACCTCGGCGACGACTCCTACCGGATGACGGTCGCCATCGGCGTGGCCGCGATCAAGGGGGTCTACCAGGGCGAGGTCACCCTGTCCGACCTCACCGAACCGGAGCGCTTCACGCTCAAGGCCGGCGGCCAGGGCGAGCCGGGCACGGTGGACGCCACCGTCCAGATCCGCCTCGACGACGCCGAAGACGGCGGCACCCGGGTCGACTACGACGCCGAGGCGGTGATCGGCGGCATGATCGGCGGAGTCGGCCAGCGCCTCCTCGCCTCCATCGCCAAACGCACCGCCACCCGCTTCTTCACCGCCCTCGAAACCCACCTCACCACCCCGCTACCGGTCCCCTCACCCGCCGGACCGCTCCCGGCCATGGCCGAGGTATCCGCGGCCGTGCCGGAGGACGCTCAGGCCGAACGCGGGCGTGAGCCGAACGCGCTGCCCGCGTCTGCGGCCGTTCTGGAGGACCCTAAGGTCTACGTCCGCTCCGCACCCCCCGGCCGCCGCCCGGCCACCCCCGACCGCTCCTTGATCGCCGCCTTCGGCACCGGCGCGGGCATCGCCCTCGGCAGCGCCGTCATCGGCTGGCTCCTCGGCCGCACCACCCGCCGCCGCTGACCCATCGCTGATTCGGTACGGGTGTCCTGGGCTGGTGGCGGAGGTGCCGTGCGCCGGAATACCGAGGGAGAAGCCGGGGGTACGCCTGCGCCACCGGCCGTCGTGTGGGTGTTCCCGGTTCGTGCCGGTGTGACGGAGTCTCGCGGAAGAGGATCTCCAGGCGTAACGTGGCGAGTATGCGGGAGGCGCGTGCAGAGGATGCTCGGAGCCAGGCCAGGCAACTGATCGGCGATCTCCTGGGAGAGGATCGCCCGACCGCCCGGGCGCTGGTCGACCACGCGGTGCGGGTATTGGGCGACAAACGGGCCGCACGTTGTGTCGAGTTGGCCCGCTGGGCTCCGCTGACCCGCAGGTCCTCGGAGCTGGCCGCGCTGGCGGGGCTGCTGATCGGTACCCGCGACCTCGGTACGGGCTGGTGGGAGCGGGCCAGGGGCGGCAAGCTGCCCTCCCCGGACGAGGCGCTGTCCACCAGCGCCGCGATCGATCCGTGGACCGACCTGACGGTTCTGGAGATGCTCGCCGTCTGGATCGCCGACGACACCGCGGACGCCCTGTGGGGCCCCGCCGTCGCCTCCGCCGACCTCAATTCCTGGCACGCCGAGGACCGCATCGAGCTTCCCGGGGAGGCGCGGCCGGGACAGCGGCTGGTCGTCGAGTTCGACGCGGGCGGCCGGCTCGACGCCGTGGTGGTACGGCGGGAGGGCGGCGAACTGGGCTCCGACCTGGACTTCTCGACCCTGCGCTACTCACGGCCCGCCGAGGCGCAGTGGAGCTGGGGCGTGGCGGCCGGGCTGGGGCCGCACCCGCTCGCGGGCGAGCGGCCCGACCCCTACGCCGAGCCGGTCGAGGAGGGCGCGGCGGAGCCGCTGCGCACCTGGGCGCTGCGCCACGGCGCGAGTGTGGAGGCGACCGGAGACCCGTGGCGGCGCAAGGGCGAGGTGATCGCCGCCATCGAGCGGGTCGACTGGATGTGGCGCAGCGGCGAGTGGTTCGGCTGGTGGCGCGCGGTGTCGGCCCTGGTGGACGGCGACAGCGCCCAGCTCGCCGCCCGGATGGACGACATGGACGCCGCCCCCTGACACGACCGTTCGGGGAAGATGGCGACACAGCCGGCAGGCGGCCCTCCGGAAGTCGTCGAGCTGGTTGAATGCTCAGCCGACCGTACCTTGCCGGCCATCGGCCCTGCCTCGCAATGTGCCTCGTACCGGGCAGAATGCAAGCCCCACCAACGCGTGGGCTAGGCTCGGCGACCACCATGGGAGGCTGATCTTGCAGGGACCTCTGGACGACATCGTCGTGCTCGATCTCTCGCGGGCCCTTGCGGGGCCGCATGCCGCGCAGATGCTCGGTGATATGGGTGCCAAGGTCATCAAGGTGGAGCACCCGGCGGGCGGCGATGATTCGCGCGGCTGGGGACCTCCGTTCGTCGGACCGGACCACGACATATCCACGTACTTCCTGGCGGCGAACCGCAACAAGCAGTCCATCACCGCCGACCTGAAGACCCCCGAGGGCAGGACCCTGATCGAGCGGCTGGTCCGGCACGGCGACGTACTGATCGAGAACTTCCGCACCGGAGTGCTCGACCGCCTCGGTTTCCCGGTCGCCCGGCTGCACGAGCTGAACCCCCGCCTGGTCGTGCTGTCCATCACCGGTTTCGGCCACGACGGCCCCGAAGGCGGCAGGCCGGGCTACGACCAGATCGCCCAGGGCGAGGCGGGCCTGATGAGCCTCACCGGCCCGTCCGCCGACGAGCCGTACCGGGTCGGCGCGTCCGTCGGCGACGTGCTCGCGGGCATGTACGGCGCCTACGGCGTGCTCGCCGCGTTGCACGAGCGGGCGAGGACCGGGCGCGGCCGGGTGGTCCGCACGTCGCTGCTGGCGGGGATCGTCGGCGTGCACGCCTACCACGGGACGGCCTGGACGGTCGGCGGCCAGGTCCCCGCCGCCGCCGGCAACCACCACTCCACCATCGCCCCCTATGGCGCGTTCCGGTGCGCCGACGGGATGATCCAGATCGCCGCCGGAAACGACGCGCTGTGGCGCAAGGTGGCCGTGCTCCTCGATATCGACCCCGATATACCGAAATATGCGACCAACCGCGACAGGTTCGCCCATCGTGGCGACCTCGTCGCCGACATGGAGAAGGCCCTGGACGCGCACGACCGCGTGTACTGGCTGACCGCGCTGACCGAGGCCGGCGTACCCGCGGGCGCGATCCGCACCCTCGACGAGGTCTACACCTGGGAGCAGACCCGCTCCCAGGGCCTGCTGATCGAGGTCGATCACCCGGTGCTCGGCCGGATCGCGCTGCCCGGCCCGCCGGTACGCCTGGACGGCGCACCCGCCGCCGAGCACTCGCCCCCGCCCATGCTCGGTCAGGACTCCACAGACGTTCTGACCTGGCTGTCCGGCCGGGAGGGCGGCCAGCGGTGACGACCCCGGCCCGCCGCCCGGACGCCCGGGCACTGATCGACATCGTGCTCGACCCGGGTTCATGGCGGTCATGGGACGAACCGCCCGCCGACCGGGCCGAGCCGGGTTCGGCCTACGCCGAAGAACTCGCCGCCGCGCGGGCCAAGTCCGGCTACGACGAGGCGGTGATCACCGGGGAGGGCCTGCTGGACGGGCGCAGGGTGGCCGTGGTGATCTGCGAGTTCTCCTTCCTGGCCGGGTCGATCGGGGTGGCCGCCGCCGACCGGCTGGTGGCGGCGGTGGAGCGGGCGACCAGGGAACGCCTGCCGCTGCTCGCCGCGCCCGCCTCGGGCGGGACGCGGATGCAGGAGGGGGCGCTGGCGTTCGTCCAGATGGTGAAGATCACCGCGGCCGTGTCCGCGCACCGGGCGGCGGGCCTGCCGTACATCGTGTACCTGCGCCACCCGGTGACCGGCGGGGTGTTCGCCTCCTGGGGGTCGCTGGGGCATGTGACGGCGGCCGAGCCGGGCGCGCTGATCGGGTTCCTCGGGCCGCGCGTGTTCGAGTCGCTGCACGGCTACCCGTTCCCCGAGGGGGTGCAGGTCGCCGAGAACCTCTACGCGCACGGCCTGGTGGACGCGGTGGTGGCCGCAGAGGACGCCAGACGGGTCGCCGCCCGCGCGCTGTCGGTGCTGACCGCCGGACGCCGCGAGGTCACCGTCACCGGCCCGGAACCGGTCGGCCCGGTGCGGCCGGTCCAGGCGTGGGAGGCGATCACCAGGTCCAGGCGCGATGACCGGCCGGGCGTACGCGCGCTGCTCAAGCTGGGCGCGTGCGAGGTGACCCCGCTGCACGGCACCGGCGCGGGGGAGGAGGACCCCGGGATGCTGCTCGCCCTGGCCAGGTTCGGCGCCGCACCCGCGGTCGTGCTCGGCCAGGACCGCGGCAGGCGGCGCACGGCTCCCGGGCTCGGCCCGGCCGGGCTGCGGGTGGCCAGGCGCGGCATGCGGCTGGCCGCCGAACTCGGCCTGCCGCTGGTCACCGTGATCGACACGGCCGGGGCCGCGCTGTCCAAGACCGCCGAGGAGGGCGGCCTGGCCGGGGAGATCGCCCGGTCGATGGCCGAGCTGGTGATGCTCGACGCGCCCACCGTGTGCCTGATCCTCGGCGAGGGGGCGGGCGGCGCGGCACTGGCGCTGCTCCCCGCCGACCGGGTGGTGGCGGCCCAGCACGCCTGGTTGTCCCCGCTGCCGCCCGAGGGCGCGTCGGCCATCCTGTACCGCACCGTGGACTTCGCCCCGGAGATCGCGGTCTCCCAGCGGGTCGGCGCGACCCAGCTCGCCGCCGACGGGATCGTGGACCGGGTGATCCCCGAACTCCCCGACGCCGCCTACGAGCCGGCCGCCTTCTGCCGGCGCGTCGCGGGCACGCTGGAGCATGAGATCGCGGGCCTGCTGACCCGGCCCGCCGACGGACGGCGGGCCGCCCGCCTGGCCCGCTACCGCGACCTCGGCCGGTGAGCCCTAGGTGAGCGGGACGGGAATCCGCTCGATGCGGATCGAGAAGACCTCCTCGCGGGGCACGACGACCTCGTAGGCCCCGTGATCCACCATCCAGTAGCCCAACGCCTCGGCCTTCATACCGCTGTGCCCGGTATAGGCGATGTGCAGCCCGTCGTCGTCTTCGTCCAGGACGACGCACGGCTCGCCGCCGAACGCCCCCACCGTGCGGACCATCACCAGCGAGTCCAGCTCGCCGCGGGGCACCGGCCGCCGCCAGTAGCCGACGACCTCGGTGAAGCCCTCCTCGGGCTCCTCGCTGAACAGCACGGCCTCGTCGTTGTCGCCGCCCAGCGCGGCGGCGTAGCTCCTGTCGCCGAGGCGGGCGACGAACCCGGAGGCGATCGGCTCGATCTCGGCGCTCACGAGGCTCCTTCGGCGGGCCGCCAGGTGAGCCCGTCATATCGGCCGAACGGCCGCTCGCCGCTCCGCGCGGTGATGTGCGTGATCTCCGCCCCCGCCGGGATCGGCATCGGGATGGTGTGGAACTGCGGGACCACGTACTCCCGCGAGGTGGTGAAACCGTTGCCGGCGAACGGAGCTGAATCGCTCCAATCGCCTCCCATGTGCGGGCCGTACGGCACGACATAGGCGTCGACATCCCTGGCCAGCCAGCGCATCATGTAGAGCTCGGGCACGTCGGCCGTCAGCTCCGAGCCCTCGAACCCCAGGTCGAGCGCGTGGAAGAGCTGTCCGGGCGTGGTCAGCCGCGCGCAGTCCTGGGCGCGGTAGACGTAGCCGGAGATGACCGTGCGTTTACCGGACAGATACGGCACCAGCAACCGGGGCGGGATCACCTTCAGCATCAGCGTCCTCTTACCCGGCTCATTCACGGCGACAAGTTTACGATCTGTTGACCCTCACCACTCAAATGACACGATGTTCCAGGCATGGAAGAGTCGCCCGGACCTCCGCCGTGATCGCCGGATCCAGCTCCAGGACGCGCACCTCCGCCCGCGGCCCGAGATCGCCGCGCACCACGCCGAGCGGATCGACGAGCATGCTGCGCCCCACGCCGAAGCCGTCCTTCGCCTCCGGGTTGGGGGCCTGGCCGACCGCGATGGTCCACATCGTGTTCTCGATCGCCCGCGCCCGGACCAGGGTGACCCAGTGGTCCTCCTTCATCGGGCCCGATCCCCAGGCGGCGATGACGGCGAACACGTCGGCCCCGGCGTCCACCAGCGCCCTGGCCAGCTCGGGGAAGCGCACGTCGTAGCAGGTGATCAGCCCGATCCGCAGCCCGGCCAGCTCCACCACGACCGGCGTGCGGCCGGGGGCGACCAGGTCGGACTCGCGCGCGGTGAACGCGTCGAACAGGTGGATCTTCCGGTAGGCCGCCTTGACCACGCCCGCGCCGTCGATCGCGACCGTGGTGTTGTGGACGCGCCCCTCACCCGGCTCGAAGACCCCGGCGATGACCGGCAGCCCGCGCGTGCGCGCGGCGGCGGCCAGGCCGCCGACGAACGGCCCGTCGAGGGGCTGGGCCGACTCGGCGACCCGCGAGCCGAACCGGGTGAGCGTGGCCTCGGGGAAGACCGCGAGGTCGGCGCCCTGGGCGGCGGCCTCGTCGATCGCCTCGACCGCGCGTTTCAGATTGGTGTCGGGGTCGTAGGCGACGGGGATCTGGCACAGCGCGACCTTCTTCACCTGTCCAGCTTATTGCGCACGAACTCGCCGCACGTCAAGCATCGCCAGACCCATTCCAGCGGGCCGTATCGGTACCGGGCGAGCCACCAGCGGGAGAACGCGATCTGCGCGGCGATGGTCACGGCGCTCAGCCCGAACCCGGCCAGCCGGGTCGGATCGGCGGCCAGCAGCGGCAGCGTCAGCAGGATGACGGGAGTGCTGAGCAGGTAGTTGGTCAGGGCCATCCGGCCGAGCGGGTTGAGCGCCCAGGTGAGCGGGCCGCGCAGCGGTGTGCGCAGCAGCAGGAGCAGCCCGGTGCCGTACGCGAGCGCGGCGGCCAGCCCGCTCAGCGGGTACAGCGCCGCCACCCGCCCGCCGGCGGTGGTGAACGCCCACAGGTAGCCGAGCACGACCGCCAGCGGGACGCTCACCAGGAAGGCCGGCAGGGTCAGCCGCGGACTCGGGCGATACTCCATGGCCGCCATGCCGAGCAGGAACAGACCGGGCACCAAGATCACGCCACCGCCCAGCATCACCGCCCACGCGGTCGTGCCGAGCCCGAGCAGCAGCACCGCGAGGCGCGGCATGAACGACGCGGGAAGCAGGACCACCAGCCCGAACAGCGCGTACGGCAGCAGCACCTCGCCGGGGTTGACCATCGTGTGCAGGAACCCGAGGAGCGCGAGCACCACCAGCCGCCGCAGCAGCGCCACCCGGTCGCCGCCCGCCGACCGCAGGAACAGCACCAGGCTGATGCCGAACAGGAAGGAGAAGATCGGGTAGAACCGGCTCTGCAGCAGGTTCTCCACGGCCAGGTCGATCGGGATCCGGGCCTTGTCGGCGAGTTGCCCCCGCGTGTGCTGCCAGGTGTTGACCACCATGATCCCGCACAGCGCGAGGCCGCGGACCGCGTCGAGTTCGTGGATGCGGGGCGTCCGCCGCCCGCGCTCCCCTGGGCGGTGCGGGGTGATCACACTGAGCAGGCTAGTGGACCGGCCCCCCGTCCAGAACTTTCCTGACCAGGTGTGGGCTCCCGGTCAGGTTTTCCAGTGGAACTGAGTGGGTTTGCGAGAGGATGGCGGGGTTTGGTGCTTTCCTGAGGCGAGGAGACGGTCCTACCCATGCGCGACCTTCTTGCGTTCCTCAAGGATTCCGTCGTGCTGCTCAAGGCCGGGCGCGACCACGTTCTGATGGGGGACATGGCCTGGGCGGCCCGGTCCCGTGCCGTGCTGAGCGTCGTCGCAGGCGTGGTCGTGGTCGGGTCCGTGCTGGTGATCTTCCAGGTCTTCGGCGGGGAGGAGGCGGCGCCGCCCGCCTCCCAGGCCCGGCCGGTCGCGTCGTCGTCGCCCGCGCCCGCGCCGCCGCGCGGTCCGATGGCCTCGCTCGAACCCGTACGCCCGCCCTCCTCCGCCCCCGGCGAGCCGGAAAGAGGCGCCGACCCGGTCCGTCGGGAGGAGGCCGATCCCGATCGGCGCGAGCGCGCCACCGCGCCGCCCCGCCGTACGGCCGGGCCCGAGCCGTCCCCATCGGCCCGCCCGACCGGCCGCCCGACCACCCAGCGCCCCCGGCCGCCGACGCGCGGCCCGCGGCCCGAGCCGACCCGCGACGAGGTGACCGACCCGCCGCGCGAACCCGGGCCCAAGCCCACGCGGCCGACCGCGAGCCCTGTTCCCACCGCGCCGCCGCCGGAGAAGGGCTGCGACGGGGTGGACGTACGGCTGCCGCTGCTGGAGGTGTGCCTGTTCGGCTGAGCGGTGCGCGAAGGCGGCGGCCCGCTAGTCTGGCCGATGTGGATGAGCTTTTGATCGCGCGGATGCGAGAGTTCGGCACGACGGTCTTCGCGGAGATGACGGCGCTCGCCGTGCGCACCGGGGCGATCAACCTCGGCCAGGGCTTCCCCGACACCGACGGCCCGCCCGCGATGCTGGAGGCGGCGGTGCGGGCGATCCACGGCGGGCTCAACCAGTACCCGCCCGGACCGGGCGTGCCGGAGCTGCGCCAGGCCGTGTCCGCCCACCGCAAGGAGCACTACGGGCTCGACTATGACCCCGACGGCGAGGTCCTGGTCACGGTGGGCGCGACCGAGGCGGTCGCGGCGACGGTGCTGGCGCTGTGCGAGGCCGGCGACGAGGTCGTGGTCTTCGAGCCCTACTACGACTCCTACGCCGCGGCCATCGCGCTGTCCGGCGCGGTGCGCAGGCCCGTCACGCTGCGGCCGGTGGCGGGCCGGTTCGCCTTCGACCCCGATGAGCTGCGCGCCGCGGTCGGCCCGCGCACCCGGGCGATCCTGGTCAACTCCCCGCACAACCCGACGGGCACCGTCTTCACCCGCGACGAGCTGGCCGCCATCGCCGAGGTCTGCCTCGACCGCGACCTGATCGCCATCACCGACGAGGTCTACGAGCACCTGACCTTCGACGGTGTCGAGCACATTCCGCTGGCGACGTTCCCCGGCATGCGCGAGCGCACCGTGATGATCTCCTCGGCGGGCAAGACGTTCTCGGCGACCGGCTGGAAGACCGGATGGGTGTGCGCGCCGGGCCCGCTCACCGGCGCCGTGCAGGCGGTCAAGCAGTTCCTCACCTTCACCGCGAGTGCGCCCTGGCAGGTCGCGGTGGCCCACGCGCTGCGGCACGAGCTGGGCTGGGTGGCCGCCCTGCGCGACGATCTGCAGACCAAGCGCGACCGGCTGATGGACGGCCTGGCCGCGGCCGGGTTCGAGGTGCTGCGCCCGGCCGGCACCTACTTCGTGCAGACCGACATCCGCCCGCTCGGCTTCACCGACGGCCTCGCGCTCACCCGCGAGCTGCCCGGCCTTGCCGGGGTGGTGGCCATCCCCACCCAGGTGTTCTACGACCGCCCGGAGTACGGCAGGCACTTCGTCCGCTTCGCGTTCTGCAAGCGGGACGAGGTGATCGACGAGGCGGCGGCCCGCCTCGCCGCCCTCGCCGGGGCCGCGGCCCGCGGGTCAGCGGGATGAGGACCGCAGCGGCAGCTCCTTGAGCGCGATGGCGGCGGCAGCGCCGAGCAGCGCGACCGGGACGCCGACCAGGAAGACCGTGTCCATCGCGCGGGTGAACGCGTCCAGCACGATCTCCAGCACCGGGCCGGGCAGGCTCCGGATGGCGTCCGGAGCGCCGAGGTCGGGCGTGGCCTGACCGCCGGGCAGCGGGATGCGCGCCGCGGCCAGCCGTTCGGCCAGCTCGCCGCTGAGCCGGTTGGACAGGATCGCGCCGAACGCCGCGACGCCGACCGCGCCGCCCAGCGAGCGGAAGAACGCCACGCCGGAGGTGGCGGAGGCCATGTCGGCGCGGGTGACCGCGTTCTGGGCGGCGAGGACCAGGATCTGCATGCACATGCCGAGCCCGATGCCGAGCACCGCCATCTCCAGGCCGATGATCGCCAGCGGCGTGCCGACGTGCAGCTTGGACAGCAGGAAGAGCCCTCCGGCGACCAGCAGCATGCCCACCACGGGGAAGATCTTCCAGCGCCCGGTGCGGGTGACGACCCGCCCCGAGGTGATGGAGGAGGTCAGCATGCCGAGCACCATCGGCAGCGTCATCAGCCCCGAGGCGGTCGGGGTCATACCCCTGACGATCTGCAGGTACTGCGGCATGAACATCAGCGCGCCGAACATCGCCGCGCCGACGAACAGCGAGGCCAGGCTGGTCAGCACGAAGGTCCGGTCGGCGAACAGGCGGGGCGGCAGGATCGGCTCGGGGGCCCGGCGCTCGGCCAGCACCGCTCCGGCGAACATCAGCAGGCTGAACGCGCCCAGGCCGTACGTCCACGGCGAGTTCCAGGCGAACTCGTGGCCGCCGAGGGAGAGCATCAGCATCAGCGCGGTCGTGCCGCCGGTGATGCACGTGGCACCCCACCAGTCGACCCGCGCGTCGCGGCGGTTCAGCGGCAGCTTGAGCACCTTCTGGATCACGATGAAGGCGACCACCGCCAGCGGCACGCTGATCCAGAAGCACCAGCGCCAGGACATGTTGTCCACGATGAACCCGCCGAGCAGCGGCCCGGCGACGGTGGAGACGCCGAAGACCGCGCCGACGTAGCCGGTGTACCGGCCGCGCTCGCGCGGCTCGACCACATCGCCCAGGATGATCTGGGGCAGCGCCTGCAGACCGCCCGCGCCGATGCCCTGTACCACCCTGGCCGCGATGAGCTGCGGCATGTCCTGGGCGAACCCGGCGCCGACCGCGGCCAGCGTGAAGATGACCAGGGAGACCTGGAACATCCGCTTTCTGCCGTACAGGTCGGACAGTTTGCCCCACAGCGGGGTGGAGGCGGTCATGGTGAGCAACGTCGCGCTGGCCACCCAGGCCAGTTGCTCCTGCCCGCCGAGCGTGCCGACGATGGTCGGCAACGCCGTCCCCACCACCGATGTGGAGATCATCGAGGTGAGCATGGCGAGCACCAGCCCGACGAGGATCTTCAGCACCTGTCTGTGTGTGAAGCGCGGCGCGACCGCGGCTTGCTCCTGTGTCAGCAAGGACCGACCCTTCCCCCTATTAGCTGTAGTATGCATATAAAAAGTAGTAGACGCCTGTTTACTCGTCAAATTGCGAAGGATGGTGCAGTGCCGGAAGTGACCCTTTATGACCGGCCAGAGCTGCCGCGACGGGACAGGGAGCGCACCCGTCGCCGGATCCTCGACGCCGCAGGGCCGCTGTTCGCCGAACTCGGCTACGAGCGGGTCACCATGCGGATGATCGCCGCGGCGGCCGGGGTCAACATCGCGCTCATCAACCGCTACTTCGGCGCCAAGCGGGAACTGTTCGCCCAGGTGCTCGCCCAGCAGGGGCGGTTCCCCGGCGTGCTCGACGGGCCGCGGGACGAACTGCCCCGCAGGCTCGCCGAATACGTCGCCGACCGGCTGTGCTCCGGCGCCGGGAGCCCGGTCCTGGCCACGCTGTCCAGGTCCGCCGAGGCCCCGGAGATCCACGACCTGATCCGCGACCGGGTGGAGTCGGCCATCCTCGAACCGCTGCGGGCCCGGCTGCCCGGCCCGGACGCGCGGGTGCGCGCGAGCGTCGCGACCGCCCTCATCATGGGCGCGGGGACGCTGCGCCGGCTCTTCGGGCCCGAGGCGGCGGGCGGTCAGGACAGGGACGCGCTCGCCGACCGGCTCACCGTCGTCTTCCGCGCGTGCCTGTCATGAACGACTGCGTTGTACCGGACGGACGTACTACGTCCGGATGCGCTCAGATTGGACCACTTCCGGCTTCAGCGCGCTGACGATCAGGCAGCTCCGGCCGGGCACATGGTCCACCTGGAGCGTCGAGTGCTCGATGTGGAACCGGTCGTGCAGCAGGTCGGCGAGATCGCGGCGGACGTCGTGGCAGTTGCCGCCCGGCCGTACCGTGACGTGCGCCGACAGGGCAGGGAACCCGCTGGTCACCTCCCACACGTGCAGGTCCTGGACGCCGGTCACGTCCGGGTGCGCGGTCAGCGCCTCGATCAGCTCGGCCGGGACGATCCCCGCGGGGGCCGCCTCGAACAACACCCGGCCCGCGTCGCGCAGCAGGCCGTACGCCGCCTTGGCCATCAGGGCCGCGACCACCAGGGCGGCGATCGCGTCGGCCCGGCCCCAGTGGGTCACCCACACGATCACCCCGGCCGCGGCGGTGGCCATGAAGGCGTACATGTCGTTGAGGATGTGCTGGAAGGCCCCCTCGACGTTGAGGCTCCTGCGGTCGGCCCGGGAGATCAGCCAGGTGGCACCGGCGTTGACCACCACGCCCGCCAGCGCGGTGCCGACCACCAGCGGCCCCATCACCTGCGGCGGGTGGATCAGGCGGTGTACCGCCTCGACGGCGAAGAACCCGACCAGCAGGACGAAGGTCAGGCCGTTGAGCGCGGCGGACAGGATCTCCGCGCGCTTCCAGCCGAAGGTGTAGGCGCCGCGGGCCGGGCGGGCGGCCAGCCTGATGGCGAGCAGCGCCAGCGCGATCGAGGCGGCGTCGGTCAGCATGTGGCCGGCGTCGGAGATCAGCGCGATCGAGTTGGCCAGCGCGCCGATCACCGCCTCCGCGGCCATGAACACCACCAGCAGGACGAGCGCGGCGGCCAGGTACCGCCGGTCGGACGTGGCGCTGTGGCCGTGACCGTGGCCGTGCCCATGGCCGTGCCCGTGGCCGCGGCCAGGGTCGGCGCCGGGATCGGGTCCACGGTGGCGGCCGTGGTGGCGCGCGGGGGGTTTCGACGTCAACGTGCCTCCCTCAGGTGCTCGCGGCTCAGGTCGAGCAGCATGCGGACATGGGCGTCGGACAGGCGGTAGTAGATGGTGCGCCCCTCCCGGCGGCTCGCCACCACCCCGGCCGTGCGGAGCAGGCGCAGCGCGTGCGACACGGCCGTGTCCGTGACCTGGACGGCCTCGGTCAGGTCGCACACGCACAACTCCCCGGCCGCGAGCAGCGCATACAGCAACTGCGCCCGGGTCGGGTCGCCGAGCAGCCGGAACATCTCCGCCAGCCGGTTCGCCTCTTCGGCGGTCACCTGCCGGTCACGGCGCGCCTGCGTCCCCGTCCCTTCCGGGGGTCTGGCGGTGCGGGAGTCCAGTGCGGTGACCACGTTCATCGCTGTCGCTCCTAACATCTGAACAGGTTCAGAGATCAAGTCCGGCATTTCATGACAAGGCGGCGGCAGATCGGCCGCCGGCCGAAGGACACGCTCGCCGTCGGCGAGAATCGCCCACGCGCACCGCCCTTTCTCTGGCTAGCCTCACGCTGTGGGGGAACGGGTCCTGATCGCGCTCGGCGGCAACGCGCTGACCTCGCCGGACGGCAGCGCCGCCCCCGGCGACCAGCGCCGGGCGGTCGAATCGGCCATGCGCCAGGTCGCCGCGCTGATCGACGCCGGCCACCGGGTGGCGCTCACCCACGGCAACGGCCCCCAGGTCGGCAACCTGCTGCTGAAGAACCAGCTCGCGGCCGACGTCGTGCCGCCCGTCCCACTGGACTGGTGCGGCGCGCAGACCCAGGCCACCATAGGCATGCTCATCCTCAACGCGCTCGGCCGCCGCGCCGCGGTGGTCCTGACCCGCACGCTGGTCGATGCCGCGGACCCCGCCTTCGCCGACCCGGTCAAGCCGATCGGCCGCTACTTCACCGAGGCCGAGGCCCGGCGTTTCCGGCGGGCGGGGGAGCAATGGCGCGCGTTCGACCGCGGATGGCGGCGCGTGGTCCCCTCCCCGGAGCCGCGCGAGATCCTCGACGCCGAGGCGGTGTCGGCGCTGATGGACCGGGGCTTCGTGGTGGTCGCCGCGGGCGGCGGGGGAGTGCCGGTGACCCGCGCGCGGGACGGCGGCCTGAGCGGCGTCGAGGCCGTCGTTGACAAGGACCTCGCGGCGGGGCTGCTGGCGCGTGCCGTACGGGCCACGGTGCTGGTGATCGCCACGAACGTGCCGGGCGCGGTCGCGGGGTTCGGTACCGCGCGGGCGCGGCCCATCGGCCACGTCACCGCCGCCGAACTGCGCGCCCTGCAAGCCGCCGGGCACTTCGGCCGCGGCAGCATGGGGCCGAAGGTGGAGGCGGCGCTCGGGTTCGTCGACAACGGCGGGTCCCGCGCGGTGATCGTCTCGCTGCGCGACCTCGGCTCGGCGCTCACCGGACGGGCCGGAACGGTCGTGGTGCCGGGCGAGACGCCTGGCGAAAGCGCAGGGTAAGACCCAGGGCGCAGGCTGGAGCGCGGGCATGCCTCTCCTCTCCTTGGCCCGCATCGACGGAGATGTCCATGCGCTGCACCGCGAAAGGCTGCCCCGCCTTGGGGAAGGCGTGACGGGACCGGGCGGCGGTCGGAGGTCACCGACCTGATCGAAACGGGCTACGACGACGCGCGTAGCGACGATGCGCCCCTGATCGCCACCATGCGAGGGGCCACGCCCCCCAGACAGGACGTTCGCTCCCTCTCGCGGTGCCATCGTCTTTCCCGCCCGGGCCCGCGTCAAGGGCCCCTGTCACGGTGTGAGAAAGAGTAGTGTCCGCACGTTATGGACAGGCTGGTGAATCGCCGCCGCACCATGGGTAATTTCCGCCGGGGGGAAGGGCTCAGGCCGAGCGGAGGGGTGTGAGGGCATGCCGGATCCCATCGAGGTGCGCAAGGTCGCCATCGAGAGCGTGACCGACGCCTCCGGGCTCGCGGACCTGATCGACACGGGCGCGATCGAGGCCGATCGGGTGCTCGCCGTCATCGGCAAGACCGAGGGCAACGGCGGCGTCAACGACCACACCCGCATCCTGGCCGACCGCGCCTTCCGCGAGGTCCTGCTGTCGCGCGGCGGGCGCACCGCGGACGAGATCGCGCAGGTCCCGCTGGTGTGGTCCGGCGGCACCGACGGCGTACTGAGCCCGCACGCCACGATCTTCGCCACCGCCGACCCGGCGAGCGCGCCGCGCACGGACGAGCCCCGCGTGTCGGTGGGCGTGGCGATGAGCGAGGCCCTCCTGCCCGAGGACATCGGCCGCCCCGCCATGGTCATCAAGGTCGCCGCCGGGGTGGTCGCGGCGATGAAGAGCGCGGGCATCGACGACCCTGCCGACGTCCACTACGTGCAGACCAAGACGCCGCTGCTGACCCTGGCCGCGATCAATGACGCCAGATCCCGGGGCCAGGAGACGGTGACCGACGACACCGCGCTGTCCATGGACATCTCCAACTCCACGGCCGCGCTCGGCGTCGCCGTCGCGCTCAGCGAGATCCAGATGCCCGAGGCCGGTCAGATCCACCGCGACCTGTCCCTGTACTCCAGCGTGGCCTCCTGTTCCAGCGGCGTGGAACTCGACCGCGCCCAGATCGTGGTGGTGGGCAACGTGCACGGCATCGGCGGGCGCTACCGCATCGGGCACGCCGTGATGCGCGACGCGCTCGACGTCGACGGCATCTGGGCCGCCATCCGCGCAAGCGGCCTCGACCTGCCGGAACGCCCCCACCCGAGCGACCTCGGCGACCGCCTGGTCAACGTGTTCCTCAAGTGCGAGGCCGACCCGTCAGGGCGGCTACGCGGGCGGCGCACCGTCCTCCTCGACGACTCCGACGTCCACTGGCACCGCCAGATCAAGGCCGCAGTCGGCGGGGTCGCCGCCGCCCTCACCGGCGACCCCGCCATTTTCGTCTCCGTCGCCGCCACCCACCAGGGCCCACCGGGCGGAGCCCCGGTCGCCGCCATCTCCCGCCACCCCTGACCCCCCGTCAATCAGGGCCGGCCGGTACGGCTCCGGCCACGGGCCCCCTCGCTTTGGGTGCCTCGGGTGTGGCCGTCTCAGGGCGGTGTGCCGGTCGGCCCTGAACTCTGCCGTTCATCGGCGTACCGCCGGGAGCCGGTAGGCTCGCGGAACGTGCCGAGCATTCCGCGTCCACTGCTGCCCGACGACGACGGCGGGACCGACGCCGCGCTCTCCGCCGCCCTCCAGGCGTACGCCGAGGGCGGTATGGATGTGCGGGCGGTCATCGCTCCGCTGAGTACCGCGCGGCTGCTGGTGCCGGTGGTCGCCCTGCTCACCGAGGCCGAGGTGGGCGAGCACGGCCTCAAGCAGGAGAAGGAGAGCGAGATCGCGCTGCCCAAGCTGGTCGGGCAGGACGGCAGGGAGGCGGTGCTGGCCTTCACCGGGGCCGAGACGCTGGCGCTGTGGCGGCCCGACGCCCGGCCCATCCAGGCCACCGGGCCCCAGGTCTGCCAGGCGGCCCTCCATGAGCGGGCCGCCGCCGTGGTCATCGACGTCGCCGGTCCGGCGAGCTTCGTCATCGAGGGCACCCTCCTGCACACCCTCGCCGCCCTGCACGGCCCGGCCGATCAGGTCGCCGACCGCCTCGCCGCACACGGCGTCACCACCACCACCCCAGCCCCTCCAGCCTCCGCCACCCCCCGCCGCCGCCGTTTCCCCTGGCCCCGCCGCCACTGATCACCCCCCGCCCCCGGCACCACTTCCCGTCCGCCGCCACCCCCGCCGCCGTCGTTTCCCCTGGCCCCGCCGCCACTGATCACCCCCCGCCCCCGGCACCACTTCCCGTCCGCCGCCACCCCTGCCGCCGTCGTTTCCCCTGGCCCCGCCGCCACTGATCACCCCCCGCCCCCGGCACCACTTCCCGTCCGCCGCCACCCCAGCCGCCGCCGTTTCCCCTGGCCCCGTCGCCACTGGTCTGCTTTCCATGCTCCGGCGCACCACCTCCTGTCCGCCGCCACCATGGCCGCGGACTGCTTCCTCACCCTCCGCCGTCCCTGATCACTCCTCGCCGCGTAAGGCCACCTCTGCCCACCCGTTGCCGCTGATCGGCCTCGTCGCGCCCGGCGTCCTCGCGGTCGGTCGCCGATCCTGCGCTCCGGTGGGGGTGCTTGTTCCGCCTGTGGGCGAATCGTTGGTACTCGTCCCCGCATACCGTGGCTGATCGTGTCGATCCGGTCTCCTTACGTGGGGGTGGTGGGCTAGGGTCGGCGGGTGCCGACCGGTCTGATCGTTGGTCTGATCGCTCTTGTGGCGGGGGCGGCCGGCCTGTGGCAGCGGGAGTCGGTACGGCGGCACGTCGGGGACGGGCCGGACGGCCGATACTCCGCCGGGGCGTACGCGGTCGTGACCGCGGTGGCGTTGGCCGGGCCGGCGATGCGGTTCGAGTCACCCTGGGAGCTGGCCGCGTACGGCTGGCTCGTGGTCGCCGCCGTGCCGCTCGCCGTGATCGACGTCGCCGACTTCCGGCTGCCCGACGAGCTGACCATCACCGCGTACGCCGGGGTCACCATCCTGCTGGCCGTCGAGGCCGTGACGGCCGGGCGGCCCGGTGACCTGCAGCGTGCGGGCGCGGGCGCGATCGCCCTGGCGGGCTTCTACGCGCTGCTGTTCATCGTCCGCCCGGCCGCCCTCGGCCTGGGCGACGTGAAGCTCGCCCTCGCCCTCGGCACCGCGCTCGGCTGGACCGGCTGGGACTCGGTCATCGCGGCCGTCGTGCTCACCCACCTGTTCGCCGCCGTGTACGGCGTGGCGCTGCTCGCCGCCCGCCGCGCCCACCGCGCGACCGAAATCCCGTTCGGCCCCTTCATGATCTTGGGCGCGCTGGTCGTGCTGCACGCGTGGTGAGCGGGGTGTGACACCATAACGGTGCGGCGCATGGAAGACTTGTCCCCATGTTGCGCTGGTTGACCGCAGGCGAGTCGCATGGGCCCGAACTCGTCGCGATTCTGGAAGGTTTGCCCGCCGGGGTCGAGGTGACCACCCCCGAGATCGCCGAGGCGCTGCGCCGCCGCCGGCTCGGCCATGGCCGCGGTGCGCGGATGAAGTTCGAGCAGGACGTCGCCACCATCGTCGGCGGCGTGCGGCACGGCCGCACGCTCGGCAGTCCGGTGGCCGTCCGCGTGGGCAACAGCGAGTGGCCGAAGTGGGAGACCGTGATGGCCGCCGACCCGGTCGATCCGGACGTGCTGGCGAGGCAGGCGCGCAACGCGCCGCTGTCGCGGCCCCGGCCCGGCCACGCCGACCTGTCCGGCATGCAGAAGTACGGCTTCGACGACGCCCGCCCCGTCCTCGACCGGGCCAGCGCCCGCGAGACCGCGGCCAGGGTCGCGCTCGGCCAGGTCGCGGTCAACTTCCTGCGCCAGGCGCTGGGCGTGGAGATCGTCAGCCACGTCGTCGGCATCGGCACGGTCGCCGCGCCCGATGGCGTGCTCCCCGGCCCCGGCGACCTCGCCACCGTCGACGACGACCCGGTGCGCTGCTTCGACCCGGAGACCAGCGCGGCCATGATCGAGGAGATCGAGACCGCCCGCAAGGAGGGCGACACGCTGGGCGGCGTGGTCGAGGTCGTCGCGTACGGGCTGCCGCCGGGCCTCGGCAGCTACGTCCACTGGGACCGCCGGCTCGACTCCCGGCTGGCCGGCGCGCTGATGGGCATCCAGGCCATCAAGGGCGTCGCGGTCGGCGACGGCTTCGAGACGGCCCGGCGCAGGGGCTCGCACGCGCACGACGAGATCGTGGGCGAGAGCGACGGCGTGCGCCGCGTCACCAACCGCGCGGGCGGCATCGAGGGCGGCATGACGAACGGCGAGCCGCTGCGCGTCCGCGCCGCGATGAAGCCGATCTCCACCGTCCCCCGCGCGCTCGCCACCGTCGACGTGCACACCGGAGAGCCCGCCAAGGCCATCAACCAGCGTTCCGACGTGTGCTCCGTCCCGGCCGCGGGGGTCGTCGCGGAGGCCATGGTCGCCCTGGTGCTGGCCGATGTGGCGCTGGAGAAGTTCGGCGGCGACTCCGTGGAGGAGGTCGCCCGCAACTGCGCCGGCTACCTGTCGGCCATGCTGAAGCCGCCCTACCACGAGGGCGCGCAGGAGGCCGCCGAATGACGGTCACCGTGCTCATCGGCCCGCCGGGCTCGGGCAAGACCACCGTGGGGCGGCTGCTCGCCGACCGGCTGGGCGTCGACTTCCGCGACACCGACGCCGACGTCGAGGAGACCACCGGCAAATCGGTCAGCGACGTGTTCGTCGAAGACGGCGAGGAGCGGTTCCGCGAGCTGGAGGCCGCCGCCGTACGCGCGGCGCTGGCCGGGCACGACGGGGTGCTCTCGCTGGGCGGCGGGGCGGTGCTCGCCGAGGAGGCCCAGCGGCTGCTGGCCGGCCACACCGTGGTCTACCTCGCGGTCGGCCTGACCCAGGCGGTCCAGCGGGTCGGCCTGGCGTCGGCCCGGCCGCTGCTCGTGCTCAACCCGCGCAGCCGGCTCAAGAAGCTGATGGAAGAACGCCGGCCGATCTACGAACGGCTGGCCACGATCACCGTGACGACCGATGAGCGGGAGCCGGACGACATCGTGGAAGAGATCGCGAAGGCGGTGGCGCGGTGAGCGCCACCCGCATCACCGTCAAGGGCGACAGCCCCTACGACGTGGTGATCGGCACCGGGGTGCTCGGCGAGGCGGCCGGGCTGCTCGGCGACGGCGTGCGCACGGTCGCCGTGGTCCACCCCGGCACGCTCCCCGAGCTGGCCGGGCCCGTCGTCGAGGCACTTGCCGCGGCCGGCTACGAGGTCGTGCCGCTCCCCGTACCGGACGGCGAGCGGGCCAAGACCCCGCAGGTCGCCGCCGAGCTGTGGTCGGCATTCGGCCGGCACGGCATGACCCGCTCCGACGCGGTGGTGGGCGTGGGCGGCGGCGCCTGCACCGACCTCGCCGGGTTCGCGGCGGCCACCTGGCTGCGCGGCGTCAAGGTCGTGCTGGTGCCCACCACGCTGCTGGCCATGGTCGACGCCGCGGTGGGCGGCAAGACCGGCATCAACACCCCCGAGGGAAAAAACCTCGTGGGCGCCTTCTACCCGCCGGCCGGGGTGCTGTGCGACCTCGCGACGCTGGTGTCGGTGCCGCGCGCCGACTACGTCGCCGGGCTCGCCGAAGTGATCAAGGGCGGGTTCATCGCCGACCCCGTGATCCTCTCGCTGATCGAGGAGGACCCGGCCGGGGCCGCCACCCCCGAGGGCCCGCACACCCGCGCGCTGATCGAGCGCAAGGTCCAGGTCAAGGCCGACGTGGTGGGCGCCGACCTGCGTGAGTCCGGGCTGCGCGAGATCCTCAACTACGGCCACACTCTGGCCCACGCGATCGAGCGCGCCGAAGACTACCGGATCAGGCACGGCGAGGCCGTCGCGATCGGCATGGTCTACGCGGCCGAGCTGTCCCGCCTCGATGGGCGCATCGGCGCCGACCTCGTCGAGCGCACCCGCGCCATCCTCACCTCGGTCGGCCTGCCCACCTCCTACCGCCGCGACGCCTGGCCCGAGCTGAGCGACCACATGCGGCTGGACAAGAAGAACCGCGGCGCCAAACGGCGCTTCGTCGTCCTGGACGGCCTGGCCCAGGTCGGCAGGCTGGAAGACCCCTCGCCCGAGCTGCTGACCGCCGCGTACCAGGAGGTGGCGCGATGACCACCGTGTTCGTGCTGAACGGCCCCAACCTGGGCCGGCTCGGCCGCCGCGAGCCCGACGTCTACGGCGCGCAGACCTACGACGACCTGGTGGCGCTGTGCCAGAAGACCGGGCAGCGGCTCGGCCTGGACGTCGAGGTCAGGCAGACCGACGGCGAGGCCGAGCTGATCGGCTGGCTGCACGAGGCCGCCGACGGCCAGATCCCGGTGGTGCTCAATCCGGCCGCCTTCACCCACTACTCCTACGCCGTGCGCGACGCCGTGGCCCAGCGCACCGCGCCGCTGATCGAGGTGCACATCTCCAACCCGGCGGCGCGCGAGGAGTTCCGGCACACCTCGGTGGTCTCCGCGGTGGCCAGCGGCACGATCGCCGGTTTCGGGCTCACCTCCTACGTGCTCGCCCTGCACGCGCTCGCCGAGTCCGAACCGGTCTGACCGTGGCGTCCTATGGTTCGTTCGCCGCCATCGGCGACAGCTTCACCGAAGGGTTGAGCGATCCCGGGCCCGGCGGCGGTTTTCGCGGCTGGGCCGACCGGGTGGCCGAGCACCTGGCCTGGCTCGACCCCGGCTTCCGCTACGCCAACCTCGCGGTGCGCGGCAGGCTGCTCGACCAGGTGGTACGCGAGCAGGTGCCGAAGGCCATCGCGATGCGCCCGGAACTGATCTCCTTCTGCGCGGGCGGCAACGACCTGCTGCGGCCGGGGTGCGACCCCGACGCGATGGCCAAGACCTTCGCGCGGGCCGTACGCGACCTTCGGGAGAGCGGGGCCGAGGTGGTCCTGTTCACCGGCGTCGATCCGCGTGACACGCCGCTGATGCGGCGGATCCGGGGCCGGTTCGCGATCTTCTACCTGCACGTGCGGTCCATCGCCGACCTGTACGGCTGCCACCTGGTCGACACCTGGTCGATGCAGGGCCTGCGCGACTGGCGGGCCTGGCACGAGGACCGCCTGCACATGAACGCCGACGGCCACCGCCTGGTCGCCGCCCGGGTGCTGGACGTGCTCGGCGTGCCCGGCGAGGACTCCTGGCGCAAGCACTGGCCGGCCCGCAAGGGGACGGACCCGCGGGTCAGGCGCCGCGAGGACGCCGAGTGGCTGCGCCGGCACCTGCTGCCCTGGATCGGCCGCCGCCTGTCGGGCACCTCCTCCGGCGACGGCATCGCCGCCAAACGCCCCGACCTCACGCCCTACGCCTGAGATCCGCCCACGAGATCAGCCGGCGGCGAGGCGCTTGAGCGCGCCGCGCACGAGCGCCGGGTCGTTGGTGCTCCAGAACGGCGGGAGCGAGGCCCGCAGGAAGCTTCCGTAGCGGGCCGTCTCCAGGCGCGGGTCGAGGATCGCCACCACGCCCTTGTCGGTCTGCGACCGCAGCAGCCGCCCCGCGCCCTGGGCGAGCAGCAGCGCCGCGTGCGTGGCCGCCACCGACATGAAGCCGTTGCCGCCCTTGGCCGCGACGTGCCGCTGCCTGGCGGAGGTGAGCGGGTCGTCGGGCCGGGGGAACGGAATGCGGTCGATGATCACCAGACGCAGGGACGGCCCCGGCACGTCCACCCCCTGCCACAGCGACAGCGTGCCGAACAGGCAGGTCGGCTCGTCCTCGGCGAACTGCTTGACCAGCAGCATCGTGGAGTCGTCGCCCTGGCACAGCAGCGGGACGTCGAGCCGGTCGCGCAGCGCCTCGGTGGCGGCCTTGGCGGCGCGCATCGAGGAGAACAGCCCGAGGGTGCGCCCACCCGCCGCCTCGATCAGCTCGGCGATCTCGTCCAGGTAGGGCTGCGGCAGGCCGTCCCGTCCCGGCTGGGGCAGGTGCTTGGCGACGTAGAGGATGCCGCTGCGCGGATGGTCGAACGGCGAGCCGACGTCGAGGCCGGTCCAGCCCGCGCCCTTGGTCTCGGCCCCGCCCTCCCCGGCGGCGGGCTCGCCGAGCCCCCACTGGCGGGCCAGCCCGTCGAAGGAGCCGCCGAGGGCGAGCGTCGCGGAGGTCAGCACCACCGTGCGGTCGCCGAACAGGTTGTCCCGCAGCATGCCCGCGACCGTCAGCGGCGCGACCCGCAGCGTGGCCGGGCGGCGGTCGGTGGCCTCCAGCAGCCAGACCACCTCGGCCCGGTCGATCTCCCGCTCGTGGCCGTAGGCGTCGAGCATCCGCTGCGCGGTGTCGTGGACCTCGTCCAGCGCGGTGAACGCCGCCTTGCGCAGGCCCATGTCCTCGGCGTCCTTGCCCGCGTCGCGGGCAGCGCCGCCGGAACGGTCGCCGCCGCGCGGCCCGAGGGCGGTGACGCACGCGGCGGCGGCGTCGCGTACCAGCGCGAGGGTCGTGCCGAGCACCGGCGGCAGGTCGTCCACCCGGCCGGCGGGCGCGGCGCCGAGCAGCGCCTCCAGCGTCTCGCCCGCCTCCTGAAGGCGGTCGGCGGTGGCCTGCTCGATGAGCTTGGCCACCCGGCGCACGGCCAGGCCGACGGCCGCGCCGGACAACTCGTCGGTCACCACCGAGGTGACCCGGTCGACCAGCTCGTGCGCCTCGTCCACCACCACGACGTCGTGTTCGGGGAGCACCTCGAACTCCTCCATGGCGTCGATGGCCAGCAGCGCGTGGTTGGTGACCACGACATCGACCTTGCCCGCGCGCTCCCTGGCCAGCTCGGCGAAGCACTCGGCCCCGCTCGGGCAGCGCTGCGCGCCCAGGCACTCCCTGGCGCTCACCGAGAACTGCCGCCACGCCTGCTCGTTGACCCCGGGCACCAGCTCGTCGCGGTCGCCGGTCTCGGTGGTCTCCGCCCACTCCTGGATGCGCTGCACCATGCGGCCGGTGGCGCTCACCTCGCGGGGGTCGAAGAGCTGGTCGGGCTCGTCTTCCGGCCAGCCCGCGGTGACCTTGTAACGGCACAGGTAGTTACGCCGGCCCTTGAGGATCGCGAAGTCGGGCTCGTGCGGCAGCTCGGGGGCCAGGGCCTCGGCCAGCCGGGGCAGGTCGCGATCGACGAGCTGGCGCTGTAGCGCGATGGTGGCGGTGGAGACCACGACGGCCGAGCCGGTGATCATCGCGTGCCGGATCGCGGGGACGAGGTAGGCCAGCGACTTGCCGGTGCCGGTGCCCGCCTGCACCGCGACGTGGTCGCCCGCGTCGATGGCCCGCTGGACCGACTGCGTCATCCGCACCTGGCCGGGGCGCTCACTGCCGCCGAGCGCGCGCACGGCCACGGCGAGCAGGTCGGTGGCGGACGGCAGCGCGGGGCCGTCGCCCTCGCCCCCCTTGCCCTTGGCAGATCTGCCTGGCTTGTCCGGCTTGCCGCTCTTGGCGGGCTTGTCCGGCGTATTCGCCTGGCCGGGGTCGGCGGGCACGGCTCCGGCCTCGCCGGCCGCTACCGCTGCGAGGGCGTCACCTGGGGTCTGGTCGGGTGCGATCTGGTCGGGCACGGCAGTCAACGCTACCCGCTCGCCGGGCCGCCCGTGCCGCTCTGTGGATGAAGCCGGGCCGCCGCCACCGGCCTGTGGACGACCGCCGCGAGCCCCGCCCCGCCGTACGGACGGGGGTGCCATTGCGGCGTTCACCGGACGTGGACGGGAGGCGGCGTGGCACACTTGCGGCAAGTCCCGCATTGCGTCTCCACCGGGAAGGGGAAGGTATGTCTGATCTTCGTTCTGTATCCTGGTGGGGTCAGCGGGAGAGGCGAGAACGCCGGTTCGGTAGGGTTTTCCGGGGTCGAGTGGACGAATAAAGGCTGGTTAAAGCACTATGTCCTCCATGTCGGAAGTTGTCCCGTTGCCGTCGTTCGGCGAGGTTTTCTTTGATTCGCGTGGTCAGGAGCGGGTGCTCCGGGTCACGTGGCACGACGGAACCCTCGTACTGAGCCTCTGGCGGGGTGAGATGTGCACCGCCAGTTTCCGCATGCCGCTGGAAGACGTCGGCCGGTTGATCGACACCCTTGACGACGGGTACGTCGAGGCCGGGGGCGACCAGTTGGTCGAATCCGGTCAGCACGCCGTCCAGCCCCAGGAAGGGGAGCACTACTCCGGCGACTATCCCGAGACGGGCCACTACGCCCGCCCCCGGCAGGACGACTATGCCGCCGACTACCAGGGTGGCGAGGACGACTACCAAGGCGGCCACTACCCGGAGCAGGAGACGCAGGTCGCGCCGCCGATCGCGGCCGAGGAGCGCCCGCAGCGCGGCGGCGGCGGCCCGAGCGACGTGCTCGTCGCGCGCGGCACGCCCGGCCCGGACAAACTGGTGGCGAGCTACAACACCACGTCCGATGCCGTCCCCAGGGAGAACCTCATCGTCGGCGACTCCCTCCCGTACGGCCGCCAGCCCGCGGGCACCGACCCGGCCTACCACCCCGACCCCGCCTACCAGGACCCCGGCTATCCGGACACCGGATATCCCGGGGGCTCCGACACGGGGTACCACCCCGGGCCGGACGCGGGCTACCAGTCCGACACCGGTTATCAGAACGCACCCGATCTGGGGTATGCGGGCGGTTCCGACCTGGGCTACCAGTCCGACACCGGCTACCAGACGGCTCCTGACACGGGCTATGCCGGTGGCGGCGACACGGGCTACCAGCCCCTGCCCGATCCCGGCTACGCGGAGGGCCGGGAGACCGGCTACCAGTCCGCGCCGCCGGGCGGCGCCCGGCGCGGCCGGGGCACGGGAGGGCCCGCGACCGACCCCTACGGCTTCTCCGCCTCCGAGGTGGACGATCACGCGGCCTACGCCGAGTCGCCCCAGCCGCCCGCGGGACAGGGCGACTACGGCGACCGCTACGGCACCCAGCCCGACGCCTACACCGCGGAACAGTACTCCACGTCGCCCGACCAGCACGGCAGGCAGATCCCTCATCCCGACCCGTACGGGACGTCCGGCTATGGCGACGATGACCCCGGCTACGGTGGGGGCGAGCGCGGCAGGCGCTACCAGGAGGAAGACCCCCAGGGCTACTCCGGCGTCGACCCGGACGATCCGCTGGGCATCGGCACCCAGGGCCGCCCCGAAGGCGACGACTACTACCAGCCCGACGCCCAGCAGCCCCCGCGCCAGTACCCCAGCGACTCCCTCTTCGCCACCGGCGAGCGCCTGCGCCCCGAACAGGGCCACGACCCCCGCGACGACCGCCGCGACTGGTGACCCGCGGCCCTCACTGTCGCTCGGGCGCTTCCCTGTGCCGGACTTCAGCCGACGTCGGTGTACGGCGGGGCCTGTGAGCTTGCTCCGCTTTGGCGGACACCAACGATGTGGTGGTCAGCTCGTTCCGCTCATCCGCGTCGATCTCGGCCTGGCGCGCCCACTGCCGCACCGAGGTCTCGGTCGGATCGAAGTTCTTGGCCACCTCGCTGATCGATCGATCCCCCCGTCGGCACAACTCGACGATCTCCGCCCTGAACTCCGGTGTGAAGGACCGCCGCCGGCGCGGTTTCTTCTTCGCCATGTGGGCGGCGACCGGTGAGCCGGCGTACCTCGGCGCGGTAGGTGATCAATGTGGAGTTGGATACACCGGAGTATCCGCTTTGGCCTCAAGCCGCGCTGGGGTGTCCGGTGTCCGGTGCCCGGGGATGGGGCCGGGCGGGTCGTAATCTGATCTCCGACGAGGCGTTGGAGGTCATGTGGACGCTGCGACGGGGTTGCGCCTGCTCGCTCTCGCCGCCGGGGCGATAGCGCTCGCCGCCGTTGCCAGGCGCCGGGATTGGCCGGCGCCGCTGGTCCTGGTGGCGGCGGGGCTGTTGGTGTCGTTCGTGCCCGGGGTGCCGGTGTACCGGCTGGACCCCGAGATCGTGCTGCTGGTCTTCCTGCCCCCACTGCTCTACTCCGCCGCCCTGGACAGCTCCTTCCTGCGCCTGCGCGACTTCAAGCGCGCGGTGGGCCTGCTGTCGGTCGGCCTGGTGCTGTTCACCACCCTGGTGATCGGCGTGGTCATGCACCTGCTGATCCCGCAGCTCGGCCTGGCCGCCGCCTTCGCGCTGGGGGCGATCGTCGCGCCGCCCGACGCCGTGGCCGCGGTGGCGGTGGCCAGGCGGCTCGGGCTGCCCCGGCGCATGATCACCATCCTGGTCGGCGAGAGCCTGTTCAACGACGCCACCGCCCTGACGGTCTACCGGGTGGCCATCGCCGCCGCGATGGGCCAGGGCATCACTCTGCTCGGCGGGGTCCTCGATTTCCTCGTCGCGGCCGTCGGCGGCGTGCTGATCGGCCTTGCCGTCGCCTGGGCGCTGGGCTGGGTCCTGGAGCGCATCCGAGATCCGCTGGTCGAGAACACGATCATGCTGCTCATCCCGTTCGCCGCCTATCTGGCGGCCGAGGTGGTACACGCGTCCGGGGTGATCTCCGTCGTGATCGTCGGCCTCTACATCGGCCATCGGATGCACCGGGCCGGGTTCGGCACGCGGCTGCTGTCCGACGCGCTCTGGCGGGTGATCGCCTTCTTCCTGGAGACGATCGTGTTCGCGCTGATCGGGCTGCAACTGCACAGCATCGTCAGCGACGCGCTCAAGGTCCACGATCCGTGGACGCTCGCCGGTTACGCCCTGGCGATCTTCGGAACGGCGGTGGCGACCCGGTTCGTCTGGATGGTGCCCGCCGCGGCGCTGCCGCCCATCCTGTCGAAGAAGATCCGTGAGCGCGAGGGGACGCAGTCCTTCCCGAGGATCGTGGCGGTGTCCTGGGCGGGCATGCGCGGCGTGGTGTCGCTGGCCGCGGCGTCCACGCTGCCGGAGGACCTGGAGGGGCGCGCGCTGCTGCTCTTCCTCACGTTCGCGGTGGTGATCGGCACGCTGCTGGTACAGGGACTGACGTTCCCCACCCTGATCCGGCGACTCAAGATCACCAGTGACCGCGAGGTGTACGACGACAACCTGGCCGAGGCCGCCGCGCAGCAGGCCGCCGCCACCGCCGCGCTGGCCACCCTGCCCGACCAGGCCACCGCGAGTTCCGTCCACGCCGAGGTGATCGGCCAGCTCCGGGCCAAGGAGGAGCGCCGCACACTGAACGCCTGGGAACGGCTCGGCGGCGGCACCGGGCAGGAGGGCGAGGAGACCCCGAGCGCGGCCTACCGGCGCATGCGCCGCGCGATGCTCACCGCCGAGCGCGAGGTGTTCGTACGGCTGCGCGACGAGCGGCGCATCGACGACGAGGTACTTCGCCGCGTGATGCAGGAACTGGACTTCGAGGAGGCCATCCTGGAACGCGACTGATCACCGCCCAGAGGTGTGCCGGTCAGCCGATCGACTGATCGACGAAGCACCAGCGCCATTCCTCGCCCGGCTCGAAGGACCGGATCACCGGATGGCCCGTCTCGTTGAAGTGCGCCGTGGCGTGCCGCAGGGGTGAGGAGTCACAACACCCGATATGGCCGCATTCCAGGCAGCGCCGCAGGTGGACCCAGCGCGCGCCGACCTTCAGGCACTCCTCGCACCCTTCCGGCGTGCGCGCTGCCGGATCGTCTGCCGCCACCATGTGCTCACAAGCGGACATGATCCCCCCTTGAAACCGCCCATTCTCGTTCCTCGAATCGATCCTAGTTTCTAGAGCCGTGCGCGTTATCGGGTGTCTCTTCGTCACCACACGGGAGAAGCGGCTTGGGTAGGGTCTCAGGCATGCGACTTATTCCCCGCGTGGTCCTTCCCCTCTCCGCCGTGGCCGTCTTACTGACCGGGTGCGGTGAGCTCCAGGAGGTCAGCGGCACGGTCGACAAGGCTCAGGCGTGCCTGGAGGCCACCAAGATCGCCGGTGAGATCACGTCCAAGGCGGTGAGCCTGGCCAACAACCCCCAAGAGTTGGAGAAGGCCCTCAACGACGCGGCGACCAAGCTGGAGGACGGCGCGGCCAAGGCCGGTGACACGACCCTGCGCGAGGCGATGGAGGGGCTGGCCAAGTCCTACCAGAACCTCGACGTCAGCGACGTCAACTCGGCGGTCGACGCCGCGCAGCGGGCCGCCGCCGACACCGCCAAGTACCTCGGCGACATCACCCGGGCGTGCGGCGGCTCGTGACGCGCGCGCTCCTCCCCGTCGCGTTGCTGGTGATGGTGGTGAGCGCGGCCGGGTGCGGTGAGGTGGGCGAGGTCGGTGGGGCGCTGGCCCGCGTCCAGGCGTGCGACGAGGCGGTCGCCATCGCCAAGCAGACCCCGGAGGAGATCCAGGGCCGCGCCCCCGCAGAGGTCGAAAAGCGCCTGGACCAGGCGGCCGGCCGGCTCGACGACGTCGCCGAGAAGGCGGGGGAGAAGACCCTGCGCGAGGCGCTTGAGGGGCTGGCCACCGCCTACCGCGAGCTGGAGGTCGCCGATTCGGCGCGGGCCGGCCGCGAGGTGGCCGCCACCACCGCGAAGTACCTTCAGGTGATCGCCGCCGCCTGCGTCATGGACTGACGCTATCCCGGGTTGTCTAGGGGAAATGTGGCGGAAATAGCCTTTCTGGTATGAATGCTCAAGGATCGCGGGGGACCCGGGGGTCTCACCCCGATCCCGCGCACACCGCCGACACCGCCGACACCGCGCCGGGCAAGGAACCGGACCCGCGGTTCACGCTGGCCAACGAGCGTACGTTCCTGACCTGGCTCAGCACCTCGCTGGCGCTCAGCGCGGGAGGGGTGGCGATAGCCGCGGTCCCGGCCGCGGCGTTCACGCCCTGGCTGCGCACGGTCATGGCGGTCGTCCTGGTGATGCTGGCGGCGGTGGCCGCGGGCATGGCCTATCCGCGCTGGCGGCGCGTGCAGCGGGCGCTGCGCACCGCCAGGCCGCTGCCGCCGCCCGCCCTCGCCGCCGTGTTCGGGTACGGCGTGGCGGCGGTCGCCGTACTGGCCCTCGTCCTCATCCTGCTCGCGCTCTGACATGCCGCGACCGCTGTGGGACGAGGGGCTGCAGAGCGAGCGGACCAGGCTGGCCTGGGTCCGGACCGCGACCGTGCTGGCCGCGGGCGGGCTCGGCGCCGCCGGGATGGTCCTGCGAAGCGGCGCGAACCCACTGTCCGTCGCCGCCTTCGTACTGGCCACGCTGTTCGGTGGCGTGCTGCTCGCCCGTACGGGCGTGCGCTACCGGCGCGTCCAGCGCGCGCTGCACGAAGGACGCCCGCTCGACCACCGGGCCGACGCCGTGCTGGCCTGGTATGGCGTGCTCGCCGTGGCCGCGGGCGCGGCCGTGTTCGTGATGGCCGAGGCGGCAGCCCTGCTGACCCGTTAGGGCGAGGGCGGGCGGTCTCCGGCCGGCCCGCGGGGCACCGCCGCGGGAGCGCGCCCTTCCCCTGGGCGCTCCCGGCGTCAGTACCAGTTGTGGGCGCGGAAGTGGCCCCACGCGCCGCACGGCGAGCCGTACCGGCCCTTGATGTAGGTAAGGCCCCACCGGATCTGGGTGACGGGGTTGGACCGCCAGTCCCAGCCGGCGCCCGCCATCTTGGCGGCGGGCAGGGCCTGCGGAATGCCGTACGCCCCTGAGGAGCTGTTGGTGGCGCGGTGGTTCCAGTTGCTCTCGCGGGTCCACAGGCTGTCCAGGCAGCGGAACTGCCGCACGGTCCAGGCGCGCTGCACGACGATGCGGAAGGCGATGGCCTTGTTCTTGATCGCCGGCACCTGGATTCTCGGCCTCGGCCTGGCCGAGGTGCTCCATCTGCGCTTGTAGATCCGCTCCGGGGTGACCTGCTGTATTCGCGGCACTTCCGGCTCGTAGCTGGTCTCCTCGTGGGCGGCCGGGTCGAGCGCGGGCGGTTCCTGGCGGTTCGATTCGGCGTCGGTCCGGTCGAGGTCTCTGTCGGCCTGGGCGGGGGTGGCGTGGCCTCCGGTGATGGTCACCGCGGCGAGCAAGGTCGCCGCTGCGTTTCGCAGTACTCGGTAGCTGTCCACTTGGGTCCTTGTCGTCGGGTCGCGTGCGGGGGCACGCGGGCGACCGGACGTTCCGTTCGCCCGCGTGCGCCGCCCGTCCACGCCCGTGGATTCGGGCGAGGCGGGCCCGCGTGGCCGGCCGGACCTTGACACCTCTCGCGAAGGTGTTCCGGAAGGCGCCGCGACGGATTCCTCTCAAGCGGATTGAAATACGCGGCCCACGCCGTCCGGCGTTTCCCGCGACACGTAAAGGACGGAAATTTGCCGAGGAACCGCCGATGCCGTACGAGGGCGTTCCGCGCGTTTTACCGGCCCGCGATCCGGATGGCCGGGACATTGCCCGGCATCGGCAGGCCAGTGGGACGAGCGCCGCCGGGCCGGGGCCGGGCGCTGGCGGGGCGGGGTGCCGGGCGTACCGGGCGGCGCGCCGCGCACGGCCTGGTACGGCGGTTGACGCCCTCCGGAAGGCCGGTCCACGATATTTGGAAAGATTGGAGTTAGAACCGCTTAATGGTTGATTCATTGGCTTTTGTGAACGACGGTGAATTTGATGGGGGTTGAGAGGTGTTCGTCGCGCCGCCGCGCGCCGCCGAGCCACTGTAGGCTGGAGATCATGAATGTTCGTGACATCCCGGTCCGCACCCTGTCGGACGCCCCCACCACGCTCGCCGAGCTCGCGGGCGACAAGGCCGTGCTCGTCGTCAACGTCGCCTCCAAGTGCGGCCTCACCCCGCAGTACTCCGGCCTGGTCGAGCTCCAGCAGCGCTACGGCGAGCGCGGCTTCACCGTCGTCGGCGTGCCGTGCAACCAGTTCGCGGGACAGGAGCCGGGCAGCGCCGAGGAGATCCAGGAGTTCTGCTCGGCCACCTACGGGGTCGACTTCCCGCTGCTGGCCAAGTCCGAGGTGAACGGCGACGGCCGGCACCCCCTCTACACCGAGCTGACCGCCGTGCCCGACGCCGATGGGCAGGCGGGCGACATCCAGTGGAACTTCGAGAAGTTCCTCCTGGATCGCGAGGGCAACGTGGTCGGCCGCTTCCGCCCGCGTACCGAGCCCGCAGACCCGGCGATCACCGAGGCCATCGAGAAGGCCGTCGGCTGAGGCCGCCGCGCCGTACGGCGCGGCCCCTCCCGCCCGGCCTCACCTGCGGGGGCCGCAGCTCCCGCGGATGATCAGCTCGGTGGGCAGCCGGACGCCGCGCGTCCGGCGGCCCGCCGTACGCAGCACCAGCTCGGCGGCGCGGTAGCCGATGTCCTGCGCGGGCGGGGCGATCACGGTGAGCGGCGGCGCGCACAGTTCGGCCCACGGCACGTCGTCGAACATGATCAGTGACACGTCCCGCGGCACCCGCAGATCCAGCTCCCGCGCGGCCAGCACGGCCGCCTCCCCGAGTACGTTGCCGCCCGCGATGACCCCCGTCAGGTCGGGCCGGTGCTGGAAGAGCCCGGACGCGGCGGCGTAGGCCGAGTCGCGCGTTCCCCGGCCGAAGACGATCAGCTCCTCGTCGATCGCGATCCCCAGCGCCGTCAGCGTGTCGCGGAACGCCGCCGCGCGCTGCGGCTGCCCCACGCCGCCCAGATAGGCGATCCGCCGGTGGCCCAGCCCCACCAGGTACTCCACCGCGTTGCGCACGCCCGCGCGCTCGTCGGCGAGGACCGCGGGCACCGCGCTCAGCGCGTTGTCACGGCTGATGACCCTCCGGTCGGCGAAGACCACCGTCATCCCGGCCCGGATCGCCGGCCCCCAGGGCTCGGGGGCGCCGGACGGCACCGCGATGACGCGTTCCACGCCCTGTTCCAGCAGGACGCCGATCAGCTCCGCCTCGCTCTCCGCGTCGTCGCCGGTCGCGCCCAGAATGACCGGTTCGCCCGCGGCCCTCGCGCAGGCCAGCACCCCGTCGGCGACCCGGCCGTGGAAGGAGTCGGTGATGTCGGGGACGAGCAGGCCGATCCCTCCCGTGCGGCGCTGGCGCAGGTTGCGCCCGAGCGCGCTGGGCCGGTAGTCGAGCTCCGCCGCGACGGCCAGCACCCGTTCCCTGGTCGGCTGGCTCGCCGATCCGCCGGACAGCACCCGGGAGACGGTGGCCACCCCGACGCCCGCCGCCTCCGCCACGTCCTTGATGGTCGTCCGCGTTTTCATGGAAACGATTCCATCATGTATTCCAGGTCCAGGCCAGCCCGCTTGGTAACGAAACGGCTGGTGACCTAGCGGGTCTTGACAGCGATGTCCGTTTCAGGTGAGATGCATGAAAACGTATCCACATCCGTGGTGATCCCTACGGAAAACCGGGCCGCACCCGCGCGCGTGAAGGACTGTCATGGCATCCATCGTTCTGAGCAACGTCGACAAGATCTACGCCGGCGGCGTCAAGGCCGTGAACGGTCTCAATCTGGAGATCAAGGACGGCGAGTTCATGGTCCTCGTCGGCCCCTCCGGGTGCGGCAAGTCGACCGCGCTCCGGATGATCGCCGGCCTGGAGGACATCAGCGGGGGCGAGATCGCGATCGGCGAGAAGGTGGTCAACCACCTGCCCCCCAAGGACCGTGACATCGCCATGGTCTTCCAGAACTACGCGCTCTACCCGCACATGACGGTCGCGGAGAACCTCGCCTTCGGCCTGAAGCTCCGCAAGATGCCCAAGCCCGAGATCCAGAAGCGGGTCAACGACGCCGCCAAGATGCTCGGCCTGGAGCAGTACCTCAAGCGCAAGCCGGCCGCGCTGTCCGGTGGCCAGCGCCAGCGTGTCGCGATGGGCCGGGCCATCGTCCGTGAGCCGCAGGCGTTCCTGATGGACGAGCCGCTGTCCAACCTCGACGCCAAGCTGCGCGTCTCGATGCGCGCCTCGCTCAACCAGATGCACGAGCGCCTGGGCGTCACCACCGTCTACGTCACCCACGACCAGGTCGAGGCCATGACCCTCGGCGACCGGGTCTGCGTGCTGCGCGATGGCATCCTCCAGCAGGTCGACACTCCGCAGAACCTCTTCGACAACCCGGTCAACCTGTTCGTGGCCGGCTTCATGGGCTCGCCGTCGATGAACTTCGTGACCGCCGAGCTGGTCCAGGCGGACGGCGGCGCCGCCGCCGCGTTCGCCGGGTTCCGGCTGCCGGTGCCCGCCTCGACGTTCACCGAGAAGCCCGGCCTGGACCAGTACCTCGGCCGGAAGGTCATCTTGGGCATCCGCCCCTCCGACTTCGAGGACGCCGCCGCCGCCAACGGGCACACCGGTGCCGGGTGGGCACGGCTGCCGGTCCGCGCGGAGGTCACCGAGGAGCTGGGCAGCGAGATCAACGTGCTGTTCCTGATCGACGCCCCGCCGGTCGAGCACAAGGACACCGTGGCCGCCAAGGACGCCGACGAGGACGGCGAGCCGATCCCGCTGGCGGGCGACAAGTCCCTGTGGACCGCCCGGGTCAACGCCCGCAGCCACGTGCGTCCCGGCCAGCAGACCGAGCTGGTCGTGGACACCCACAACCTGCACTTCTTCGACCAGGGCTCCGGTCTGGCGATCGGCCACCCGGCCAACGTCGGACGCTGACCCGCACGGGTCACCGGGCCGCCTGGCGGGGCCCGGTGACCACCACCGGCCGCCGTCCGGGCTCAAGGCCCGGACGCCGGCCCGACAGACGCCCCTGGGCGCACGACCGAGAGGCCCTCGCTGTGACCCCCTCCCACGGTGAGGGCCTCTCGCATTCCCGGGAACCGCGGCCGGATCAGTGATCGACGCGGGCGGCGAGGCGGGCCGCCAGAGCGGGCGGGACCAGCCGGGCGCAGGCGGCGATCGCCTTGTAGCGCAGCGTCGGGATGCTGATCAGCTTGCCGAGGGCCAGGTCGCGCATCGCCGTACGTGCCACGCGGTCCGCGTCCAGCCATAGATGGTCTGGGATGCCGGAGGTGTCCATCCCGACCCGCTGATGGAACTCCGTGCGCACGAAACCAGGGCAGAGCGCCATGACCCGTACCCCTGAGCCGGCCAGTTCGGCCCCGGCCGACGCGCTGAAGGTCGCCACCCACGCCTTGGTCGCGCTGTAGGTGCCGTTCGGGAAGAACCCCGCCACCGATCCGACGTTGATCACGCCGCCCCGCCCGCGGGAGCGCATCCACGGCACGGCGGCGAGCGTCAGCCGGAGCACCGCCTCGCAGTGCACCCGCAGCATCCGGGCCTCCTCGTCGGCGGATACCTCGGTGAACGAGCCGCTGAGGGCGAAGCCCGCGTTGTTCACCAGCAGGTCGATCCCCTCGCGCAGCCGGTCCGCCACCCGGGCGAGGTCCTGTTCGCGGGCCAGGTCGGCGGGCAGCGCGCGGGCCGGCACACCGTAGCGGAGGGTGAGCCCGGCCGCGGTCTCCTCCAGCCGTGCGGCGTCGCGCGACACCAGGACCAGGGAGAACCCGTCCGCCGCCAGGCGGCGGGCGAACGCGGCGCCGATGCCGGCGGTCGCGCCGGTGATCAGAGCGGTTGGCATGAATGCAGCGTAACGGTCCGTAGGCGGCGCCGCCCGCCGGTACGCGCCGGACCGGCAAACGGGGGATATAGCCAAGAAAGGGGCATAACTACCTCAAAATCCCTCGAAGCGGAGGTATCTCGCCCAATGGAAGGATCTCCCCGTGCTGAGGGCCCCCGTACCCCACGACCGGCTGCTCCCCGGTCCCGTCCGTTCCGGCGCGGCCGGCTGCGTGCGTTATGGGTGGCGCTGGGAAGCGCGGCCGGGCTCGCGGTGCTCGCCGTGCTGGAGACCTTCGTCATCGTCGGCGATCCGCCCGGCCCGGTGGTGGCGCTGCTGGCCGTCTTCGTGATCGCGGTGGCCGGGGTGGTCCTGACCGTGCAGGCCGTCCAGCGCCGGCGGGCCCGGCGCGAACGCGCCGAGCGGGCCAGGGCCCGGGCCGCCTCCCGCGCGCGGTTCCTCATGGCCGTTCTGGACCCCGAGGCGGCCGGCCGCGTCATGCGGCATTCTCACCGCCAAACGCGGAACGAACCTTGCCGCCACTCCTGACACAGTCGGGGGCATGAAGACGGCGAACGCGAAACGGGTCATCGATCGGCGCACCCTCAACCGGACCACGCTGGCGCGGCAATGGCTGCTCCGGCGGGCCGAGCGGCCGGCGCTCGACGCCGTGCGCCACCTTGTCGCACTACAGGCGCAGGCCACCGCCTCGCCGTACATCGGCCTGTGGACCCGGCTGGCCACATTCGCCCGCGACGACCTGACCCGGGCGCTGTACGACCGCGCGGTCGTGCGCTCCTCGATGCTGCGCGGCACCCAGCACATCGCCGCCGCGGACGACTTCCTGTGGTTGCGCCCGATGGTGCGCCCGGCGCTGGACCGGGGCCGGCAGGCGGCGTACGGCCGCCAGACCGCCGGCATCGACCTGGACGAACTCGCCGCGCTCACCCGTTCCCTGCTCACCGGGCGCACGCTCACCAGGGCCCGGCTCGGCGCGCTGCTGGCCGAGCGCTGGCCCGGCCGCGACGGCGGCGCGCTCGGATGGACGGCGCAGGCGGTGGTCCCGGTGATCCACGAACCGCCGAGCGGCACCTGGGGGCGCGGCGGTGCGACCCCCTTCACCCTGGCCGAGGAGTGGATCGGCGCGCCCATGGACGATGATCGTCCGGTCGCCGAACTGATCCGCCGCTACCTGGCCGCCTTCGGCCCGGCGAGCGTGCGGGACTTCCAGATCTGGTCGGGGCTGCGCAGGATGGACGCCGCGTTCGCCCGGCTCCGCCCCGCGCTCACGGTGTACGCCGACGAGGCCGGACAGGAGCTTTTCGACCTGCCTGACCTGCCGCCGGCGGACCCCGCCGAGCCCGCCCCCGTCCGGTTCCTCCCTGAATACGATGATCTCATCGTCGCCTACGCCGACCGGACCCGGCTGATGAGCGCCGAGGACCGCAAGCGGGTCTGCGTCGGTTCGCTGGTGAAGGCGACGGTGCTGGTGGACGGCAGGGTGCGCGGTGTGTGGAAGGTGTCGCGGGAGGGCGCGACGGCGGTGCTGACCATCGAGGAGTTCGCGCTGATCGCCGGCCGGGACGCGGTGGCCGAGGAGGGCGCGCGCCTGTTGCGGTTCTGCGAGCCCGGCGCGGACCGGCACGTCGTCCGGTACGCGGGCGATCACCAGTGGGCGGGGCGGGCGAGCGCCGGGGGCAGCCGGGTCGCCTGATCGCCTTGGGCGGCGTCGAGCTGGGACTGGATGAGGAAGATGCTTCCGGTGAGGTCGGCGCCGCCGAGCTTCGCGCCGCGCAGGTCGGCCCCGATCAGGTCGGCGGCCCTGAGATCGGCCCCGCGCAGGTCGGCCCCGATGAGGAACGCGCCGCGCAGATTCGCGCCCCGCAGATCGGCGCGGCGCAGGTCGGCCCCGGCCAGGTCCGCGCCCCTGAGCTGCTTGCCGGGCGTCCTGCCGCCGCCGCGCCGGCGGCCCTGGCCCTTGGCCAGGCCGGCCCTGGCCAGCTCACTGGCCTTGAGCAGCAGCGCGTTGACCTCTTCCCGATGCTCGCGCAGGTCGAGTTCGGCGAGCGCGTCGGGGGTGCCGCCGGTCAGCCGTTCGGTCTCGGCGTACGCGGCGGCGAGGTCGTCCCGCAACCCGTGCGCGGCGGGCATCGTGAGCGCTTCGCCGATGTACCACAACAGCTCGTGCAGTTGCCGCATGGTGGCGAACACGCCGAACATCGACGCGGCCGTCTCGGGGTGCGCCCGCCAGTCCCGGCCGCCGAAGGTGACCTGGGAGACCTGCTGTCCCGCGCCGAAGCAGTCGAACACCGTGCATCCGGTGAAACCGCGTTCCCGCAGGGTGGCGTGGACGCCGCAGCGGAAATCCGATTTCAGGTTGGGGCAGGGACGCCCGGCGGGCTTGTCGATCGCGAAGTCCGCCGACTTCGCGAAAGCGGGCGCGACGCAGCACAACCCGAAACATCGGCCGCAATCCGCCCGCAGATCCCCGGGCCGGGAGTGCTGCTCCCGCGCGGGCGGGGGTGCGGCGGGCCGGGACGTTCGCCGCGCGGTGCGGCGGCCCCGGGTGGGCGGGCTCGTGCCGGAGTGCCGGTCGGCGGCGGCCCCGGACGGCGTGGCGGCCCCATGCGGGTGGATCTCATCGGGCGGCGTGGGCACGTCCAGAACTCCTGTGCGTCGTCGGCGGGCCACCTGCGGCCCTGCGGAAACGCCGAATTCTACCCGCCCGGCCCGGCCGTACGGACCGGGCCGGGCCGGGCGGGGGCGGGTCACCTGCCGCCGAGCTTCTTGTCGAGCCCGGCCCGGCGAAGGGCCTCGGCCATCGCGCCCGTGGCCGGCGGCTGGTCGCGGCGGCGGTCGCGGGGCTGGTCGCCACGCCGGCCCCGGCCGCCCTGCTGGTTGCGCGGCGCGGACTGCCGGTCGCGCCGCCCCTCGGCGGGCGCGGGCTCGTCCTCCAGGCGCAGGGTGAGCGAGATCCGCTTGCGCGGGATGTCCACCTCCAAGACCTTCACCCGGACGATGTCACCCGGCTTCACCACGTCACGCGGATCCTTGACGAAGTTCTTCGACATGGCCGAGACGTGTACCAGGCCGTCCTGGTGGACCCCCACGTCCACGAACGCGCCGAACGCCGCGACGTTGGTGACCACGCCTTCGAGCCGCATGCCGGGCTTGAGGTCGGAGAGCTTCTCGACCCCGTCGGCGAAGGTGGCCGTCTTGAACGCCGGACGCGGGTCGCGCCCCGGCTTCTCCAGTTCCTTCAGGATGTCGCTGACGGTCGGCAGGCCGAAGGTGTCGTCCACGAAGGAGCCCGGGTCGAGCGAGCGGAGCACCGCGCCGTTGCCGATCAGCGCGGGCAGGTCGCTCCCGGTGGCGGTCAGGATGCGCCGGACCACGGGGTACGCCTCCGGGTGGACGCTGGAGGTGTCCAGCGGGTCATCGCCGCCGCGGATGCGCAGGAAGCCCGCGCACTGCTCGAACGCCTTCGGGCCGAGCCTCGGCACGTCCTTCAGCGCCGCCCGCGAACCGAACGGGCCGTGCGACTCGCGGTGCTGCACGATGTTCTCGGCCAGCCCGGAGCCGATTCCGGAGACCCGGGTGAGCAGCGGCGCCGAGGCGGTGTTGACGTCCACGCCGACCGCGTTGACGGCGTCCTCCACCACCGCGTCCAGCGAACGCGACAGCTTGGACTCCGACACGTCGTGCTGGTACTGCCCGACGCCGATGGACTTGGGGTCGATCTTCACCAGCTCGGCGAGCGGGTCCTGCAGGCGGCGCGCGATCGAGACGGCCCCGCGCAGCGAGACGTCCATCCCGGGAAGCTCCTGGGCCGCGTACGCCGAGGCGGAGTAGACCGAGGCGCCCGCCTCGGACACCACGATCTTCGTCAGCCCGTGGACCAGCTTGACCAGCTCGCCCGCCAGCTTGTCGGTCTCCCTGGAGGCGGTGCCGTTGCCGATCGCGATCAGCTCGACGCCGTGCTTGCTCACCAGCGCCCCGAGGGTGGCCAGCGCCTCGTCCCAGCGCTGCTGCGGCTGGTGGGGGTAGATCGTGGCGGTCTCGACGACCTTGCCGGTGGCGTCGACCACCGCGACCTTGACGCCGGTGCGGAAGCCCGGGTCCAGGCCCATCGTCGTACGTGAGCCGGCCGGCGCGGCGAGCAGCAGGTCGCGCAGGTTGGTGGCGAACACCCGGACCGCCTCCTCCTCGGCCGCCTGCCACAGCCGCATCCGCAGGTCGATGCCGAGATGCACCAGGATGCGGGTGCGCCAGGCCCAGCGCACGGTCTCGGTCAGCCAGCGGTCGGCGGGGCGGCCGTGGTCGGCGATGCCCACGTGGGCGGCGATCCGCTCCTCATAACCGCCCTCGTCGTCTTCCTGCGGGTCCATCGTGAGGGTCAGGAACTCTTCCTTCTCCCCGCGGAACATGGCCAGGATGCGATGCGAGGGCAGCTTGGCGAACGGCTCGTCGAACGCGAAGTAGTCGGAGAACTTGGCGCCGTCCTCCTCCTTGCCCTCGCGTACGGCCGAGACCAGCCGGCCGCGCGACCACATCCGCTCGCGCAGGGCGCCGATGAGGTCGGCGTCCTCGCCGAAGCGCTCGACCAGGATCGCCCGCGCGCCCTCCAGCGCCGCCGCCGCGTCGGCGACCTCCTCGGTGACGAACCCGGCCGCGGTCTCGGCCGGGTCGAGGGTGGGGTCGCCGAGCAGCTTGTCGGCCAGCGGCTCCAGGCCGGCCTCCCTGGCGATCTGCGCCTTGGTCCGCCGCTTGGGCTTGTAGGGCAGGTAGATGTCCTCCAGGCGGGCCTTGGAGTCGGCGGCCATGATCTGGGCTTCCAGCGCCTCGTCCAGCTTGCCCTGGGAGCGGATCGACTCCAGGATCACCGCGCGCCGCTCCTCCAGCTCGCGCAGGTAACGCAGCCGCTCCTCCAGCGTGCGCAACTGGGTGTCGTCGAGCGCGCCGGTAGCCTCCTTGCGGTAGCGGGCGATGAACGGCACGGTCGCCCCGCCGTCGAGCAGCTCGACGGCCGCCTGAACCTGACGCTCGCGTACGCCGAGCTCCTCGGCGATCCGCTGATCGATAGACGTGGTCACGTCTTCCGCCTTCCCCCTTGGGTCCGGGGACGATTGTGCCGCCATCCGGCCGTACTTGTCGCGCGGCCCCGGCGCGGCGGGACCGGCCGGTGCGGTGGCCGACTCTTTCAGTCGACTTCAGTTAAGCCGCCTCTGGCTGTGTATTCATTTTGTTCTGCGGAATGTTTTGCGGCCTACCGGCCCTCGCGGGTATGCCATGATGTGGTTGCGCTTCACAATTACAGTGAAGTTCACCAGGATAGTTGAACTTCGGCTGAAGGAGGCGGGCAGAGTGCCGGCAGAAGACGCGGGGGTGGCTCTCGCGCGCCGTCTTCGCTCGCTGCGCGAGGACGAGTGGCCGCAGGCCAGGATCACCCAGTTGCAGCTCGCCCGGGCGCTGGGCGGTGACCGGCCGCTGAGCGTGCCGCTCATCTCCTCCTGGGAGTCCGTCTCCAAGCCGAAGATCCCGCCGCTCAGCCGCCTTGAGGCGTACGCCACGTTCTTCGCGACCAGCCGTTCGATCGAGGGCGGCAGGCCGCGCATGCCCGATCCGGCCGCGCTGACCCCCGAGGAACGCGCCCGGCGCGGCGAGCTGTACCGCGAGCTCCAGGCGCTGCGGGCCGCCGCGCTGCGCCGGCTCAACGAGCCGGCCCGGCCCGCCCCGGGCGGCATCAGCGGCCTCGGCGGCCTGTGCGACACGGCGGGCGCGCGGGGGGAGGGGCCGTGGCTGTTCGAGGAGGGCGAGGCGGTCACGCTCGTGTGCGCGCAACTGCCCCCCGACATGCTGGCGCGCATGCCGTACGCCGACCGCGACGACCCCGACTTCATCGAGCTTTACACCTACGCCGACCTCGACGCGCTGTTCGAGCTGCACGGGCACGTCCGCGCGCTCAACCCGGGCAGCCAGGTCAATCTCCGCGTGGCGCAGCGGCTGCATCCCGACGACTACACCACTCACCTGGTACTCCTGGGCGGTGTGGACTGGAACCTGGCCACCCAGAACGCGCTCAACCGGCTGCGCCTGCCGGTCGAGCAGGTGGCCGACTGGAACGATCCCGCCGGGCCGTCCTTCGTGGTGACCGACGGCGCGGAGCGGCGCGCCTTCCACCCGGTCCTGGACCGGACGGGCGATGCCAAGCGCCTGGTGGAGGACGTCGGCCACTTCTTCCGCGGGCGCAACCCCTACAACAGGAAACGGACCATCAGCATCTGCAACGGCATGTACGGCCGGGGCGTGCTCGGCGTGGTGCGCGCGCTCACCGACGCCCGCTTCCGTGACCGCAACGCCGAGCACATCGCCGAGCGGTTCGGCGGGGCGGAGTCCTACAGCATCGTGACCCGCGTGACCATCGAGGGCGGCGTCGTGCTCACCCCCGACTGGACCATCCCCGACAACCTGCTACATGAGTGGACGGGCTGCACTGAATGAGCCGTCCGCCACCGCCGTCCAGGAGGCCGGGTGGCAGCCCTTTCCATCATGGCTCGCACCGGCACCTCCTGGCCGCGGGGCGTCCGGCGGCGCCGCTCGGGCGCGTCGACGCGCTGGTCGTGCCCACCGCGCGGCGGGCGGCGGCGCTACGGCACGCCGCCGGGCTGGCCCGCGCGCTCGCGGTGCCCCTGGTGGCGCTGTGCAGCAGATGGGCGAGCGCGGCGGGGGCGGCCAAGGCGGCGGACGCGGCGGGCGCCGCGCTGCTCGCCATCGACGTGCCGGAGGCGCGCAGCCTGGCACTGCCCGCGCTGGCCACGACGGACCTGCTCGCCGACACCAAGTTCGAGCGCAGGACGGACGTCAGCGCCAAGCGCAACCTCGGCCTGCTCATCGCCCGGATGGTGGGCTGGCGGCGGATCGTCTTCCTCGATGACGACATAACCGTCTCCGACCGCGGCGACCTGCTGCGCGCGGCGCGGCTTTTGGACGTGTACGACGGCGTCGGCCTGTCCATCGGCGGGTTCCCCGACAATTCGGTGGTCTGCCACGCGCACCGGCGGACGGGCGGATACCAGGAGACGTTCATCGGGGGAGGGGCGCTGGCGGTGGACCCGGTACGCACGACGTCGTTCTTCCCCGACATCTACAACGACGACTGGTTCTACCTGCTGGACGACAAACGGCTGCGGCGGGTCGCCGTCACCGGCAGGGCCTTCCAGGCGCCCTACGACCCGTTCGCCCATCCCGACCGCGCCCGGGCCGAGGAACTCGGCGACGTGCTCGCCGAGGGCGTCTACTCGCTGCTCGACGTCGGCGGCACCGTACGCCACGCCGACCGCGGCTTCTGGGTGGGCTTCCTGGGCAGGCGGCGGCGTTTCATCGACGACGTGAGCCGCAGGGTGGAACGGTGTCCCGACACCCCCGAGCGGCGCCGGATGACCCTGTCGCTGAAGGCGGCGCACGGCAGGCTCCAGTTCATCACGCCCGACCTGTGCGCGGACTACCTGCACGCCTGGCTGGCCGACCGGACCCGCTGGCGGCGCTTCGCGCGCAGGCTGCCGACGCCGGTGCGCCTGGAGCGGGCGCTCACCCTGGCGGGGCTGGAGCCGCGGGAGATCGTGGTCCGCCGGGCGAGGGGCGGTGGTTACCACAAAGTATGCCAATCTAGTAGCTATCTGGGCGTAAGGGATGAATGGACGCCGAGTGGATCTCTCGGGCATTCTTAGGAAATGAGGCAGCCGGCGACCGACGGAGTGTTCCGTGCCCGACCCGCTCATACGGCCCGCCATCTACACTGATTTAACCCCGCTAATTCGCTATTTCGGGCAGGCCGATTTCTTTTTCGAGCGCTTCCACCGCCAGCGCCGCGGCCGAGGCGTGCTGCTCATCGCACTACGCGGAGGTGATGTCGTCGGGAACGTCTACCTGTGGTGGGAACCGGCCGAGGAACTGGAACTGCGCGAGCGGCTGCCCGGCGTACCGGTGATCACCCACCTGGAGGTACGTGCCGACCAGCGCAACCGGGGCGTCGGCACCGCCCTGCTCGCCGAGGGCGAACGCATCCTCGCCCAGCGCGGCCACCACCGGGTCGCCCTCGGCGTCGGCCTGGCCAACACCGATGCGCGGCGACTCTACGCACGGCTGGACTATGTGGAGTGGGACCACCCACCGGTCCGGATGCCGGGTGAGATCTTCCAGATCCTCGTCAAGGCCCTCGGCGACCGCTGCCGGACCGGCCGCCCCGGGTCCGGCGGCCCGCGCCTGGGCTGAGCCCCTGGCGCCGGCCGCCTTCGCGGGTCGTTTCCGCAGGTTGGCGCGGGGCCGCCGGAGGATCGCCGGGGAGGGGCGATTCTGTCGGTGATCGCCGCTAGTGTCGCAGCGTGATCGATCGGTGGAGCCGTGATCAAGTGCTGGAGCTCGCCCCCGACGCCCCTTCGCGCAAGGCCGCCCAAGGCGTCGCCGCGCCCGCGAAGTGGCCGGTGTCCGGGGTGGCGTCCGAGGTGGTGTGGGGCGAGTGCAAGGGGAGCGGCGCGACCCCGTACCGCGCCTGCGTCGACCTGTCCGAGCCCGCCTTCCGGTGCAGTTGCCCCAGCAGGAAGTTCCCCTGCAAGCACGCGCTCGGCCTGCTGCTGCTGTGGTCGGCCGGCGGCGTGCCGGAGGAGGGGGGCCTGCCCCCGTGGGCGGCGGAGTGGATGGCCCAGCGCCAGGACCGCGCCGACCGGCGTGCCGCCGCCGTCGAGGCCAAGACGACGGCCGAGGCGACGGCCGCGCCGGGCGGCCCGGAGGAGGCCGGGGCCGACCCCGGGCGCGGGCGCGAGCAGGCCGAGTCCCGCGCGGCGCAGCGCGAGCGGCGTGTCACCGCCGGCCTGTCGGAGCTGGAGCGATGGCTCGCCGACCAGATCAGGCAGGGCATCGCGGGCACCCGCACCTCCGGCTTCGGACACTGGGACGACGTGGCCAAGCGCCTCGTCGACGCCCAGGCCCCCGGGGTCGCGAGCGCGGTGGGCCGGCTGGCGCCGGTCCTTTCCGGCGACGACTGGCCGGGGCGCCTGGTGGAGGAGTACGCGTTGCTGCACCTGCTGGCCGTGGCGCACCGCCGCGAGCCGGACGGCGACCTCGCGCAGACGGTCAGATCCCGGGTGGGTTTCCCGGTCACGCGCGAGGAGGTGCTGGCGGGGGCCACGGTCCGCGACGAATGGCATGTGCTCGGCAGGCGCGACACCGAACAGGACCGGCTGATCGCCCGCCGGGTCTGGCTGCGCGGGCGCGCGAGCGGGCGTTCGGCCCTGGTGCTGTCGTTCGCGCCGATCGGGCAGCCGCTGGACGCCTCGCTGCTCACCGGCAGCGTGGTCGACGCCGACCTGGCCTTCTACCCGGGGTCCGGGCCGCTGCGCGCCCAGGTCGCCGCGCGCCACTCGATGCGCAACGGGGGCGAGCCGCCAGGGGCCACGATCCCGCAGGCGCTGTCGGAGGTGGCCGGGGCGCTGGCCGCAGACCCATGGCTGGACTCCTGGCCGGTGGTCCTGGCCGGAGTGGTCCCGCTGCGCGGCGGGGAGCGGTGGCTGCTGGGCCACCCTGAGCAGGAGGAGGGCTGGCCGCTGGCCGGCGGGAGCCCGCCGTGGCGGCTCATCGCGGCCTCCGGCGGCCACCCGCTCACGGTCGCCGCGGAGTGGACGCCGCGCGGGCTGGTCCCGCTTTCGACCCATGACGAGGAAGGCGAGGTGGTCGTGCTGTGAGCGGGATGCCCGAGCGCTCGGGAGCGCAGTGGCAGCAGATCGTTTCGGCGGCCCTGGTCGGTACCGACCGCAGGCCGCCGTACGACCCGGCGGGCGGCGGAGATCCCGCCGTGGACCTGCTCGAACGCGCGGCGGTGGAGACCGTGCGAAGGCGGGCCGGGCAGCGGCTCAGCAGGGGCGAGCCGCTGCCGCCCGCACCGGCCGAAGACCGTCCGGCGGTCTCCAGGGCCGCCGCCGACCGGCTGGCGCGGATTCTCGGCGGCGAGCACTCCCGGCTGCTGCCGGAGTGGCTGGCCGAGGCGGCCCGGCAGGGCCTGCGGGTCCCCCCGCACCTGCTGCCCGAACTCCTCGACCACGCCGCCAAGGACCGCTCGATCCGCCCGCATGTGGCCGCCCTCGCCGCCCGCCGTGGCCGCTGGCTGGCCACCCTCCACGACGCCGCCTGGCCCTTCCTCGCCAAAGAGCTAACCACCCCACCGGCGCACCCCGCCGCCCCGGGGCTGCCAGGGGTGCCGGGTGCGGGTACGCCGGGGCAGGCCGGCCTCGTCGGCCCGGATACGCCTGGAGCGCCGGGTTCCGGTGAGGCGGCCGGCCGGCGTCCCGGCGATTCCGATGTGGCCGGGGGAGGCGTCGAGGCGGACGGGGGCGAGGTCTGGCGGCTTGGCACTCAGGGGGATCGGGTCGCCTATCTGGCCGGGTTGCGGGCGGTCGATCCCGGGGCGGCGCCGGCCTTGCTCTCGCGAGGGTGGGAGCGGGAGGGGCCCGACGATCGGGCCGCTTTCCTCGGGGTGCTGGAAGAGGGGCTGTCGGCGGGTGATGAGCCGTTCCTGGAGGGCGCGCTGGACGACCGGCGCCGTGAGGTACGGCAGGCCGCGGCCGACCTGCTGACCCGGCTGCCCGGTTCGCGGCTGGGTGAGCGGATGGCCGAGCGCGGCCGGCGGTGCCTGCGTCCGTCGGGCGGCCGGATCGCGGTCGTGCCGCCGGAGACCTGCGACGCGGGCATGGCCCGCGACGGCGTCCGGGCGGCCCCGCCGCGTGGCACCGGGGAGCGGAGCTGGTGGCTCCAGCAGGTGGTGGCACGTACCCCGCTTCGGGTGTGGGCCGAGGTGTTCGGCGTCCCGCCCGACATCCTCGTCGGAATGAAGATCATCGACTGGGGACGCGAGGTGCGGGCGGGCTGGGTGCGCGCCGCCGTGCTCCAGCGCGACCCCGCCTGGGCGCGGGCGCTGTTCGCCGTCGATCCGCTGGCCGAGCTGCTCGCCGTACTCCGTCCCGCCGAGCAGGAGGCGCTGGCCGCCGACTTCGTCGCCCGGCACCCCGTGGACGGCCAGTTGATCATGGTGCTGGGCGGCGCGGCGGCCCCGTGGGGGCCGGCCCTGACCCGCGCCGTGCTGCACAAGATCCTCGACGTGGCCGGCACCCAGCCATGGAACCTCGGCGAGCTGATCAGGCTCGCCGGTGAGCGGGCCGACCCCGCGCAGCACCAGGCGGCGGCCGGGTTGTCCCTCGAACCACCAGTGCAGGAGGTCGCCGCCGTCCTCCGCTACCGAAGTGACATGTTGAAGGAGTTGTCGTGACCGACGTCCTGCGTCCGCACGCCGAAGACCTCTACGCCGAGGAGCTCGCCGTGCTCGCCAAGTCAGACGACCGGCCACGGCCGCCCGGCTGGCGGCTGTCCCCGTGGGCCGTGACGACGTACATCCTGGGCGACGGCGACCAGATCACCCCCAAGTACATCGGCCCCCGCCGCGTGGTCGAGGTGGCCGTGGCCACGCTCGCCACCGACCGGGCGCTGCTGCTGCTCGGCGTGCCCGGCACCGCCAAGACCTGGCTGTCGGAGCACCTGGCCGCCGCGGTCAGCGGTGACTCCACCCTGCTGGTGCAGGGCACTGCGGGCACCGCCGAGGAGGCCGTCCGCTACGGCTGGAACTACGCCCGCCTGCTCGCCGAGGGCCCCTCCAGGGAGGCGCTGACGCCGAGCCCGGTGATGCGCGCCATGACCGATGGCGGCATCGCGCGGGTGGAGGAGCTGACCCGCATGCCGTCCGACGTCCAGGACGCGCTGATCACCGTGCTGTCGGAGAAGACCCTGCCGATCCACGAGCTGAACGACGAGGTCCAGGCGCGGCGCGGGTTCAACGTCATCGCCACCGCCAACGACCGCGACCGGGGCGTGAACGAGCTGTCCAGCGCGCTGCGCAGGCGTTTCAACACCGTGGTGCTGCCGGTGCCCGCGACCGTCGAGGAGGAGATCGACATCGTCTCGCGCCGGGTGGAACAACTCGGCCGCTCGCTCGCGCTGCCGGAGATCCCGGCCGGGCTGGAGGAGATCCGCCGGGTGGTGACCGTGTTCCGCGAGCTGCGCTCGGGCGTCACCGAAGACGGCCGCACCAAGGTCAAGTCGCCCAGTGGCACGCTGTCCACCGCCGAGGCCATCTCGGTGCTGACCAGCGGCGTCGCGCTGGCCGCCCATTTCGGCGACGGCGTGCTACGGCCCGCCGACGTCGCGGGCGGCATCCGGGGCGCGGTGGTCCAGGACCCTGTCTCGGACCAGGTGGTGTGGCGCGAGTACCTAGAGACCGTCGTGCGCGAGCGCGACGGCTGGAACGACTTCTATCGTGCGTGCCGCGATGCCGGCTGAACCCGCCCTGCTGGGGGTCCGCCACCACGGCCCCGGGTCGGCCCGCGCGGTCCGGGCGGAGCTCGCCCGGCTGCGGCCCGACATCGTGCTGATCGAGGGGCCGCCGGAGGCCGATCCGCTGGTCGCGCTCGCGGGCGATCCCGCGATGGAACCGCCGGTGGCGCTGCTCGCGCACGTTCCCGGCGAGCCGGCCAAGTCGGCGTTCTGGCCCTTCGCCCGGTTCTCCCCGGAGTGGCAGGCGATCCGGCACGCGCTCGGCGTGGGGGTGCCCGTCCGCTTCTGCGACCTGCCCGCCGCCGCCATGTTCGCCATGGCCGGCACCGAGCAGGCCGAAGACACCGACGCGGACGACACCGCACCGGTCGATCCGATCGGCTCGCTGGCCGCGGCCGCCGGATACGACGATCCGGAGCGCTGGTGGGAGGACATGGTCGAGCACCGCGCAGGGGCGACGCCGTTCGAGGTGATCGCCGAGGCGATGGCGGCCGTGCGCGACGGGCACGTCCCCGGCCCGCGCGAGGCGCTGCGCGAGGCGCACATGCGGCGGGCCGTCCGCCGCGCCCGCAAGGACGGTTTCGAGCGGATCGCCGTGGTCTGCGGGGCCTGGCACGTTCCCGCGCTGGCCGCGCCGATCACCGCGAAGGCCGATGACGCGACGCTGCGCGGGCTGCCCAAGGCCAAGGTCGAGATCACCTGGGTGCCGTGGACGTACGGCAGGCTCGCGGCCTTCAGCGGCTACGGCGCGGGAGTCACCTCCCCCGGCTGGTACGACCACCTGTTCGCGGCCCCGGACCGGCCGGTCGAACGCTGGCTGGCCGGCGCGGCCGGCGTGCTGCGCGAGGAGGGCCTGGCCGTCTCCTCCGCCCACGTCATCGAGTCGGTACGGCTGGCCGAAGGGCTCGCCGTGCTGCGCGGGCGTCCGCTGGCGGGCCTCGGGGAGGTCACCGAGGCGGCCAGGGCCGTGCTGTGCGAGGGCGACGACCTGCCGGTCGAGCTGATCCAGCGGCGGATGGTCGTCGGCGAACGGCTCGGCGCGGTCCCCGACGACACCCCGATGGTCCCGCTCCAGCGGCACCTGCGCGAGGAGCAGCGCAGGCTCAAGCTCAAGCCCGAGGCACTTGACCGCGACCTCGATCTCGACCTGCGCAAGCCGCTCGACCTCGGGCGCAGCGTGCTTTTGCACCGGCTGCGGCTGCTCGGCGTCCCTTGGGGCACCGCCCGCGAGTCGCGTGGCAAGGGCACGTTCCGCGAGTCGTGGACCCTCGTGTGGCGGCCGGAGTTCGACGTCGAGCTGATCGAGGCGAGCGCGTGGGGCACCACCGTGGGGGCCGCCGCCGCGGCCAAGGCCCGCGACCTGATGACCAGGGAGGGGGTGACGCTGGCCGACCTTACCGAGACCCTTGAGGCGTGCCTGCTGGCCGACCTCGGCGAGGCGCTGCCGTACGCCCTCGACGCGCTCGCCCAGCGGGCGGCCCTCGACCCCGACGTGACCCACCTGATGGCGGCGGTGCCCGCGACGGCCCGCGCGCTGCGCTACGGCGACGTGCGCGGCACCCCGGCCGAGGGCCTGGGGAAGGTGGCCGGCTCGATGCTGGCCCGCATCCGCGCGGGGTTGTCCCCGGCGCTGACCGGCCTGGACGACGCCGCCGCCAAGGAGATGATCGGCCATCTCGACGCCGTCCACGCGGCCACGGGCCTGCTGCCGGAGGCCGAGCGGGCCGCCTGGCTGGCCGCCCTGCACGGCGTCGCAGGCCGCGGCGACCTGCACGGCCGGATCGACGGCAGGCTGACCCGGATGCTGCTGGACGCGGGTTCCTTCGACGGGGAGGAGACCGCACGGCGGATGGCGCTCGCCACCTCGGCGGGGCATTCGCCCGCGCGGGTCGCCTTCTGGGTGGAGGGCTTCCTGGCGGGCGGCGGGCTGCTGCTGGTCCACGACGCGCAGTTGCTCGGGCTGGTGGACCGCTGGCTGAGCGGCCTTTCCGGCACGGCGTTCGTCGATGTGCTGCCGCTGCTCCGCCGCACGTTCGCGACCTTCGACGCGCCCGAGCGGCGGGCCATTGGCGAGCGGGTGCGCAACGCCGGCCGGGCCGGGGCGGGCGGCAGGGACGAGGCCACGGTGGAGATCGACGAGGAGCTTGCGGCCGGGGCCGTCGCCACGGTACTGGCGATCTTGGGGAGGTCCGGATGAACGACATGACCGGCACGGCCGATGAGCGGCTGCGGCGCTGGCGGCTGGTGCTCGGCGGCGACGCCGACGGCACCGGCTGCGCGCTCGGCGGGGCCGACGCGAAGATGGACGGCGCCCTGGCCGCCCTGTACGGCAGGCCCGGCGAGCAGGGCCGTTCGGGCGCCTCACGTTCTGCCGGCCTCGGCGCCTCCGCGCCCACCGTCGCCCGCTGGCTCGGCGACATCAGGGGCTATTTCCCCAGCACGGTCGTCCAGGTCATGCAACAGGACGCCATCGAGCGGCTGAACCTCACCGCCCTGCTGCTGGAGCCGGAGATGCTGGAGGCCGTCGAGCCCGACGTCCACCTGGTCGGCACGCTGCTGTCGCTCAACCGCGTGATGCCCGACCAGGCCAGGGAGTCGGCCAGGGCGGTGGTCCGCAAGGTCGTGGAAGACCTCGAACGCCGGCTGGCCCAGCGCACCCGCACCGCGATCACCGGCGCGCTGGACCGCTCGGCCCGCACGCATCGGCCGCGCCGCCCGGCCGACATCGACTGGGACCGCACCATCCGGGCCAACCTCAAGCACTACCTGCCCGAGCGGCGGACCGTCGTGCCCTCCCGGCTGGTCGGCTACGCCCGGCGGCAGCAGGCGGTGAAACGCGAGGTGGTGCTGTGCGTCGACCAGAGCGGGTCGATGGCCGCCTCGGTGGTCTACTCGGGCGTGTTCGGCGCGGTGCTGGCCTCGATGCGCTCTCTGAAGACCTCCCTGGTCGTCTTCGACACCGCCGTGGTCGATCTCACCGACCGCCTCGCCGACCCCGTCGAGCTGCTGTTCGGCACCCAGCTCGGCGGCGGCACCGACATCAACCGGGCCATCGCCTACTGCCAGGGCCTGGTGACCCGCCCGGCCGACACCACGTTCGTGCTGATCAGCGACCTTTACGAGGGCGGGGTCCGGCAGGAGATGCTGCGCCGGGTGGCGGCGATGCTGGCGGCCGGGATCCAGGTGATCGTCCTGCTCGCGCTGTCGGACGAGGGAGCGCCGTCCTATGACCACGACAACGCCGCGGCGCTGGCCGCGATGGGGGTGCCCGCCTTCGCCTGCACCCCCGACGCCTTCCCGTCCCTGATGGCCGCGGCGGTGCAGCGGCGCGACATCCGCGCATGGGCCGAACGCCACCTTCCGGCCGGGGCCGTCGGGTGACGCTCACCGGCGGGGCGCGCCACGGCGTCCCGCCGGTTCAGTGACCGGCGCCTTCCGGGCGGGCCCACTTCGGCATCAGCAGCGCCAGCAGGCAGGTCAGCAGCAGCATCCCGGCCAGTACGCCGAGCGTGACGCGGACCGCGGTGAGCTCGGCACCGGACCCGCCTCGCTGTACGCCCACGTGGCCAACAAGGACGAGCTGCTGGACCTGCTCTATGACCGGGTGCTCGCCGAGGTCGAGACCCCGAAGGCCGACCCCGGGCGCTGGCGGGAGCAGATGCGCGACCTGGTCCCGCACATCTACGAGGTGCTGAGCGCGCACGCCGACATCGCCAGGGTGGCCATGGCCAACATCCCGAGCGGGCCCAACGCGCTGCGCATCACCGAGGCCGAGCTGGCGATCATGATCAGCGGCGGGGTGCCGCCGCGGATCGCGAGCTGGATGATCGACCGGCTCAACCTCTACATCGCCGCCGACGTCCACGAGGGGGCGATGTACGCGGCCAGGCAGCGCGCCTCCGGCAAGGACGCCGGCGAGTTCATCAGCGACTTCTTCGGCCGGTTCGGCGACTACTACCGCACCCTGCCCGAAGACCGTTTCCCGATGATGACGGCCCACGTGGACGACCTCCTGGAGGGCGGCGGCAGGGTCCGTTTCGAGTTCGGCCTGGACCTGCTGCTCGGCGGCCTCGCCCGGTACGGAGCCCCGGGCGACCGGTGACGCCACGGTGAGTGAGCCGTTACAGCGGGTTTGAACGCAGCCGTCCGGGTGCAGTGAGGCAGCATGCGGACGTTCCCGACGGCCCGCGGCAAGATCCCCGACGTCGCCGTGGCCGATCTCCCCGACCCCCGCCCACTGCGGCGCGTGATCGGCCCCGGAGTCGTGGCCGCGGCGATCGGCCTGGCCTCCGGTGAGTTCGTGCTGTGGCCCTACATCTCCGCCAACGTCGGCCTGGTCTTCCTGTGGGGCGCGTTCGTCGGGGTGATCTTCCAGTTCTTCATCAACATGGAGATCGAGCGCTACACGCTGGCCACCGGCGAGACCGCGCTGACCGGCTTCAGCAGGCTGTGGCGGCCCTGGGGCCCGGTGTTCATCGCGTTGGCGGTACTGGCCAACATGTGGCCGGGCTGGGCGACGAGTTCGGCCACCGTGCTCACCTACGCCATCGGGGCGGGCGATCCCGTGCTGTTCGCCATCGGCGAGCTGGTGCTGATCGGCGTGATCCTCACCCTCGCACCGTTCATCTATCGCTGGGTGGAGCGCATCGAGTTCGTCAAGATCGGCGCGGTGCTGGTGCTGCTGGTGGGCGCGCTGGCGGTGGCGCTCGCCACCGAGTCGCGCGGCGGCCTCGCCCAGGCCGTCACCGCGCCCGCCGTACCGCTGGAACTGGGGGCCGCGCTGATCCTCGGCGCGCTGGCCTTCGCCGGGGCGGGCGGCGCACAGAACCTCGTGCAGAGCAACTGGATCCGGGACAAGGGCCTCGGCATGGGCGCCAGGATGCCCAAGCTGGTCTCCCCGGTGACCGGCCGCCCGGAGGCCGCCCCCTCCACCGGCTACCGCTTCCCCGCCGACGAGGCCAACCTCGCCAGGTGGCGGGGCTGGTGGCGGGTGGCCAACACCGAGCAGCTCGTGTCGTTCGTCCTCATCACGGTGCTGACCATCACCGTGATGTCGATGCTCGCCCACGCCACCGTCTTCGGCCGGGAGGTCGCCAACGACGTGACCTTCCTGCGCGTGGAGGGCCAGGTGCTGAACGAGCGCACCGGATGGTTCGGCACCTTCTTCTGGATCATCGGCGCCTACTCCCTGTTCGCCGCCGCCCTCGGCATCCTGGACTACATGGGGCGCCTGGTCTCCGACTCGCTGAAGGTCACCTACCTGGCCGCGAGCACCCGCTGGAGCGAGTCCGCCCTGTACGTGGCCGTGGTCTGGGCGCTCATCGCGATCGGCGGCGTCGTGCTGCTGGCCGGGTTCGACCAGCCGCTGGCGCTGCTGGTGATCTCGGCGGTGGTCGGCGGCTTCATGATGTTCCTCTACTCGGGGCTGCTGATGATCCTCAACCGCAGGGCGCTGCCCCGCGAGATCGGGCTGCGCGGGTACCGCCTGGTGGTGATGGCGTTGATCTTCCTGTTCTTCGCGTTCTTCGCGGCACTTACGGTCATCGACCGGATCCGCGGGCTGTAGCCCGGTTTTGCGCGGGGCCGGAGAAGGGGCACCATGGAAGGGAGAGGCGCGCGGGAGGGGGCATGGGCGGGTCGCTCGTCACCAAGCCAGCACACCAGGGGGTCCGTTGCCGCGCGTCCGCGAAATCGAGGTCTTCCGGCTCACCCTGCCGTACGGCAGGCGGCCGGAGAGCATTCTCGTCCGGCTGACCGACCATGGCGGGATGACCGGGTGGGGCGAGGTCGTCGAGCCCGGCCTGGACAAGGCGTGGACGACGCTTGAGGAGAGCCTGGCGCCCGCGCTGGTCGGCGTCGACTGGGAGCATCCCGACGAACTCGACACGATCTCGCGCGGTGGCAGCGCCGCGGACATGGCGTGCTGGGACCTTTGGGCGCGGATGCGCGGGGTCCCGCTCGCGCACGCGCTCGGCGGCAGCCGCACCTCGCTGATGGCGACGGTCAGGATCGCCGGCGACCGGTCGCTGGAGAGCCTGGTGGCGCGGGTCAACCAGCAGGTCTGCGGCGGATACGCGCACGTCACGCTGGACGTCCACCCCGGCTGGGACGTCGAGCCGGTGCGCGCCGTACGCCAGGCGTTCCCCGGCCTCGCCATGTCCGTTGACGCCCAGGCCGCCTACACCGAGATCGACGCCCTGGTCGCGCTCGACTCCTACGACATCGCGGTGATCGAGCGGCCGTTCGGGACGACCGACCCGGTCACCCACGCCATCCTCCAGGACCGGGTCTCGGCGGCGGTCGCCGTCGAGGCCGGCTCCGATGCCGAGCTGGCCGCGCACGTCTCCGCGGGCTCGGCCAGGGCGCTGCTGCTGCGGCCCGCCCGCTTCCCCTCGCTCAGCGACGTACGCCGGGTCCACGACCGGGCCATGGCCGCCGGGTGGGAGATCCTCTGCGCGGGAGGCCAGGGCACCGGCCTGGCCAGGGCGGCCACCGTGGCGGTGGCCGCGATGCCGGGCTGTAACCTGCCCTGCGACGTCACCCAGCCGCCGCGCAGCGCGCAGATCGTGACCCCGCCGGTCGGGGCCGCGGGCGGCGTCGTCGCCGTCCCGCTGACCCAGCCCGGCCTCGGCCACACCGTGGACGAGGCGCGCCTGCGCCGGCTGGCCACGGTGTCCTTCACCGCCTGACGCCGGGATGACCGCCTGAGGCCGGATCAGCCGCCGCTGCAGCCGTCCGTCAGGCCGGTCACGCCTTCCGGGCCGCCCCCGGTCGTGGTCGGCGACGGCGTGCGCTTCTTGGCGGCCGTCTTGGGGGAGGAGTCCGCCGAGGTCTCCGGAGTGGCCTTGGCGGCCCGCGCGGGCTTGGGCCGCACCGAGTCGCGGATGGCCTTCGCGGTCACGGAGCGGATCTTCGTCCAGTCCGGGTATCCGGTGTTGATCAGCGGCGGCACGAACTGCACGCTGTTCACCTTGGCGTTCTTCACCCGCAGCGCGACCGGGACGAGGTGTTCCAGCATGGGCCGGGGGATGTCGGTGCGCAGCAGTTCCTTGGTGGCCAGCGCGACCCTGTTGAAGCGGGCCAGCACGGTGGCGGGGTCGGCCTGCTCCAGCAGCGCGCCGAGCACGCAGCGCTGGCGGCGCATCCGGGTGAAGTCATCGCTGTTGGTCCTGGACCGGGCGAACCACATCGCGTCCGCGCCGCCGAGCTTGCGGGTGCCCGCCTTGACCAGGCCCTCGTTGTACTTGCCGAAGACCACGTCCCGGTCCACCGTCAGGGTGACCCCGCCGATGGCGTCGATGAGCCGGGCGAAGCCCCACATGTTGACCAGCGCGAACCAGTCGACCTTCAGCCCGAGGGTGTAGCCGACCGTCTCCTTCAGCGTGCGCGCGCCCTGGTTCTTGCGCCCGCCGAAGATCTCCGGGTGCGTGTCGGCGTACTCCCACACCGCGAAGAGCAGGTCCTCGCGCCCGCCGCCCGGCCCGACCGGCAGCCGGAACCCGTCAGGGAAGCGGGCGTGCATCGGGCTGCCCGGAGGGAACCGGACGTTCTCCAGGTTGCGCGGCAGGCTGAGCAGCACGGTGCTGCCGGTCTTGATGTCCACGCTGGCCACGTTGATGCTGTCGGTGCGCACCCCGACGCGGTGGTCGTCGGCGTCACCGCCGAGCAGCAGGACGTTGAGCCGGTCGCGGCCGTTCCACGGGTCCTCCGGCTTGACGGTCTCGGTGGGGTCGGGCGCGCTGTTGAACACCTCGTCGAGCGTGCGCCGGCTGACCGTGACGAAGTTCACCGCCCAGGCGAACGGCACCAGCACCGCCACCGCGGTGAGCCCGGCCACCACTCCGGTGATCGCCTGCCCGCGCGCCGGGAGCACCCCGGGCCGCAGCACGACGAACGAGTGGACGATCACGGCGAACCAGGCCAGCCCCAGCACGACCGCGCCGACGGTGATCCCGGTCAGCCACTCCGACGAGGTCAGCCGCCCGATGAAGCCGGCGTCGGCGGTGAGGGCCCGTACGCCGGCCGTGACCAGCAGCGCCGCGTATACGCCGAGCAGCGCGAACCCCGTCCGCCGATGGCCGGTCTTGAGGTGCGCGGCACCAGGCGCGACCACGGACACCAGCGTCCACCCGATCACCGCACCGATGCCGAGCGTTCTCGATCGTTCCCGCACTCGCGCTTGTTCCCCTCGCGATATGTCCCAAGTGTCCCACCCGGCGTCGTGGGGGATATTAGACGGGTTAGCGTGGCTGACAGGGTACCGGCGCGTGAATATCCCGCGAACGCGTGTCCCGGCCGGGGTACGCCGAGTCGATCCACAAACTTTTCCGGCCCCTGCCCGGTCGGTGCGGCGGGCCCGGCAACGGGTTAACGTGAGGCATGCTCGATGTGCTCGGACCCGGTTACGAGGCCACCGTCCTGCCCATGGGACACGACGAGGAGGGCGAGGTCGTCGCCACCCTGGTGCGGCGGCGGGCGGCCGGGCCTTCGCGGCGCGCCGTGCTCTACATCCACGGCTTCACCGACTACTTCTTCCAGACCCACCTGGCCGACCACTTCGTCGCGCAGGGGTTCCACTTCTACGCGCTGGACCTGCGCAAGTACGGCAGGTCGCTGCTCCCGCACCAGACCCCCGCGCTGGTGCGCAGCATGACGCACTACTTTCCGGAGATCGACGAGGCCGTGCGGATCATCCGCGAGGACGACGGCAACGAGGTCGTCGTGGTCAACGCCCACTCCACCGGCGGGCTCATCGCCGCACTGTGGGCCGACCGGGTCCGCGGCACGGGCCGGGTGCAGGGCCTCATCCTCAACAGCCCCTTCCTGGACCTCAACGTCTCGGCGTACCTGCGCTCCATGGCCGACCTGCTGATCTGGCCGCTGGCCCGGGTGCCCGCCCGCACGGTGCTCCCGCTGGCCCTGGCCACCGCGTACGGCAGGAGCCTGCACCACACCTTCCACGGCGAATGGGACTACGACCTGGCCTGGAAGCCGCTCACCGGGTTCCCCGTCCACGCCGTGTGGCTGTCGGCCGTCCGCAGGGCCCAGCGCCGCCTGCACGGCGGGCTGAACGTCGACGTGCCGGTCCTGGTGCTGTGCGCGGACAAGGGCCTGCGGCTACGCGACTTCGCCCCCGAGGCGCACAGCGCGGACGTGGTCCTGGACCCTGACCACATGGCCCGCTGGGCGACCAGGATCGGCGGGCACGTCACATGTGTCCGGGTGCCCGGCGGCATCCACGACCTCGTGCTGTCCGCCGAGCCGGTGCGCAAGCAGGTGTTCGGCGAGATGGACCGCTGGACGCGCTGCCACCTGGCCGGCGACGCCTACCAGGGGAACGCGAACAACCCGTAGTAGGCGGCCACCGCCAGCAGCACGCCGGTGCCGCCGAGCACCCCGGCGATGGCCACGTGCTGCCACCGGCTCGGCTGCCAGCCCTCGCGCAGCGCCGACACCACCGCGGCCACCGCCGTGACCTCCTGGAGCAGCATCAGCACCGCGAGCACCCGGACCACGATCCAGCCGGACAGCACGGCGGGCCACGCCCCCGCCTGGTTGATCGAGAACAGCACCAGCAGCGTGATGAAGCCGAGCACCGACACCAGCAGGCCGAGGCCGGTCAGCGCCATCCGCCGCAGCCGCCGCCGGATCGGCGGCCAGAGCAGGGCGTTGGTCTGCGCCCGGGTGTCGCGCCCGCGCAGCCGTACGACGAACTGCGCGACCGGCCCGGCCACGTAGCCCACGACCGCCAGGCACAGCGCCAGCCCGAGCACCGTGCCGCCCGCGTACCAGGGGGCGGCCGGCACGTCACTGGCCTGGTACCGCTGGACCGGGGTGGCCCCGGCCATCCGCACGGCCGGCGTGCCGTTCTGGGGGAGGCCGTCGATCCAGTTGACCAGCGTCTCCAGGTAACCGGGCGCGAACGGGCCCGCGCCGATCCGCATCGCGTGGTCGGCGCCGCCGAGGAACCTGATCGTGTAACGGTCGTTGCCGGCTGCCGCCAGGCCCTCGGTCAGCGCCTGGGTGCTCTCCACGAACGGGATCGAGGGGTCCATCGTGCCGTAGAGCGCCAGCACCGGCTGATGGACCCTGGACAGCCAGGGCAGCGGATCGTGGCGCAGGAAGTCCAGGCCGACCACGCCCATCGCCCGCGACAGCAGGTCGCGTACGCCCACCGGGGCGTACAGCCGGAGCAACTGCTCGTTCAGCGCCCAGGCGACCTGGCGCAGCGGCGAGACGTTGGGCGCCGACACCATGACCAGGAAGCCGACGTCGGCGCTGCGCGCGGCGGCGATCGGGGTCGCCCAGGTGCCCTCGCTGACGCCCCACAGCCCGATCCGGGTGCGGTCGACGTCCGGACGCTGGCGCAGGTGCCGCACCATGCGCAGGATGTCATCGGCGAGCAGCCCGAAGTCGCGGGTGCCGAAGGAGTAGCCCACCGACCGCTTGTCATAGCCGAGCGTGATGACGCCCGCCTTGGCCAGCCACTCGGCCTGGGCGGCGAACTCGCGCCGGTCGGCCGAGCCCGACCCGTGCACGAAGACCACGGCCGGGTGCGGCCCCGGTGTCATCGGCGCCCAGATGATCGCCTGGGACGTCGTGCCCTGCAGCGGGATCGTGACCTGCTCGGTGGTGATCGGGCCTTTGCCGGCCACCGGGGCCCGCTCGCTCGCGGGCTGCGGAGGCAGCGAGCTGAACGCGGCGTCCGCTTTGAGCGGAGGCGGATCGAACGACGGCGGCAGCGCGTAACCCACTGTGGCGAGCACGACCAGCACCAGACCGGCGGCCACGCTCAGCGTGCCTCGACCGACGCGCACCTGTACCGCTCCCCGGATCGGGGCCAGAGACGGCCCAATGTCGTTAATGTTCCCTCCGATCTTTCAGCGTACTCGGCAAAGAAACCGCCCGCCGCCAGTGCGTGTTCGGCCTGATTCGTCGCCGGAAACTGTTAGCGTCCTGCGACATGCGCGTGCTGCACACCTCCGACTGGCACCTCGGACGCTCCTTCCACCGCGAGAGCCTGCTCGCCGCGCAGGCCGCGTTCGTGGATCATCTGGTCGAGACCGTCAGGAGCGAGCGGATCGACGCCGTGGCGGTGGCCGGCGACATCTACGACCGCGCGCTGCCGCCGGTGGACGCGGTGGCGCTGTGCAACGAGGCGCTGCACCGGCTCGCGGACGCGGGCGCGCGGGTGATCATGATCAGCGGCAACCACGACTCGCCGCGGCGGCTGGGGTTCGGGGCCGGGCTGATCGACGCGGGCGGCGTCCATCTGCGCACCGACCCGGCCGCGGTGGCCACCCCCGTGCTCGTGGACGGCGTGGCCTTCTACGGCATCCCCTACCTGGAGCCGGAGACGGTCCGCGGGCCCTGGGAGCTCACCGCCCGCAGCCACGACGCGGCGATCCGGCACGCCATGTCACTGATCAAGGCCGACGCCACGGGCCGGCCGGGCCCCTCGGTGGTGCTCGCGCACGCCTTCGTGACCGGCGGCGAGGCCAGCGAGAGCGAGCGGGACATCCGGGTCGGCGGCGTGGACAACGTCCCGCTGGACGCCTTCGACGGCGTCGGCTACGTCGCGCTCGGCCACCTGCACGGCCGCCAGCGGATGAGCGAGACGGTCCGCTACTCCGGCTCCCCGATCGCCTACTCCTTCTCCGAGGAGCGTCACACCAAGGGCTCGTGGCTGGTCGCCCTGGGCGAGAACGGGATGGAGGCGGCGGAGTTCGTGCCCGCCCCGGTACCGCGCCCGATCGCCCGGCTCAGCGGTCACCTGGACGACCTGCTGACCTCGCCGCGCCATGCCGGTGTCGAAGACCACTGGCTGGCCGTGGTGCTCACCGACCCGGTCCGGCCCAAGGGCGCGATGGAACGCCTGCGGCAGCGCTTCCCGCACACCCTCACCCTGGCCTTCCAGCCGGAGGGCGGCGGCGAACGGCCCGCCGTGCGGCGCACGGCGGCCGGGCGGCCGGAGATCGACGTGGCCCTCGACTTCGTCCGCGAGGTGCGCGGCGAACCGGCCGACGACGCCGAGCGGAAGCTGCTCCAGCAGGCCGTCGAGGCGTGCCGGATCAAGGAGGCGGCGGCGTAGATGCGGCTGCACCGCCTCACCATCACCGCCTTCGGCTCCTTCCCCGGCACCGAGACCGTCGACTTCGACGCCCTCGGCGAGGCCGGGCTGTTCCTGATCCACGGGCCGACCGGCGCGGGCAAGACGACCGTGCTCGACGCGGTCTGCTACGCCCTCTACGGCCAGGTCCCCGGCCAGCGCAACGACGCGCGGAGCCTGCGCTGCGACCACGCGCCGCCCGGCCGGGGGCCGAAGGTCGAGCTGGAGGCCACCGTACGCGGCCGCCGGTTGCGGCTGGCCCGCTCCCCGGCCTGGCAGCGCCCCAAGCAGCGCGGCGAGGGCATGGTAGAGGAGAAGGCCAAGGTCCTGCTGGAGGAGCTTTCCGCGCGGGGGGAGTGGACGTTCCTGTCCGGCCGCATCGACGAGGCGGGCGACCTGGTCGGCGGCCTGCTGGGGATGAACGCGGCGCAGTTCCAGCAGGTGGCGATGCTGCCCCAGGGGGAGTTCGCCAAGTTCCTGCGCGCCGACGGGGAACTGCGGCACGCCCTGCTCGAACGGCTGTTCTCGGTCAAGGTCTTCGGGCAGGTGGAGAAGTGGCTGGCCGACCACCGTACCCAGACCTGGCGCGACCAGGAGGACCTGGCCAAGGCCGTGGCCTCGGTGGCCGACCGGATGCGCGGCGCGGCCGGCGACGGGCTGCTCGAAGACGTACCCGATGATGACGATGATCAGGAGGCGTGGGCGCGGTCCCTGCTGGCCGCCGCCGACGGGCTGGCCGCCCGGGAGGAGACGGCGGCGACGATCAGCGGGTCCGCCCTGCGCGCGGCCCGCGACGAACTCGACGCCGGCCGGGGCCTGGCCGACCGCAAACGCCGCCACACCGAGGCGCTGGCCCGGCAGGCGCACCTGGACGCCGCTGCCGAGGAACGCGCCGACCTCGGCGTCCTCCTCGCCGACGCGGCCCGCGCCGGGCGGGTGCTGCCGCTGCTCCACCGCGCCGAACAGCGCGCCGAGGCCGAGGCCAAGGCGGCGCTGCTGGCCGCCGAGTCGATGTCGCGGGTGCTGCCCCTGCGCCCGGCGGGCGATGACGACCTCGCGGCGCTGGAACGCGAGCGGCGCGATGAGATCGCCCGGCTCGGCGGGCTGCGCGCCGACGAGGAACGCCGGGCCGCGCTCCTGGCCGAGATCGCGGAGATCGGCGCCGAGCTGACCCGGCTCTCCGGCCGCGAGACGGCGACGGCCGAGCTGCTGGCCGTACTGCCGGGCAGGCTGCGCGAGGCGGAGGAGCGGCACGCCGCCGCCCGTCAGGCCGAGGCCGCTTTGCCCGCCGCCGAAAACGCCCACGAGACCGCCGTCCGCACCCGCACCGCCGTCCACCGCCGCGACACCCTCACCACCGCCCTCCAAGCCGCCCTGACCTCCCTTCCCATCGCCCTTGGCGACGGGGAAGGGGCCCGGGAGCTGCGGGAGCGGCTGGTGGGGCAGGAGCGGGCCGTACGCGATGAGCTGGCCGGGCTTGAGGCGCTGCGCGGCGACGAGGCGCGGGTCCATGAGCTGGGCGAGCAGATCAGCGCGCTGGCCGCCGAGTACGACGAGCTGACGCAGCGCGAGGCCGCGGCCCGCGCCGCGCTCGCCGACCTCCCCGTACGCCTGGCCGAGGCCACCGCCCGCCTCGACGACCTGCGCGCGCGTACCGCCGCCATCCCCGCCGCCGAGGCCGCCCGCGACGCGGCCCGTCATCTCCTGGAGGCGGCCGGCCTGCGCGACTCCCTCATCCCCGAGGCCGAGGACGCCCACCAGGCCAGGCTGCTGGCCACCGACACCGCCCAAGACCTCCGCGACCGCCTGCTCACCGCCCGCCAGGCCAGGATCGACGGCATGGCGGCCGAGCTGGCCCGCCGCCTCGTCCCCGGCGAGCCCTGCGCGGTGTGCGGCTCCCCGGAGCACCCCCGCCCCGCCGAGGAGCAGGCATTCGCCCCTGAGGAGGAGGCCGAGGCCGAACTCCGCCACCAGGAGGCCCAGGACGCCAGGCAGGCCGCCGAGAGCCACGCCGCCGTACTCGCCGACCGCCTCAGGGAGGCCACGGACCGGGCTGATGGCGCCACCGCGGAAGAGGCCGCCGCCGCCCTGGCCGATGCCGAACTACGGCTCGCCGAGCTGGCCGAGGCCGCCGATCAGGAGGCCGCCCTGGCCGAGGAGGCGGCCCGCGCGCAGGCCGATCTCGACGAGGCCCGCGACCGCGCCGCCGAGTCCGCAGGTGCCATCGCCGAGGCCGCCGCCGCCCTCGCCGGGGCGCGGGCCGAGCTGGAACGGCTCACCGCCCGGCTGGAGGCCGCCCGTGGCGAGGACGCCTCGCTGCCCGAGCGCCGCGACCGGCTGACCGCCGAATGCGCGCTGCTGCGCGACGCCGCGGAGGCCGCCGGACGGGTCGCCGAGCTGACCGTGACGCTCGCCGAGGCCCGTGCCGCCGTACCGGACCCGGAGCTGACCGCCGAGGAGGCCGAGGAGGCCGTATGCGCCGCCGAGGCCGAACCGGCCCGGCTGCGGGCGCTGGCCGCCGCCGCGCCCGAGGCGGGCGCGCTGGCGGAACGACTGGCCGCGCAGCGCACCGCGGCGGAGGAGGAGAGCAGGCGGACCGCCGCGGAGCTGGCCGCCGCCCGTGCCCGCCGGGACAGGTCAGCCGCCGAGGCCGACCGGCTCGGCGCGCTGATCGACGAGGCCAGGGGCGAGGACCCCAGCCTGGCCGCGCGGCTGGACCGGCTGGCCGCCGAGGCCGCGCTGCTGCTTGATGCGGCAGAGGCCGCCGGGATCGCCCGCACCGCCACGGCCGAGGCCGCCGCCGCGCGCGCCGAGGCGGGGGAGGCGGCGGCGGAGGCCGGGTTCGCCGGCCTTGACGAGGTCCGCGCCGCCGTACGCCCGTCCGCCGAGCTGGAGGAGCTGACCGAACGGCTGCGCGCGCTGGACGCCGAGTCGGCCGCCGTCGCGGCGCTGCTGGCCGACCCCGAACTGCGCGCGGCGGCCGAGGCGCCCGACCCTGACCTGCCCGCCCTGACCGAACGCCACGACGCCGCCGAACGCGTCCACGCCGCCTGCTCCTCGCGCCGCGACCAGGCCCGCGACCGGCATGACCGGCTCACCGCCCTGGCCGCCGAGCTGACCGGGAGCCTGGCCCGCTGGCGGCCCGCCCGCGAACGCCACCGGCTCGCCCGGCGGCTGGCGGAGCTGGCCGGCGGCACGTCCGCCGACAACACGCTCGACATGCGCCTGTCGTCGTACGTGCTCGGCGAGCGGCTGCGCCAGGTCGTGGACGCCGCCAACGACCGCCTGGACCACATGTCGGGCGGGCGCTACCTGCTGCAGTACGACGTGCGCAAGACCGCGGGCAGCCGCAAGCGCTCCGGCGGCGGGCTCGGCCTGCGCGTCCTGGACGGCTGGACCGGCGTGGACCGCGACCCCGCCACCCTGTCCGGCGGCGAGAGCTTCGTGACCTCCCTCGCCCTGGCCCTCGGCCTGGCCGACGTGGTCAGCGCCGAGGCGGGCGGCGCGGAGATCGGCACCCTCTTCGTCGACGAGGGCTTCGGCACCCTCGATGACGACACCTTGGACGGCGTCCTGGACATCCTCGACGGCCTGCGCGACGGCGGCCGGGCCGTCGGCATCGTCAGCCACGTCGCCGAACTGCGCACCCGCATCCCCACCCAGCTCGTCGTCACCAAGTCACGCACCGGCTCCGAACTGACCGCCCGCACGGGCTGACCCGCCAGGCCCGGCGGGTCAGGCCGGGGGATCGGCGGGGCGGCGGGACTCGGTGACGTAGGCGGCCAGTTCGCGGACTCGTTCGGCGTGCTGGTCGTGTCCCACGATCACCGGTGGCTCGTTGTACGGCATGGCGTCGGAGGAGCGGCGCAGCTTGATGTACTGGCCGCAGGCGTCGATGGCGTACGGCTCCATGTCGTCCTGGAGCGCGCCGATGACGGTGATGCCGTAGGTCTCGCCGATCCGCCGGAACAGCGCCACGGCCTCCCTGCGGTGCTCCTTGCCGAGGTTGCGGCCCAGCTCGTCGAGGACCAGGCACAGGTGCCCGCCGCCGGAGGAGGCGATGGCCGCCGCGCAGACCAGCTTGACGGCCTTCTCGTCCATCAGCGCGGTGTTGGCCCTGCGGTTGTAGGGGACGAACCCCTGCCCCTCGCCGCGCCGCCACTTCGGCACGACCTTCCAGGCCCACCGCTGCTCGGGATCGGCGGGCGCGGGCGGCACGGGGAACTCGATGGTCGCGCCGTAGCCGCCGTAGGCCAGGTCGAGCCGCTCGAACTCCTCCGCCACCCGCGTCAGCCGCGCCTTGATCGCCGCGGTCAGCGCCGCCCGGTGTACGGCGGTGGAGCGCGCGGCCTCCTCCGCGCCGGTGGCGGCGGCGGCCAGGTCGCGCTGCCGGGTGGCGAGCTGGGACTCGATCTGCCGGCGCTGGTGCCGTTCGTACTCCTCCTGGCCGCGCAGGTAGGACGACAGGGCGGTGCACACGCCGGGGAAGGTGGCCTGTTCGCGCGCCGTACGCCCGGCGCCCGGCTCGGTGCGTTCGCGGATGAGGAAGCGCAGCTCCTCCGGCATCTCCTCGTCCTCGCCGGGGAAGGTGTCGCGCAGCGCGCGGTCCAGGTGCCGCTCGGCGGCCCGCCACCACTCCTCCGCGGTGAGCGGTCGCTCCTCCTCGCCGAGCGCGGCGAGCCATTCGACGGCCCCCTCCGCCTCGCCGTCGAAGGCCCGGACCAGCTCGGCCAGCCCGAGCGCGGCGCGCTCCGCCCCGACCCGCTGTTGTTCGGCGCGGGCCTGGGCGAGCTCGCCGTCGTGCCGGGCGCGGCGCGACTCCAGCCGTTCGATCTCCATGTCGCGGGTGCGGGCCCGGAAGTCGAGCGCGCCGACCTCGCGGTCGGCCGCGGCGACCTTGGGGGCCAGCTCGGCGAGCGCGGCCGTCAGGCCGGTCAGGCGCTCGCGGCGCTCGGCGAGCCGCCGCTCGATCTCGGCCAGCCGGTCGGCCGCCCGCGCCCCCTCCAGCCGGCGCGCCGCCTCGGCCACGCCGTCCTCGCAGGCGCGGACCAGCGCGGCGGCCTCCTCCTGCGTGTCGCGGGCGCGGTTCAGGCGCTGCTCGGCGGCCTTGATCCGCGCCTCCCTGCCGGTCGCCACCGCCTCGAAGGCCCCCACGACGGTCACCCCCGCCGCGCTCACCAGCACCGAACCGGGCAGCCCGGCCAGCGCCGCGGCGGCGGAGTCGAGGTCGGCCGCGTCGATCAGTACGGCGTGCTCGTGTGGCCAGCCGCGCAGGGCGCGGGTCTCGGCGTGGTCGCGGGCCTGTTCGGCCACGTCGATCGCGTCGAGCAGGCCGCTGGCCGGCACGCCGTGCTCGGCCAGCGCGCGCAACTGCGCCGCCGCCGGGCCGCCTTCGGCGTCGTCGAGCGCCGCGGACGCGCCGGAGACCTCCTGGTCGGCCACGCCGAGCGCCTTCAGTGCCAGGTTGAGCCGCTGCCTGGCCGCCGCGACCTCCGCCTCGGCGGCGGCCACCGCGCGGCCGTCGGCGAGCCTGCGCAACTCCTCCAGCGCGGGGATCTGGCCGCGCAGCTCGTCCGCGGAGTTCTCGGCGACGGCGCGGTCGGCGGTGAGGGACGCCGCCCTGGCCTGCGCCTCCGCCAGCTCCTTGCGCGCCTCGGCGAGCCGCCGGTCAAGAGTGTCGTCCTTCAGGGTGGCGATCTCGGCCTTCACCTCGGCCATGGCCGATGCGGCGGCCTGCTCCGCCGCCTGGTGCCGGGACAGCTCGGCGGCGAGCGCGGCGTCGCGGGCGGCCGTGTCGGCGACCCGGCGGGCGAGCCTGCCCTTCCAGCAGCGCAGCGCGTCGGCGAGGCGGACGCGCGCCTCGTCGCGCCGGTCGAAGGCGTCGATCAGGGTGCGCGACTCGGCCTCGAACTCCTGGAGCCGCGCGACGGCCTGGGCGGCGCGGACGCGTTTGGCGTGCTCGTCGCGCCTGGCCTCGCGCTCTTGGTCGAGCTCGGCGTCCAGGCCGGTCAGGGCGGCCACGGCCTCGAAGATGCGCTCGGGGGAGATCTCGTTGAGCGGCTGGGACAGCAGGTTGGTGGCGACCTTGCTGCGCACCGACGTGGACAGGAAGGACACGCAGCGCACCCGGTCGCCGTAGAGGACCTTGGTGAGGTCGCGGGCCACGATGTCGCGGCGGCCCGCCGAACGGGGCAGGGTCAGCCACATCTCGTCGGCCCTGGCCACCCGCTCGGCCTCGGAGGCCGCGGAGGCCAGGTAGACCCCGCCGGTCCAGCGGATCTCCAGGTGCGGGGCCTCCTGGTTGACCCGCAGCCACACGGTGACCGGGCCCGCGGGCGCCTCCGGGCCCGTCTGCCCGCCCCCGGGCGTGTCGAAGACGCCGACGATGTAGCCGTGGTCGGCGCTGGCCCACTGCCTGCCGGCGCCCCCGGTGGCCAGCTCGGCGTTGAACAGCAGCTCCGAGACCGCCTTGGCGCCGGACGCGAAACGCCACTGCTCGTCGCCGAGCAGCGCGGTGATCGCGGCGATGAAGGACGACTTGCCCGCGCCGTTGGAGTCTTTCGGCCCGGCCCCGGCCACGACGATGAGCGTGCCGGGCACGGTCGGCACCGGGTGCGTGGAAAGCCGCGAGATGTTGACCGCCTGCACGGCGATCAGCACCCTGTCGCCGACGAGGTTTTCTACCCGTGTCACCGCTCGTCTCTCTCCCGCACGTTGCCGGCATGGTCTGGAGTCGCGGGCGGGCGGCCGGTGGGCCTGCGCTTGGCGCGGACGGCCGCCGCCAGCGGGGTGTTGGGCCCGGCGGCCAGGATCAGCTCCTCCTGCAGGCGCTTCCTGGCGGCCGGCGTGAGCCGGTGGAACTGCGGCCCCGGTACGTAACCCCCGGCCTCCTCGCCCGCCTTGACCTGGGTCAGCAGCCCGGCCTGACGCAGTGTGCGCAAGGCCGCGTCCAGCTCGCCGATCGGCAGCTGGGTGTGGCGGCGCAGCTCTTCGGCGGGGGCCGGGTGCGGGGAAAGCCAGGTGTCCTCGCCGAGCAGGCCCTCGGCCCGGGGGATCGCGACCGAGTGGACGAGCACCAGGACGAGCACCGCCCGCTCGGCCTCGCCCAGCGTGCTGCCCGCCGTGGCGGCGGCGGCCTCGCCGTAGCCGGAGGTCCAGCGCTCGCGGGCCTGGATCAGCACCCGGCCGCGCCGCGCGAGCATCTCCGCCAGCGCGCGCCGCAGGGCGGGGTCGCGCAGCGCCGCGAACCGGACCTCCTGCACCGGCTCGGCGGCGTGCTCGACCGCCATGAAGGCGGCCACCAGCTCGGCCCGCCGCCGCTCGTCGAACGCGCCGAGCAGGTCGTCGTCCAGCGGCTCGCCCGCGAGCACGGCGGACTCCGTGCCCGGCGGCGGCTCGGCCAGTGGCAGGGCCGTCACGGTGTCGCCGGGGTCGGGGAGGCGGCCCATCAGCTCGCGGAGCTGGGCGTGCGACTCGGCGGGCCAGGTGGCGCAGCGCGGGCCCAGGCGCACCTCGCCGTCGGCCAGCACGATCCACGCCGAGTCGTGCAACCGGCGCAATGCGCCGATCGCCCAGTTGCGCATCAGGTCGTCGGTACGCCCGATCAGCGCCCGGTACGCGGAAAGGACGGTCTCCACCGGCGCGGGCCCGCCCGGCCACGGGTCGGCGGCGAGGTCGCTCCAGCAGCACTTCAGGCAGGCGGCCAGCACCCGCCTGGCCTCACCTGACCGCTCCGCCGAGATCGGGGCGACCTGGTATTCGAGCAACAGCGACGGACTCGCCCCATCCGGCCACACCGGCACCGCCACCTCAGGCCCATCCCCGCGCGCCAGCCGGGCCATCCCGGCCGCCGCGGCCTCCCCAGGAGCCAAGACCAGCGGCCCGGTCGCCCGCGCCCGGGCATGCGCGGCAGCCTCACGCGCGAAGCCCCCGGCCGCCGTATCACGCGGGTCGGTCGTGGTCACGGCCGGTCCTTCCTAGGGGCGGCCCGAGCGGCCGGGTGGACAGGGCGCAGTCGCGCGGGTCGGTCGTCGTCATGGCCGCTCCTCTCGGGCCGAGGTGAGCGGCTCAGTGCGCTGGGTGCGCGCGGCGGCGTCGCGGCCGGTCCCCCTGGGCCGGTATGGGCCGCCCGGCGGCCCGTGTCCTGGGTGTGCGCGGCGGCGTCGCGGCCGGTCCCTTCTTGGGCAGCGGGGCGGTTGCGGCTTTCGGCCGTCGGGTCGCGTGGGTCAGTCGTCGGCACGGCCGGTCCTTTCCAGGTGGCCGTGGGACAGCCAGGCGGGCTCGGCGCCGGGGGTCGCGGTCAGGGCGGCGGACCAGCGCAGGCGGTAGGGGAGCTCGGGGTTGAGGTCGGCGGCGGCGAGGTCGGCGAGCAGGCGGCGGGCCGAGACCCACTCCCCGGAGTGGGCGAGCAGGTCCTGGACGGGGACCGAGTCGCGGCCGGCCAGCGCCTCCTCGGCGACCTCGGCCAGCCGGCGCAGTGCCCCGGCGGTGCCGCCGTCGAGGGAGTCGGCGGGCCCGTCGTCGGGCAGCGCCGAGCGGGGTGGCGTGGGCGCGACCGGCGCCGGGCGCGGGGCCTCATCGACGGCGTGGACGATCTCGGCGGGGTCGTGCCAGGGCGCGGGCGCGTCGAAGACGAACCCGTCGAGCACCGCGGCCAGCCGTTCCTTGGACGCGGTCTGGGTGAAGGTCCGCCACGTCTCCGACGGCAGCAGGGTGAGATTGCGCGTGGTGCCCGCCGAGTCGGCGAGCCGGCCCGCCGCGCGCCGGGAGGCGTCGCTGTAGGCGTAGATCGCCGCGCGCAGCTCGGTGCAGGTGCGGTCGAGCTGCGGCCAGCGGGTGAGGATCGTGCCGTGCAGCCCCTGCGCGCGGCGGGCGATCTCCTCGGTGCCCCACAGCTTGGGGGCCTGCTCGCGCAGCTCCTCGATGGTGCCGGTGCTGAGCGTGATCAGCTCAAGGGCCCACAGCCGGAACGCGCGCGCCAGGTTGCCCGCGCTCTCGGCGGCCTGCTCCATGGTCGTGCGCGGGTCGGCGACGTTGAGGTCTTCCAGCGCCAGCAGCCGGTGCATCTCGGACTGGCCGCCGTCGTCCATCATCCGGCGGATGAACATCAGCCCCACCACGCTGGTGAAGGACGCGCGGTAGCGAAGCTGGTTGGGCTTGGGGAAGACCTCGCGGATCGCGCCGAGCCCCTTCAGCACCCGCAGCCGGTTGTCCAGCAGGTCGGGGGGATACGCGCGGCAGGCGTAACGCATCTGCTCGTGGGTCAGCCAGTCTTCGCCCGCCTCGGCGAAGGCCGCGAACAGCGTCTCGGCGATGTCGACGAACGCCGGATCGTCCACGACCGCGCCGCTGTCCCTGGCGAGCGCCGCGAACATGCGGCGGTAGGTCGCGAGGACGGCCTCCTCGCTGAGGGCGGCGTCCAGCGTGATCTCGTGGTCGGTCTCGGGCACGCGCACTACGGTACGGCTTGCGGCCGACAATCCTGGACCGCGCGAATCGCCGCCCACGAGGAACCGGGCGGAAAACATCAGCAATGGTTGGAACGTTGAGGTCGGCCCGTGACGCTGCGCTAGGGTGACGTTCGGTAAATCGGGGGCAAAGCACGGGTTATCTGGCGCACGGGGTGAACAGGGTGAAGATCGCCAGACCGCGTGGTGACCGCGCCACCGCGGTCGCCGCTGCGGCGATTGTCGGCGCGCTGGTCGTCGCGGCGGCCGTTTTCGGCGTGGGGGTGTCCAGCGCCAACCCCCGGCTCGCCGACGTGGGCGCGTGGCTGTGGAGCAAGGCCAGGGGCACCGTCGTCCACGCCAACGGCCTGTCCGGCGAGGTGGACGGGCGCATCACCCCGTCGGGCTCGCGGGGCAAGCGGCTCGACGTCGTCCAGGACGGTTCCACCGTGCTGCTGGTGGACCAGGAGACCGGTGTGGTCAGCAGGATCGAGCCGAGCCTGCTGAAGGTGACCCAGACCCGCGACTTCGAGACGGCCGGGCTCCAGTTCGTCGTGTCCGGCACGACGGCGTACGCCGTCGATCCGGAGGGCACCGTGCGCCGCATCGACCCGGCCACGCTCAACGCGGTGGGCTCGCCGATCGCGCTGCCCCGCCCGCTCGGCGCGGCGGGGATCGACGGGGGCGGCCGGCTGTGGGTTCCCGTCCCGGCCACCGGCGAGGTCGTGCCCGTGCAGGGCGGCGTCAAGGGCGCCCCGGTGAAGGTCGGCGCGGCGGGCGACCCGCTGTCCCTGACCATCGCGGGCGGCCTGCCCGTGGTCACCAACACCCGGTCCTCCAGCGCCGTCGTCATCGGTGAGGACGGCAGCACCGGCCGGATCGCGCTGCCCAGGGAGGTCGCCGCGCAGGACGAGCCGGTACTCGGCCCCAACTCCACCGACGGCCCGCTCGCGCCCATCCTCGTGCCCGGCCCGGACGGGCTGCTGATCGTCATCGACACCGACTCCAGGGCGCCGCAGAGCGTCAAGCTGTCCACCGTCGCCGCCCCCGAGTCCCTGGGCGTCCCCCAGGTGCTCGGCACCCGGATCTACATCCCGAACAAGGAGACCGGCGGCCTGGTCGTGTGGGACAGCGCGACCGGCGGCGAACCGGGCGAGGTCGCGGTGGCGGGCCGGCCCGGTGACGTGGACGTGTTCGTCAAGGACGGCCAGCTCTGGGCGAACGACCAGCACGGCGACCGCGCGGTCGTGATCGACGTGGACGGGCGCAGGCACGAGATCGACAAGAACGACCAGGACGTACCGGGCCCGACGCGTACCGCCAAGCCGATGCCCACGATCAAGCCGCGCCCGACCGGCGAGCCCGACCCGACCACGCCACCGAGCCAGGCCCCCATCGAGGAGGAGCCCGAAGAGCCGGACCCCGTCCCCACCAAGAAACAGACCCCTACCCCCACCCCTGAGCAGAGCGAGACGCCAACGCCGACGCCCACCCCGTCGCCCAAGGCCCCCGGCGCGCCCGGCACGGTCAGCGCCCGGCCCGGCCCCGGCAAGGTCGATGTGACGTTCGCGCCGTCCGACGGCGGCGAGGTCCGCCACTACTCGGTGGAGGTGTCCCCGTCGGGCGGCGAGGTCAGCCCGCAGCGGGTGGACGCGAACGGCCCCTACCAGTTCGAGTTCAGGGGCGGCGACTGCGACAAGGACTACAGCTTCACCGTGGTCGCGCACTGGGAGGGCGGCGAGGTGCGCTCGCAGCCCAGCGCCGGGACCAAGCCCTGCGTCGCGCCGGGCAAGCCCAGCGGTTTCACCGCGAAGGCCAAGAACAAGGGCGCCGACCTGAGCTGGAGCGCCCCGGAGAACGCCGGTGACGACACCACCTACACGCTGTCGGGGGCGGCGGAGAAGAGCGGGATCGAGGGCACCTCGTTCAGCGTGGACGGGCTGAAGAACGCGGCCAAGCACGAGTTCACCCTCAAGGCGCGCAACGCGGCGGGGGAGGGCGAGGGCTCGGTGTCCACCTCGGTGGACCTCGCCTATCCGGCGCAGTCCTACAAGAACGCCAACAACGGGACGACCGACTCCCTCATCCAGTGCGGCCCACAGGGCGGCTGTGAGGTGGGCAAGATCCCGAAGGGCGAGTACCGGTCGCTCACCGTGATCTGCCAGACCAAGGGCAAGACGATCACCGACAACGAGCAGGGCGGCACCAGCGACGTCTGGAACCGCATCGAATGGAACGGCGGCGTCGCCTACATCAGCGACACGCTGATGGCCACGCCCAAGGGCGGTTTCCCGGCCGCCCCGCTGTTCCAGTGCGAGGACTGAGAAGGGGGCGACTCAGTGAGCGATCAGCAGTATGGGCGGCAGCCGGTTCACGGGGGCGGCGGCTACCGGGAGCAGGAGACGTCCTACGGGACGTACGACCTGCCGGGCCACACGTCCGGCCCGCCGTACCCCGGGGGAGCGGCAGGCCACCAGGACCACCTCGGCGAGCAGTCCTACCCGCGGCACGCCGGCGGCCATGCCTCCCCGGACGGCTACGGGTCCTACGGCGGCCAGGACCCGGCCCCCGGCCACGCCTTCCAGGGCGGTCACCGGGCCGCCCCGGCGCACAACGGGACCGGCTACGCCGAGCAGAGCGGGCCCCAGAACGAGACGGCCGCGCTGGCCGGTCAGTTCGCGCAGCGCTTCAACCTGCTCGCCGAGAACATCGAGCGCATCATCCGCGGCAAGCGCGAAGCCGTCGAACTCGCCCTGATCTGCCTGTTCTCCGAAGGCCACCTGCTGATCGAGGACGTACCGGGCACCGGCAAGACCACCCTCGCCCGCGCCGTCGCGGCCAGCGTGGACGCCGCCTGGCGGCGCATCCAGTTCACCCCGGACCTGCTGCCCTCCGACATCACCGGCGTGTCGATCTTCAACCAGGCGTCCAGGACGTTCGAGTTCCACCAGGGCCCGGTGTTCGCCAACATCGTGCTCGGCGACGAGATCAACCGCGCCTCGCCCAAGACCCAGGCGGCGCTGCTGGAGGTCATGGAGGAGCGCCGGGTGACCGTCGACTCCGAACCCCATCCGGTGCCCCGCCCGTTCCTGGTCGTCGCCACCCAGAACCCGGTGGACATGGACGGCACCTACCCGCTGCCCGAGGCGCAGCTCGACCGGTTCCTGATGCGGATCTCCGTGGGCTACCCCGACCACGCCGCCGAGGTCCAGGTGCTCAAGGGGATGCCGACCGGGCCCCAGGTGGAACGGCTGCCGGTGGTCGCCCGGGCTTCGGACGTGGCCGGGATGATCGACTTCGCGACGCGCATCCATGTGGCCGACCCGATCTATGACTACGTGGTCGGCGTGGTCGCCGCGACGCGTACCTCGCCGGAGGTCCGGCTGGGCGCGAGCCCGCGCGCCAGCCTGGCGCTGCTGCGCGCGGCGAGGGTGCGGGCCGCCGCGGCCGGGCGGCACTACGTGGTGCCGGAAGACGTCAAGGCGCTGGCCGCGCCGGTGCTCGCGCACCGCCTGGTGCTCACCCCGGAGGCGGAGCTGCGCGAGCGCACGGCGGGCGCGCTGGTGGGGGAGATCCTGGCCGCGATGCCGGTGCCGCAGGCGCTCGCCGGGGTGTGACCGCATGCTCACCCCGCTGGGCCGGGGCGCCGCGGCGGGGGCCGTGCTCCTGTACGCCGCCGCGCTCCCGCTCGGCTACCCGGAACTGGCCGTGCTGGCCTGCGGGACGGTGCTGGCGCTCGGCGCGGCGCTGCTGTGGACCGCACCGCGCACCCGGCTCGGCGTGCGCAGGGAGATCACGCCGCTGAAGGTGCCGAGGGGCGACGCGGCCGTCGCCGTGCTGCACATCCACAACCAGGGCCGATGGACCCTGCGCGGGCTGCGCGCCCGCGACCGCTTCGGCGCCGCCGAACGTGGCGTGGACGTTCCCGGCATCGCCAAGGCGACCACCCGGTCGGTGAGCTACCCGCTGCCCACGCAGGCCAGGGGGGAGATCCCGGTCGGGCCGCTGCACCTGGTCCGTGCCGACCCGCTGGGGCTCACCCGCCGGGTCCGCCGGTACGGCGAGGTGGCCACGCTCCTGGTCAGGCCGCGCACGGTGGTCATCCCCGTGCTGCCCTCCGGACGCGCGCCCAACCTGGACGGGCCCACCGGCGACAACGCGCCCGCCGGGACCGCGACCTTCCACACCTTGCGGGAGTACGTCGTCGGCGACGACCTGCGCCACGTCCACTGGCGGTCCAGCGCCCGCACCGGGACCCTGATGGTCCGCCAGTTGGTGGACGCCAGCCTGCCCGGCACCACGGTCGTGCTCGACACCCGCGAGGGCGCGTACGCGTCGGCGGAGCTGTTCGAGACCGCGGTGGACGCGGCGGCCTCGGTGGCGGTCGCGGCGGCGGGGGCGGGCTTTCCGGTCAAGGTCGTCACCGGGCGGGGCCTGCTGGCCGAGGTCAAGGGCGGGGCGGCCGACGCGGAGACCATCTTGGACCGGCTGGCCACCGTGACGCCGGGGGAGTCCGGGGTGACCGAGGCGGTGCGCCTGGCGCGCGGCGGCGGCGCGCTCGTGCTGGTCTCCGGCGACACCGCCCTCGCGGCGGACGGCGTGCCGCAGGCGTCGGCCGCCAGGCGCCGCTTCGACCGGGTGGTACTGCTGCGCTGCGCCGCCGGCCCCTCGGGCCGTCCGGCCGCACCCCCCGGCGTCACCGTCCTGGACCTGACCACCTTGGACGAACTGCCCGCCACCTGGCGAGGAGCCACCCGATGACCCGGCCAGGGGCGGCCGGCGCTCTGGCGGCGAGGGGCCCGGTGGCCCGGCCGGGCCTTGACCCGTCTGGGGTGGCCGCGGAACCGGTGTCCGCCTTGTGGTGGGAGGGCGTGCGATGAGCGGTCTGGGCTGGGTGGGCATCGTCAGGCTCTTGGTGGCCGGAGTGGTGGCGGGGGTGGCCGGATGGGGATTCTCGCGGGTGTTCGCCCCCGGGGACCTGCTGCCCGCCGTGCCCGTGGCGGCGGCCGGGCCGGTGCTGGTCGCGCTGCTGTGCGCGGGACGGCCGCTGTGGCTCGCCCTGCTGGCCGATGTGCTCCTGTGGCCGGTGGGCGCGGCGGTGTTCGTGTACGGCGAGACGCAGCCCGCCGTGGCCGCCCGTGCCGTGACCGATCTGACGAACTCCTGGCACGCCCTGCTCACCACGCTGCTGCCCGCCCCCGGCGAGCCCGCCCTGCTCATCCTCGTCTACACCCTCGTGTGGGCCGCCGCGCTGATCGGCGCCGAACTGGTGACCCGCACCAGGACCCGCGCCGCGCCCGGCCTGCCGGCCATCGCGGTGTTCGTGACCGCGCTGCTGCTCGGCGTGGACGGCCCCGGCTCCAACCTCCCGGTGGCCGCCGCCCTGCTGGCGCTGGTGGCGGCGCTGTCGCTGCTCGCCGACGACCGGCCGCCGCTGTGGGCGGCGGCCGGAGTGCCCGCGCTGGCCGCGCTCGCCGCCGTGGCGATGCTGCTCGGCCCGCTGCTGCCGGTGGCGGCCGAGCCGTACAACCCGCGCGCCGACGCCGTACCGCCGCAACCGGTCCGCTTCGACAGCGTCAGCCCGCTGGACCGGGTCTCGGCCTGGTTGCGGCGGCCGGAGACCGACCTGTTCACCGTCCGCTCGCAGACGCCGCTGAACTGGCGGCTCGCCGTGCTCGACCGCTACGACGGGGTCCGCTGGACGTCATCGGCCAAGTTCCGCCCGACCGGAGGGCGCGTGCCCGACGAGGAGCGGCAGGGCCGGTTCTACACCGTCCAGCAGACGTTCACCCTGGCCGGCCTGCGGGACCGCTGGCTGCCCGCCGCACAGCGCCCGACATGGGTCGCCGGAGTTCCCAAGGTGGCCGCCGACCCCGAAAGCGGCTCCCTCGTGGCGACCGCGGACCCCAAGAAGGGCCTCACCTACCAGGTCACCTCGCGCATCGCCCGCCCTGAGGCGGCGGACCTGGACAACTCGGCCGCCACCGCCGACCCCGCCCTGCTGGACTTCCCCGAGGGGCCGCAGCGTGCCGCGTTCGCCAGGCTGGCCCGGCAGGCGGCCGGCGGCGCCGAACTTCCCTACCAGCGGGCCGAGGCCCTGGAGTCGTTCATGCGCTCGGCGGCCAAGTACGACATCACCGCGCCGCCCGGCCACTCGCTGCCCGGCCTGGACTACTTCCTGCGCCAGTCGCGCCGCGGCACCTCCGAGCAGTTCGCGTCCACGTACGCGCTGCTGGCGCGGACCCTCGGCCTGCCCAGCAGGGTCGTGGTCGGCTTCCGGCCCGGCGAGCGCACGGACGGGGCCTTCCATGTCCGCACCGGCGACGTGCTCGCCTGGGCGGAGGTGAAGTTCGACGGCGTGGGCTGGCTGGCCTTCGACCCGACGCCGCCGCGCAGCGGTTCCAAGGACCGCCACGACGTCGTGTCCGCCGTGGAGAAGGACCGCCAGCGGCTCAAGGAGCAGCTCGGCAAGGCGACGGAGAACAAGCCGCGGCCCAGGACCGACCGTGGCGACGGCGACGGACGCGCCACCCCCGGCGGCGGCCCCGCCTGGTGGCTGGTCGCCGCCCTCGCCGCCGCCGCGCTCGCCGGCTGTTACCTGCTGCTGGCCGCGGCGCTGCCCTGGTGGCGGCGTCGCCGCAGGCGTACGGCGGGCGACCCCGGCGCGCGGGTCGCGGGCGCCTGGCGGCAGGCGTGCGACGACCTGGGGCTGTCGGCGGACGGCGCGCTGACCGCCGAGGAGGTGACCGCGCGCGGCGGCGACGCGCACGGCGATGATCTGGTGTCGCATCTCACACCATTGGCGCACATCTCAAACTATGTGCGATTCGCCCCAGAGCAGGTCGCCAACGAAGACGCCGAGGAGGCGTGGCGGCGCAGCGACGCCGTACATCGCCTGATCGTCCGGCGCACCCCCGCCGTGCGCCGGTTGCGCCGCCGGCTGCACCCGCGCAGCCTGCGCCGATGATCGACGGCCGGGAAACGTCGGTAGCGGATGGCATGCTTTGGGGGGTGAGCACGCGAGCGGTGAGCCCGAAGTTCGTCGGCAGGTCCGGCGAGCTCGCGAGCCTGGCGCGCGCCCTCGGCCTGGCGCGCGAGGGCAGCGCCTCCACCGTGCTGGTCGGCGGCGAGGCGGGGGTCGGCAAGACCCGCCTGATCCGCGAGTTCACGGCCCGCGCGGGCGGCGATGCCCGGGTGCTGGCCGGCGGCTGCCTTGAGCTGGGTCACGACGGCCTGCCGTTCGCGCCCTTCGCGGCGGTGCTGCGCACGCTGACCCGCGACCTCGGCCATGAGGCGATCGCCGCGCTGCTGCCCGGCGGCTCGGCCAGCGCCGCCATGCTCCTGGTGCCCGCCGACCCGCCGACCGAGCTGCGCGGCCAGTTGATGGAAAACCTCAGCCGGATGATGCACGAGCCGAGCGACTGGGCCGAGAAGGAGGCCCAGGCGCTGGAGGCGATCGAGGTGGCCCACCTGGTGGGCGACGCCGCCACCGAGGCCGAGGCGATGACCACCGTGGCCTGGGTCCGCTGCCGCGACCACGACCTCGCGCGGCACCGGGGTGGCGCCGGTCAGTCGTACAGGTAGACGTAGACCTGCTGGATGGTGCCCGGGAAGTTGACCGCCGACGTCTCGCCAACTCCCACCCGTGGGCCGGTCACAGAGAAGGGGCCGTTCGCCGGGTTCACGTGCATACCGTACGCGGAGACCGCATGCGTGCCGGTGCCGCCCGTGCACTTGCTGTAGGCCCAGTATCCGTCCTGCCATCTGGTGCAGCCTGTCGGGGCGGCGTGGACGGGGGACGCGGTGGCCATCAGCAATGACGCGGTGAGCATGGCGGTGAAGGACGCGGCTAAGGCCCGGCTTCTTGTCATGTGCGCTTTCTCCGGCTCCGAGGTGAATCCGTTAAGAAACTTTCCTAAACGAAAGATACGCCTGCGACGAAACGAGTCAAGGACGTCCCACGACCCACCCGGTGTCCGAAAAGGGCGCATGGGCTCAGCCGGATGAGGGTCCGCTCTGGGGGCGCGCGCCGCGGATGCAGGTGGGCCGCGACCAGGCGGTCGTCGACTCCTGGCCGATGCTGAGCGGGACGCCGACCACGAAGCAGTATCCCGAGCGGGGCCGCAGCCCGAGCACCCGCGTGGAGGTGGCGCCGCGTTCGAGCACGGTCGTCTGCTGGCCGTGCGCGGGCTCGCGCTGGAGCACCAGCGGGTACTCCCTGGCCGCGCCGGGCAGCGACCAGCGCAGCGTGACCGTGGCACCGCCGTCGGAGACGACCTTCAGCCGCCGGGGCGCGAGCGCCCTGACCGCCCCCGGATCGATCGCCTGCTCGGGCGGCCGGGTCACGGCGGCCGACGAGGTCGCCGTGGTGGTGGGCCCCTCGCCGGTCCGTCCGTCCTGCCCCGCCACGAACACCGCCACGCCGACCCCCGCCCCGGCCAGCGCCGCCGTCACCATGCCCACCGCCAGGTGCGTGCGCACCCTGGGCTTGGGCGCTATCGCGAGCGTGGCCGAGCGCCCGGACGAGGCCGATTCCGGCTCGCCGGGCTCGGCCGCCACCGGATCGCCGCCGATGATGTCGGTGACCGGCAGCCCCAGCTCCATCTGCAGCCGCTGGAGCCGCCCGGCCATGGCCCGGGCGGAGGGGTACCGTTCGTGCGGCTCCTTGGCCATCGCCCGGGTGATCGCCTCGATGACCTGTGGCGGGACGTCGCCACGCTGGATCGGCGGCGGCGGGCGGCTCAGCACCCGCAGCATCAGCGGCGCGATCGAGGAGTCGGTCGGGCTGTGGAAGGCGGGCTGCCCCGCCAGCAGGTGGTAGAGCGTGGACCCCAGGGAGTAGATGTCGGAGGGCACGCTGTGCGGCTGGCCGCGCAGCACCTCGGGCGCGGCGTGCAAGGGGGTGAACGCGTGCGCGCTCGCCGACACCTCCGCCATGTCCACGACCCTGGCCACGCCGAAGTCGGCGATGGCCGGCTCGCCGTACTTGGAGATCAGGATGTTCTGCGGCTTGATGTCGCCGTGCAGCACCCCCGCCTCGTGTACGGCGGCGAGCGCGGCGGCCAGCTTCACCCCGGTGCGCAGCACGTCGGGCACCGGCAGCGGCCCCTCACGGCTCAGCCGGTCGCGCAGCGAGCCGCCCTCGAACAGCTCCATCGCGATGTACGGCCGGCCCGACCGGGTGGCCCCGGTGTCGAAGACGGTCACCACGTTCGGGTGCCCGGTCAGCCGCCCGGTGAGCTGGAGCTCCCGCTGGAACCTGCGCAGCGTACGCTGGTCCACCCGGTCCACCGACAGCAGCTTCAGCGCCACCTGACGGTCCAGGCGCTCCTGGTAGGCGCGGTACACGACGGCGAAGCCGCCCTGCCCGACCTGCTCAAGAACGCGGTAACCCGGCGCCTCCTCCATTGGTCGCACCGCCCGTGTCTCCCCCTGTATCCCCGTTGGGCAGATCTTAGTCGGCAAACCACGTCTTAGTGGGGCGAAAGCCCAGCGCCGATCAGGCGAACGTCAGCGGCAGCGGGACCAGCAGCGCCACCCCACCGGCCAGCGAGGCGACCGCCACGAGCAGGAAGAACAGGATGTAGAAGCCGCCGGGCAGCACGGTCAGCCGGGCGAGCTGGTCGGCGTCGCTGTCGGGGGCCCGCCCCCTGCGCCGCTTGCGCTGTAGCTCCATGATCGGACGCACCCCGCCGAACAGCAGGAACCACACCGCGAGGTAGGCGCAGATGCCCTGCACCTCATCCGCCGCGAACCAGGACAGCGCGAACACCGCGCCCCCGGTGATCACCAGCGACAGCACCCCGAACAGGTTGCGGATCAGCAGCAGCATGCACGCGAGCAGCACCAGCACCGCCCACAGCAGCAACGTCACGTAGCCCTCGGAGATCAGCCACGCCCCGCCCAGCCCGAGCAGCGAGGGCGCGACGTAGCCCGCCAGGGCCGTCAGGATCATCCCCGGCCCGGTCGGCCTGCCCCGGGTCAGCGTCACGCCCGAGGTGTCTGAGTGCAGCCGGATGCCCTGTAGCTTGCGCCGCGTCAGCACCGCGACCAGCGCGTGCCCGCCCTCGTGCGCGATGGTGATCAGGCCGCGCGACACCCGCCAGGACACCGCCGATCCCACCGCCACGAGCGCCACCAGCGCCGCCACCAGGATCGCCCAGGTAGGCGGAGCGTCGCGGGTCGTGGTCAGATGGACCCACACCTCGTTCAGAGATTCCATCGGTGTAAAGCCTGCACCAAGAACGACACCGCCGCGACCCTCCGTGGCAACCCCGTGGAGATCCAGGTGCCGGAATTCGTCCAAGAAGCCCGACTAAACTTCGGATTCCGGGCAGAACGCCTAGCGGCGGCGGAAGAGGGGAGGCGGACCATGAGCGAGCGGCGACCGCGCGGGATGCGTGCCTTCCTGCGCCCTCCCGGCCGCAGGGTCGACGAGCCCGCCCCCGAGCGATCCATGGACCCGCGCGGCGACGAGGCCCCGCACTCCAGGCCCAGCGTGATCGACAACGCCCTCTACGTCAGCGGCAGGAGGGTGGACACGCCCTCGTCGCTGGCCGACGCCTTCGACAGCCTGAAGAACACCCCCGACAGCATGGCCTGGATCGGCCTGTACCGTCCCAAGGACTGGGAACTGGTCGAGGTCGCCGAGGAGTTCGGTCTGCACGAGCTGGCCGTCGAGGACGCGATCGTCGCCCACCAGCGCCCCAAGGCCGACAGGTACGGCGACACGCTCTTCGTGGTGCTGCGCGCCGCCCGCTACCACGACGAGGTCGAGGAGGTCGCCTTCGGCGAACTGCACGTCTTCGTCGGCCCCAACTACGTGATCACCGTACGGCACAGCGAGGCCCCCGACCTGTCGGCCGTCCGCCGCCGGATGGAGTCGGAGCCCGCGCTGCTCCGCCAGGGCCCCCAGGCCGTGCTGTACGCGATCCTGGACGCGGTGGTGGACGGCTACGCCCCGGTCGTCGGCGGCCTGCAGAACGACATCGACGAGATCGAGGTGCAGGTCTTCGGCGGCGACCCCGCGGTGTCCCGGCGCATCTACGAGCTGTCCCGCGAGGTGATCGAGTTCCAGCGGGCCACCCTGCCGCTGCTCGACATGCTCGACGGGTTCGTCGCCGGGTCCGCCAAGTACGGGGTGGACGAGGAACTGCAGAGCTACCTGCGCGACGTGGCCGACCACGCGATCATCGTGGTGGAGCGGATCGCCGGCTTCCGGCAGTTGCTCCAGGACATCCTGGTGGTCAACTCCACCCTGGTCGGCCAGGCGCAGAGCCTGGAGATGACCAAGCTCACCGAGGCCAGCTACGCGCAGAGCGAGGAGGTCAAGAAGATCTCCGCCTGGGCGGCCATCCTGTTCGCCCCCACCCTCGTCGGCACCATCTACGGGATGAACTTCGACTTCATGCCCGAGACGCACTGGTCGCTCGGCTACCCCTTCGCGGTGCTGCTCATGGCGGCCGTGTGCGTGACGCTCTACGTGGTGTTCAAGCGCCGCGACTGGCTCTAGGCGCGGCCGGTCATCCCCAGGTGGGCGAACCGCGGCCACAGCTCGCGCCACGGGGCGCGCTGGCCGCGGCAGATCCAGATCGTCCGGCCCTGCTCCTTGCCGGCCAGGCCGACGCCGTTGTCGATGCGCCCGGCGGGGGTGACCTCGTGCCAGAAGCGGGTGAGGTACGCCCGGCCGGCCGCGCCGCGCGGGCCGACGAAGATCGTGGGACCGCCGTCGCGGGCGGGGACGCGGAAGTACCGGTAGCCGTTGTGGCCGCTGTGCGCCGGGGGCAGGCCGTACCGCCCGCCGTACAGGTCGATGGCCCCGGCCTCGCCATAGTTGTCGGCCATGATCGTCACCAGCGGGCGCTCGGCGGGAGGCAGCGTGTCGCGGACCCTGGCCACCTCGGCGACCAGCTCGGGCCAGCCGACGGTCTCGGTGGTCGCGCTGTTGGTGGCCTGCGGGCTGCGGGCCAGCCAGGTCACCGGGTAGATCGGCAGGGACATCACCGCGGCCAGCGCCCCGGCCACCGCGTACAGCCCGGGCAGGACCGGCCGCGGCCAGCGCGCGGCGGCCAGCCGGGACTCCAGCTCGACCGCGCCCGCCGCCCACAGCACCGCCCACATGCCCGCCAGGTAGTTGGGCTTGCCGCCGGTGGCCAGGAAGGCCACGACCAGGATGAGGTAGGCCCACCCGAGGAACCGGTAGCGGTGCAGCCGGGGCGAGCGGAACAGCCGCACCCAGCCGTACGCCCACAGCGGCGAGGTGAGCAGCCCGGTCAGGATCACCAAATACGGCAGGAAGCCGGGCCGGCCGAGGAAGTCGTCGTTCGTGCCGATCGCCTCGGCCATGCCGAGCTGCGGCCAGCCGTGCGCGTGCTGCCACAGCAGCGAGGGGATCGACGGGATCACCGCCACCACCGCCGCCGCCCACGGCGCGGCCCGGCGCAGCAGGTCGCGCGGCCCGGCGATCAGCATCCCCGCGAGAACCGCGGCCAGGACGAACGCCACCAGGTACTTCGCCTGCAGCGCCACCGCCGCCGCGGCCCCCGCCGTCAGCGCCCACACCGCCTGGCCGGTCCGCACCCAGCGCAGCAGCAGCCAGATCAGCGCCGTGGTCGCGAGCAGGTCCACGGTGACGGTGTAGAGGCTGTGCCCGGCGCTGAGGACGAACGGGGAGACTGCGTAGGCGGCCGAGGTCATGAGCTGGGCCGCGCGCCCGCCGTTCAGTTCCCTGGCGGTCAGCGCGGCGACCACCACGCCCGCCGCCACGATCGACGCCGCGACGACCCGGACGGCGACGATCGACTCGCCGGACACGGCGGTGATCGCCCGCATCAGCAGCGGCAGCAGCGGCGGCTGGTCGGGATAGCCCCAGGCGGGATGCCGCCCGGCCTCGATGAAGTAGAGCTCGTCGCGGTGGAAGCCGTAGCGGGCGGACACCGCGACCAGGACCGCCCAGTAGAAGGCGGTGAGAACGAGCACCGGCCGCCAGGCGACCGCGGGCACGCCAACGGCCGCCGGGGCGGCCGATTCGGCCGCTTGACGTGTCGTCACCTGCGAAAACGTATGTCCGCGGCCGGCGGCCCGCAACCGGTTCGGTAAAAGTCGTTGCGGCTGCAACCGGTTCTCATCGGCCGGCCGGGACCGCCTGGCCTGCGCCGCCGGCCGACCGGGGCGACGGCGGCTGTAACGCGTTTCAGTCGAAGCGCGGGGCCCTCAGCCGAGCATCTTGCGCGCGGCCTCCTCGATCTCGGCCTCCGACAGCAGCACGTGGCCGGCCGCCTCGCCGAGCGGGATGAAGGAGTCGTGCGAGGTGACCCTGGCGATCTGGCCGGTGAACCCCGCGTCCAGCAGCTCGGCGACGATGCCCTCGGAGACGCCGCCGGTGCGCCGGGTCTCGTCGGCGATCAGCACCTTGCCGGTGAGCTGGGCGGCCTCCAGCAGGTCGGCGGACGGCAGCGGGGACAGCCATCGCAGGTCGAGCACCCGGCAGCCGTATCCCTCCGAGGTCAGCCGCACGGCGGCGCGCAGGCTCATCCGCAGGCCGTTGCCGAACGTGACGATGGCCAGGTCGCGCCCGTCGCCGTAACTGCGCGCCCGCCCGATCGGGACGTGCGTCTCGGCCCACCGGGACGGCGGCGCGTACGGGGCCGGCCAGCCCCGGTCGCCCTCGTCGAACAGGTCGCGCGTCGTGTAGAGGGCGATCGGCTCCAGGAACACGCACACCGAGCCGTCGGTCCTGGCCGCCGTCAGGCAGGTGCGCAGCATGGCCGCGGCGTCGTCGGGCCGGGCGGGGGAGGCGATCACGACGCCGGGGATGTCGCGCAGCGCGGCGATCGAGTTGTCGTTGTGGAAGTGGCCGCCGAACCCCTTCTGGTAGGCGTAGGCGGCGACCCTGACCACCATCGGGTTGCGGAACTGGCCCCTGGAGAAGTAGGACAGCGTGGCCGCCTCGCCGCGGATCTGGTCGAGCGCGTTGTGCAGGTAGGCGAGGTACTGGATCTCCGGCACGGGCAGCATGCCCGACAGCCCGGTGCCGAGCGAGAGGCCCAGGATCGCCTGCTCGTCGAGCAGCGTGTCGAACACCTGGCCCGCTCCGAAGCGCTTTTGCAGGCCGCGGGTCACGCCGTAGACGCCGCCCTTGCGCGCGACGTCCTCGCCGAACACCAGCACGCCCGGGTCGGCGGCCAGCGCGTCGGCCAGCGTGCGGTTGATCGCCTGGGACAGCGTCAGCGGCCCCTCGTCCTCGGGCAGCGTCCTGCCGAAGGCGCGGTCGCGCGCCGCGGGCTCGGCGACCGCGGTGACCGCGGCGGCGACCCGCTCGGGACGGCGGGGCGCGAGCGGGGCGACGATCTCGGCGGCGGAGGTCAGCTTCGGCCGCCTGGCGCTCTCCATCGCCATCCGCAGCACGTGCTCGCGGACGGCCTCGTAGCGATTGAGCAGCGCCTCGGGCGTGGTGAGGCCCGACTCGACCAGCAGCCGGGCGGTCGCCACCAGCGGGTCGCGGTCGAGGTCGGCGGTGATCTCGCGCCGGGTGCGATAGGACGACTCCACGTCGGACCCGGCGTGTCCCATCAGCCGGACCGTCTTCAGGTGCAGCAGCGCGGGCGCCCGCCGCTCGCGGACGTGACCGGCCGCCGCGCGGGCCGCCTCGTAGGCCGCGACCAGGTCGCAGCCGTCGGCGGCGAAGTACTCGATGCCGCGCGGCACGGCTTGCTCGACCCACCCCGCCGGGGTGCGGACGCTGATGCCGATGCCGTTGTCCTCGCAGACGAACAGGATCGGCATGGGCATGGACTGGAAGGCGCCGTAGGCGGCGGTGTTGAGCCCCGACAGGGCGGACGCGTGGTTGATCGAGGCGTCGCCGAAGCTGCACACCACGATGGCGTCCTCGCGGCGGCCCGAGGCCAGGCGCAGCGCGCGGGCCCGGTCGACTGCGAAGGCGACGCCCACCGCGCGGGGCAGGTGGCTCGCGATCGTGGAGGTCTGCGGGATGATCGCCAGCTCGGGGTGGCCGAAGACCTTGTGCCGGCCGCCGGCCACGGGCTCCTCCGCCGACGCGGTCAGGCCGAGCAGCACATCGCGCATGCCCTCCTCGGGCAGCCGCCCCGCTGCCGCCGAGCGGGTCAGGTAGAACGCGCCCGACCTGTAGTGCAGCAGCGCCGGGTCGTCCAGCCGGACGGCGGCGGCGACCGCCGCGTTGCCCTCGTGCCCGGCCGAGCCGATCGTGTAGAAGCCCTTGTCCTCCTGGCGCAGGACGCGGGCGGCGATGTCGAGCAGGCGGCTGCCGACCTGGTGGTCGAACAGCTCCTGGCATCTGCGCCCGGTCAGGGTCGTGCCGGGGGTGATCGGGAGGTCGGGGTCACGGGTCGTCCCTGCTCGCAGGGCGGCAACCGCGTCGGTGAAATGGGTCTCAACTATGTCGCGCGCCACGATCCGATTATGTCGCGGCGAGCCGGTCCCGTCTTGCGCCCCGTCGACATCCGCGGTGGAACGGTCCTGGCTGACCACTGTAAATGACAGTTTGTCAATATTTACAACCAAATGGAGGGTAAAGCCGTCTTCTAGAAGAGAGCAGACGTGGCACCCTCATGCCGCGTTCCGACCCGACGTTCAGTCGACGGGGAAGGGATGGACACCCGCATGTTGAAACGCATCCAGACCGCCATCGTGGCGGCGGTCATGGGCGCCGGGGCGCTGGCCCTGGCACCCGGGGCGTCCGCTACGGCGGCGACGGCCCCCACCGTCTCCGCCTTGACGGTCGCCCCCTCCGCGGTGGTGGTGAGCGGCGCGCCGGTCACCGCTGAGTTCAGCTTCATCACCGCCAACGCTCCCGAGAACGTGGAACTCCAGCTCAAGCCGCCGGGCATCAGCGTGGGAACGCAGCTCCCGCTGCAGTCCAAGGACCTGGGCGACGGCAAGAAGTCCTGGACGGCCACGAAGACCTTCGACCGGGCGAGCACGAGCGGGACCTGGACCCTGCTCGCGATCGCGTCCAACAAGGACGGCAACGACTCCAAGAACGAGAAGTTCACCGTCCGCAAGGTGCGGGACACGCGGATCGTCGGCTTCGACGCCGATCCGCGCCGGGTCCACAAGGGCGGCACCATCTCCGTGGACGGCAAGCTGCTGGCCGACGGCCGGCACGGCTGGGACGGCTATGCCGGGCAGCGGGTCAAGATCCAGTTCAAGGGCCACAGGTGGCACCGCTGGGTGGACGTGACCAGTGACCGGACCGACCGGCACGGCCGGTTCTGGGCGCGCGTGACGGCCAGGACCTCGGGTCTGTGGCGCGCCGAGTACGAGGGCGGCTACCACGCAGAGGGGTCGGTCAGCCGGCCCGAGTACGTCCGCGTCGCCCGCCCCACCCCGCCGCCGCCCCCGGAGAAGGCCGGCAGCAGGATCGTCAAGTTCGACGCCTACAACGAGCCGGCCAAGCGCGGCAGGCATCTCAGGTTCGCCGGCGTCCTCCAGGTGAAGGACGGCTGGAGCTGGGACGGGCACAGGTCCAAGGTGCGGCTGTACTTCAAGGCCGACGGGTCGCGCAAGTGGAACTACGTCAAGACGACGTGGTCCACCTGGAGCGGCAAGTTCTACACCAAGAGCAAGGCGTGGAAGTCGGGTCAGTGGAAGGCCGTCTTCGCCGGTGACTCCGACGCCTACGGCTCGACCAGCAAGCACGACCACGTGCGGGTCCGGCGGTAGCCGTACCGGCTCGTGACACGCACAAGGGCCCGGGACCTCATGGTCCCGGGCCCTTCCCCGTCGTGCCGCCCGTCACTCGGCCCTGCGGAACTGCGCGACGGCCACGCCCAGCAGCACCACGCCGATGGCCGCGACCAGCCCGAGCTCCAGCCCGATCGACAGCTTGGCGCCGAACCAGCTCACCCCCGGGTTGAGCATCGCGTTGACCTGCGGCGCGACGTCGAGCGCGCCGAACACCGCCTGGCGCATCGGGTCGACCGCGTAGGTGAGCGGGTTGACCGTGGTCAGCACGTGCAGCCAGGACGGCAGGTTGGCCAGCGGGAACATCGCGCCGGACAGGAACATCATCGGCATGATGGCCATCTGCATGACGCCGAAGAAGGACTGCATGTTCTTCATCCTGGCGGCCAGCATCACCCCGAAAGCGGTGATCGTGAAGGCCGCGAGGAACATCTCGCCGAGCAGGGTGAGCATCAGCACCGGGTCGTACGGCACGCCGACCGCCCCCGCCAGCGCCAGGATCACGATCCCCTGCCCGGTGGCCACGACGGCCCCGCCCAGGCACTTGCCGACCACGATCGCGGTACGGCTCACCGGGGCCACCAGCATCTCGCGCAGGAAGCCGAACTCACGGTCCCACACGATCGACCCGGCGGAGAACATCGCCGTCATGATCACCGTCATCGAGATCATGCCCGGGTACATGAACGTACGGAAGTCGAGCCCGGGGATCGCCCCGGACACCAGGGTGCCGAGCCCCGTGCCCATCACGAACAGCCACAGCACCGGCTGGATGAGCATCGAGACCATGCGCGTGCGGTCGTTGAGGAACCGCAGCATCTCACGGTGCAGGACCACCTTCACCGCGCGCAGGTCGTGCGCGGCGCTGCGGCGTGGCACGCGTACCGCTATCGCGTCGCTCGTCATCGTCTTCGATCACCTTTCGGGGGTCAGCGGCGGGCCATCGCGCGCATCCACGCGTTGCCCGAGCCGGACTCGGCGTCGCGGATGGTGGAGCCGGTGTAGGACATGAACACGTCGTCGAGGGAGGGCCTGGACACGCTCACCGCCTTGATGGGCATGCCCAGCTCGGTGAACAGGCGCGGGACGAACTGCTCGCCGGAGGCCACGGCGAAGGTCACCTGTCCCTCGCGCACGGCCGCCTCCAGGCCGAATCTGTCGCGCAGCGCGGCGATGGCGGCCTCGTCGTCGCCGGTCTGGATCTGCACGCGATCCTCGCCGACGCTGGCCTTGAGCGCCTCGGGGGAATCGATCACCACGATCTCGCCATGGTCGATGATGGCGATTCTGTCGCAGTACTCCGCTTCGTCCATGTAATGCGTCGTCATGAAGATCGTAATGTCCTCACTGCGCCGCAGATCATTGATATATCCCCATATGGCGGCGCGGGTCTGGGGGTCCAGGCCGACCGTCGGCTCGTCCAGGAACAGCACGCGCGGCGAGTGCAGCAGCCCGCGGGCGATCTCCAGGCGGCGCTTCATCCCGCCGGAGAACGTGCTCACTTTGGCGTCCTTGCGGTCCCACAGCGCGACCATCTCCAGGACCTGCCTGATGCGCGGGCCGACCGTGCTCTTGGGCAGGCCGTACAGCTCGGCGTGGAACATGAGGTTCTGCTCGGCGCTGAGGTAGCCGTCGAGCGTCGGGTCCTGGAAGACCAGGCCGATGTTGCGCCGTACCTCGTCGCGCTCGGTCACGACGTCGTGCCCGGCGACCAGCGCGCTGCCGCCGGTCGGGTTGACCAGCGTGCACAGCATGCCGATGGTCGTGGTCTTGCCCGCGCCGTTCGGCCCGAGGAAGCCGAACACCTCGCCGGGCGCGACCTCGAAGTCCACGCCCTTGACGGCCTCGACCTTGCCGTAGCTCTTGCGCAGGCCCTGTACTGCGACCGCCGCCACGCTCATTCGGCTCCCTCCGCCGGTCGTGGATCAATGCCGTCCGTGTGGTCGTCGGCGAGGATCTTGAAGAATCCGCGCCGGGTCTCCTTCAGCAGCCGCTTGGCGGCGGCCACCTGCTTGTCGTCGGCGGTACGTGTGAAGTGCAGGAACGCCTCTCCGACCTGTCCCCACAGCAGCCGCAGCTCGTGCCGGTCCTCAGGGACGCTCCTGATCACCTCGGCCCATGGCTCGGCCAGCTCGGCGGCGCGCTGCTCGACGTGGCGCCTGCCCTCGCCGGTGAGGTCGTAGACCCGGCTGCCGCCCGACTCCCGGCCCTGGACCAGGCCCTCGTCCTCCAACTGCTGGAGCGCCGGGTAGACCGAACCGGGGCTCGGCCGCCACACGCCGAGACTGCGCCGGGAGATCTCCTCGATGACCTGGTAGCCGTTGCGCGGACCTTCGCGCAGCAGCGCCAGCGTGGCGGCCCGTACGTCGCCCCGCCGTACTCTCGGCGCGAACTCCGGGCCCGGGGGCGGGATGTGCGGCGGTATCACTGCCCCGCCGTGGTGCGGTGGGATCGCCGCCACGCCGGGCGCGTACGGCCCGTGCGCCAGTGCTTCCGCGACCTCGTCCGCCTCCCAGGACTCGTCCTCCACCCCGTGTGCCGCCGCCGCCCACCACGGCGGCCCGCCCCCATGGCCGCCACGCCAGGACGGCTCGCCTGCCTGCATGTGGCCTGGCGGGCCTTCGGGCCAATGGGCCGGTGGTCCGCCGCCCGGGCCGTGCCAGGGCGGCGGACCGTGGCCGGGGAAGCCCCGGTGGCCGTGTCCCGCTCCACCGGCCATCCCGGGCCGGTCGCCGCTTCCGTTCATGACTTCTCCTCAACTATCGAGATACGTTAAAGATATATCTAGATAGTTGTGACGACAACCCCATATCCGGGCAAAGCGCGAGTGTTAGTAGCCGCTAACTTCCAGCCGACGAGAGCGCCGCGCGGGCCATCGTGTGCAGAAGGGCCGTCATCGCTTCCGCGGGCAGCTCGCCCGCGCTGTGCGGCGTGGAGTTCAGCAAGCCCAGCACCGCGTGCGTGGCCGCCCGCAACCGGGCCTGCGGGCAGGACGGGTGCAGCTCGCTGAGGACGGTCACCCACTCCTCGACGTACAGGCGTTGCAGCCGGCGGATGGCCCGCCGGGCGGGCTCGGGGACGTTGTCCAGTTCCCGGTCGTGCACGGTGATCAGGGCCGGGTCGCCGAGCGCGAAGGCCACATGCCCGGCGAGCAGTGCGTCCAGTGCCTCCTGGGGGCCGTCCGCCGAGGTCACCACCGCCGCGCCGGTGGCGCGCAGCCGTTCGCTGATGTCCAGCAGCATCTCGGCCAGCAGCGCGTCCTTGCCCGTGAAGTGCCGGTAGAGGGCGGGCCCCGACGTGCCCACCGCCGCCCCGATGTCCTCGATCGAGACGCCATGGAACCCGCGCGCCGCGAACAGCGCGGCGGCGGCCCGCAGGATCTCCGCGCGCCGCGACCCCCGCGCCCGGGCGGTCCCCGGAGGCCGGGCCGTGGCGGTGCCGTGCGGGGTAGGGGTCGAGCGGGGCGATTCCGAAGGCGGTGTCACCCCTCGCATGGTAGACGGTTACGTTAATGGTTACTAACATCCGTACTCAGGAGCCAGGAGGTGGTGCGCCCGTGCGTGAGCGAGGCGGTGGGGATGCGTGGCCCGTACTCCGGTCGGCGGTCGATCCCGGCGGCGAGGCGTACAAGCAGAACGCGGCGGCCAACGAGCGGCTGGCCGCCGAACTGCGCGAGAAACTGGCCGTGGCCGCGGCGGGCGGCCCGGAGCGCTCGCGTACCAGGCACGTCGAGCGCGGCAAGCTGCTGCCCAGAGACCGCGTCGATGCCCTGCTCGATCCGGGGTCGCGCTTCCTTGAGCTGTCGCCGCTCGCCGCGACCGGCATGTACGACGACGCCGCCCCGGCCGCCGGGATCATCACCGGAGTGGGCCGGGTGAACGGCCGCGAGGTCGTGGTGGTGGCCAACGACGCCACCGTCAAGGGCGGCACCTACTACCCGATGACCGTCAAGAAGCACCTGCGCGCCCAGGAGGTCGCCCTCCACAACCGCCTGCCGTGCATCTACCTGGTCGACTCCGGCGGCGCCTTCCTGCCCGCCCAGGACGAGGTCTTCCCCGACCGCGAGCACTTCGGCCGGATCTTCTACAACCAGGCCACCATGTCCGCCAGGGGCATCCCGCAGATCGCCGCCGTGCTCGGCTCGTGTACCGCGGGCGGGGCCTACGTCCCGGCGATGAGCGACGAGGCCGTCATCGTCCGCGCCCAGGGCACGATCTTCCTGGGCGGACCGCCGCTGGTCAAGGCGGCCACCGGCGAGGAGGTCAGCGCGGAGGAACTCGGCGGCGGCGAGCTGCACTCCCGCACCAGCGGCGTCACCGACCACCTGGCCGAGGACGACGCGCACGCGCTGGCCATCGTCCGCGACATCGTGAGCACCCTCGGGCCGCGCCCGCCGTCCCCGTGGGAGGTCACCGCCGCCGAGGAGCCCGCCCACGACCCCGGCGAGCTGTACGGCATCGTCCCGCCCGACCCGCGCATGCCCTACGACGTGCGCGAGGTGATCGCCCGCGTGGTGGACGGCGGACGGCTGCGGGAGTTCAAGGCCGAGTACGGCCCGACGCTGGTCACCGGCTTCGCCCGGCTGCACGGCCACCCCGTCGGGATCATCGCCAACAACGGCATCCTGTTCAGCGAGTCGGCACTGAAGGGCGCGCACTTCATCGAGCTGTGCGACCGGCGGTCCATCCCCCTGGTCTTCTTCCAGAACATCAGCGGTTTCATGGTCGGCAAGGCGTACGAGGCGGGCGGCATCGCCAAGCACGGCGCCAAGATGGTCACCGCCGTGGCCTGCGCGCGGGTCCCCAAGTTCACCGTCGTGATCGGCGGCTCCTTCGGCGCGGGCAACTACGCGATGGCCGGGCGCGCCTACTCCCCGCGCTTCCTGTGGATGTGGCCGAACGCCCGGATCTCCGTCATGGGCGGCGAGCAGGCGGCGAACGTGCTGGCCACGGTCCGCCCGGGGATGACCCCGCAGGAGGAGGAAGCGTTCAAACGCCCGATCAGGGAACAGTACGAGCGCCAGGGCAACCCCTACTACTCCACCGCCCGGCTTTGGGACGACGGCGTGATCGACCCGCTCGACACCCGGACCGTGCTCGGCCTGGCCCTCGGCGCGGCGGCCAACGCCCCCCTCGACGACGTCGGCTACGGCGTCTTCCGGATGTGAGGTTCGATGTTCGAGACGGTTCTCATCGCCAATCGCGGCGAGATCGCGGTCCGCGTCATCCGCACGCTGCGCCGCCTGGGCGTACGGGCGGTCGCGGTGCACACCGCCGCCGACGCGGGCGCGCGCCACACCACCGACGCCGACCTGTCGGTGGAGGTGCCCGGTTACCTCGACATCGAGGCGATCGTCGCCGCCGCGCTGGCCACCGGAGCCCAGGCGGTCCACCCCGGCTACGGCTTCCTGGCCGAGAACGCCGCCTTCGCCCGCCGCTGCGCCGACGCCGGGCTGGCCTTCGCCGGCCCGCCGCCGGAGGCGATCGAGGCCATGGGCGACAAGATCCAGGCCAAGGCGACGGTCGCGGCGGCGGGGGTGCCCGTGGTTCCCGGCGGCGCCGAGCCCGCCGACGACCTGGCCGAGGCCGCCGCGCGGGTCGGGTTCCCGGTGCTGGTCAAGCCGTCGGCGGGCGGCGGCGGCAAGGGCATGGTCGTGGTCCGCGAGGCGGCCGGCCTTCCCGCCGCGCTGGAGTCGGCCCGCCGTACCGCCCGCGCCGCGTTCGGCGACGGCACGCTGCTGATCGAGCGGTTCGTGGAGAACCCGCGGCACATCGAGATCCAGATACTCGCCGACGGGCACGGCGGGGTCGTGCATCTGGGCGAGCGCGAGTGCAGCCTGCAACGCCGCCACCAGAAGATCATCGAGGAGGCCCCGTCGCCGTTCCTGACACCGCAGGTCAGGGCGCGGATGGGCGGCGCGGCCGTCGAGGCCGCGCGCGCGGTCCGCTACGCCGGGGCGGGCACGGTCGAGTTCATCGTGGACGGCGCCACCGGCGAGTACCACTTCATGGAGATGAACACCCGGCTCCAGGTCGAGCACCCGGTGACCGAGCTGGTCACCGGCCTGGACTTGGTGGAGCTGCAACTGCGGGTGGCCGCCGGAGAGCCGCTGCCGTTCGGCCAGGACGCGGTACGGCTGACCGGCCACGCCGTCGAGGCCCGCGTCTACGCCGAGGACCCGGCCCGCTCGTTCCTGCCCACCGGAGGCCCGCTGCTGGTCCTGCGCGAGCCGGACTCCGGGGCGCGCGGCGACCGCGCCACCGTGCGGGTCGACTCGGGGATCGCCGAGGGCGGCGTGGTGGGCGGCGGCTTCGACCCCATGCTGTCCAAGGTCATCGCCTGGGCGCCGGACCGCGCGGGCGCGCTGCGGGCGCTGTCCGACGCGCTCGCCGAGACGGTGATCCTCGGGCTGACCACCAACATCCCGTTCCTGCGGGCGCTGCTGACCCATCCCGAGGTGCGGGCGGGCACGCTCGACACCGGCCTGGTCGAGCGCCGGCTGGAGGAACTGGTGCCGCCCGCCGTACCGCCCCGCGACGTACTGGCCGCCGCCGCGCTGGTCTTCCACGACGGCCTGGCCCCCGCCGGGCCCGCGGGCCCCTGGGAGGTCCCGGACGGCTGGCGGATCGGCGCGCACGCCTGGACGACCTGGCGGCTCGCGCCCAGGGGCGGCGACACCACGCGCGTCGAGGTCCGCGGGGTGCCCCGCTCGGGCGCCGCCGTACGGATCGGCGACCTGACGGCCGCCGCCCGGCTGGAGACGCGGGGCGACCACGAGGCGCTGGTCACGCTCGACGGGGTCGCCAGGCGATACTCGCTGGCCGTGGACGGCGACTCGGTGTGGCTGGGCACGGGCGGCGCGGCCTGGAACATCGCCCGCCACCTGCTCGGCGACCCCGGCGACCGCGAGCGCCAGGGCGGCGCGGGCGACGGCGTGGTCCGCAGCCCGATGCCCGGCACGGTCCTGGTGGTCAAGGCCGCGCCCGGCGACACGGTCGCCGAAGGGCAGCCGCTGCTGATCGTGGAGGCCATGAAGATGGAGCACACCGTCACCGCCCCGGTGGGCGGCGTGGTCGCCGAGCTGCCGGTCCGCGCCGGGACACAGGTGGAGATGGACGCGGTGCTGGCCGTCGTCAAGAAGGAGGGGGAGCAGGCATGATGCGCGAGCCGTACGCCGTGCCGAGGCCCGGGCTGCCGGAACGGGTGACCGTCTACGAGGTCGGCCCGAGGGACGGCCTGCAGAACGAAGCGGCGATCGTGCCGGTGGAGGTCAAGGCCGAGCTGATCGGCAGGCTGGCCCGCGCCGGGCTGACCACGATCGAGGCCACCAGCCTGGTCCACCCCAAATGGGTGCCCCAGCTCGCCGACGCCGAGCAACTGCTCGGCGTGATGCCCCGCCAGGACGGCGTGCGCTACCCCGTCCTGGTCCCCAACGAACGCGGGCTCGACCGCGCCCTCGCGCTCGGGGTGACCGACATCGCGATCTTCGGCAGCGCCACGGAGACCTTCGCCCAGCGCAACCTGAACCGCAGCGTGGCCGGGTCCATGGAGATGTTCGCCCCGGTGGTCGCGCGGGCCCGCCAGGAGGGCATGCGGGCGCGCGGCTACCTGTCGATGTGCTACGGCGACCCCTGGGAGGGCCCGACGCCGATCGAGCGCACCGTCGCCGTGGGCCGCGACCTGCTCGATCTCGGCTGCGACGAACTCTCGCTCGGCGACACCATCGGCGTCGCCACCCCCGGCCACGTCGCGGCGCTGCTGGACGCGTTCGCCGCCCGCGACGTCGGTCCCGGCAGGCTCGCCGTCCACTTCCACGACACCTATGGCCAGGCCCTGGCCAACACCCTGGCCGCGCTCCAGCGCGGCATCACCGTCGTGGACGCCGCAACGGGCGGCCTCGGCGGCTGCCCGTTCGCCGAGTCCGCCACCGGCAACCTGGCCACCGAAGACCTCGTCTGGATGCTCCACGGGCTGGGCGTGCAGACCGGGGTCGATCTGGCCGCCCTCGTCGAGACCGGCGCCTGGATGGCCGGCAGTCTCGGCCGTCCCAGCCCGTCACGCGTCGTCCAGGCCCTATCCGGGAAGTGAGGCAGCTCTCATGAAGCTCAGCGACGAATACGAGGACCTGCGCAAGACCGTGGAGGCGTTCGCCCGCGACGTGGTCGCCCCCGTGATCGGCGACTACTACGAGCGGGAGGAGTTCCCCTACGACATCGTCCGCCAGATGGGCGCGATGGGCCTGTTCGGGCTGCCCATCCCCGAGGAGCACGGCGGCATGGGCGGCGACTACTTCGCGCTCTGCCTGGCCTTGGAGGAACTGGCCAGGGTCGACTCCAGCGTGTCGATCACGCTTGAGGCGGCGGTGTCGCTGGGCGCGATGCCGATCTACCGCTTCGGCGACGACGAGCAGCGCGCCCGCTGGCTGCCCAGGCTGGCGGCCGGGGAGATGCTGGGCGCGTTCGGGCTGACCGAACCGGGCGGCGGATCCGACGTACCGGGCGGGATGCGCACCAAGGCCCACCTGGACGGCGACGAGTGGGTGATCAACGGGACCAAGGCGTTCATCACCAACTCCGGCACCGACATCACCGGCGTCGTGGCGGTCGCGGCCATCACCGGCACCACCGAGGCCGGCCGTCCGGAGATCTCCACGATCCTGGTGCCCTCGGGCACTCCCGGCTTCACGGTGTCGAAGAAGTACTCCAAGGTCGGCTGGTCGGCCTCCGACACCAGGGAGCTGTCCTTCGCCGACTGCCGGGTCCCGGCGGGCAACCTGCTGGGCGAGCGGGGCCGGGGGTACGCGCAGTTCCTCCAGACCCTCGACGAGGGCCGGATCGCCATCGCCGCCCTGTCGGTCGGGCTGGCCCAGGGCTGCGTGGACGAGTCGCTGCGCTACGTCCGCGAACGGCGGGCGTTCGGCCACCCCATCGGCCACTACCAGGCCATCCAGTTCAAGATCGCCGACATGGAGGCCCGCGCGCACACCGCCCGGCTGGCCTACTACCACGCGGCCGAGAAGATGCTGGCCGGCGAGCCGTTCAAGAAGGAGGCGGCCATCGCCAAGCTGGTCTCCAGCAACGCCGCGATGGACAACGCCAGGGAGGCCACCCAGATCTTCGGCGGCTACGGCTTCATGAACGAGTTCCCGGTCGGCCGCTTCTACCGCGACGCCAAGATCCTGGAGATCGGCGAGGGGACCAGCGAAGTGCAGCGCATGCTGATCGCCAGGGAGCTGGGCCTGTCCGCGCTCTGACGGACAGGCCCTTCGCACCGCTGGTCAGGTGAGCTGGGCGTCCAGGCGGTAGCCGTCCACCGTGACGTAGACCTGGTCGCCCGGCCGCGCGTTCAGCCGCATCAGCACCGGTTGTAGCGAGTCGAACACCGGCTGGCGATCCCGCCAGACCAGCACCACGGCGTTGTCGCCCGGCCCGGTCACCGACAGCAGCGTGCCCGGGCGCATGCCTAGCTGGGCCGCGTAGCCCTCCGGGACGGCCACCGGCTCGCCGCGCAGATGCTCGCTGGTGACCTCGATCCGCTGCCAGCGCCGCGGGTCCGACGTGGGGCTCGGCGGCGGGGGCGGGGGAGCGGACGGCGCGCCCGCCCGCTGGCCGGGGGTCAGGTGCGGGCGTCCGCTGCCGGACAGCGCGGACAGCGTCGCGAGGGCCGCGCTCGGGTCGATCGACGCGGGGTTGACCTGGGGGACCGGGCGGCCCTCCCGGTTGTGCCCGTTGGCGCCCGGCGTACGGCGGGGCAGTGGCTGGTTCGGCTGCGGCGCGCCGCCGCCCAACGCCTCCTGGTCGTGCCGGGCGGCTTCGTGCCCGGGGGTGTCGGTCTGCAGCGCCTCCAGCCACGCCCTGGCCGAGTGCGCGCGGATGCCGAGCTGGGTGAGCATCTCCACCACGTCGGCGTCGGCCGGTTTGCCGGCGAGCATCTGCCGGGTGCGCTCGCGCAGCCCGCCGAGATCGCCGACGACCAGCCAGCCGTCCTGCAGCCGCCGGTCGGGCATCAGCGTGACCAGCACCCGCCAGAGCTGGGTGCGCAGCACGGGCACCTCGATCGGGTGCGCGGGGTCGGCCCCGATCAGTTGTTCTTCTGTGGCCGCCGCGCCCAGCCACTCGGTGAGCCGGAACAGGTGCCCGGTCAGCGGGGAGGACTCCGGCGAGCGCAGCCAGTGCAGTACCTGTTCCTCGGCCCGGCGCTGGGCCTGGGAGAGCACCTCGCGGTCCACGCCGAGCCGGTGCGCGAGAGCGCGCAGGCTGATCGGGTCGGCGGCGAACAGCCGTTCCACCGCGACCGCCTGTTCCAGCGGCTCCCATCCTCTGAACATGCCGTCCAGCAGGCCGATGAGCGGGAACTCCGCGGTCGCCGCCGCGCCCTCGGGCGTCGGCGCGGGATAGGGCTGCGCAGGCTGCCCGGGTTGTGCGGCCGGGGCCTGGCCCTGCACCTGCCGGCCCTGCTGCGCGGGTGCCTGCTGTGGCGGCGCGGGTGCCTGCGGGTGATGCGCGGGTGCCTGCTGGTGTTGCGCGGGTGCCTGTTGCGGCTGTGCGGCCGGCCGGCGGGGCAGGGCGGCGGACGGCTCGCCGGTCGCGCCCGCCTGCGCCGGTACGGCCTGCGCCGGGGCCGCGGCAGGGCGGCCCGCCGAGGGGTGCGCCGGTATCCGCGTGAGCACCTCGCGGAAGACCGACGCGACGATGAGCTCCAGTGCCGTGGAGGCCGCCGCGGCCGGCGTCGCGAGGTCGCCCGGCGTGAGCCTGCACACGGTCCCCCATCCGCCGAGCCGGTCCACCACCGCGCGCGCCTGGACCGGCCAGTGGATCGGTTCGGGCATGGTGAGCGTCTGCAGGGCGGGCATCACGTCGGTCAGCGGGAGATGATCCCACCGGGACGCCGACAGGCGCGCGAGCCGGTCGCAGAGCCAGTCCAGCCCCATCACGGCGATCGCGCGTGGCAGTGTCACGGAGGCCCACCAGCCGGAAGGCAGTCGGGGGTCGGCCAGAACTTCGGCGACCTGCTTGGGCCGGCTCCAGCGCAGAGCCGGAACCAGATCGCTCAGGCAGATCGATGACTCGGCGTCCATCGGCAGACCGCAACCTCCCCAGAGTGACGCGTGTGGCTAATGGTGCAGCCTACGCCGCAAGCTATCAATTGGTGTCAATAGGGTAAAGCTCGTTGGCGGTGGAATCGGGCGAATCGCGTATCTAGCGGCTTCTATTGCAATCTGCCGCTCCCTGTCCCATGGATGTTATGGCGCGCCGCATGCCCACCGCCCACCCCGCCCCGGTACATCCCGCCTTCCCCGCCGGCCACCCCCAGGCCACGCCAGCGGCCACCCCACACCCCTGACCTCCCCATTCGCCCTCGCCCGGGCCACAGGCACCTGCGCCGCCGGCCCTCTCGCATGGCGCCGAACACTCTCCGCCCCCGCCACGGCACCTTCCTCACGCCACCCCGCTCCCTGACGTCCCCCGCAAGCGCCACCCGGCCGCTCACGCCCGTGCACGCGTACGGCGTCGGGCCGGGCCGGAGGCGTCTACGCTGTCGGCCCCCGTGACACGGCAGCGAGCGCATCGGGCCGTCGCCTGACCCGGACATCCCGTCTTCCCTCACGCCCCAGGCCGCCGACGACCTCGATCGCGTCCCGCGAAGTGGTGGAGCCTTCCCGCGGCCTGAGGGACCGAGCTGCGCCGATGTCCGATTTGAACGTTCCCGTTCACGCCACCTCGGCAGGACTCCCCGCCACGCGGTCGCCCACGCCTCCCTGTGCGCGTACGGCGGCGGGGCGGTAGGTGTCTCCGCCGCCTGCCGCCGTGGCAGGGCGGCGAGCGCGTCAGGCCGTGGCCTGCCCGGCTCGTCCCCTACATTCCGCCTCGCCTCATGTCACCCCTGTGCGCGTACGGCGGCGGGGCGGTAGGTGTCTCCGCTGCCTGCCGCCGTGGCAGGGCGGCGAGTGCGTCAGGCCGTGGCCTGCCCGGCTCGTCCCCTACGTTCCGCCTCGCCTCATGTCACCCCTGTGCGCGTACGGCGGCGGGGCGGTAGGTGTCTCCGCTGTCTGCCGCCGTGGCAGGGCGGCGAGTGCGCCAGGCCGTGGCCTGCCCGGCTCGTCCCCTACATTCCGCCTCGCCTCATGTCACCCCTGTGTGCGTACGGCGGCGGGCGGCCGGTTGCGGCCGTTGCGGCGCACCGTCATTCGCCGCTCGGCCTGCGCGGTGTCCGTTTTGGAACGGTCCCGTTCGCGTCGCTCGGTGGGACATCGATCCGGCCGTTGCGCGTTAACGCATTTCTCATAAGGCGTGGCTAAGTTTTGATGCGTGACCGTGCGACTACTCGTCGTAGACGATGAACCCGCGCTCCGGGAGGCGCTTTCGGCGACGCTGGAGTTCGAGGGATACGCCGTCGGGGTGGCGGCCGATGGGATGGCCGCGCTGGACGCGCTTGCCCGGGAGCGCTACGACGCGGTGCTGCTGGATGTGATGATGCCGCGAATCGACGGGCTGACCGCGTGCCGCAGGCTGCGTGCCGCGGGCAACCGGGTGCCGGTGCTGATGCTCACCGCCAGGGAGACGGTCGGCGACCGTGTCAGCGGCCTGGACGCCGGGGCCGACGACTACCTGGTCAAGCCGTTCGAGCTGGACGAGCTGCTGGCCCGGGTGCGCGCCCTGTTGCGTCGCGGCGAGCCGCCGGGGGCGCGCGATGACGACGCGGCCGATGTCCTGCTGGCCTTCGGCGACCTCACGATGGACACCGCGGGCCGCGAGGTGAGCCGGGCGGGCCGGCCGCTGGAGCTGACCCGCACCGAATACCTGCTGCTGGAGTTCTTCCTGCTGCACCCCAGGCAGGTGCTCACCCGTGAGCAGATCCTGAGCGAGGTGTGGGGGTTCGACTTCGAGCCCGCCTCCAACTCCCTCGACGTCTACGTGATGTACCTCCGCCGCAAGACCGAGGCGGGCGGGCTGCCCCGGCTGATCCACACCGTGCGCGGCGTGGGTTACGTCCTGCGGGCGGCGCAGTGACCGGTCGCACCCTGCGCTCCCGGCTCACGGTGCTGGTGGCGGTCGCCGTCGCCCTGGCGATCGCGGTCTGTGCCGTGGCGTGCTGGATCATCGTGCGCGGCGAGATGCTCAAGCACCTCGACCGCGGCCTCCAGGGCCCGCCCACCCCGGAGGGCGCGCGCAAGCGCGCCCAGGACATCGCCATGATCCTTGAGCACTGCGCCGACCCCAGAGCGGCCAAGGGCGACCCGCTGCGCGCCTATGTCCCGCCGCTCCAGTTCATCTACGCGGCCGACGGCCGGCGCTGCGTCCTCAGCCCCGGCGGCCTGCCGGTCACCGCGGCCGATCGCGCCATCGCCGCGCACGGCGGTAAGATGATCAAGGATGCCACGACCGACACCGGCATGGCCGTGCGCGTCAAGACCCAGCAGATCGCCCCCGGGGTGGCCGTCATGGAGTCGCGCTCCCTCGCCGAGTTGCATTCCACGCTGGCCCGCCTGGCCGGGCTGCTGGCGTCCATCGCGGCGCTCGGAGCCCTGGGCGCGGCGTCCGTAGGGCTGCTGATCTCGCGTACCGCCCTGCGCCCGGTCGGCAAGCTGACCGGCGCGGTCGAGCACGTCGGCCGGACGGGCGACCTCACCACCCGCATCCCCGTCGAGGGCACCGACGAGATCGCCCGCCTCGGGGCCGCGTTCAACTCGATGACCAGCGCCCTGACCCGCTCCCGCGACCGGCAGCGGCGGCTGATCGCCGACGCCGGGCACGAGCTGCGCACCCCGCTCACCAGTCTGCGCGCCAACATCGACCTGCTGCTGCGCAGCGAGCACACCGGGCGGGCGATCGACCCCGCGGCCAAACGGAGGTTGCTCGGCAGCCTGAAGGCGCAGTTCGAGGAGCTGTCCACGCTGGTCGGCGACCTGCTTCAGCTGGCCAGGCCGGAAGGCGACCACAAACCGGGCGAGCCGATCGCCTTCCACGACCTGGTGAGCGTCGCGGTGGCCCGGGCGCGGCTGCGCGCGCCCACCGTCCACGTGACGGCCGACCTGTCGACCTGGCACGTCACCGGGCACGCCCCCACCCTGTCCAGGGCGGTGATGAACCTGCTGGACAACGCAGTGAAGTTCAGTCCGCCCGGCGGCACGGTGGAGGTGCGCCTGCGCGAGGGACGGCTCTCCGTGCGCGACCACGGGCCCGGCGTGCCCGCCGAAGACCTCGAACACGTCTTCGACCGCTTCTGGCGCTCGCCCACCGCCCGCAGCCTGCCCGGGTCCGGGCTCGGCCTGGCCATCGTCGCGCAGGCGGCCCGCGACGTGGGCGGCGAGGCGGGCATGGCCAACGCCCAGGGCGGTGGCGCGGAGGCATGGATCAGCCTCCCCGGCGTGGTTTTCTCATCTCCCGTTAATAATTGACTCACCCTTGTCAAATATCCGGCTCCCAGCGTGGGGCCATGAGCATGAACGAGTTGACGGGTGCGCCACCGCGGACGCGGCTGGTCGAGATCGTCATTCCCGTGCACAACGAACAGCGGGTCCTGGAGGACAGCGTTCGCCGGCTGCACGGATATCTGTCGGCCGCGTTCCCCTTCGCCTTCCGGATCACGGTCGCCGACAACGCCAGCACCGACGCCACCTGGGAGGTGGCCACCCGCGTCGCACGCGATCTCGGTGACGTGCGGGCGGTGCGCATCGCGGAGAAGGGCCGGGGGAGGGCGCTGCGCCGGGTGTGGAGCCAGAGCGACGCCGACGTCGTCGCGTACATGGACGTCGATCTGTCCACCGACCTGGACGCGTTCTTGCCACTGGTGGCCCCGCTGCTGTCCGGGCACAGCGACCTGGCGATCGGCACCAGGCTCGACGCCTCGGCCAACGTCGTGCGCGGCCCCAAGCGCGAGGTGATCTCGCGCGGCTACAACCTGCTGCTGCGGTCGGTCCTCGGCGCGCGGTTCTCCGACGCCCAATGCGGGTTCAAGGCGGTGCGCGCCGAGGTCGCCCAGGCGCTGCTGCCGTCGGTGCGCGACGAGGAGTGGTTCTTCGACACCGAGCTGCTGCTGCTGGCCGAGCGGCACGGCCTGCGCATCCACGAGGTCCCCGTCGATTGGGTCGACGACCCCGACAGCCGGGTCGACATCCTCAAGACCGCGCTCGACGACCTGCGCGGCATGGTCCGCGTGGCGATGACCGGCGCGACCAGGCAGCTCCCGATCTTCGCGGTGATCGGCGGGATCAGCACGCTGGCGCACCTCGGCCTGTTCGTGGCGCTGCGCCAGGTGGTGCCCGCGGTCGCCGCCAACGCGCTGGCGCTGTTCCTCACCGCCATGGCCAACACCGCCGCCAACCGGCGGTTCACGTTCGGCGTCACCGGGCGCGCCGGGGCGCTGCGGCACCAGCTCGAAGGCGGTGTGGCGTTCGTCGTCGGGCTCGGGCTGAGCACCGGCGGCCTGGCCCTGCTCGACGCCGTCGCGCCGCACGCCTCCACCCTCGCCGAGGTCGGCGCGGTGGTCGCCGCCAACGGGCTGGCCACCCTGGTCCGCTTCCTGCTGCTGCGCACCTGGGTGTTCAACCTGCGCCGCCCGGTCAACCGGGGGTTGCGTTGAGCGCCGCCACGACCACCGAGCCGGGCCTCGCCCCGGACACCGCCTCCCGCACCCGCGCGCTGCTGTCCCGGCTTCCGCTGGCGGCGGTGCTGGCCCTGGCCGCGCTGCTCTACACCTGGGGGCTGGGCCGCAACGGGCACGCCAACACCTACTACTCCGCGGCGGTGCTGTCCGGCACGCAGAGCTGGAAGGCGTTCTTCTTCGGCGCGCTCGACGCCGGGTCGTTCATCACCGTCGACAAGCCGCCGCTCGCGCTGTGGGTGACGGGCCTGTCCGTGCGGGTCTTCGGTATGTCGAGCTGGAGCCTGCTGCTCCCGCAGGCGGCGGCGGGCCTGGCAACGGTCTGGCTGTTGCACATCGCGGTACGCCGGAGCGTCCCCGGCCGCCCCGGTCGCGTCGCTGCCGACCTGGCCGCGCTGGTGCTGGCGCTGACCCCGATCACCGTGGCGATCAACCGCGACAACAACCCCGACCCGATCCTGGTGCTGCTGCTCACCGGGGCCGCCTGCGCGTGCCTGGCCGCGCTGCGCGACGGGCGGGCCCGCCCGCTGGTGCTCTGCGCCGTCCTCGTCGGCCTGGCCTTCAACACCAAGATGCTCCAGGCGTACCTGGTCGTGCCCGCCTTCGCCGGGGTCTACCTCTACGCGGCCCCGGGCTCGCCGGCCCGCCGGCTGCGCGCGCTGGCGGCGGCGGGGGCGGCGCTGCTGGTCTCCAGCGCCTGGTGGATGACCATCGTCGACCTGTGGCCCGCCGCCGACCGGCCCTTCGTGGGGGGCAGCACCCATAACAGCATGTGGGACCTGGTGATCGGCTACAACGGCCTGGGGCGCTTCCTCGGCATGCAGGCGGGCACGCACAACCCGCCCGCGTTCGGCGGGGAGCCCGGGGCGGGGCGGATGTTCAACGACCTGGTGGCCGGGCAGATCTCGTGGCTGCTGCCGTTCGCGCTGGTGGCGCTCGTCGCGGGGCCGCTCATCCTGGCCCGGGTGCCCGCAGCGGGCTTCGCGCACGACGGGGAGCGGCGCACCGAGCCGGTCCGCGCGGCGCTGGCGCTGTGGGGCGGCTGGCTGGTGACGCACCTGGTGGTCTTCAGCTTCACCGGCGGGGTCTTCCACCCCTACTACACGGCCGTGATGGCCCCGGCCGTGGCCGCGCTCTGCGGGATCGGCGGGGTCCTGCTGTGGCGGGCCCACGTCCACTCTGCGGCCTGGTCCTGGCTCGCCCCTGCGTGCACGGCGGTGACCGGCGCCTGGGCGTTCACCCTGCTGCGCCGCACACCGGAGTTCGCCCCATGGCTGCCCTGGGCCGTGGCCGCCGCTTCGGCCCTCGTCACAGCGACCCTCGCCCTGCGCGCCCTGACCCACGCCCCGCCGGCCCCGGCCGGCCCCACGGCGGCGCCCCGCCTGCCGGCACTGGCCCGCGCGGCGACATCGGTTGGTTCGGTGGTCGCGATGGTGCCGGGCTTGCGGGTGTTGGTTCGTGTGGTGGGTAAGGTCCTGCGGGCGTTGGTTCGTGTGGTGGCATCGGTTGGTTCGGTGGTCGCGATGGTGCCGGGCTTGCGGGTGTTGGTTCGTGTGGTGGGTAGGGCCCTGCGGGAGCTGCCCCATGCGGCGGAGTCGGGCGATTCGGTGGCGGTGCCCGGCCAGCGGGCGCTGACGGGCACGGCAACGGTGGCAGGCGGGTCGGCGGGCGTTGGGGCCGCCGTGGTGAGTGGTTCGGTGGGCATCACAAGAGGGGAGGGCGGGCGGAGAGCGATCCGGCCGGGGGCGTCGTGGCTTGGCGGGGTGGTTCCGGTTGCTGCTGTGGCAGCGGCGCTCGCCGCTCCGGCGGCGTTCGCGGTGACGCCGCTTGGCTCGCCGGTCAGTGGGGGCAATCCGACGGCCGGTCCCGAGACCGGGCCGATTCCGGGGCTTCCGCCTGGTGCGCTGGGTGGTGCGCGGGTCGCGCAGGCCGTGCCGTTCGGTGGAGGAGCCGGGGGTGGTGGCCTGGGTGGCTTCGGCGGCCGGGTGAGCGACGGGCTGATCGCGTACCTCAAGCGTGAGCAGGGCGGGGCGACCTGGCTGGCCGCCTTCGGCAACGCTCAGCCCGCAGCGCAGGTGATCCTCGCCACGGGCCGGCCGGCGCTGGCGATGGGCGGGTTCCTCGGTTCTGATCCGGCGATGACCGTGGAGCGGCTGCGCGATCTCGTCGCCGCAGGGCGGTTGCGGTACGTGATCCCCGGCGGGGGCTTGCGCGCCGCGACCCGAGGTGACCGCGGGCTCACCCAGTGGGTGGAGGCCACCTGCGCACCGGTCGATCCCGCCGAGTACGGCGAACCGCGTCCCCCCGGCTGGCCGGACCTGGCGCCGACCCCAAAGGGCCGACGGGCCGACGGCACGCGGGTCTATCGCTGTGGCGAGTGACCCAGGCCGGTGACCCAGGCTGTGCGGTTCAGGCGGGGAGGGTAGCCGGGTCGCAGTGGTCTCTACGTCGTCCATGTCGCTCAGGCGGGTGACCCAACCGGGGAGGGCGGCCAGTGGGAAGGCCAGGCGAGCGGCGGTGTCCACGTCGTTCGTGTCGCCCGGGCGGGGGCCAGCGGGGAGGGCGGCCGGGTGGCGGGGGCGTCGACGTCGTTCGTGTCGCTCAGGTGGGCGGGGCAGGCCGGGTGCTTCAGGCGGGGAGCTCAGCCAGAGGGAAGGGTAGCCGGGGCGCGGCGGCGTCTACGTCGTTCGTGTCGTTCGGGCGGGTGACCCAGCCGGGGAGGGGCCAGCAGGGAGGCCAATGGGGGGCGGCGGGGGTCACGTCGTCCGTGGGGGCGCGGGGTGGGTGGTTCAGGCGGGGAGGGCGGCCAGTAGGAAGGCCAGGCGGGCGGCGGCGGCGTCTACGTCGTCCATGTCGCCCAGGCGGTAGCCCCAGGAGGTCACGAAGGCGCCATCGGCGCAGGTGACCGTTTCGAACAGTGTTGAGCTGAAACGGTTGCGGACGCATACGTAGGCCGGGTCGCTGTTCAGGGCGATGCTCTGCACCGAAAGATCGGCATGCCGCCGGGTCGCACCGGCGAAGCGCTCAAGACAGGACAATGTGTCCATCATCGTGAGTCACCTCCGCAACTTTTTCTCGCGACAGGATTGCACGATCAATCCGGCCAAGCAAGCAATTGCGGCATTTAGTCCACGGGAGATTCGGTCTGCCGATCGAAGTCGTCCAGTACACGCACGATCACCGCGCGGGCCTCGTCGTCGAAAGCCGCGATCTCGCAGAACTCTTCGAACACACGTCCGTAGAAGGCGATGTCCTCCGGATCGCGGAGCATCAGTTCCTTGGTTCGGGTGGCGACGCCGACCAGCGTCTCGTTGTAGATCCAGAATCCGTTCAGCACGGCCGAGGGGAGCGGCGCCTCGAACGGCACCACACCGAACTCCACGTTGGGCAGCGTGCTCACCGCGAGCAGCCGGTCCAACTGGCCGCGCATCACGTTGAGCGGCGCGAGCCGGTAGCGCAACGCCGCCTCCGGCATCAGAAACCGGAACCGCCGCCTGCCGTCGTAAAGGATCTCCTGCCGTTGCATCCGCACCCGGATCGCCGCGTCGATCTCCTCGGCCGCGCTGTAGAGGCGCTTGACCTTCGCGAACACGTTGCGCGCGTACTCCGCCGTCTGCAGCAGCCCGATGACCAGGCCCGGCTCGAACACCCGGAACAACTGCGTCCGGGCCTCAAGGTCGCGCATGTCCTCCTGGATGGCGGCCAGTCCGCTGCGGTGCCGCTGCCGCCAGGAGTCGTGCCGCTCCACCAGGCTGATCACCTGGGCGATCAGCTTGTCCACGACCTCGGGCGGGGCGTCCACCGCTTGAGCCCACACCACCACGTCGTCTTCGGAGGCCGTCTGTCGCGCGTTCTCCAGTCTGGAGACCTTCGACGGCTGCCAGCCGAGGCGCTCGGCGAGTTCCTTGCCCGACAGATGGGCGGCCTCGCGTAGTTGCCGGAGGTGCATGCCCAAGTCGATCCGGGCCTGCTGGAAGCTGCTCAAACCTACCTCCGGGTGGGGCGCCGGACGGCCGGCGACGCCAGGACCCTGTCGCTCCGGTCCGAGGAGTCACGAATGCGGATGAGAGTAGACCGCGCTCGCCGTTCTATCCAGTGGGCGCGCCCGAATCGTGATCAACGCTCCCCGGCCGCCCCGCGCCCCGTCGCGCCCTCAGCGGTCGAGGACCCGCTTGGCCACCTCCGTGAGCAGTTCCCGGGGGATTTCGACGACGGTCTCGCCTTCGAGCACGTCGCGCAGGTCACCGAGCGCCTCGCCGTCGGTGACCCGCAGGCCCTGAACGACGATGGTGCCCCGATCGGTCTCGTAGAGCGACGGGCAGGCTCCCGCCTCAGACGTGGAACCGAGGAATCGCAGGCGCATGATCGATCCTTCCCCGAGCGGACCTCGCATTAGCAATTGCGCGCAATTGTAGCGATCAATGGGTATAGGATCTTTATAGCTACCCAGAAGGTATAAATTACGGTCACAAAACTGCAACGCCGTGCACGCCACGCCACAAGTGCGCAGTCGCGCACGAGGGTCAGCGGGCCCAGTACGGGCGGCGCTTCTCGGCGAAGGCGCGGATGCCCTCCTGGCCTTCTTCGGAGGTGAAGCGTTCGGCGGAGAGCCCGGCCATGCGGCGCATGCCCTCCTCGAGCGGCAGGGCGGGCACCTCGCGCACCAGGCGCTTGGCGATCGCCAGCGCCTCCGGGCCGCCGAGGCGCAGCATGCCGGCGTAGTGCTCGACCGTGGCGTCCAGTTCGTCGTCAGGTACCGCCCTGGTCAGCAGCCCGATCTGCGCGGCCCGGTCGGCGTCGAAGACCTCGCCGGTCAGGAAGTACTCCGCCGCGGCGCGCGGTTCCATCCGCCGCAGCACGGTGACCGAGATCATCGCCGGCACCACGCCCAGCCGTACCTCGCTGAACGCGAACGACGCCGACCGCGGGGCGATGGCGAAGTCGCAGGCCGCCACCAGGCCGAGCCCCCCGGCCCGGGCGGTGCCGTTGAGCCGGCAGATGACCGGTTTGGGGCTGTTCCACAGCAGGCTCATGATCTCCGGCAGCGCCTCGGTCACCGGCGCGGACGCGGGGCGGCCCGGCTCCGCGGCCCGCTGCTCCCTCAGGTCGGCCCCCGAGCAGAAGACCGTGCCGGTCGCGGTGAGCACGATGACCCGCACGCCGTCCTCGTCCAGCGCCCGGCGCAGCCGGTCGGCCAGCTCGTCGAGCAACCGTACCGACAGGGCGTTGCGGTTGCGCGGCGAGTCCATCGTGATCGTCGCCACGCCGTCGGCCGCCCGCGCGTGCACCAGCTCTTCCACGTCAACCCACCATCCGATCGTGCGCTGCCTCAGGGGTTCCAACTTTCGCACGCGGCGGCGCACGCCCGATCATGGGCCTCCCCGGTGGCCGGGCGTCAGCCGCAGTGGCTCCAGCCGCTGGTCCAGCGGGCCGACTTGAAGGAGCCGCCCCAGATGACGCATTTCTTGACGGCGGGCAGCCGTACCGGACCGGCGTAGGCGGTGAACCGGCCGCTGTCGCCCCCGGAGGCCCCGCCCTTCACCTTGAGCGTGGCGCTCATCGCGACCTTGGCCGGTATCACGTACTTCGACATCGTCACGACGCAGTTGCGGCCCGCCGAGGCGTTGAAGAGCAGGTACACGGTGGCGCCACCGCCGAGCCCATGGGAGTTGATCACCTTGTAGCCGGGGCCGCAGACGCCCGCGGGGGTGTGCGGATTCGGCTTGGGCGGCGCGATGGTCCTGGTCGGCCTCGGCTTGGGCGTCGTGGTGGTCTTCGTCGGAGACGGCCTGCTGGTCGGCTTGACCGTCGGCTTGGCGGTGGGCTCCGGCGGGCCGGCCGTCGCGGTCGGTTCGGGGCCGGGCTCCGTGGGCTTGCGCGTCGGCTCCGGCTTCGGCTTCGGCTCGTGGGTCTTGGTGTGCCGGGGGCCCGGCTCGTTCGCCTGCTCCCCGGTACGGCTGGCCGCGTCGTCGCGCGGCGGATCGTGCCGCGCGCGGGTCTTGCGCGGTGGCGCCGGCGACTGCCAGGCACTGGTCTCGGGCGTCGGCGGCGGCGGTCCGGCCTCGCTCGGCGGGACGACCTGCTCCCGCGCGGTCCCGGCCGCCTGCGGCGTGCCCGGGGTGAGGTTGTCGGCCATCAGGGTGAGCGTCCCGGTCCTGGCGAGCACCACCGAGCCGCCGCCCAGGACCACCGCGCCCGCCGCCAGGGCCGCGACCAGTACCGCGGGCCGCTTGAACCGGCCACCGCGCCGGGGCGTGTGCAACGGCCCGGTGGGCTCTTCGGCGCTCGGTCGCCCGCCGTGCGGCACGGCCGGGCGGCGCAGCGGCCCCGCCGCCCGCCCGGTCAGGTGCCCGACCAGATCCTCGGCCGTCGGCCGCATGGACGGGTCCTTGGACAGGCAGGCCGCCACGACCTCGCGAATCGGCCCGTCGAGGCCCCCCAGCTCCGGATCGTTGTGCAGAATCCGGTTCATCACCACCGGAATGGAGTCCTGGCCGAAGGCCGGCCTCCCGGTGGCGGCGAACACCATCGTGACGCCCCAGGCGAACACGTCGGAGGCGGGGGAGACCGGGGCGCCCGCGAGCTGTTCCGGGGCGAGGTAGGACGGCGTGCCGATGGCCATGCCGGTCGCGGTGGTGCCCGGCGCGTCCAGTGCCCTGGCGATGCCGAAGTCGATGACCACCGGCCCTTCCGGGCCCATCAGCACGTTGGCGGGCTTGAAGTCGCGGTGCAGGATTCCGGCCCGGTGGATGGCGGCCAGTGCGGTGGCGGTGGCGATGGCCAGCCGTTCCAGCGCCCCGCCCCGCCGCGGCCCCTCGCGGTCCACGAGTTCGCGGAGCGAGGGGCCCGGGACGTACTCGCTGACGATGTAGGGGCGGTTGCCCGCGAGGTCCGCGTGCAGTACCGGGGCGGTGCAGAACCGCGCCACCCGCTGGGCCACCGCCACCTCGCGCAGGAAGCGCGTCCGCGCCTCCTCGTCGGCGGTCAGGCCGCTGTGCAGGAGCTTGACCGCGACCTGCTCGCCCGCGGGGCCGCGGCCCAGATAAACGACCCCCTGGCCGCCTTCACCGAGCCGGCCGACCAGCTCGAAGGGACCCAGGCGGCGCGGGTCTTCTGTGCTCAGCGGCCGGACCTGCACCGGTTGCTCCACCCCCGACAAATCACCTGAAAAAGCCTAACTCTGGCATGTCACGCTACCAGTGTGCGGCGTGATGCGGGTGGGAACCGCGATCCTGCCAGGGGTGGATCCGGCCGGTGCTCAGATGGCCTTTCCGGGGTTGAGGATGCCCAGCGGATCGAAGACCTTCTTGATGCCGGCGTTGATGCCGCTCGCCAGCGGGCCGGTCTCCAGTTCCAGCCAGCGCCGCTTGAGCAGGCCGACGCCGTGCTCGCCGGTGAGCGTGCCGCCGAGGTCCAAAGCGGCCCGGAAGACCTCGTCGGCCGCGTCCCAGACGTTCTGCGGCGGCTCGGGTACGCCGTGGTCGAAGACGAACACCGGGTGCAGGTTGCCGTCCCCGGCGTGCGCGACCGTGCAGATCAGCACGTCGTGCCGGGCCGCGGCGCCCTCGATGGCGGTCATCATGTCCGGCAGCGCCGAACGCGGCACGCAGACGTCCTCGACCAGGCAGTTGCCCAGGCGCTCCTTGGCCGTGTAGGCCATCCGGCGAATGCCGATCAGTTCCTCGGTCTCGGCCGGGCTGTCCGACACGGCGACGAACGACGCGCCGTTCTCCATGCAGAGGTCGTGCATCCGCCGGGCCACGGCCTGGCCGTCGGTGGCGTCGGACTGGGCGATCAGCATGGCCGCCACGCCCGCCTCCAGGCCGATGTTGCGCCAGTCGTCGATGGCCTTGAGCGTGGCCCGGTCGAGCAGTTCGAGCAGGGACGGCTGGCAGCCGGCGGCGATGATCGCCGACACCGCCGAAGCGGCGTCGCGCAGCGAGGCGAACTCGGCGGCGATCGTGGCGGGCGGGCCGAGCGGGGCGCGGCGCAGCCGTACCGTGGCCGCGGTGATCACCCCGAGCGTGCCCTCGGAGCCGACGAACAGCCCGGTCAGGTCGTAGCCGGTGACGCCCTTGACGGTACGGCGGCCGGTGTTGAGCACCTGGCCGTCGGCGAGCACGACTTCCAGGCCGAGCGCCGAGTCGCGGGTCACGCCGTACTTGACGCAGCGCAGGCCCCCCGCGTTGGTGGCCAGGTTGCCGCCGACCGTGGAGATCTCGTAGGAGGAGGGGTCGGGCGCGTACATCAGCCCGTGCTCCCTGGCGGCCGAATCGAGGTCGGCGGTGATCACGCCGGGCTCGACGACCGCGATCTCGTCGGCGGCGGACAGTTCCTTGATCTGCGCCATCTTCGCCACGGAGAGGACCACGCAGCCCTCGCTCGCCGTGGCCCCGCCGGCCAGGCCGGTGCCCGCGCCGCGCGGTACGACGGGCACCCGGTGCGCGGTCGCCCACCGCAGCGTCTCGATCACGTCGTCGCGGCTCTGCGCGAGGACCACGCCGAGCGCCGCGCCGGGCGCCAGGAAGGTCCGGTCGCGGGAGTAGGAGTCGGTCACGTCGGGGTCGGTGAGCACCCGCCCGTCGGGGAGGGCCTTGGCAAGGAGATCAATGGTGGAGCCGGTCACGTCTGCGACTCTACGCGGCGCCCTTTCGCGACCTTCACCCGGCCTTCCGTGTGGCGGTACGGCGTTCCGTTTCCGGTCGCCGGGCGGCCCGCCGATGGGGAGGCCGGACCGGGCACCGCCGAGGCTGTGCTATGGAAAACGCTTCCGCGTAATGAATAGCTGCCGGAATTATCCTAATATGCCCTTTTTGTACTGCAAATTGATTACAATTCCGCAACATACAGAATCCGGTTTACTCCTGGTTTACCTTCTCCTCTAACGTCCCGATTGCGGATTTCTAGGTGCCGCGTCACAGGCGTCGCAGAGATCCAGTGACGGCATGCTGACACCCGGTATGCCAGGACTTGTGCCCGGTAAACCCGGGCGAGGGAGGAACAGTCTGTTGTCCAGCAGAGGCAGGGGCGCCGGGCGGCGCCTACTCGCTATCGTGCCAGCGATCGGGTTAACCGCCGCCGGATTGACGGTGGTGGGGGCCGCCGCTCCTTCGGACGCGTCGGTCGCCCGTTACCAGCCGAGCGCCGCCGACCATTACATCAACTACGCCGCTCCCCGTGTCCAGCAGGAACAGGACGAGCGCTCGGTCGACGACCGGGCCCGTTCGCTGTCGCCGGCGGAGAAGGTGGACCGGAAATTCTCCAGCGGTAACCCGGTCACCGGCCGGATCCTCGCGCAGCGGGAGCGCGAGGCGATCAGGACCGGGAAGAACCCCGCGGAGTTCATCTTCAAGAAGTCCAAGCAGACGCGGACGGCCAAGCTGCTCACGCTGCTCGTGGAGTTCAATGAGAACGCCAATGACGACTTCTCCGGATTCAAGCGTCCGCGCGTCATCGGCAGCCCCCCCAGCGACTGTGTCACCGAGCCGCCCGGCACACTGCTGAACGGCCCGCTCCACAACGATCTCCCCGACCCCGCCACGCTGCCCAAGAAGGACAACAACAGCTTCTGGGTGCCGGACTTCAGCCCCGCGCACTTCAACAAGATGCTGTACACCAAGACGGGCATCACCGAGCGGGTCCGCAAGGACCTCAAGGGCCCCGACGGCAAGCCGGGCATCGACATCTCCGGCTACACCATGAAGAACATGTACGAGGAGATGTCCAAGGGCGCCTACTCGGTCACCGGCGAGGCCGTCGGCTGGATCAAGGCCCCGCACTCCGAGGCGTGGTACGGCGCCGCCGCCTGTGGCGGAGCCTCGCAGGACATGTCCGGCCACCCGGACAACAAGGTCGGCGCGGCCCAGCTCGCGATCGACGCGGTGAACGTCCTGGCGGCCCAGCAGCCGGACTTCCCCTGGGCCGACTACGACCTTGAGGACGTCTCCGACGCCGACGGCGACGGCAACTACGTCGAGCCCGACGGCGTGATCGACCACCTCGTGCTGGTCCACGCCGGCGCGGACAAGTCCGGTGACGGCGGCGAGCAGGGCACCTACGCCATCTGGGCGCACTCCAGCGCGGTGGCGGGCGGCCACGTCATCCCCGGCACCGACAAGAAGATCTCCAACTACATCGTGCAGCCGGAGGACTCCGGCGTCGGCGTGTTCGCCCACGAGTACGGTCACGACCTGGGCCTGCCCGACCTGTACGACACCTCCGGCAACGCCGAGAGCGCGGTCGACTTCTGGGACCTGATGTCCAGCGGCTCCCACTCGGGCCCGATCTTCCAGTCCATGCCGACCCACATGGGCCTGTGGGACAAGTGGGTGCTCGGCTGGGCCAACCCGAAGACCTTCAACCCCGGTGACAGGTCGCGGGTGGTGCCCGTCGGCCAGACCTCGCGCACTCCGAAGTACACCGAAGACGGTGTGCGGGTGAACCTGAAGAGCGAGCCGCTGGCGATGGTCAAGCCGCACAGCGGATCCAAGACCTGGTGGTCCAACCTGGACCAGGAGTGGGCCGACGTCAAGCTCGCCCGCGACATCCAGGTGCCGAGCGGCACGGACGTGAAGTTCTGGCTGTGGAACAACTACGAGATCGAGGGCGACTGGGACTACGGCTTCATCGAGGTGTCCACCGACAACGGCGCCACGTGGACCCAGCAGAAGGTCTACGACGAGGCCGGCACCGAGGTGACCACCCCCGACGGTTACCCCGACCCGAACAAGAACCTCGCCACCTTCGGCAACAAGAAGTACGGCCTGACCGGCAACACCGACGGCTGGCGGCACGACTACGTCAACCTGACCCCGTTCGCCGGTAAGTCGATCAAGCTCAGGCTGACCTACAACTCCGACGCCGCCTACACCCCGCGCGGCTGGCACGCCGACGACTTCGCCCTCACCAACGGCACCGAGACCGTGTGGAGCGACGACGTCGAGAACGGCGCCAACGGCTGGCTGACCATGGGCGGCTCGCACACCAACACCCACGGCGCCGGCTGGAACCAGAACGACGGCTTCCGCGCCATCGACCGGTTCTACCTCGCCGAGTGGCGCAACCTGGACGGCTTCGACAAGGGCCTGCAGTACGCCTACGACACCTCCTACCTGCGTGACGGCGCGTGGAAGGTGGAGAAGGTCAAGTACAACGCCCCGGGCATGCTGGTCTGGTACCGCGACTCCACCCACACCACCAACAACATCGCCGACACCATCGGCGCCCCGCCGAGCATCGGCCCCAAGGGCAGCCTGCTGCTGGTCGACTCGCACTACGAGCCGCTGCGGCGCACCGGCGAGGCCGCCGAGAAGGACCCCAACCTGAGCAAGAACCTCCAGGGCCGGGTCCAGACCTCCAACGCGGCCTTCTCGTTCAAGAAGACCTACCCGTTCACCGAGTGCCTGGAGGCGGCCGACGAGCCGTTCAGCGAGTACTGCACCAAGTTCTCCGCGCTTCCGGCGGTCCCGCACTTCACCGACGCCAAGACCTGGTACCCGGGCATCGAGGTGCGCGAGGACGGGCTGTACTACCGCGACGGCGACGCCTCGGTGGTCGTGCCCTCCAAGAACGACGAGGCTTACTCCACGCGCGTCGTGAACGTGGACGGCACTCCCGCCAAGGAGCTGTACGGCCAGGTCATCACCGGCAACCATGTGCTCGGCTCCGGCAACCCCGGCGACGAGAACAAGGCGCTCGGCGTCCAGCTCCGGCTGCTCGCCCCGCTGCCCGGCAACCTCGCCGCTTTGATCCAGGTGACCCCGCCCAAGAAGTAGGTCCCGAGGATCGATTCCGCTGATCGAAGGCGCGTCGCCGTGGCCGGTCTCCCGGCCGCGGCGACGCGTTCGCATGAGGGCCGTACGATGTGCTCGGAAATTCGGGCGGGCCCGCCCGGCCGTACCGGATGAGGGGAAGCGTGAGCGAGCAGCGCAGCAAGGACGAGCACACGGCGGCCATCAGGACCGACCGCAAGATCGCCGTGGTGGTCAACACCCACTCGCGCCGGGGCCGCCGCCGCTTTCCCGAGGTGCTGCGCCTGCTGGACGCCAAGGGCCTGGAACCGATGGCGGTCCACGCGGTGGTCAACCCCAAGCGGCTGCGCCAGACGCTGGAGAGCGCCCTGGCCCTCGGCCCCGACCTGCTCATCGTCGGCGGCGGCGACGGCACGCTGAGCACCGCGGTCAAGCACCTGGCCCAGCGTGATGTCGCGCTCGGCGTGCTGCCACTCGGTACCACCAACAACTTCGCCCGCAGCCTGGGCCTGCCGCTCGACCTGCCGGGCGCGGCCGAGGTGTTCCGCACCGGCAAGGTCGCCGACGTGGACGTCGGCATGGCGGGCGACCGGCCCTTCGCCAACCTGGCGAGCTTCGGGGTGTCGGTCGAGGTGGCGAGCAGGGTACGGCCGTGGCTCAAGCGGCTGGTCGGGCGCGCGGCCTATCCGCTGACCGCGCTCGCCGTGCTCCCGCGGTACCGGCCCTTCCGCGCCTACATCACGGTGGACGGCCGCCGCCACGAACTGCTGACCCACCAGCTCAACGTGGCCAACGGCCGCTTCCACGGCGGCCGGCAGGTGGCCAGGGACATGAGCATCGACGACGGCACGCTGGTGGCCTACCAGCTCGGCTCGGGCAAACTGCTGCGGCTGCTGCTGGAGACCATGGTCAGGGCGGTCAGCGGGCGCTGGCGCAGCCTGGCGGGCGGGCCGTTCGTCGTCGGCGGCGAGATGCTGCTGGAGACCGATCCGCCGATGGCCGCCGAGGTGGACGGCGAGGTACGGCTGCGTACCCCGCTGACCCTGCGCACGGTGCCGAACGGCCTGCGGGTGATGGTCCCGGCCGCCTTCGAGGATCGCTGAGCGGCCGTCTGGTTTGCCCGCGCTGTCCCGGGTAGACGAATCCCCACATTCCCCGACTTTCGAGATTCGACGGTCGAGTCATGTGGAGGTGCGAGATGAGCGAGACCGACCCAGGAGGGCCGTCGGCCCGGCACACCGCCGGTGAGGTGGGGGCCCGCAGACACCCCGTGGGTGAGGCCGTACGGGCCGATGAGAGCGGTTCGCTGAACGTCCCGCCCACCCAGCGCGAGACGGGCGGGGAGGCCCACCGGGGCACCGGTGAGGACACCGGCGTGCCCACCCCCGCATCCGGCCGGGGGAGCGGCGAACCGATCGCGGGGACGTCCGCCCCCGCGGACCTGGACCGCACCCGCCCGGCGGCCCCGCCGTCCAGTGACGCCGACCGGATCGGCGAGGCCGCGGCCGAGATCCGCGAACGGCGCAGGCCGACCAAGTTCCTGATGCTCGCGGCGGGCACCGCCGTCGCCCTGGTCGCCCGCCGCCTGCTCCGCCGCCGCCGCGGATAGGCCGCGACCCCGTCCGGAGGGCGCCGCCGGGCTGACAGACTGAGGGGCGTGGAGTGCCTTTTCTGTGCCATCGCCGCGGGCGCGCAGCCCGCGCAGATCGTGCTGGACGACGAGGTCGCGGTCGCCTTCCTGGACGCCAGGCCGGTGTTCAAGGGGCATGTGCTGGTCGTCCCGCGCGAGCACGCGGAGACCCTGACCGACCTGCCGGTCCCCGCCGTCGGGCCGTTCTTCCAGCGGGTCCAGAGCATGGCCGCCGCCGTGGAGGAGGGCCTGTCGGCCGCGGGCACGTTCGTGGCGATGAACAACCGGATCAGCCAGAGCGTCGCCCACCTGCACGTCCACATCGTGCCCCGCAACCGCAAGGACGGCCTGCGCGGGTTCTTCTGGCCCCGGGTCAAGTACGCCGACGAGGCGGAGGCGGCCTCCTACGCGGACAAGATTCGTTCCGCGCTGCGCGGCTGACCGGCTAGCCTGCCGCTGTGGCAGTGGAACCCCTCGTCGCGGTGGTCGTGGTGGCCGTTCTGGTGAGCGTGCCCACGTTCGTGCTGTGGCGGGTGCTCCGCGGGCGCAGGGAGCTGGGCAGCAGCCCCGCCGAGCGGGCCACCTTCGAGACCCTGCACACCGCCTCGCTGGCCGCGCCCCCGCTGCGCGCCGGGCTGACCGAGACCGGGGCCACCAAGGCATCCCGCCACCTGCGCGAACTCCTCGGCTCACCGGCCCTGGCGATCACCGACGGGGAGCGGCTGCTGGTCTACGACGGCGTGGGCGAGCACCACGCCGCCGCCGCCTTCGACCTGGCCGGTCAGACCTTCAAGGACGGCAGGACCCACGTCTTCGGCCCCGACGTGGTCACCTGCGACCAGCCCGAGTGCCCGATCAGGTTCGCCGTGGTGGTCCCGCTCACCCCCGACGACCGGGTGGTCGGCACGCTCACCGCGTACGGCGGGCACGCCTCGGCCGGCCTGGTCCGCGCCGCCCAGGAGGTCGCCCGCTGGGTCGACTCCCAGCTCGAACTGGCCGAACTCGACCGATCCCGCACCCTGCTGATGGAGGCCGAGGTCCGCGCGCTGCGCGCGCAGATCTCCCCGCACTTCATCTACAACTCCCTGACCACCATCGGCTCCTTCGTCCGCACCGACCCCGAGCGGGCCAGGGAGCTGCTGCTGGAGTTCGCCGACTTCACCCGCTACTCCTTCCGCAGGCACGGCGACTTCACCACGCTCGCCGAAGAGCTGCGCTCCATCGACCGCTACCTCACCCTGGAACGCGCCAGGTTCGGCGACCAGCTCCAGGTCACGCTGCGCATAGCGCCGGAGGTGCTGCCGGTGGCGGTGCCGTTCCTGTGCCTGCAGCCGCTGGTGGAGAACGCCGTGCGGCACGGCCTGGAGAGCAAGCCGGGCACCGGCCGCATCTCGATCATCGCCGAGGACGCCGGCGCGGAGTGCTCGATCAGCGTGGAGGACGACGGCATCGGCATGGACCCCGAACGGCTGCGCCGCATACTGGCGGGCGAATCCGGCGAGCGCTCGGGGGCCGGCGGAGTCGGGCTGGCGAACGTGGACGTACGGCTGCGCCAGGTCTACGGTGACGAGTACGGCCTGGTCGTGGAGACCGCTCCGGGCGCCGGTACCAAGATCAACGTACGCGTCCCCAAGTACCACCCGGGCGTGTCCGCGCGCTGATCTACTCCCGTACCCGTTGACTTCTGATGCCGGTTTCATCACGCTCTTGTGCATTCGCCGATTAAGGAGGGGAGCCCTGGTGGTCGGCCTGCGCGTCCTCGCTGTTGACGATGAGCTGCCCGCGCTGGAGGATCTCGCCTACCTCCTGCGGGCCGACACGAGGATCGCCGAAGTGGCCACGGCCAGGGACGGCGCCGCCGCACTGCGGCTTTTGGACCGTGGCATCGCCGAGGGCAGGCCCATCGACGCGGTCTTCCTCGACATCCGCATGCGCGGCCTGGACGGGGTGGTGCTGGGCCGGCTGCTCTCGCGGTTCGCCAACCCGCCGCGGGTCGTGTTCGTCACCGCCTACGAGGACCACGCGGTGGACGCTTTCGAGATCAAAGCGGAGGACTACCTGCTCAAACCGGTACGCCCGGAACGGCTGGCCGAGGCGATCCGGCGGGTGAGCGTCGCCGCCGAGCTGCCCGACCCGGAGACGGGGGGCCGCGAACCGGACACCATCCCGGTCGAACTGGGCGGGGTCACCCGGTTCGTGTCCAGCACCGACGTCAAGTACGTCGAGGCGCAGGGCGACTACGCCCGGCTGCACACCGAGGGCGGCAGCCACCTGGTCCGGATCTCGCTGGCCACGCTGGAGGAGCGCTGGGCCCCGGTGGGGTTCGTCCGGGTGCACCGCAGCCACCTGGTCGCCGTCAAGCACATCGACGAGCTGCACATCGACTCCGGCCGGTGCGTGGTGCGCGTCGGCGAAACGGAAATACCGGTGAGCCGCCGCCACACCAGGGAGCTTCGTGATCTGCTTGTGCGCAGGGCGCGCAAGGCCCAGAGCTAGCTCGCACCGCAGGGGGGACGATGACCGAACGGCAGCGCAGGGTGGTGGTGACCAGCCCGCGCACGGTGGCCGCACGCCGTCCGCGCCATCCGGTGACCCGGGAGCTGGACGAGCAGACCCGGCTCGGCGAGGTCTACATGCGCTCGCTGATCAGGACGCAGTTCCGGCTCGGCCTGTTCGTGTGCACCCTGCTCGGGTGCGTCATCGGCGGGCTGCCGCTGCTGTTCCTGCTGGTGCCGGAGCTGCGTGAGGTGCATCTGGGCGGGCTGCCGTTGCCCTGGGCGGTGCTGGGCGGGCTGATCTTCCCGGCCTTCGTCGTGGGGGCCTGGCTGTACGTACGGCAGGCCGAGCGCAACGAACGCCACTTCGCCGACATCATGGACGAGCGCCAGTGAGCACCGCCTCCGGCGTCACCGCGGTGGTCCTGGTCGTGGTGACGGCGGTGCTGATCGGCGCGTTCGGGCTGCGCCTGTCGCGCACCACCTCCGACTTCTACGTGGCCTCGCGAACGGTCTCCCCGCTGTGGAACGCCTCCGCGATCGGCGGCGAGTACCTCTCGGCGGCCTCCTTCCTGGGCGCGGCCGGGCTGATCCTCGCCTACGGGGCCGACATGCTGTGGTTGCCGGTCGGCTGGACCGGCGGCTACCTGGTGCTGCTGGTCCTGGTGTCGGCCCCGCTGCGCAGGTCCGGGGCCTACACGCTGCCCGACTTCGCCGAGGCGCGGCTGTCGTCTATGACCGTCCGCCGTACGGCGAGCGTGCTGGTCGTGCTGATCGGCTGGCTGTACCTGATGCCGCAGTTCCAGAGCGCGGGCGTGGTGCTGCGGACGATCACCGGGGCCCCCGAGTGGGTGGGCGGGGTGCTGGTGGCGGTCGTGGTGGCGGTCAACGTGCTGTCCGGCGGGATGCGGTCGATCACGTTCGTCCAGGCGTTCCAGTACTGGCTCAAGCTCACCGCGCTGGCCCTGCCCGTGATCTTCCTGCTCCTGGCCTGGCGCGACGCCGGGGCCCCCGGCATCAGCGAGCACGACGCCGCGAGCTGGGCGCTGCCGCTGGGCGGGGAGCGGGAGTATCCGCTGTACGCGACGTACTCGCTGATCCTGGCGACCTTCCTGGGCACGATGGGGCTGCCGCACGTGCTCGTGCGCTTCTACACCAACCCGGACGGGCGGGCCGCCCGCCGGACGACCCTGGTCGTGCTGTCCCTGCTCGGCGCGTTCTATCTGCTGCCCGCGATCTACGGCGCGCTCGGCCGGCTCTACACTCCCGACCTGATCGCCAGCGGGCGCACCGACGAGGTGGTGCTCGCGCTGCCCGGCCGCATGATCGGCGGGACGCTGGGCGACCTGCTGGCCGCTCTGGTCACGGCGGGGGCGTTCGCGGCGTTCCTGTCCACCTCCTCGGGGCTGACCGTGTCGGTCGCCGGGGTGATCGCCCAGGACATCCTGCGCGGCGGCGTGCGGTCCTTCCAGCTGGCCACGGTGGCGGCGGTGATCGTGCCGCTGGTGCTGGCCGCGGCGGCGCGCTCGCTGCCGGTGGCCGACGTGGTGGGCCTCGCGTTCGCGGTCGCGGCCTCGTCGTTCTGCCCGCTGCTGGTGCTCGGCATCTGGTGGTGGCGGCTGACCTCGACCGGCGCGATGGCCGGGCTGCTGGCCGGCGGCGGACTGGCCAGCGCGGCGGTGGTGACCACGATCGTGATCGGCCCGCACTCGGGCTGGGCGGGCGCGCTGCTGGCCCAGCCCGCCGCCTGGACCGTGCCGATCGCCTTCGTGGTGATGATCGTGGTCTCGCTCGCCACCCCCGGCAAGGTGCCCGCCGACGTGACGCGCACCATGGTACGCCTGCACGCCCCGGAAGGGCTCAACGTCAACCGCGGCGACTGGCGTCCCAGGCGATCCTGACCAGCGCTTCCCCGGGTTCCTGAGAACGGCCGACCGCTCGTCGCGGATATCCGACCTTTCACCGCAATGGGCCGCCTGCTGAACGCCATGCCGTGACGACTCGGCGACCGGCCCGGCGCTGCCTCTTCTTAGGGGCGGCTTCCCCTTCTACGGTATGCGTGATCCACATCACAGCCGTGGGAGGCTCGGTGACGACCAAAGAACATGACGCGTCCGTCTACGAACAGGTGCAGACGAGTCAGGAGTTCCAGGAGCTGAAACGGCGCTTCCGCGCTTGGACGTTCCCGATGACCGCGGCCTTCCTGGCGTGGTACCTGCTCTACGTGCTGCTCTCCGGCTGGGCTCGTGACTTCATGGGGATCAAGCTCTTCGGCAACATCAACGTGGCCTTGGTGTTCGGGGTGCTCCAGTTCGTGTCCACGTTCTGGATCGCCTGGGCCTACTCCAGGCATGCGGCCAAGAAGCTGGACCCGCTGGCCGACAAGCTCCGTCACGAGGTCGAGGAGAAGCACTAGTGAGTTCAGAGGCGCTTTCCACCACCCTCTTCCTGATATTCGTCGCGGCGACGCTCGGCATCACCTTCTGGGCCAGCCGCAACACCAAGACCGCCGCCGACTACTACGCCGGCGGCCGCTCGTTCAGCGCGGCGCAGAACGGCATGGCGATCGGCGGCGACTACATGTCCGCCGCCTCGTTCCTCGGCATCGCCGGGATCATCGCCCTGTCCGGCTACGACGGTTTCCTGTACTCCATCGGCTTCCTGGTCGCCTGGCTGGTGGCGCTGCTGCTGGTCGCCGAGCTGATGCGCAACTCCGGCAAGTTCACCATGGCCGACGTGCTGGCCTTCCGGATGAGCCCGCGCCCGGTGCGTACCGCGGCCGGCGTGTCCACGATCACGGTCAGCATCTTCTACCTGCTGGCCCAGATGGTCGGCGCGGGCGCGCTGGTCGGCCTGCTGCTCGGCATCGACTCGCCCGCAGGCAAGGCGCTGACCATCGTCGGCGTCGGCATCCTGATGATCGTCTATGTGGTCTTCGGTGGTATGAAGGGCACCACCTGGGTGCAGATCGTCAAGGCCGTGCTGCTGATGACCGGGGCCGCGCTGATCACGCTGCTGGTCCTGATGCAGTTCGGCTTCAACCTCTCCGGGCTGCTCGGCGAGGCCGCCGCGGAGAGCGGCAAGGGCGCCGCGTTCCTGGAGCCCGGCCTGAAGTACGGCACCGAGGCGCAGGGCCTGGCCGGGAAGATCGACCTGGTCAGCCTGGGCATCGCGCTGGTGCTCGGCACCGCCGGTCTGCCGCACATTCTGATCCGCTTTTACACCGTTCCCACCGCGAAGGACGCCCGGAAGTCGGTCATCTGGGGCATCGGCATCATCGGCGTCTTCTACCTGCTCACGCTGGTGCTCGGCTTCGGGGCGGCGGCGCTGGTGGGTGGCAAGGCGATCACCGCGGCGGACAAGGCGGGCAACACCGCCGCGCCACAGCTCGCCAAGGCGATCGGTGACCTCATGTTCGGCACGGTCGGCGGCACGATCCTGCTGGCGATCATCGCGGCCGTCGCCTTCGCCACCATCCTGGCCGTGGTCGCGGGTCTCACCCTGGCCTCCTCCTCCAGTTTCGCCCACGACCTCTACGCGCACGTGATCAAGCGCGGCAAGGTCACCGAGAAGGAGGAGGTGCGGGTCGCCCGGATCTCCGCCTTCGTGATCGGCGCGGCCTCCATCGGCCTGGGCATCCTGGCCCAGGGTCAGAACGTCGCCTTCCTGGTGGCGCTGGCCTTCGCGGTGGCCGCCTCGGGCAACCTGCCGGCGATCCTGTTCAGCCTGTTCTGGAAGCGGTTCAACACCGCCGGCGCGGTCTCGGCGATCTACGGCGGCCTGCTGTCCGCGCTGATCCTGGTGATCTTCTCGCCGGTCGTGTCGGGCAGCAAGACGGCGCTGTTCCCGGGGGCCGACTTCTCCTGGTTCCCGCTACAGAACCCGGGCATCATCTCCATCCCGCTGGGCTTCCTGTTCGGCTGGATCGGTACCCGGATGAGCAAGGAGTACAACGCCGCCAAGTACGCCGAGATCGAGGTCCGCTCGCTCACCGGCGTCGGCGCCGAGCAGGCCACACCGCACTGACGGCCGTCCCTTTCCAGGGTCCCCGGCGGGCGTCGCCCGCCGGGGCCCTTCCCGTTTCAGGCCGGGACGGTGACCTTGGCCGCTTCTTCGGCTCTTTCGGGGGCGGGGCCGGCGAGGGCCGACAGCTCCTCCAGGGCCGCGCGCAGGTGGCCGAACAGCCGCCACACGTCGTCCACGTGGCGCGGGCAGGCCAGCAGCCCGAAGTCGAGCGACCCGGCGTAGGAGAAGCAGGTGACGCTGAGCCCGCCGCTCAGGTCGGTGACCACCGACATCGGGTAGTACGCGACCACCTTGCCCCCGCACAGGTAGAGCGGGAGGCGCGGGCCCGGCACGTTGGAGACGATCAGGTTGACCGGCGGGCAGGCGAGCCCGGCGAGCCGGAAGACCGAGGCGGTGGCCAGCGCGGTCACCGGCGGCGGCAGCAGCGTGGAAAGGTCGCTCAGCCAGGTCGCGGGGGAGGAGGCGAAGCGGCGTTTGGCGGCGCGCATGGCATCCCTGGTGGCCAGCAGCCGCTCGCGCGGGTCGGCCAGGTGCGTGGCGATCGGGGCGGCCATCGCCGAGATCCGGTTGCCCACCGCGCCGGGGCCGCGTCCGCCTGGGCGAGCGCGGGCGGCCACCGGGACGGCGGCGATGAGCGGCAGGCCGGGCAGCACGTCCCGTTCGGCCAGCCAGGTCCGCAGCGCCGCCGCGCACATGGCCATGACCACGTCGTTGACGCTCATCCCGAAGGTCCTGCCGACCCGCCTGATCTCGGCCAGCGGCAGCGAGCCGTACGCGAACCGCCGCTGCCCGCTCACCGGCCCGGTCAGCGGCGTGCGCGGCACCTCCAGCGACGGCAGCGCGGGCGCCTGCCCGGCCTCGCCACCGAGCAGCCTGGCCATCCGCGCCACCCAGCGCGCCCCGGGCAGCGTGGCGGCGATCGGCACCGCGTCGAGGTCGGCCGCGGTCCGGCGGAGCGAGCCGAGCGCGCGCAGCGGGTGCGTCATCGAGTTGACCGCCGCCCCGGCGAGCATGCCGAGCGTGCCCGGCGCGGTGACCGGCTCGGCGGGGGGCCGCGCGGCGGCCGGCTCGGGGCCGACCGGCGCGAGGTCCAGCAGCGCGGCGAGCGTCTCGGCCCCGGACACGCCGTCGATGGCGCAGTGGTGAACCTTGGTGTAGATCGCCACCCGGCCGTGCTCCAGGCCGTGGATCAGGTGCATCTCCCACAGCGGCCGGTGCCGCGACAGCCTGCGCTCGTGCAGCCTGGCGACCACGTCGGTGAGCAGTTCGGGGGCGGGCAGCGTGGTCTCGTAGACGTGGTCGGCGGGGTCGAAGTCCGGGTCCTCGGCCCAGTACGGCAGGTCCAGCCCGAACGGGACGCCCGCCAGCCGCAGCCGCAGCGCGGGAGCCAGGTGCGCCCGCCGGCGCAGCAGCGCGACCAGCGTGCCCTTGGTGATCCGGCCCGGGGCGGCGTCGCCGGTATCGACGATCGCGACCCCGGCCACATGTGCGGTGGTCGTCGGCGACTCGGCATGGAGGAACTGCGCGTCCAGCGCGGTCAACTGGCGCAACGATCTCTCCCTCCAGCCGGGACGTCCATGGGAACATCCTGAGGTCTTCGCGTTTCCGGAGGGTTTCACACCTGCTGTCCGATGATTCTGACAGGTTAAATTCCGGTCACTAGCCGTTAAGCGTGCTATTTGTAGGGATCTCTTTGCGTCTCGCCGTAAGCGGGGCCTTTCACGCCGCGATCACGCGCACCGGGTGCGCCACCACCGCCCCGAACAGATAGCCGTCGGCGTTGAAGGGGACGCGGAGCGGCTGCGTGGTCCCCGTCTCGTCGGTCGCGCGGGCCAGCAGCGTGTAGCCGCCCGGGCCCGGCGGGCGCCAGGTGTACCGCCACCGCGCCCACCCGGCGGCCGGCCGCGGCCCGTGCAGCGTGGCACGTTCCCAGCTCGCGCCGCCGTCCACGCTGATCTCCACGCGTTCCACCCGGCCGTTGCCCGACCATGACCGCCCGCGCAGCTCCAGCTCCCGCCCGGCCGGCAGCGCGGCGTCCCAGGGCAGCTCGAAGGCGCTCTTGGGCACCTGTGTGGTGAGCGGCGGCCCCCATCGGGGCATCCGGTAGAACACCGTGTTCCACGGCGTCCGGATCGGCTCGTCGGACACCTCGATCTCGCCCAGCCACTTGATCGAGGCGACGCCGATCCAGGACGGCACGATGAGCCGGGCGGGGAAGCCGTGGTCAGGCGGCAGCGGCTCGCCGTTCATGTCCAGGGCGAGCAGCACGTCGTCCATGGCCTTGGCGATCGGCAGCGGGCGGCGGACCCTGCCGTGGTTGACCCCGCCGCAGATGTAGTCGGCGTCCAGGCCGGTGCCCAGTACGTCCACCGCGCGGGAGGTGAGCCCGGCCGATCGCAGCACGTCCGCCAGCGGCACGCCGCCCCACCTGGCCACCCCGATACCGCCCAGCCGCCACGGCGTGCCGGGTGTGGGGGTGCCCTGCTGGGAGGCGAAGAACGCGCGGCCGTTGCCCGCGCACTCCACCGCCGCCTCGACCGTCACCTGCGGCATCGCCCGCAACTCGGCGTAGTCGAAGGTCCGGGGCGCGCGAAGGGCCCGCCCGTGGACCCGCAGCCGCCAGCCCGCCACGTCGATGAGCGGCGTGGCGGTGTGGTTGCGCACGAAGAACCTGTCGTTGGGAACGTGGTAGCCCGTCCCGGCCAGCGCCTCCCAGCGGGTCTCGGCGTTGGTGTCGTGCGCGACGAACCACTCCGGCGGCAGCGGTTTGACTATGCCCCCGCTCACGGGAGGGGCGTCGCCCATGGGGTTCTCGTACGCCATCCGGTCGTCCCTTCGGTCAAACCACATATTCCCTACAGGGACAGTATGTAATCCTGGAGTACGCCACGCCGTATCCCGGAGTGGTTTTCCTCACCTCTGCCCATCTCCATACCCGCCGCCCGGTTCGCCTTGCCCGCCCCCGGCGCAGGAATGCCCTATGAGGAGCGATCCGCCGGGGGAGCCCGGAGTGGAACTGACCGACTCCGACGATCAGCGGGAGCTGGCCGCCCTGTTCCAGCGGGGCGAGAACCCGCACTTCTCCGGCATCAACACCTTCCTCAAGGCCCCTCACCTGCAAGAGCTGAGCCGGGTCGGCGAACACCAGGTCGCGGTGGTCGGGGTGCCGCTGGACGCCGGCGCGGCCCACCGCCCGGGGCCGCGGTTCGGGCCGCAGGGCATGCGGCGGATCTCCACACTGCACGTCTCGCACTACTGCGAGCGCGGCGCCGACCTGCTGGACGGGCTGGACATCGTGGATCTGGGGGACATCTTCCTGGCCCCCGCCGACCTGGACGCGGCCTTCGACCGGATCACCAGGGGAGTGGCGCACATCGTCTCGCACGGGGTGTTCCCGGTGGTGCTCGGCGGCGACCACTCCGTCGGGTACCCGGCCGCGCGCGGCGTGATGGAGGCGTTCGGCGGCAAGATCGGCGTGATCCACTTCGACCGGCACCTGGGGGCCCGCGAGCCGGACGGCGACCGCGGGGCCGCCCACGAGACCCACTTCGACCTGGGCAACCTCGTGCAGATCGGGGTGAGCGGGTGGCAGGCGGCACGCGCCCCCGCCCGGGACGGCTCGCTCGTGATCGCCGTGGAGGACGTGGAGGAACGCGGCCTGGACACCGTGGCGGACCAGGCGCTGGAGGCGGCCTGGAGCGGCGGGGCACGCGGGGTCTATCTGTCCTTCGACATCGACGCCGTCGATCCCGGGTTCGCGCCGGGGACGGGGTGGCCCGATCCCGGCGGGCTGTATCCGCGCGAGGCGCTGCGGCTGGTCCGGCGGTTCGCCACGGAGGGACTGCTGGGCATGGAGGTGGTGGAGGTCGCCCCGCCGTACGACTCCTCGGACGTGACCTCGCTGCTCGGGGTGCGGCTGATCTGCGAGGTGCTGGCCGCCTCGGTCGCCTCAGGCCACCTCGGCTGACCGCGCCGCGCCCGCCTTCAGCCGTCGCCGCGGCCCAGGAAGGCCAGCAGCCGCTCCAGCGGCCAGGTGTTGATCACGTCGTCTGTGGTGAGCCAGGCCCGCTGCGCGATGCCCACCCCGTAGCGCTGGTGGGCCAGGTGCGGGATGGCGTGCGAGTCGCTGTCGATGGAGAACTTCACGCCGTGGTGGCGGGCCAGCCGGACCAGCTCGGCCGGCAGGTCGGAGCGGTCGGGATAGGAGTCGATCTCCATGGCGGTGCCGGTGCGGGCCGCGCAGCGGAAGATCTCCTCCCAGTCGGCATCGACCGGCTCGCGCTTGCCGAGCTTGCGCGTGGTGGGGTGGCCGATGATGTGCACCTGCGGGTTTTCGCAGGCGGCGATGAAGCGGGCGGTCATCTCCGCCCGCGACTGGTTGAAGTGGGAGTGGACGCTCGCCACCGTCACGTCGAACCCCTCAAGGACCTCCACCGGCCAGTCGACCGTGCCGTCGGGGCCGATGTTCAGCTCGGTGCCGTGCAGCAGCCGCATGCCCGGGTAGGAGGTCTGCAACCGGGCCACCCGGTCTCGCTGGGCGAGCGCCTTGTCGAGGGTCATCCGCTGCATGACCAGGTCGGGCGCGTGGTCGGTGATCGCGTAGTAGGCGTAGCCCAGCCGCGCCGCCGCGGCCACCATGTCCGCCAGCGAGGCGATGCCGTCGGTCAGGTCGGTGTGGGTGTGCAGGTCGCCCTTCAGGTCATCGAGGGTGACCACCTCCGGCAGCCCGCCCTTGAGCGCCGCCGCGACCTCGCCGCCGTCTTCGCGCATGGTGGGCGGGATCCACGGCATGCCGAGCGCCGCGTAGATCTCCTCCTCGGTGCGGGAGGCGATCACCCGCTCGCCCTCGAACAGCCCGTACTCCGAGAGCTTCCAGCCCTTCTTGACGGCCATCTCCCGGATCCGGACGTTGTGCTCCTTGGACCCCGTGAAGTACTGCATGGCCGCGCCCCACGACTCGGCGGGCACCAGCCGCAGATCGACCTGCACGCCGCCGGTGGTGCGCACCGAGGTCTTCTTCTCTCCGGCGGCGATCACCTCCGCGATGTACGGCATCGCGCGGAACTCCTCCATCAGCGACGCCGGCGCCACGGCCAGGATGTCGATGTCGCCGATGGTGTCCTTCATCCGCCGCAGCGAGCCCGCGTAGGCGATCCGCCGCACGCCCTCGCCGGACAGCGAGGCGATGACCTTCTCGGCCAGCTCCATGGCGATGCCGATGTGCACCCGCCGCCCGGCCTGCTCCATCTGGTCGATGCCCTTGAGCAGGTTGGCCTCGGTGCGCGGGCCGAAGCCCTTGACCCCGGCGAGCCGGCCCGCCCCGATCGCCTCGCGCAGCGCGGCGGGGGAGTCGATGCCCAGCTCGGTGAACAGGAAGATGGCCTTCTTCGGGCCGAGCGAGGGAATGCGCGTCATCCGCCGCACGCCCTCGGGCACCCGGCCGCGCAGCTCGTCGAGCTGGCGGAAGCTGCCGCGGCTCAGGAACTCCTCGACCTTCTTGGCGATGGCCTCGCCCACCCCGGGCACCGAGCGCACGTCGCCGCCCGAGATGTCCTCCGGGTGGCCGGCGATGGCCTTGGCCGCCTTCTGGTAACTGCGCACCCGGAAGGCGTCGCCCCCGGTCATCGCGAACAGGTCGGCGTATTCCTGCAGCGCCGCCGCGGCCTCATCGTTCACCCGAGCCATGCCCTCAAGCGTAGGGGGTGGGTGCGACGTTTCCCGGCACCCGGGCCGTGCGCGCCCGGGTGCCGGTCCGCCCGTCACTTCTCGGTGATGAACTTGTGGTAGCGGCCCATCCAGTACGGCAGCAGGTAGGAGGTGCCGTCGTTGACGTGGGTGCCCGCTCCGCCCTGTTCGAGCTTGTACGGGTCGTGGTTCCAGTGGCCGATCACCCGCTCGTCGATCGGCAGCACCAGCCCGTTGCGGCGCATGCCGAGCTTGGCGGGGTCGGCGTCGGGCCGGATGTGCCGGCCGAGGTTGACGATGTCCAGCCGGGCGGTGTTGGTCTGCTTCCAGTCGATCATGTTGAGCGGGAACCGCTTGAGGGTGTCCACCGACTGCTCAAGCCACGGTCCGGGCATGTCCAGCGGGAAGGGCCCGTAGGCGTCCAGCCAGGTCTGGCCGGCCAGGCCCGTCGCGGCGATGAAGTTGAAGAACGGGTTCAGCTCGTACTGCTCCAACTGCCAGTAGTCGTACAGCGACCGGGCCCAGGACCGCTTGAGCTCGGCGTCCTTCTCGTAGGCCAGCAGGTGGTAGTAGTTCATGAACGCCATCTCGTCGTCGGACTGATTGCCGCCGCCGACGCCCGGAGTGACCTTGGGCGCGAGGGTGTTCATGTCGTAGCCGTGCTCGTCGATCAGCTTCTTCTTGGCCGCGGCGTACTTCGGGTCACCGGAGACGTGCTCGGCGATCGCCAGGAACGCCAGGATCGTCTGGCTGTTGAGCCCGCGCTCCTCGCGCCGCCACGGGTTGCCGTTGATCTCCTTGGGGTTGAAGAACCCCCATCGGGTGGGCTTGCCGTCATGGTCGACGAAGAAGAAGTCGCCTGCGATCAGGTGGTCGGTGGTCCGGGTGATGACCGACGCCACCTCGCGCTTCTCGGCGTCGTCCTTGGCGACGATGTCGTGGTAGAGGGCGTTGAAGAAGTAGTGCCCGACCAGTTCGTCGCTGCTGGTGTCGGTCTTCCAGTACCACTTGCCGTCCGCGCTCTTCGGCCAGCGCGGCACGAGGATCTTCCAGTACGCGTCGCCCTTCTGCTTGTCCCGGTCGCGCTGCTCGTTGTCGCGGATGTTGGGGTCGGTCGCGGTGGTCTCGATGATCGAGCGGGCGATGAACCCGGGCGGCGCGGGGTCGGTCCCGCCCTGGGTCACGTCGCCGAGGAACTTCAGCGCCTCGAAGACCTTGCGCGCGTTGTCCCTGGCGGCCGGGTCCTTGGCCGCGCCGTACCGGAACGCCTCGGCCGCGCCGTACATCGCGGTCCACAAACCGTCGTTGTCGCTGGAGCCCTGCACCCATTTGCTCAGGTCGCCCGGGGTGTGCAGGTCCACGCCCTCGACGAACCCGTACGGCGTGCGCCTGTGCATCGCGGCGATCGCCCGCTCGTAGACGTCGGCCTTCTCACCGAGCGTGGTACGGCGGGCCTCGATCTTGCCGACGCCTTCGGAGGTGGCGAAGTAGGCGTTGGCCTGCGCGTCCACCGCGATGGCCGCGACCGCGTCGCCGGGCAGCCAGCGGCGGCCCTGGCGGTACTCCCAGTTCGTGCCGTCGAAGCGGATGGCGCCACTGGCGGTGCCGAGCCAGATGTCGCCGTTCGCGCCCGGCGTGAGCGCGGTGAAGCCGAGCATGGGCAGGCCGTCGGCCGGGCCGTACGCCTTCCACGCGCCGCCGTCCCTGACGCCGATGCCGGACGCGGCGGCGTACCACAGCCGGTCCTTGCCGTCATAGGCGAGATGGCCGACCGCGGGGGTGGCGGACACCTGCTTCCAGCTTCGGCCCGCGCGTTCGTACACGCCGGTCGCGGTGGCGACGGCGATCGCGCCGGACTTCGCGGATCGGGCGATGGCCACCACGTCGCCGGGCAGCCGGTCGGGACGCCAGGCGTGGCCGCGGTCGTTGCGGTAGAGCCGGTCGCCCTGCGCGAGGACGAGGTCGGGGCCGCCGGCGAGCAGCGCCCTGGCCGGATCGACGCCGTGCGGCAGCCGCACGGACGTGGTGCGCCACCGGTCGCCGCTCGCGATCAGCAGGCCGCGCGCGGTCAGCGCGGCCAGGTCGCCGCCGCGCCAGGCCACCCGGTGCGCGGCTCCGGCGGCGACCTCCTTCCACGCCCCTGCGGCCCACACGGCCAGGCCCTTGTCATGAGCCGCGGCGACGACGCCGCCGGGGCCGGTGGCCAGGGAGACGGCCGTGCCGGGCAGCGCGGGGAGCGTGCCGCCGACCTGGAGTACGAACGGTTCGACTAGGGCGGGGGCGGCGGCCGTCGTCGTCGCGGCGTGCACCCCGGCGGCGGGGATGATCGCGACCGCGAGGGCGGCGGCGAGCAGGAGGTTGTGCGTACGGGCCATGGAATTCCTCCGTGGAGCAAGTAGTGCAGAACCTAGTAAAGAGTCTTTATTGCATCTAGGCAAGAGTCTTTACTAGAATCCGAGTCATGGCCCAGCACGCGACCCTCGCGACCCTTCGCGAGATCAACGCATCGGTGGTCCTCACGGCGATCCGAGCCGACCCCCCGCTGTCGCGGGCCGAGGTCAGCCGGCGCACCGGGATGACCAAGCCGACCGTCGCCAACGCGCTCGACCTGCTGCTGGCCGCCGGTCTGGTACGACAGGCGGCCCCACCCGGCGAGACGCACTACGGCGCGGTCTACTTCGAGCCCGTGCACACGCTGGCCCATGTCCTGGCCCTGGACATCGGCACCCGCTTCGTCCGGGGCGCGATCTGCGACCTCGGCGGCGCCATGCTGGCCCGGCACGACCAGCGCATAGCGGACTCCGCGCCGGAGACCGTGCTGGCGGCTGCCAAGGCCGTCCATGACGGCCTGCTGGAGGGCGGCGGCGATCGGCCCGGCCTGGAGGTCGCGGTGGCCGGCGTGCCCGGCGTGGTCGACCCCCGGGAGGGCGTGATCAGGGAGAGCAACCGGGCCGAGCTGGAGGGTGTGCCCATCAGGGCACGGCTCGCCGAGGCGCTCGGCGTCCCCGCCGAGGTGGAGAACGACGTCACCCTCGCCGCCGTCGGCGAGCACGCGTCCGGCGCCGGGCGGGGCGTGGACGACTTCGCGTTCCTGTCGATCGGCGCGGGCGTCGGCGCCGGGCTGGTGCTCAGCGGTCGCCCGCATCGCGGGCACCGGGGAGCCGCCGGTGAGGTGGACAACCCGCCGCCCGGACAGGAGTTCGCGCCCGACAGCCCCTCCGCCGACGCGCTGGTGAGCTGGTCGGCCGCCTTGCTCGGCGAGCGGCGCACCCCGGAGGAGCTGTTCGCGGCCGGGCGGGCCGGCGAGCCGAAGGCGGTGGAGATCCTCACCGAGCAGGCCAGGCGCACCGCTGTGCGGATCGCCGAGATCACCAAAGTGGCCGACGTCGAGCTGGTCGTGCTCGGCGGCGGCATCGGCCTGGCCAGCGCCGACATCCTCGGCCGGATCGAGGCCGCGCTCGCCGTCCTGGTCCGGCGTCCGCCCCGGCTCGCCGTGTCCGGCCTGGGCGACGCGCCGGTCCTGGTCGGCGCGATGGCCAGGGGCGCCCAGCTCGGCTGGGAGCGATTCACCACCCGCCGCATCAGCGAGGCGGCAGTCAGGAGCAACACATGAAGATCGCGGTCGTCGGGGGCGGCTCCACCTACACCCCCGAGCTGGTGGACGGGCTGGCCGCGCTGCCCGTCACCGAGCTGACGCTGACCGACCCGGCGGCCGACCGGCTCGCCGTGGTGGGTGCGCTGGCCGCGCGGATGTTCGCCAAGGCCGGCCATCCCGGGACCGTCCGCTGGACCACCGACCTGTCCGACGCCGTCGAGGGCGCGTCCGCCGTACTGCTCCAGTTGCGCGTGGGCGGCCAGCGGGCCCGGCTCGCCGACGAGACGTGGCCGCTGGAATGCGGGTGCGTGGGCCAGGAGACGACCGGCGCGGGCGGCCTGGCCAAGGCGCTGCGCACCGTCCCTCAGGTACTGCGGATCGCCGAGCGGGTCCGCGAGCTCGCCCCCGGCGCGTGGATCGTCGACTTCACCAACCCCGTCGGCATCGTCACCCGCGCGCTGCTGGACGCCGGTCACCGGGCGGTCGGGCTGTGCAACGTGGCGATCGGGTTCCAGCGGCTGTTCGCCCGCCTGCTCGGCGTCGCGCCCGCCGAACTGACCCTCGACCACGTCGGGCTCAACCACCTGACCTGGGAGCGGGCCGCCTGGGTGAACGGCGCCGACAGGCTCCCCGAGCTGCTGAGCGGCCACCCGGAGGAGATCACCGAAGAGACCGAGCTTCCGGCGGACCTGGTCCGCGGCCTCGGCGTGGTCCCCTCCTACTATCTGCGGTACTACTACACCCACGACGAAGTGGTCGCCGAGCAACGCCGCGGGCCCAAACGGGCCGAGCAGGTGCTCGACCTGGAACGGCGGTTGCTGGCGATGTACCCGGACCTTTCGGAAAAGCCGGCACTGCTCGAACAGCGCGGCGGAGCGCACTACTCCACCGCCGCCGTCGATCTGCTGACCTCACTGCTCGACGACCGCGGCGACACCCAGGTGGTCAACCTCCGCAACGGCGGGACGCTGCCCTTCCTGCCGGACTCCGCGGTCATCGAGGTCCCGGCCCGGATCACCGCCGCCGGTCCGGTGCCGCTGCCGGTGCGCCCGGTCGAGCCATTGCTTTCCGGCCTGATCGCGCACGTCACCGGCTACGAGGAACTGGCCCTGTCCGCCGCGCTGCACGGCGGGCGGGCCCGGGTGGAGGCCGCGCTGCTCGCCCACCCCCTGGTCGGCCGGTACGACCTGGCCAGGCGCCTCACCGACCGGCTGCTTGCCGCCAACCGCGAGCACCTCCCGTGGGCCGCGTGACCGGCCGGGCCGCGGTGCTCGCCATCGACGCGGGAAACAGCAAGACGGACGTGGCGCTGGTGTCGGCCCGCGGCGACCTGCTCGCCTGGGTGCGCGGCGGCGGCTTCAACCCGCACGAACGACGGCTGCCCGAGGCCATCGCCATGATCGCCGCCCTGGTGCGGCAGGCCGCCCCCGGCGGCGGCCCGGTCGCCGAGCACGTCGCCGCCTTCCTCGCGCACTGCGACCTGCCCGTCGAGCAGGAGGCGATGCGCGCCGAGATCGCCGCCCAGGGCTGGGCCCCGGACGTCACCGTCGACAACGACACCTTCGCCATCCTGCGCGCCGGGTCCGGCCGCCCGTACGGCGTGGCCGTGGTCTGCGGCGGCGGCATGAACTGCGTGGCCCTCTCACCCGGCGGCGGCTCGGCCAGGTACCCCGCGCTCGGCAGGCGCTCCGGCGACTGGGGCGGCGGCGAGTTCCTGGCCGAGGAGGTCCTGTGGTGGGCGGTCCGCGACGAGGACGGCAGAGGCGCCCCGACGATGCTGCGCGAGGCCGTCCCCGCGCACTTCGGCCTGCCCGACGTCGTCTCCGTGTGCGTCGCCTTCCACCTGCACGACCTGCCCGAGGAGCGGCTGCACGAACTCGTGCCGCTGCTGTTCGAGGTCGCCGGCCGCGGCGACGCGGTGGCCGGCGCGCTGGTCGACCGGCTCGGCGACGAGACGGCCGTCATGGCCACGGCCGCGATGGACCGCCTGGACTGGGACGACCGCACCATCCCCATCGTCCTCGGCGGCGGCGTGCTCACCGCCGCCAATCCGAGGCTGCTGGCCAGGATCGAGAAGGGGCTGCGCGGCACCGGGGCGGACGTGGACGTCCGCCTCCTCGCCGACCCGCCCGTCATCGGCTCGGCCCTGTACGGCCTCGACCGGCTGGGCGCCACCCGGCCGGACGTCGAACGACGCCTCACCGAGGCGATCACGACGAGCGTCCCTGTGACGCACGCACCAAGTAAGACCCCTTGAAGGGAGCCCCCACATGCCGCGGATACCGATCGGAACCTTCGCGCTCGTCCTGCTCTTCACGGCCGCCTGCGGAGGCGGCGCGAAGACCCCCTCCGACAACGTCCTGCGGATCGCGATGGTCTCCCCAGGCGAGGCGCAGATCCGGGTCTGGAAGGACATCGCCGGGCAGTACGAGAAGGCCCACCCCGGCTCGAAGGTCGAGCTGAACTTCCAGAAGGACACCCTCTACCAGGCGATCGGGCTGCCCAGCCTGCTCAACGGCCGCAAGGCGCCGGACATCTACTTCGAGTGGGCCGGCGACCGGCTGCGCACCCGCGTGAAGGAGGGCTTCGCCGCCGACCTCGGCACGCAGGTGACCGGCGGGCCGCTCAAGGGACTCATCGCCGACTCCGCCTACAACCGGGTCAAGATCGACGGCAAGATCGTGATGGTGCCGTTCGCGGCCGACGTCACGAACGTGCTCTGGTACAACCCCAAGCTCCTCACCGACGCGGGAGTACAGCCGCCGAAGACCTTCGACGACCTGCTCGCCGCCTGCGACCGGCTCAACGCCAAGGGCATCACGCCCATCACGTCCGGCAACAAGGACCTGTGGCCCGCGGGCAACTGGCTGGCGCACCTGGTCTCGCGCGTGGTCGGCGAGCAGTCCTACCACGACACGCTCTCCGGCAAGTCCGGCATGAACACGCCGGAGTGGGAGCGCGCCTTCGGCTACATCGCGCAGCTCAGGCAGCACAAGTGCGTCAACGAGAGCGCGAACGCCGCCAACGACAACGAGGGCGCGCAGCTCTTCTTCAAGGGCAAGGCCGCCATGCACCCGATCGGCTCCTGGCTGGTGAGCTGGGCCATCGACGAGGCGCCCGGCCTCGCGTTCGACTACGTCAACCTGCCCGGGATGCCGGGCGGGGCGGGCGACCAGTCCAGCGTGATCGGCGTGGTCACCGGCTACGTCGTCAACGCCAAGAGCACCAAGGTCAAGGAATCCGCGGAGTTCCTGGCCCTGGCCAACTCGCCCGCCAACGTGGCGGCGTTCGTCAAGTCGGGCACCGTCCCGCTGGCCAAGGGCACGACGCCGGACAAGGAGGTCGACCAGCGGACGATCCGGCTCGACGGCCTGCTCGCCGACGCCAAGACCGTCGTCTCGCCCCCCGACACCGGCTACGACCTCAAGCGCGCCGACGCGTTCTACCGCGCGCTGGCCGCGGTGCTCGGCGGCGAGAAGTCGCCGAAGGACGCGCTGGCCGAAGCGGCCTCGAAGGCCGGTTGACCGTGCGCCCGCACAAACCCCTCACCCCCTACCTCTTCGCCGCGCCCGCCCTGCTGGTCTTCGCCTTCGCGGTGCTGGCGCCAGTGCTCGCCACCGGGGCGTTCAGCCTGACCGAGTGGTCCGGCTTCGGGCCGATGACCTTCACCGGGCTCGGCAACTACGCCAGGGCGCTGGGCGATGACGTGTTCGTCGGCTCGTTCCTGCACGTCACGCTCTACATCGTGGTGACGATCGTGCTGGAGGTCGCGTTCGGGCTGGTGCTGGCCGGGGTGCTCGCGGCCCGCCGGGGCGGCTCGCCCTGGTTCCGCGTCGCGCTGTTCGCGCCGGTCATGCTGCCGATGGTCGTCGTCGCGGTGCTCTGGTCGTTCGTCTACAACGGTGACTTCGGCCTGGTCAACGCGTCGCTGTCGGCGATCGGCCTGGACGGGCTCACGCGCGTGTGGCTCGGCGACCCGGCCACGGCGCTGCTCGCGGTGTGCGTGGTGTCCGGGTGGGTGTACGCGGGGTTCTACATGGCGATCTTCTACGCGGCGCTGACCCAGATACCGCCGGAGGTGATCGAGGCGGCCCGGCTCGACGGCGCCGGCGAGGCCCGGATCTTCGCCAGGGTGAAGGTGCCGATGATCCGCAACGCGGTCGAGGTCTGCCTGCTGCTCTGCGTCACCGGCGGCTTCCAGACCTTCGACCTGTTCTACGTGCTCACCGGCGGCGGCCCCTACAACGCCACCGAGATCCCGACCACCTACCTGACCCGCGTCGTCTTCCGCGACGGCGAGGTCGGCTACGGCTCGGCGATGGCGGTCCTCATGACCGCGGTCGTGGTGCTCGTCGGCATCGTGTTCATGCGGCTGCGCCGGGGCAGGGGGGCCGAGGGGTGAGGCGGCTCCCGCGCGTACTGGTCACGGTGGCCTTCACCGCGCTGTCCGTGGCGTTCTTCGTGCCGATGATCTGGATGGTGCTGTCCAGCTTCAAGACCAACGCGGAGATCTTCGCCGGGCCCTTCTCGCTCCCGACCGGCCTGGACTTCGGCCGGTGGGCCGAGGCGTGGCAGGTGGGCGGGATCGGCGGGTACGCGTTGAACAGCCTGCTCGTCACCGCCGTGTCCGTGCTGTTGATCCTGGTGGTGGGCTCGGCAGCCGCGTTCGCGTTCAGCCGGTACGTCTTCCCGGGGCGCGGCGCGCTGATGGGACTGCTCGGCCTCGGGCTGCTGTTGCCGATCCAGTCGTACTTCATCGCGCAGAGCAGGATTTTCACCGAACTCGGGCTCGGCGACACGCGCTGGGCGCTCATCGTGCCGTACACGGCCATGGGCCTGCCGCTCGCGGTCTACCTGCTCAAGGTCTACCTGGACGCGCTGCCCGCCGAGCTGTTCGAGGCGGCCAGGGTGGACGGCGCCGGCGACCTGCGGATCTACCTGCAGATCGCGGTGCCGCTGCTCAAGCCGGGCATCGCCACGGTGGCCGTCTTCTCGGCGCTGTCCTGCTGGAACGAGTTCCTGCTCGCGCTCCTCTACATCCAGGACGACAGTCTCAAGACCATCCCGGCCGGGCTGCTCGCCTTCTCCAGCAGGTACGTCACGGACTACGGGCTGCTGTTCTCGGCGCTGTCGATCATCACCCTGCCGATGATCGTGATCTACCTGGTCTTCAACCGGCAGGTGGTCGCGGGCATCACGGCGGGCAGCCTGAAATGACTCATCTTTGGGCTGCCGCCACCAGGACGATGGAACGGACCTGGGCGATGATGTCCAGCCGGTTGCGGACGAAGCCCGGATCGGTGACCGTGCCCGTCCCCGGATCGGTGTTACCCGCGCCGAACTCCAGGACGGGTGTGTGGACATGCCCACCCGGGATCTTCCGGCCGAGCCGGTCGCGCAGCAGCGTGGCCCGGTAGGCGATCTCGTTGGAGAGGTAGTCGCCGCCGCTCCCGCTGCGCGCGGCCGAACCCTCGGTGGGACCGTCCGGCCGCACGACGGGAGTGGTCTCGCCCGCGGGGATCTCGGTCACCTGGGTGTTGTCGTGCACCGGGAAGCGGCCGGTCGGGGTGGCCACGATGTCCTGGAAGGGGAGCGTGGTCACCGTCCACTGGGGCTGGGCGGCGGGGTCGGTCACCGGGATGAGGCCGGTCGAGGAGCGGTTCTCGTTGTCCGGGAACCCGCCTCGCCAGGCCGCGTTGTAGCGCTCGATGTCGAACCGGCCGGGGCGGCCCTGACTGACCGTGGTGAACAGGTCGGCGTGCCGCAGATGCGGGCGCAGCGCGCGTTCCACCGTGCCGTCGGCGAAGTCGCCCCAGCGTACGGGGAAGACGGCGGCTTCGATCCGGACCAGGCCCGTCTTGGTCCGGATGGTGGTGCCGTCGAGCGCCAGGGCGGTGGCGCCCGAAGGGTTGCTGATGCGGACGTCCCGGTCGAGGGTGAACGGATCGAAGCCGGTGACCAGGACCCGCTTGGCCTTTGTGCGGGCGGGGAAGTGGATGGCGTCCTGGCCTCGGGAGGTGCGTTCCAGCCGATCGAGCAGGGCCTCGCGTCCGGCATCGGTGAGGTCGAACGCGGGCCGCCACTGCCGCAGCGCGCTCGTCATCCCGAGCCGCGCCCAGTACAGCGGCCGGTCATCATCCCTGCTCAGGTCGCCGCTCCCCGGGCCGCGTCCCTGCGCCCGATCGACCGCGCGCCGCCACAACCGCCGGCCGTGCTCGGCGACGACCGACTCGGCGACTCGGTACGACCGCGCCCCGCACAGAGCCCGCCCGAACCGGGCGGCCACCGAATCGAACCCGGCCCGCCGCAGGATCTCCTGCGGCGCCGGGCGGGCGAGACGCTGCTCCTCGACGCCGAGCGGGACCGATCCGTCCGCACATCCGGTGGTCTTCGCTGCTTGCGCGGCGAACGCGGGCGGCGCGCCGCCGACGACGATCGAGACCACGCAGACGGCGACCTTAACCCGTAACCCTCGCACTCGGACTCCTCTGCCCGGCGGCGGCAATGGCCAAGGCACAAGTCTCCATCCCCGGCGGGATCATGACAATAGCGATTCACCAGGCCGAATTTTGACATTGCCCATCGCCCTGCTCTTGCGCATCCGCCCTCACCGGCAAAACTCCCGGCCCTCGCTGCGCTCGGACGTCATTCCCGGTGTCGGGCCGGTACTGCTCATATGCCTGCGTCCCGGCCAGGTCTTCTGTACCGCAGGCCCTCTCCAGCCGAAGCCCGCCGCCGGTCGGCTCCTGTGCCCGGCCTTTCGCGTGCTTCGTGATCGCTCGCCGATACCCTTGCCATATCCGGTGGGCCTTCGCTTTGCGGTGGCGAAGGGCTCGGCCCTCGCTGCGCTCGGACGTCTTTTTGGTGTCGGGCTTCGCCCGACGTCGGTGCTGGTGGTGTGCCGCGTGTTCCGGTCTCGGCTTTCGTACGGCAGGCCCTCTCCAGCCGAAGTCCGTCGCCGGTCGGCTCGTGTGCCCGGCCTTTCGCGTGCTTCGTGATCGCTCGCCGTTACCCTTGCCATATTCGGCGGGCCTTCGCTTTGCGGCGGCGAAGGGCTCGGCCCTCGCTGTGCTCGGACGTCTTTTTGGTGTCGGGCTTCGCCCGACGTCGGTGCTGGTGGTGTGCCGTGTGTTCCGGTCTCGGCCTTTCGCATGCGCAGGATCACACGACCGGTGGGTCTGGGCATGCCCTCGCCACGGTTACGATCACGACGCCCGCGGACCATTCAGTCTGGGACTCAGACCAAGAGCCGGATCGAGGGAACCTCCGCATCAACAGCGATCTCCGTCTTGCATTCGCCGCACCTTGGACTCCAAGGACGATGCACGTTCGTCTGAATCGATCCCTTGCCCGACTTCTCCTGATGGGGGCAGTAACAGCCGTAGTGCAGCCGGACCCACCGGCTCAGGGGCATCGCATCCCCACCCCGCTTGGCATCCTGGAACGGCACCCACCAGAAGTCGATCATGGCCCTCAATGCCAGCAGAGCATTCTGGCTTGTCACATCGAACGCCGATATTCGCGCCGCGGCGAAGTGCTTGTAGTCCCTCCTACTGATGCAGACGGCCCGCTCGTCCCCCAACTTCAACGCGGTGGTCCGGCCTATTCGCTCGCAGATGAAGCAATCCAAGCTCACCTCAATCGTGGGCTCCCAGAACATAAGCTCACGATGAGCGCTCTCAAGCTCAGACAGGGTCGCTTTGATCTCAAGGCTGCGTAGCATCCTGGGATCATCGCATAACCACCATGGCCGCGACATAGGTGAGCCCTGCTTGACAAGGTGCAGAGAAGCGTCGCGCAAGTGAAAGGCGTGAAAGGCTCGGCGTTTTCCCGGTGTCGGGCTTCGCCCGAAACCGGTGGCTGGTCGTGTGCCGTGCGTCCCGGCCTCGGGTGATGTACGGCGGGGCCCCATTCAACTGCGGCCCGCGGCCGGCCGGTCTCTGTGCCCGGCGATGAACGCGCCACCGGCCGCGTCGCCGACGGACGGCTCCCGCTGCCGCACTGCTCATGCTGAGCGATCTGTCTCGGGGCGTGGTCCATGGTGTGTGCCGTGTGTTCCGGCCCTGGTAGGGCAAGCCCCTCCAGCCGGAGGCCGGTCACCCTGCCCGGCCTTTCTCGTACGTTGTGCCACCCCGGCCCGGCATCGGGCGGTAGCCGGTCGGCCGGGAAACCGTGCGCTGGGCGAACGGCGGTGGCCTCCCGGACACCGGCCGGACTCGATCCCGTGCCGGGCGATGCGCGAGATGGTGCTCAAGGCGTCGAAGCCCCCGCCGCCTCAGGCACCGGTGAGCACCGCGAACAAGGCGGCCCTGGTCGGTAGCGCGCGCCTCGGCGCGCGAAGGCGAACTGCCGCAGTTGACCGGCAGTTCTTCCGGCTCAGCTCATGCCGCCGTCCACTCGCAGCACCGCTCCGGTCACGTAGGAGGAGCGGTCGCTGAGCAGCCAGGCGGCGGCCTCGGCGATCTCCTCGGGCTCGGCCGCGCGGCGCAGCGCGGTGCGCGCGTTGAGCTTCTCGACGATGCCGGGCGAGGCGGCCTCCCAGGCACGGACCATCTCGGTCAGTGTGGTGCCGGGGGCGATCCCGTTGACCCGGATGCCTTCCCGGCCGTAGGTGGCGGCGGCGGACTCGGTGAGGCTGTTGAGCGCCCGCTTCATCGCGCCATAGGCGGGCAGCGTGGCGTTCGGGCCCCAACTGCCCACGGTGGAGGTGTTGACGATCGCCCCGGTCCCGGCGGTGGCTCGGATGGCGGCCACCTCGGCGGACATGGCGATCCACTGTCCTTTGAGGTTCACGGTGTACATCAGGTCGAAGTCGGCCTCCGGCATCTGATCCATCGGCGCCGGGGGCACCGCCGTCGCGCCGTTGTTGAAGGCGATGTCCAGCCTGCCGTACAGCTCCACGACCCGGTTCACCGCGGCGCGGACGCCGGCCGGGTCGGCCAGGTCGCACACGACGTGATCGGCGGTGCCGCCCATCGCGCGGATCTCCTCGACCACCGCCTTGAGCGGACCTTCGGTGCGGGCGGCCAACAGGACCGTGGCGCCCTCCCGGGCGAACAGCCGCGCCGCGGCGGCGCCGATGCCGCGCCCGGCGCCGGTGACGAAGGCGATTTTGCCGGCCAGCAGGCCCGTGTTCTTGCTATCGATCATGGCACCGAGGCTAACCCCGGGTACGTGGCTCACCCAGGTACCGGCGATACCTGGCTGAGCACGGCACCGACCATGCACACTGGGCGCGTGGACAAACAGGAACTGGCCGCCTTCCTGCGCAGCAGGCGGGAGCGGATCTCCACCGCCGACGTGGGTCTCCCGGCCGGGCGGCGGCGGCGTACTCCTGGGCTGCGACGTGAGGAGGTGGCCCAGCTCGCATACATTTCGACCGAGTATTACACGCGCCTCGAACAGGCCCGTGCTCCGCGCCCGTCCCCCGAGGTGCTGGCCGCGCTGACCAGGGCGCTGCGCCTCTCGGACGCCGAACGCGACCACCTGCACCACCTGGCCGGCGCACCGCCGGGCCCGCCGCCCGGTCCGTGCCGCGAGGTCCACCGCGACATCCTCGACCTGTTGAACCGGCTGCCGCAGGCCGCCGCGTTCGTGCTGTCCGCGACCTACGAGGTGATCGCCTGGAACGACCTGGCGGCAGCTTTGCTGGCGGACTTCTCCGCACTGCCCCCGCGCGACCGCAACCTGGTCCGGCACGCCTTCCTCGGGCCGCACCTGGAGGGGACCCGGCCGCCCATCCTGGCAGAGGACGACAGGGTCGTGTTCGCCCATGAGGTGGCCCGGCGGCTACGTGCCGCCGCCGCCCGCTACCCCGGCGCCGCCGAGGTGGACGAGCTGGTATCGGAACTGTTGGCCGGTAGCGCGGAGTTCGCCCGGCTGTGGGCCTCGCACGACGTGTCCCCCCGGTCGAGCCTGCGCAAGACCCTGCGCCACCCGCTGGTGGGCCCCATCACCCTGAACTGCCACATACTGGACATCTCCGACCGGGACCAGCGAGTCGTGATCTACACGGCCGACCCGGACTCCCCGGCCGCGGAGGCACTTCGGCTGCTCTCGGTGATCGGCACCCAGCGCATGAACGTCCCCGGCTGAACCGGCGCGAATCCCGAACCCGCCCACTACCGGTCCATCGGCACCACGCGGCCATCCTGCATAGAACAAGTGGATCATCGAACCGCCTGGGCCCGACCACCGAAGCGGCGGCGCAGGTGGCCGTTCTTCGTGTGCGTGGCGGTTCTTGCACTGATGGTGGCCCACATCCTGGTGTGCAGCGTTCCACAGTCGCGAAACGATGAGAATCCGGCCCGGCTGGGAGAGTGGGTGAGTATGGTCCCACTTCCACGCTTTCCGGCACCGTACACATCAACCCGAGCGCGCCGGCTGTCCCACCCTGATCCGCGGACGGTTTCACTCGCCGAGGTCCTCTCGGCTCTGGGTGACCCGGTCCGGCCGCGGATCATGGCGGTACTGGCGGATTTGCTCATCTGTGATGCGGCTGCTGGTCGGTGAGGAGCTTGGCGACCGCACGTGGCTTGTGTCTCGGTTCGTCGTGCCCGACTGTTGAGGCATGAAGATCTCGACTGCCCTTGTCGCCGTGCTGCTGTTGGCCGCCCTGGGTGGCTGTGGTGTGGTGCGGGCGCAGGGAGGCGAGTCGTCGGAGTCGCCATCGCCCACACCTCTTTGCCCGGAAGCCGTTGAGGCGCCGGGGATGCCCAGCCCGTGCGTGACGATGCCGTCCTGGGAGCAGAAGCACGCGGGAAATGAGGCATACCGTCAGCGCGCCGCGCTTTCTGCCAAGGCGGCTGCGGAAGGCAAGCCGGTGGCCGAGGCGCTGCGGGGCAGATTCGCTGAACTGCGGGAGGGGAAACTGTACGGCGAGGCCCATGTGGCGAAGGCGGTCCGGGCGGTCGCCCCGCCGGGAAGGAACGTCGTCATCAGGGCGGGAGGCGCTCGCTCGGCGGTGGTGTTCGCCATCGAATTGTCGGGCGGATGCGTGACCGGCTTTTACGACGAGCGTGAGTCGGAGGTGGAGGTGGGGGGTTACGTCTACGACGGTGGTTGCCTGGCGGCTCCCGGTCATTGATCCCTTTGTCCACCAATTCCGGCCGGGGACACCGCGACCCTGCGGTATGCCCCTACAGGCGTCCTCGGGGACCATGGGGTAAGTCCACGTTGGCCTGGTTCCGCCCCTTACTCGGACTGCGTAGGTTGCCGGGCCCGATCCCGATCGATCCGGGTGCCCCGGCCCCGGCCCCGGCCCCGGCCCCGCCATCGACCTTGGCCTCGTGGGCACTACCGCCTGATCGGTGGTGTTGACATAGAGCCCTTGTTTTCCTATCGTTTTAGTGGGATTTGACGGCCGGCCGCCCACCGGCGGTGAGGGTTCCCGCCGACGGGCAGGTGTTCGGCGAATTCGGCTGTTTCGCGTGCGGTGAATGGCATTCTGGCCCTGTGATCCGCTGCTCCTGATTTTCAAACTCCACGTCGCCCGAAAAGGGCGAACCCATGGTATTGACGCGATCACGCATAGCTCATTAATGTTGCATCATGACATCGGGCCTGCTTCTGGTGGCTCGTCTGCATGTTGATTTCAAGCGGCAGTCGAGTGCGCTCTGTCCATCCGCCACTCCCTAGCCTCCCGCAGTTCAAGGCGTCGGCTTCAATTTTGCGAACACTCATTTTCCATCGAGTCCTTATGTGGCCTGTTCTGCACGCCTTCGGTGTTCATGGCAATTATCAGACCCTCGCCATTTCCCCGAAGGTGGCGCCCTGCCGCCAGTGAAAGGAGCTGGGACACCATGAGCGATGGACAAAACGGTCACGGTATCGAAGGAGCCGGGGTCAGCCGGCGGCGCTTTCTTGCCGGTTCGGCCGCGACCGCCGCCGCGGCGGTCGCGGCGACGCCGGCGATTCCAGGCTTGACCGGAGTGGCCTCCTCGGCCGCGCGGCCGAACGTACTGCTGATCGTCACCGACGATCAGCCCAAGCAGACCAACTGGGCGATCCAGAAGACCATCAACTGGCTCGGCGGCCAGGGCGTGACGTTCCCCAACGGCCACGTCACGACCCCGCTGTGCGCCCCCTCCCGCTCGTCGATCTTCTCCGGCCAATACGCCCACAACCACGGCGTACGCAACAACGCGGCCTCCGTCGGCCTGGACCAGAGCACCACCGTGCAGCGCCACCTCAAGCAGGCGGGGTACCGCACCGGGCTGTTCGGCAAGTACCTCAATGCCTGGGCGCTCGCCGATGACCCGCCGCACTTCGAGGAATGGGCGCTGTTGCAGCCCGGATTCGTCGATCGCCAGTGGAACGTCAACGGCACCGTCCAGACGATCAACGGCTACACCACGCACATCATCAGGAACCGGACGCTGGCCTTCCTGGACCGGGCCCGCACCGACACCCGCCCGTGGTTCGCCTACGTCACGCCGTACGCCTCGCACGAGCCCAACACGCCCTCCGCGCAGTACGCCGACACGGTCGTGCCGGCCTGGAACGGCCGTCCCTCGGTCCCGGAGGCCGACCGGAGCGACAAGCCCGCCTACGTCCAGAACGCCACCAACACCCTGGCCGACGGCCAGGCGGTGCGCACGCGGCAACTGCGCACCCTGTTGTCCGTCGATGACGCGGTCCAGGCGTTCCGGGACAAGCTCGCGGCCATCGGCCAGCTCGACAACACCCTGGTCATCTATGTCGGCGACAACGGGTTCCAGTGGGCCGACCACGGCCTGCTCGGGAAGGGGACACCGTACTCGCCCGCCCACGAGGTGCCGTTCTACCTGTCCTGGCCCGCGGGCGGCCTGGGCGCCGGGACCACCGACAACCGCATCGTCGCCAACATCGACATCGCGCCCACCATCCTCGCCGCCGCCGGGATCACCCCGAGCACCCCGCACGACGGCGAGTCCCTGCTGTCCGCGTTCGACCGCGATCACCTGCTGATCGAGTGGTGGAAGCAGGGCACCGGCGGCGTCAAGGACAGCTGGGCGTCGTACGTGGCCAGGAACAGGCAGTACGTCGAGCACTACGACCTGCACACCGACGCGAGCGGCAAGGTCTCCGGGACCGGGCAGGTCACCTTCCGCGAGTACTACGACCTGGTCAACGACCCCTACCAGCTCACCAACAGGCTCTACCAGGCGACCCCGGCCGACGAGCAGAGCCTGGGCATCGCGGCGCTGGCCGCCGCGCTCGCCGCCGACCGCCAGAGCTGACCCCGAGGCCGCGGCCCGCCCACCCCGCCCATCCGGTGCGGGCCGCGGCCACTTCCGAGAGGAGACCCAATGGCCCGGCACTGCTGCGGCCCCGGCCGCGAGCCGCCGTCCGCCCCGGTGGTCGCCCCGGTGGTCGCGTCAGTACGGCCGGCCACCGCGTCCCGCCGCCACGAGCGCATGATCCGGCTCCCCGGAGGGTCCTTCCTCATGGGCGCCGAAGACGAGGAGGGTTATCGCGCCGATGGGGAAGGCCCGGTCAGGAGGATCGAGCTACGCCCCTTCCGGATCGAGGCGACGGCCGTGACCAATGCCCGGTTCGCCACGTTCGTCAAGGCGACCGGCTACCGCACCGAGGCCGAGGACTTCGGCTTCTCCTTCGTCTTCGCGGGCTTTCTCAGCGCGGAGAACGCGCTGGCCGCGCAGGTCGTACGCGCCGCCCCCTGGTGGCGCGCCGTGGCCGGTGCCTGCTGGAAACGGCCGGAGGGGCCCAGCTCGTCGATCACCTCCAGGCAGCACCACCCGGTCGTGCACGTCTCGTGGAACGACGCGCGGGCCTACTGCGAGTGGTCGGGGACGCGGCTGCCCACCGAGGCCGAGTGGGAGTACGCCGCGCGGGGCGGGCTGGAGCGGCGCCGTTACCCCTGGGGAGACGAACTGACGCCGGGCGGGCGGCACCTGTGCAACGTCTGGCAGGGCGATTTCCCGATGCGCAACACCGGTGAGGACGGTCACCTCGGCACCGCGCCGGCGAAGTCGTACCGGCCCAACGGGTACGGCCTCCACAACGCCATCGGGAACGTCTGGGAGTGGTGCGCCGACTGGTTCAGCGCCGACTTCCACCGCACCGGCCCCCGCGACGACCCGACGGGACCGCCCGAGGGGGCCGCCAAGGTGATGCGGGGTGGTTCGTACCTGTGCCACGAGTCGTACTGCAACCGCTATCGCGTCGCCGCGCGGTCCTCCAACACGCCGGGCAGTTCCGCGGGCAACATCGGCTTCCGGGTGGCCGGCGGCTGACGGCCGCAGGCTCGCCGGTACCGTGACGACGCGCCGGTCACCCGGGTGGACGGTGTCCAGGATTTCGCCGGGCCATCGCGGCGATTCCGTCGAGCAGGGCGCGCAGGCCGATGTCGAACGCGTTCGCCGCCGCCTCGGCCGCGTTGCGGTTGAAGCCGCCGTTCTGCCAAGCCTGCTCGATCGCCGGGTATCGCGCCGGGTCGAAGATGGTCTCCCAGAACACCTGACGGGCGGCCCACCAGTCTTCGCCGGACTGGCCGCTGATCCGCTCGGCGTGTGTGTGCTCGGCCAGGGCTGCGGCTGCGCCGTCGACGAAGGTGATGATGGAGTCGCTCGCCGCTGATGTCTCGGCGGCGGACAGCCCGGTCGTGGACAGGGCGGCCAGCAGGAAGTCGTCCCGGGCGAGCAATCCCGGGCCGAGGGGCGGTCGCACGGTCGAAACGACGCGCAGCCATGGGTGGCGTCCGTGCAGGGCCACGTTCTGTTCCGCATAGTGCTCGATCTGGTCACGCCACGAGCCCGATCGGCTCAGGTCGAGTTCCTGCCAGGCGGAATCCACCATCAGATCGACCAGTTCGGCCTTGCCGGGCACGTGGGTGTAGAGCGTCATCGTGCCGACGCCGAGGGACGCGGCGAGCCGGTCCATGGTCATGGCGGCGAGTCCGTCCTGGTCGGCCAGGGCCATGGCCGCGGCGACGATCTTGTCCAGGGAGACCTTGGGCGGCCGGCCGCGACCCGATCGAGCCTGCGGGGAACGCCAGAGCAGGCGCAAGGTCTCCCGAGGGTCCCCGCCACCGCTGCGCTCCATCAAGCCTCCCCATTTTCCGTAGAGCATACGTTATTGTTTATCCGTAGAGCGTACGGAAATGGAGGACGCAGGTGCGAGTGCTGGTGACCGGGGCGACCGGGAACGTGGGGCGACAGGTGACAGCGGGCCTGGTCGAGGCCGGAGTTCAGGTACGGGCGCTGACCAGGGACCCGCGGCGGGCCGAGCTGCCCGGGGCCGAGGTCGTACAGGGAGATCTCACCCAGCCGGAGACCGTGCCGTTCGACGGCGTGGACGGGATGTTCCTCTTCCCGGAGCCGTCCACGGCGAAGGAGGTCGTGGGACGTGCCAAGCGAGCGGGCGTACAGCGGATCGTCGTGCTCTCGTCGGGCGCGGTGACCGGCGGTTTCGACACGACATTCCACCCGCCGGTCGAACAGGCCGTCCAGGAATCCGGGCTGGAGTGGACACATCTGCGGCCGGGCGAGTTCGCGGCCAACAAGCTTTCGCTGTGGGGGCCCTCGATCCGGGCCGAGCGGCTGGTGCGGGACGCGAATCCCGACACGGCCTGGTTTCCGGTACACGAGCGGGATGTCGCCGATGTGGCGCTGAAAGCCCTGTTGGAGGAGGGGCACCACGGCAAGGCGTACGACATCAACGGCCCGGAGCTGATCAGCCTGCGCGACCAGGTGAAAGCCATCGCCGACGCACTCGGCGAAGAGGTCGGGTTCGAGGAGGTCACTCCGGCGGAGGCGCGCGAGATCTACCTGAAGATCGGGGGATTCGCCGCCGAGGCCGCGGACTTCCTGCTCGGATTCACCGACTACGACGGCAATCCGGCCGATCCGGCGGCCGTCCAGGACTTCGACCCGAGCGCCTTGGGCCCCCTGCCCACCGCGCAGTCCGTGACAGGCGGGCCAGCACGGACGTTCGCGCAGTGGGCACGGGATCGGGTCGAGGACTTCCGCTAGAAGTACGCGACCTGTCGGACCGGTCGCCCGGTCCATCTGAGGCATCGGTGAACATCGAGTACGGCCTGCGCGCCCCGGCCGACCGGCCGGCGGGCACGCGATCCGCCGCACAGTGCAGCGGCGTTGCCCGGCCTTGAGACATCCCCCCTAACGGGACCGGGCGACGCGGCCCACGCGGCGACGACATCCAGGATTTCCGCGCCAGAGCAGTTGGGTAGCTTTATCGTCCCGCCAGAGAGTCGTCCGATGTGGGAGATCATCGTGGACGCAGAGTGCGGGTAAGCGCGAGGGCCCGAACAGCGGCGACAAAGACCCCCGATAGATACGCCGTACTTGGACGAGCAGCCGACGGACGACGAAAAGTGAGCGACATCGCCGTGCGGAATACGCGGAGCACTCCACCAGCGTGCGGCATGCCTTCTCGGCCGAGCCAGGCCAGGCCAGGCCTCTGTCCAGACCATGGAGGCGATCGTGAAGGCGGGGAATCTCACGGGTGGGACAGCGGGAGTCGGCGTCGGCCTCCGCAGGCGTCGCGGCCGAGGGACTTTGTGCGTTAGGTTCGGCTGCTCACCTCCGGCTTGATCCGGTTACCCGCTGGCCGGGTAACGCTCGCGGCGGCCGGCAGGCCGGGGCAGGCACTGACCGGCTGAACGGTTCAGCCGGGCGGGCCTGTTGTGCCGGTACTGGTGTGGGTGCGCCTGGTGCCCGGGGCCGCTGGAGATCGCGCTCTGGCAGGGCGCGATCGCGTCCAGCCGGTCAGTCCGGGACCAGGCGGAAGGAGTCGAGCAGGCCGGTGAGGTCCAAGGTCCGCCGTACGGCGCCCGGTACGTTGGCCAGTTCCATGGTCAGGCCATGGTCGGTCAGGCGCTGCTGGCCGGCGAGCAGGCCGCGCGCGCCGGCGACGTCGCAGAAGACGAGCCCGCCGGTCTCCACGGTGAGATGTCTCCGACCGCCGGCGGCCACCTTGGACATGGCCGACACCAGCAGTGGAGCGGTCGCGACATCGAGTTCGCCGTCCACGGCCAGGACGCTGCGGATGGTGTCGCGATGGTCGAAGCGGACCGTCAGGAAAGGCCCGCCGTACATCCGGCGGGGTGCGTGATCGGATGGGTGCTCGGTCATGGGGGACTCCGATCCATGGCGGGCGACAAGCCTCCATGGGCATGCGGGCCCATGCCAGGCGGGGTGACGATCTGCCCGTACCCGCGGCGCGCCTGCCGGAACCTCGAACCCCGCGCGGGCCGGGCCTGCGACTCGGGCTTCCGTCAGACGGTGTGCCAAGGGCCGAAGGCGCTGCCGGGCCCGTCGGCGTTGCCGGTCGCCCAGAAGTTTCCGTCCCGGCCTCGGACGTAGACACCGAGGGTGCCGTCACGGAACTGGAGGACGGAAGGCCTTCCGGTGAACATGCCACCGTCGCTCAGCCGTCTCCACGCCTGCTCGAACAGCCCTCCGGGCTTCTTCTGCCCCTGAGCGTTCAGGCTTCCATCGGCGAGCACGGCGTAGGTGTGGAGGGTGCCGTCGGCGGCGAGGATCACTTCGGGATCGCCCGCGACGGCCATGGCCCCGCCCGGAGAGGTCTGCTGCCAGGGACCGAAGCCGGTACCGGGCCCGGAATCACTGGTGCCGATGAGGGTGCCGGTCGGGGTGCGGACATAAAGGCCGGTGGAGCGGTCGGGAAACCGGACGACGGCCGGTCTGCCGACGAATGAGCCGCCGTCCAGCCGGGTCCACGCGGCATCGAACGCCCCACCAGGCTTCTTCTGACTCTGCCGGTTCAAGCTGCCGTCCGCGAGCACGGCGTACGTGGCCACCGTGCCATCGGCGTTCAGCACCATGGCCGGGTCGCCGGTCACCCGCATCGCTCCGGCCGGGGAGGTCTGCTGCCACGGCCCGAAGGCGCTGCCGGGACCGTTCGCGTTGCCCGTCCCCATCACGGTGCCGAGGACTGATCGGACATAGGCGCCCACGGTGCCGTCCGCGAACTGGAGCACACTCGGACTGCCCACGCAGTTGCCGCCGCTGGTCAGCCGCTCCCACGCGGTGAACAGACCTCCCGGTTTCTTCTGGCTCCGGCCGTGCAGGTGCCCGTCCGGCTGCACCGCGTAGGAACCGATGCGCCCGTCAGGGAACAACACCATCTCCGGACCGCCGAGGCCCGAGCCCCGGCCGGTCCACCAAGTGGTCTGCTTGCGCGCGCCGGGCCAGCCGAAACTGATGTGGACATGGTCGGTGTGCGGGCTGGAGCCGGTGTAGGTCGTCCATGCCTTGGTGTTGGTGGCCCAGATGCGGCGGTTCCAGATGAGGTACATGATGCCCATGCGGCGGAGGACGGCGTGCTTGTTGCCCCATTGGTCCGTCGCGAGCATCCAGTTGACCAGGGCATCGCCTTCGGCGCGCTGACCGGCGTCGTTGGCGTTGAAGGGGTAGTCGAGGGCGCGGCCCTCCTTGTGCTCGCTTTGGCCTCCGATTCCGCAGTCGCGGCTGATGCCCAGATCGGGGCGCCCATAGGTGGCCCGTAGCAGGTCGCGGATCTCCACCACGCCCGGTTTGGCGGCCGGATCGCAGTCGGTCTGGCCCTGCATGGGCTGGTAGCCGTCTATCTGAGGCCCGAACTCCGGTGCCTGCGGCGTCTTCGCCGCCGCCCCGGCCGCCGCCTGCCGCTCGTCGTCTACAGTCATCGAAAGGCCCCGTTCTCGCGCGCCTGTCGTGCTCGGATGGCCTCCGGGAATCTCGGACACCGCGATCTCCGTGGCTTAGGGTAACTTTACCAGCACAATAGGTGACGCCGCCCTCTGAGGGCTCCCGGCTGCTACAGAAGGTCAGGCGGCGGTCAGGGCGCGTAGTTCTTGGGCGGCGGGGAGTTTTCGGGCCTGGGCGGGGAGTGCGTCGAGGATGTGGCCGGTGATCAACCGGCGGGCCGGGGTCACCGGGAGTCCCGGTGCCGTGGAGAGGGCGTGGTCGAGCCCTTCGGTGATGTGCCCGTCGCGGACCAGGGTGAGCGCCTGCATGGACCGGCAGTTGGCGATCGCGTACACCCGCTGGGAGGGAAACGCGGCGATGGCCGCGTCCGCCGCCCGGTAGGACGCGGTGTTGTCGCCGATCAGAGAGCGGACCCATGCCTCGCTGAACCGGAGCTTGCTCTCTGGGAACCCCTGATAGGTCATCTGCTCGCGAAGGACTTGGTCGGGCAGGCGCTCGAACAGGTCGAAGAGGTCGTTCAATGCCTGCCGCGCCTCGGCGGGGTCGCCGGCGCGTTTGGCCGCCAGGGAGGCGAGCCCGTGCGCGCGCATCTGGTACGCGTAGGCGAGCCCGGCCGAGGGCCTGCCATCGGCGAGGCGGATGGCCCTGTCGGACATCTGGACGACGATTTCGGCGGGCTGCCCCTGCCAGTAGCTGTGCATCGCCTCCCGGGCGCGGATGTAGACCGCGAGGTCACGATCGCCGGAAGCGTCGGCGGCGCGGCGGGCCGCACGGTGCGCGTCGCGGGCCAGACGGGGTTCTTCCACCACAGCACCGGCGAACATCATGGAAAGCTGCGCGCTGATTCGGAGATAGGCACTACGGGATGGGCCGGGCGGGGTGCGGTCGAGGATGCGCCCGACCTCGGTGATGTCGGCGATGAAATTGCCGAGGTTGGTCCGGGGAGCACCGACGATGTTGTGAATCTCGTGGTCGCAGACGACCTGTTCCCAGTCCATGAGATCGAATTCTTCTCGGTCGCCGATTGCGCGGTTCACCTCAGAGAAGATCGTTTCAGTCAGAGGGGGGACCGTGAGGCTGGGTATGAACGCGCCGAGGATCTGCATTGCCGTGCGACGTTCCATGTCATCTCCACTTTTCGCATCCTCTGTGACTGTACCCTCGGATGGCTCTTCCGTACTGGGACGGTTCCCGCCAAAAAGGTCAGTGTCAGGTATGCCGTACAACTGGCAGTACAGGGGGCGGTAAGGGTCGCTCGGCTTGTGCCGTCCCGTCTCGTGGCCCCGGATGCTGCCGACGATCGACTTCACGCCCGGCAGCGTGTACGGCTCGGCGACCGCGATCATCTCGTGGGCCAGGCGGGTCCGCCCCCACTCCTTGGCCTCACGCGCGGCGCGCAACCGTACGGCCCATGCCGGAACTTTGACCTTGGTCTTCATCGCGCCTGCCACAACGAGAAAGGTGTAGACGTTTCCGGTCTCAGTATCCACGCCGTTACGCCTCGACGTAGGCCGATCGGTGCATTGAAATGGCCCTGCGCCAAAAGGCGGCCCCGCCCGGGCGGCGCAACGCCCGAGCGGGGCCTTGATCGCAGAAGGAGCTGCGACCCAATGGAACAGCATAGACCAATGCCGTGCCCGATATTCCTCGGTTGGAAGGAATTGGCGGACAACGCCCGCCATTATGGGCGGCCGGCGGCCACGCGATTTCCGGTGATTAGCCCGACATTCCGAAAGATTCGGAAATACGCGGCGGAGGTGACATCGTGGACGTCCGCTCCTGCGAGCTGGAGGGGGTGATGCAGGCCCCGGGCCGGGCCAGGGAGTTCGTCGCCAAGGTGCTGCCCGAGCACCCACGCCTCGATGACCTTCAGCTTCTCGTCTGCGAACTCGTCACCAACGCCGTGCTGCACTCGCGTTCCGGCCTTCCGCCGGAGGGCAGGCTCACGGTCATCGTCGCCCGTTCACCGTCGTACGTCCGGCTCGCGGTCGTCGATGAGGGGACCGAGGACGAACGGGGACCGCGTGTTCGCGAACCGGCCGAGGATGCCGAGTCCGGGCGCGGCCTGACGCTGGTCGCGGCGCTGGCGGACACCTGGGGGCATCGCCGGGTGAGCCGTTGCCGGACGGTGTGGGTGCAGGTGAACGACGACGCCCCAGGCGGAGAGCGTTCCGGGCCGGTGCGGCCGTGTACCGGTGACCACCTTGTTCCCGCCCGCATCCCCTGGTACCCCGTTGAGCGCGGCGTGCATGGATGAGCTGACGCCGACCGAGCGGGCACACCTCCACGCCCTCGACGTCACCTTCCCGGGCTGGTGGATCGAGGTTCGCGACGGCGTCTGGTGGGCGGCCAAACGTACCGCCCCGACCCTGGAGCAGCGGGCCGCCGGGGTGATGGATCGGCTCGCGCGCCCTGGGCCGGTGGAGTTGTGCGCCGCGCTGGGGCGGCAGATCGCGATCCTCGCCCGCATGGGCGCGGCCTGAAAGCACCCGCCCTGAAAGCACCCGGCCGCTGGTTCTTCCCCACAGACCAGCGGCCGGGGTTTCTCCGGGGTTTCTCCGCAGCGCGCGTCAGTGCCGCGTCAGGCGCTCGTCACCGGAGCGGGCCATCGTTGCCGGCATCAACGAACCCGCAGAAAGGGAACGCGACATGACCAGCTTCAGGGACGACGTCCAGGACGCGCTCGACCGGTCGGTGGCCGAGTTGGGTGTGGCCGGCATTGTCGCCCACGTCCAGGACGAGAGCGGCACCTGGTTCGGCGCGGCCGGGGTGGCGGACAGGGAGACGGGCCGCCGCCGCGAGCCGGTGGACCGGTTCGTGATCGGCAGCGGCGGCAAGGCGTTCACCTCCGCCACCGTGTTGCAACTGGCCGCCGAGGGCAGGCTGAGCCTGGACGACACGGTGGAGAAGTGGCTGCCCGGCGTGGCCGGCGCGAACGGCAACGACGGCCGCAGGATCACCGTCAGGCATCTGATCACCCACACCAGCGGCCTGTGGGTGACCGGCTTCGACGCGGAGATGGTGCGCGCCTACCACACCCGCGAGGGGTTCGCCGAGCACCGTCACGACGTCTGGACCGTTGAGAAACTGTTCGAGCTCCAGATGTCCAAGCCGCCCATCTTCGCGCCGGGCGAGAGCTTCGCCTACACCAACGGCGGCTACCACCTCGCCGGGGCGATCATCGAGAAGGCGTCCGGAAACGCGTACGAGGACGAGGTCGAGCGAACGGTGATCAAGCCGCTCGGCCTCACCGGCACCTACGCGCGCCCCCTGGCCGAAGCGGGCATCCGGGGCCCGCACGCCAGGGCCTATTCCAGGATGTTCATCAGGGACGGCGTGGACCCTGCGATCCTGAACACCGCCAACTACGAGTCCTACCTCCAGGGCCCCGAAACCGACCCCGTCGATGTCACCGATTCGACCTCCTTCGCCTGGGCCGCCGGCTCCGTCGCCTCGACCACCGGCGACATGCTCCGGTTCACCAGCGCGATGATCAAGGGCACGCTGCTGCCGCCCGCCCAGCATCGCGAGATGTGGACCACGGTCCCCACCAGGGACTGGATTCCCAACACCCGCTACGGCACCGGCGTTTCGGAGTGGACCCTGGCCGATGGCGGCACGCTGCACGCCGTGGTCGGAATGAGCAACGGCTCGGCCAGTTTCACCCTGGGCACCCCCGGTGCCAAGCGTCTGGTCTCGGTGAACCTCAACTGCGACTGGAACTGGGCCCCGGCCCTCGATCTCATCATCGAGGCGGCGTTCGGCTCACCCTTCTTCGCGCAGGGGTAGCCGTCAGACACGCCTGCTGTCACGGCGACCGCATTTTGACGTCATAATGACGTCATGCGAGTGGCACTGCTTGGGCCGGTACGGGCGTACGCCGACGACGGGGCCCCGATCGACATCGGCGGCCCCATGCAGCGGGCCCTCCTCGCCCGGCTGGCGTTGTCCGCCGGGCAGGTGGTGCCGGCCGGTTCGCTGGTCGACGCCCTGTGGGGTGAGCACCCGCCCGCCGATGCGGGCAAGGCCATGCACGCGCTGGTCTACCGGCTGCGCAAGGCCCTCGGCGAGCCCGGACTCATGGAATCGGCGGCGACCGGCTACCGGCTGAAGATCGACCGGGCGGACGTGGACGGCGACCGGTTCGAGGAGCTGGCCGCCCGGGGCCGCCGGGAGCTGGCGGCCGGGTCCGCGCGGCAGGCGGCGGCGTCGCTTCAGGAGGCGCTGGCGTTGTGGCGGGGCGCCGCCCTGGCCGCCCTCGCCGACGCGCCTTTCGCCGGTGCGGCGGCGGCCCGCCTTGAGGAGTTGCGGCTGGCGGCCGTCGAAGACCGGTTCCAGGCCGTGCTCGAACTCGGCGACCACACCGAGATCCTGGCCGACCTGGAGACCGAGGCCACCGGCCGGCCGCTTCGGGAACGGCTCGCCGCCCTGCGCATGCGCGCCCTGCACGCCGCCGGGCGGCAGGCCGACGCGCTCGAAGTGTTCGAGCAGGTCCGCCGCGCCCTCGCGGACCAGCTCGGCGTCGATCCCGGGCGCGAGGTGCAGGAGGCGCATCTCGCCGTGCTCCGCGAGACGCCCGCCGCCCCAGCGCCGGAGCCTGCGGGACGCCTGCCCGCGCGGCTCACCGGCTTCGTCGGCCGCGAGGACGAACTGAGGCTGCTCGCCGAACTGATGGAGTCGGCCCGGCTGACCACCATCGCCGGGCCGGGCGGGGCCGGTAAGACCCGCCTGGCCGTCGAGGCGGCCCGGCTGCACCGCACACACCGCCGCGGACGTGCCTGGCTCGTGTCGCTGGCCGCCGCGACCACGCCGGAGGAGGTGGCCGACACCGTGCTCGGCACGCTCGGCGCCAGCGGAGCCGGAGCCCGTCCCGCCAGGACCGGACCGGCCATCGACCAGGTCGCCGACCTGCTCGGCGGCGGCGAGGCGCTGCTCATCCTGGACAACTGCGAGCAGGCCGCGGCGGCGGTGGCGCGCTTCGCCGGCCGGCTGCTGGAGAGCCGGCCGCACCTCACGATCCTCGCCACCAGCCGGGAGTCCCTTGAGGTCATGGGCGAGGCGGTCTGCCGGCTCGGCCCGCTGCCGCTGCCCCTCGCGCACGCCGACCACGCGCGGGCCGGTGACTCGCCCGCGGTGCGGCTGTTCCTCGACCGCGCGGCGGCCGTACGGCCCGGCTTCGCGCTCGACGAGACCACCGTGCGGGCCGTCGTGGACATCGTGCGGCGGCTGGACGGCCTGCCCCTGGCGCTGGAACTGGCCGCCGCGCGGCTGCGGACCATGAGCCCCGGCCGGATCGCCCGGCGGCTCGACGACCGGTTCCGGCTGCTGGCCGCCGGCAACCGTACGGCTCAGCCGCGTCAGCAGACCCTGCACGCCGTCATCGACTGGAGCTGGAACCTGCTCACCGACCAGGAGCGGGCCCTGGCCCGGCGGATCTCGTTCTTCCCCGCCACGACCGGGGCCGCCGCCATCGAGGCCGTGTGCACCGACCCCGCCCTGCCCGAAGACGACATCCCCTACGTGCTCGACTCCCTGGTCGGCAAGTCCATCGTGGAGCGCACGGCCGATTCCTACCGGATGCTGGAGACCATCCGCGCCTACGCGGCCGAACGGCTCGACCTGGCGGGCGAGCGGGAACGCACCCGGGACCGGTTCACCCGTCACTTCGCCGCGCTGGCCGAGGAACTGGAGCCGCTGCTGCGTTCCGGCAGGCAGGCTGAGATGCTGGGGCTGTTCGCCTCGGAGTACGACAACCTCATCCGGGCCCTGCGCATCGCCATCGACGTTCGCGACGCGACCACGGCGGCGCGGATGCTCGGCTCGCTGTTCTGGTACTGGGACACGCTGCGGTACGACGGGCGGGCCAAGGCGTACGTGGGCAGGGTGCTGGAGTTCGGTGACGCGCTGCCCGCCGACGCGCGGGCCGCCTGCACCGCGATCCACCTGATGGCGGGCGAGGGCGGGCCCGTCACCGACCCCGAGCAGGTCCGCGCGGTCATCGACGAGTGCCGGCGCACCGGCGCGCTGGAACGGTACCCGATGCTGCCGACGCTGACGCTGATGACCGCCCACCTCCTCGGCATGGACGAACTCGTCGATCAGGAGACGGCCCGTATCAGGGCCGGCGCGGATCGATGGGCCATCGCGGGCACCCTGGTCGTCCAAGCAGTACGGCACCGCGAACGCGGCGACTGGCAGGGTGCCGCCGCCCTGCTCGAAGAGGCCCTGCGCATCCACGAGGAGACCGGCGACCAGTGGTGGACCGCCACCCTGCTCGCCGGTACGGCCCGCCTGCACAGCGTCGCGGGCGACACGGACCGGGCGCTCGCCGCGTACCGGCGCAGCATCGCCCTGGTCTCCGCGCTCAGCCCGCACGAGACGATCGCCCACCGGCTCGGCCTGGCCACCGAACGCATGCGCGCCGGGGACGCCGGGAACATGGCCGCGGCCCTGCGCGACATCGAGACCGCGGAATGGGCGGCCTGGGAGTCCGGCCGGCCCGAGCTGGAGGTGGAGGTGTCGTTCGCGTTCGCCGACCTGCATCACCGCCAGGGCGACATCGAGCGATCCGACCGGATACTGGACCGGGTGGAGCGGGCTGCCCGCGAGATCCCGCTCCCGGAACAGGGGATCGACGCCCGGCTCGTCCTGGCCAGGATGGCCAACCTGGTGGCTCGCGGCGACGCCGTACGCGCCCGCGAACTGCGCCTTCGGTCGGTCCAGGCGGCGTCCGCCCATCTGGACCCGGCGCTGGCCGCCGAGCTCCAGGCCGGGCTGGCGCGGCTGGAGGGCGACCCGCGGCGGGCCGCCGTCATGCTGGGCATGAGCCAGGCCGTCCGGGGCGCCTTCGACCACGGCGACGCCCTGCTGCGTTCCCTGGTCACCCGGCTCACGGAGGAACTGGGCCAGGCCGGCTACGACCAGGCGTACCGGGCGGGCGCCGAGACGCCCCGCGACGAGGCCGTCAGGCGGCTGAGCCCGCCCTGAGCCCCGCGCGGTGTACGCAAAATGCCCGGTAATTGCCGCACCACGGATCGTGACCTACGCTCGCGCCATGGGCATACCCACCGAACCAATCGGCAGCATCCCCCGACCCCCCGCCCTCCTGGCCGCCATGGCCGATCACGCCGCCGGGCGGATCGGCGACGACGAACTCGCCACCCGGCAGACGGAGGCGGTGGCCGACACGATCGCCCGGCTGGAAGGACTCGGCAGCCCGGTCGTCGTCGATGGCGAGCAGGCCAAGCCGAGCTTCGCCACCTACCCGCTCAGCGGGCTCGCGGACCTGGCCCCGGACGGCGTGGTCATCCCGTTCGCGGACGGGCACACCCGGCAATTACCGCGGCTGACCACCGGTCCGTTCCGCTACGCCGTACACGCCGAGACCTACCTGAACGAGGCCAGGCGGCATACCCGGCTGCCGGTCAAGCAGGCGGTCATCGCCCCCTCGGCGCTGAGCCTGCTGTATCCGGCCGAGCCGCTGGACGGATACCCGCGCAAGGCGTTCCTGGACGACCTGACCGCGGAGGCCGAGGCCGACATCCGCGGCTGCCTCGCGGCAGGCGCGCACGCGGTGCAGGTCGACTTCACCGAAGGACGCCTGGCGCTAAAGCTCGACCCGGGCGGCGGGCTGCTGGACGACTTCCTCGCGCTCAACGCCCAGGTGCTCGCGCGGTTCGACGCCGCCGAGCGGGCCAGGATCGGCGTGCACACCTGCCCGGGCGGCGACCACGACTCCACCCACAGCGCCGACGTCGACTACGCCGGGCTGCTGCCCAAGCTGCTGGCGCTGCCGGTCGGCAACTTCTACGTCCAGCTGGCGAGCGAGCCCGACCCGGGACGGGTGCTCGGCATCATCGCCGAGCACCTGCGGCCCGGCGTGCGGGTCTTCGTCGGGGTGACCGACCCGATCGACCCGAGGGTGGAGACCGAGGAGGAGGTACGCGACCGCGTGCTGGCGGCGGCCCGGCACATCCCCGTCGATCAGCTCGGCACTTGCGACGACTGCGGCTTCTCACCGTTCGCCGACGACGTCTCCACCTCCCGTGAGACGGCGTTCGCCAAGATCGGGGCCCGGGTCCGGGGCACCGCCCTGGCCACGCGGGCTCTCGGCGTCTGACGGCACCCGCATCCCGGATGTCGTCGAGCGGGACGCGGGCGGGGCCGTCAGACGCGGGAGGGGCGCGGGCGGTAGGGCTCGGCGAGGTGGGCGATCTCCTCGGCGGTGAGGGCGAGGCCGGCGTCGTCCACGTGCTGGATCTTGGCGGCGCCGATGACCGGGGCGGTCACGCCCTGCTGGGCGAGCAGCCAGGCCGGCGCGACCTGGGCGGGCGGCACCTCGCGCTCGCGGGCGACCTCGGCCACGCGGTCCAGGATCGGGCGGTCGCCCTCCGGGTCGTAAAGGGCGTCGATCCGGGCGTCGCCGCCGGCGCGCGCGGTGGCCGCCTCGGGCTTGCCGGCGCGGGCCGGCAGGCCCCTGGCCAGCGGGTTCCAGGCCAGCAGGCCGACGCCCTGGTCCAGGCACAGCGGGTTCATCTCCCGCTCTTCTTCTTTGTAGAGACCGTAGCTCAGCATGCCCAGGCGGAGACGGGAGACTCGGGTGCCGGTGCTGCCGAGCCGAGGGTATTCCACGCTCCCCGCTCCTATCGGGGCCCCTCGGTGATGATCTACGTCAGGTCGGCGGTGCGGTATGCGACATAGCAAGACTTAAGGTGAGTTTCCTTTTTTCGGTCTCTTCTGAGGGCGATGTCGCCGCTCCCACCTGCGGGCATCCCGTTCCGGTCCGTACGCCGGGGCCGCGCGCCGGATTGGCTTTACAGAATCTGTTAGATCCGCAGGATTGGAGGAAGGATGTCCCCGTTCGCGCAGCCCGCCGACTTCCTTGACCCCCGGCGGCGGGTCGCGCAGCGGTGATCTTGCCAGAATGTGCGTCCGGCGGATACGGCTGCACGAGCCTTGTTGGGATGCGATGGAACGAATGCGTGGGAGTCGCGCGCCGCGCCCGGCGTCGCTTCGCCGGCTGGGGGCCTTCCTCCGGTGCCGGCTGCCGGTCCTGCCGCGGTTACCCGAGCCGTCCCCCGCCCGGCTGAGCGGGCTGGCGCTCGCAGCCGGGATATCGGGCCTGGTCGGACGGGTCCTGGCGGGTGCGGCGACGGCGGCGGGGCGGGGGGATCCGATGGTGTGGCCGGTTGTCGCGATGGCACTGCCGGCCTTTCTGTTGCTGCACGCGGGAGCGCTCCACAGAGCATTCTCCGGACGTGGCGCGCCATGGTGGGTGACCGGCGGGCAGGTGGCGCTCACCTATCTGCCGATGCCCGTCGTCGGCCCGGCCTGGGCCCCGATGTGCGGGCTGCTGGCCGGGGCGGTGTTCATGTCGGCGGACCGGCGGCGCTCACCACTGGTACTGGTGGCGGCGTGCGCCTGCGGGCCCGTGCTGCTGCTCGTGCCCGGGGGCGGGGGCGGGGTATGGGCGGCCGCGGTCCCGATGATCGGGCTGGCGGAGTACGCCCTGGTGTCGCTGGCGGCGCGGGCGCGCCGGCTGATGAGCGCGCAGACCGAGATGGTACGGCGGGCGGTCGGCCTGGAGCGCCGCCGGTTCACCCGGGACCTGCACGACCTGGTGGGCCACCGGCTGGCCGTGCTGGTACTGAAGATCGAGCTGACCCAGCGGCTGTACGACGACGGTGACACGCGGGTGCGCGACGAGATCAAGGAACTGCTGGACCTGGCCAGGAACCTCACCGGGGACGTGCGTTCGGTGGCGCACGGGCTGCGCGCCTCCTCCCTGGAGACCGAACTAAGTTCGGCCCGCGCGGTGCTGGAGTCGACCGGCGTGCGCTGCCAGATCAAGGTGACGTGCCGCAGGCTGCCGGCCGAGGCCACCGAAGTGCTGGCGTACGTGCTGCGCGAGGGCGTGACGAACATCCTGCGGCACACCCGGGCCAGGGAGTGCGCGATCCAGCTCGTCGAGCGGGACGGGCTGGTCCGGCTGTCCATGACGAACGACGGAGTGATGCCCCCATATCGCCGCGACAGGGGGGAGACCAGATCCGGCGGCAACGGCCTGCTGAATCTGGGCGAACGGGTCTCGGAGCTGGGGGGATGGCTGGACGCCACCACCGGCCAAAGAGGACTTTTCCGGCTTGCCGTATATTTCCCAAGAAACCTCTAGGGCCCTCTTCGTATTCGCATTTATCGCGAAACGCATCGGCCATTTGTGTAAAGCTCACATAGGGCTGTGAAGGAAATCTATCCTAGTAATGTGACCTGTAACTAGACGAAACTAGCCATCGTTCGTCATTGTTTCTTAGGTAATCGAAGCGATCGGAACCGGGAGGTCAGGGGCGATGGACCAGTACGAGCTCTACTGCCTCGCGGACCCCCATTTCTACGACACGCTGCCGCAGTCCGGCGCGCCGGGCGCCGACTTCACCGTCACCCGCCGGCCGGTCCCCGAAGGCTGGGCCCACCAGCCCACCGACACCTGGATGTACTACGCCCCCACCGGCGAGCCGCCGCTGCCCGCCCAGGGCTGGAAGATCCACGTCTCGGCCCGCGTGGACGACGCCGAACGCGCGCTCGCCGCCGTCTGGGACTACTGCGTTCCCCGCGGCATCGCGTTCAAGTTCCTGCGCGGCGCGCCCGTCGTCATCATGCTCAACTCCAAGGCCGCCTCCCGGGCCTCCAGCGGAAAACTGGTCACCATCTATCCCCGGGACGAAGGCCGGCTCGAACTCATCCTCAAAGAGCTGCACGAACTGCTGCACGGAGTGACCGGCCCCTACATCCTCAGCGACCTGCGCTACGGGGAGGGCCCGCTGTTCGTCCGGTACGGCGGCTTCGCCGAGCGGCACACCCTGTCCGGCGCGGGGGAGCGCGTCCTCGCGGTCGAGGACGGCGACGGCCGGCTCGTGCCCGACGTGCGCAACGCCATCTTCAGCGTCCCGCCCTGGACCACGTTGCCCGCGTTCCTGGAACCGCACCTCGCCGCCCGCAACGCCGTGACCACCACCGGCTTGCCGTACCGGGTCGAGAACGTGCTGCACTTCTCCAACGGCGGCGGCGTCTACCTGGCCAGGGACACCCGCACCGGCGAGCGGGTGGTGCTCAAGGAGGCCAGGCCGCACGCGGGGCTCGACGCGGCCGGCCGGGACGCGGTGGCCCGCCTCGCCCACGAACGCGACATCCTCGCCCGCCTGGCCGGGCTGCCCGCCGCGCCCGCGCTGCGCGACTACTTCGCGCTCGGCGAGCACCGGTTCCTGGTCATGGAGTTCATCGACGGCAACCCGCTGCAACGCCGGCTGGTCCAGCGCTACCCGTTCACCCGCGCCGACTGCGACGCCGGGGACGTGGCCGAGTACACCGGCTGGGCCCTCGCCACGCTGGAACGCGTCCAGCGCGCGGTGGACTCGCTGCACGAGCGCGGCGTCGTCTTCGGCGACCTGCACCCCGACAACATCCTGATCACCACGGACGCGGAGACCGGGGAAGAGCGGGTCGTGCTCATCGACTACGAGGTGGCCACCCTGGCCGGGGAGGGCGCCCGCGCCGCGCTCGCCCACCCTGCCTTCAGTGCCCCGCCCGACCGGCAGGGCGTCGAGGTGGACGACTACGCGATGGCCTGCCTGCGGCTGGGACTGTTCGCCCCGCAGTGCACCATCATGCTGCCGCTGCACCGCGCGAAGGCCCGCCACCTGGGCACGCTGGTGACCGAGACGTTCCCGGTGCCGTCCGCCGTGATCGACACGGCGATCAGCGCCATCGAGGGCGGCACCGGCGACCGTACCGGGGCAGAGGGCGGTACGGCCGGCGGTGACTCCCCGGCCCAGCCCCCGCCGGCCGGCGACTCCCCGGTGGATATGCCGGTGCCGAACGGCCCCGTGGCGGAGTCCCCCGTACTGGCCGGTTCCGTGGTGGATGTGCCGGTGCCGAACGGCTCCACGGGGGATTCCTCGGTCCGCGATGGCCTCTCGGCGGAGTCCCCGGTACTGGCCGGTTCCGTGGTGGATGTGCCGGTGCCGAACGGCTCCACGGCGGAGTCGCCGGTCAGTGCAGGCTTCACCGCGGGATTCCCGGTGCTCGGCGGCTCGACGGCGGACGTGCCGGCCGGCGAGGACGCCATGGCGGATCTGCCGATGCCCGGCGACGCCCCCTGGGACGAGTTACGCGACGCGATGGGCCGCGCGATCGCCGCCGCCGCGACGCCCGAACGCCAGGACCGCCTGTTCCCCGGCGACATCGCCCAGTTCCGGCCGGGCCGCGGGCTGAGCGTCGCCTACGGCGCGGCCGGCGTCCTGTTCGCCCTCACCGAGGCCGGCCTGCCCACCGACCCCGCACACCACGACTGGCTGCGCGCCCGCGCCAAGGACCCCGAACCCGGGTCCGGCCTCGGCTTCTACGACGGCCTGCACGGCGTGGCCCACGTACTTCACCGCCTCGGGCACCGATCCGACGCCCTGGACCTGCTGGACGTCTGCCTCCGCGAGAAGTGGGAGGACCTGGAGCCGGCCCTGTCCACCGGCCTGTCCGGCCTCGGGCTCAACCTGATGCACCTCGGCGCGGCCACCGGCGAGACCGAGCTGACCCGCGCCGCCCACCGGGCCGTGGACATCTGCGCCGAACGGCTGGGCGGCCCCGAGGACGTCCCGGAGACCAGCGGCGGCACCAACCCCAGAGCCGGCCTCATGCACGGCGCGAGCGGCCCCGCGCTGCTCTTCCTCGCCGCCCACCGGCGCACCGGAGACCCGGCGCTGCTCGACCTCGCCGGCACGGCCATCCGCCAGGACCTGCGCCGCTGCCGCCGGGCCGCCGACGGATCACTCCAGGTGAACCAGGGCTGGCGGCTGCTGCCCTACCTGGACGAGGGCTCCGTGGGCATCGGCGTGGTGCTGGCTGAATACCTCGCGCTGCGCGAGGACCCCGAGCTGGCCGCCGAACTCGACGCGCTGCGCATGGTGGCGCGATCAGGCTTCTTCGTCCAGCCGGGACTGTTCACCGGCAGGGCCGGGATCATCGCCGCGCTCGGCGCGGGCCTGCGCGGCCCGGACGCCGGTGACGGCCCCGACCCCCTCATCGACCGGCAGGTGCGCGGGCTCGCCTGGCACGCGCTGCCCTTCCGCGGCGGCCTCGCCTTCCCCGGCGACCAGTTGCTGCGGCTGTCCATGGACTTCGCGACGGGTACGGCGGGCGTGCTGTTCGCCCTGGCCACCGTGATGTCCGGGCGCCCGGTGCGCCTGCCGTTGCTTCCGGCCGCGACCTCGCGGCCGGTCGGTCACGAGTATGGGAAGGAGGTGTAACGCACATGGTTCTTCTCGACATGCAGGGCATGGAGGCCCCGTCGAGCAGCGACGTCGCCAGCGGCGGCAGCACGCTCACGGTCCTGAGCTGCCACTCCGGCCGCCCGAGCAACCTCAGTGTCGCCCTCTGCCACTGATCGGCTGCTCAAGCCCCCGGGCGGCCCGTAGCCGGGCCGCCCGGTCATTTCCTATGATTCTACGTGCGTCAGGAGGCGTTTGTGGAGGCCGAAGAGGTGAACACCTCGAACGCCCAGAACGCCGCCGTCGCGCCGGATGCGCCACCCGTCCCCGGCCCGGCCGACGCGCTCGATCCGCGCGCCGGGGACCGGCTGGTGGCGGCGACCGTACGGCGGGGCGGGCCCTGGCCGGCCGTGCTCGCCGTGGCGGCCGTCGCGGGCGCCGTCTGTGAACTGGTGCTCCCCTTCGCCGCCGGGCTGACGATCGACGGATTCGTCACCGCCGCACCCGGCCGCCTGACCTGGCTGGGCGTCTGCGCCGCCCTGGTGACCGGCGTCGTGGTCTGTGAGGCCGCCGCGGTGTGGGCCAGAGGCGCGACCGGCGCGCACGCCTCGGCCTGGCTACGCCGCACGCTGGTACGGAGCATCCTCGGCGCGGGCGACGCCATGCGGGCCAGGTTCGCCGAGGGCGACCTGGTCACCCGCGCGGGCCTGAACGCCGAGGAGACCGGACGCGCCCCCGAGTCGCTGGTCGGCGGCCTCGCGCTGGCCGTGCCGACGGTGGGCGGCCTGGTCGCGCTCACCCTCATCGACCCTCTGCTGACCATCGCGCTCGTCGCCGGCATCGCCCTGGTGCTGCTCGTGCTGCGCGCCTTCATGCGCGCCGGCACCGCCATCGCCGCCGGCTACCAGGACGCCCAGGGCCGCATCGCGACCGCCCTGCTCGACGCGCTGAGCGGCGTGCGGACCATCGCCGCCGCCGGCACCGAGCAGCGGGAGACGGCCCGCGTCCTGGCCCCGCTGCCCGCCCTGCGCGCCTGCGGAATGGACCTGTGGCGGGTCACCGCGTCCGCCGGGGCCAAGGCCGGCGTGCTGGTCCCGGTCGTGGAGGTCGCCGTGCTCGCCGCCGGGGGCCTGCGGATGGCCGCCGGTGAGCTGACCGTCGGCGAACTGTACGCCGCCGCGAGGTACGCCGTGCTCGGCCTCGCGCTCAGCACGGTGCTCGGTTACGCGGGCGGCCTGGCCCGGGCCCGTTCAGCGGCCGGGCGGGTGGCCGGCGTGCTCGCCGTGCCACCCGTCCGTCACGGGGATCGCGCACTCCCGCCCGGACCCGGCACCGTGGAGTTCCACGGCGTGACCGCCCCCGGCCTGGACGTCGGCGACCTGGTCATCGACGGCGGGTCCACCACCGCCGTGGTCGGCCGCTCCGGGGCGGGCAAGTCGCTGCTGGCCGCCCTCGCCGGGCGGCTGATCGACCCCGAGCGCGGCACGGTGACCCTGGACGGCGTACCGCTCGCCGACCTTTCGCGGGCCGAACTGCGGCATGCGGTCGGGTTCGCCTTCGCCCGCCCCGTCCTGGTGGGCGGCACGGTGGCCGAGGCGATCGGCCTCGGCGCGGCGGAGTCCGCCACCAGGGCGGCGGCCCGCGCCGCCTGCGCGGACGAGTTCATCCGCCGCCTGCCGCGGGGCTATGCGACGCCCGTGACCGAGGCCCCGCTGTCCGGCGGCGAACGCCAGCGGATCGGCCTGGCCCGCGCCTTCGCCCAGGCGAACCGCCTGCTCGTGCTCGACGACGCCACATCGAGCCTGGACACCGTCACCGAAAGGCGGGTGAGCGAGGCCCTGGCCGGCGGCACGGCGGCGCGCACCCGGCTGATCGTCGCGCACCGGCCGGGGACGGCCGCCCGCGCGGACGACGTGATCTGGCTGGAAGACGGCCGCGTACGCGCCCGCGGCACGCACCGCGAGCTGTGGGCGGACCCTGCGTACCGGGCCGTCTTCCAGCGGCACTCGCCGCCCGCCGAGACCCCGCGGACGGCCGTGCCGGAGGCCGTCACGTGACCCCCGTGCGGCTGCTGCGCGACGTCCTGCTGCGCAACCCCCGCCGGCTCGCCGAGATCGCCGGCTGGTCGGTGCTGGAGACCGCGCCCGCGTTCCTGGTGGGCTTCGCGGTGGCCCGCGCCATCGACGACGGGTTCGCGGCGGGCCGCCCGGGGACCGGCCTGGCCTGGCTCGCCCTGCTCGGCGCGGCCTGGGTGGCGGCGGCCGTCGGCGCCCGCCAGGTGGTCCTGGCCGTCGCCGGGATCGCCGAACCGCTGCGCGACGAACTGCTCGCCCACGTCGTCACCGGCGCGCTGCGCCGCGCCGCGGGCGCCTTCCAGGCCCCCACGGCGGTCGGCAGCGCCGCCGTGGCCCGCGCCAACCTCCAGGTCGAACTGGCCAGGGACGCCTTCGCCGCCGTCGTCACCGTCGTCCGCGGTTTCGCGTTCACGCTGGTCAGCGTCACCCTCGGGATGCTCACCCTGCTTCCCCAGGTGGCTCTGCTGGTGCTGCCGCCGTTCGCCGCGGGCCTCGCGCTGTTCCTGATCTCGCTGCCCGCCCTGGCCAGGCGGCAGCGCGCGTTCCTGCTCGCTGACGAGCGGACCGCCGAGGAACTGGCCGCCCTGGCCGGCGGGCTGCGCGACATCGCCGCCTGCGGCGCGCAGGACCGGATCGCCGTCCATGCCGAGGGCCGGGTGGAGGAGCAGTCCGCCGCCGCCCGCGCGCTGGCCAGGGTCACCGCGGCCCGTACCGCGGCGCTCGCGGTGGGCGGCTGGCTCCCGGTCGTGCTGGTCCTCGCCGGGACCCCTTGGCTGCTCGCCAACGGGGCCGCGGCCGGGGTCATCGTCGGCGCGCTCGCCTACGTCACGCAGTCGCTCGCGCCCGCGCTGAACGGGCTGGTGGAGGGCGTGGCGGTGAGCGGCGTACGGCTGGCGGTCTCCCTGGACCGGATCCTGCGGTCGGCACCGCCCGCCGTCCCGGTGGCCGCCGAGGAGCCGGACGGCGACGCCGTGGAACTGCGCGCGGCGACCTTCGCCTACGGCCCGCACGCCGAGCCGGTCGTGGACCGCATGGACCTGCTGATCCCCGAGGGCGACCACCTCGCCGTGGTCGGGCCGAGCGGCGCGGGCAAGTCCACCCTCACCGCGCTGATCGCCGGGATGCTCCGCCCCGACGCGGGCGCGGTGCTGATCGGCGGCGTCGCGGCGCACCGGGCGGCCCGCCCCGGCCGGGTGCTGATCCCGCAGGAGGCGTACGTCTTCCGCGGCCCGCTGCTGGAGAACTTCACCTACCTCGCCGACGCCGGCCGGGCCCGGGTCGAGCGGGCGGTGGCCGAACTCGGGGCCGAGGCGCTGGTGGCCCGCTGCGGCGGCTACGGCGGCGAGGTCGATCCCGGGGCGCTGCCCGCCGGGCAGCGCCAGCTCATCGCCCTGGTCCGCGCCTACCTGAGCCCCGCGCGGCTGGTGATCCTGGACGAGGCCACCTGCCACCTGGACCCCGCCGCCGAGGAACGGGCCGAACGCGCGTTCGCCGCGCGCGGCGGCACGCTGATCGTCGTCGCGCACCGTCTCTCCTCGGCGCTGCGCGCCCGGCGCGTGCTGCTCATGGACGGCGGGCGTACCTGGCTCGGCACGCACGCCGAGCTGGTCCGCGCCGCCCCGCCGTACGCCGATCTGGTCGGCCACTGGGAACCGGAGTATGCCTGATGCGATATCCCCCCGCCGAACGCCTGCCGATCATCGATCACCTGCACGGGCACCGGGTCGCCGACCCCTACCGCCGGCTGGAGGACCCCGGCGACCCCGCCACCGTGAGATGGCTGGCCGAGCAGGACCGGCTGTGCCGCGAGGTGATGGGCGCGCTGCCCTCCCGCGAGCGGTTCCGCGCCCGGCTGGCCGAACTCGGCGCGGTCGGATCGGTCACCGCGCCGGAGTGGCGCGGCCCGCACGCCTTCACGCTGCGCAGGTCGCCCGGCCAGGAGCACCCGGTGCTGTGCCGGGACGGCGCGGCGCTGCTGGACCCGATGCGGCTGGACCCGACCGGCCTGACCACCCTGGACGCCTGGCAGCCCGACCCCACCGGGCGGCTGGTGGCCTACCAGGTCTCGCGGCGCGGCGACGAGCGGGCGACCATGCACGTCATGGACGCCGGTACCGGGGCGACGGTGGACGGCCCGATCGGCGGCTGCCGGTACTCCCCGGTGGGCTGGCTGCCCGGCGGCACCGGGTTCTACTATGTCCGCTTCCAGCAGGGCGTCTACCTGCACATCCTGGGCACGCCCGTGGAAAAGGACGAGCTGGTTCTGAGCGCGGGCGAGGGATTCTCCTACGGCCTGGGCATCAGCGCGGACGGGCGCTGGCTCACCCTGTCGGCGGCCCCCGGCCCCGGGACGCCCAACGACCTGTGGCTGGCCGACCTGTCGGCGGGGGGCGATCCGGAGTTCCGGGCGGTGCAGACCCGCGCCTCGGGCGCGCGCGCCGTGGCGGCGGTCGGGCGTGACGGCCGGCTGTACGTGCTCACCGACCGGGACGCGCCGCGCGGCATGCTCTGCGTGGCCGATCCCAAGCGGCCCGGGGAGCAGTCGGTGCTGATCCCGCAGGACGAGGAGGCGGTGCTCGGCGCGTTCACCATCCTGGACGGGCCGGAACTGGACGCGCCGGAACTGCTCGCCGTACGGATCAGGCACGCGGTCGGCGAGATCGGTGTGCACGACCTCGCCACCGGGGAGCGGCTGCGCCTGGTGGAGACCCCCGGCGGCGGCACCGTCGGCTCGCTCACCGCCCGCCCGGAAGGCGGGCACGAGGCGTGGTTCACCTACACCGACGCGGTCACCCCCGCGACCGTGTGGCGCTACGATGCCCGCGAGCGCGCCGCCACCCTGTGGGAGCGGCCCCCGGGCGGCGTGCCGATACCCCCCGTGGAACGCCGCCAGGTCTCCTTCGCCTCCGCCGACGGCACGCCGGTCCGCATGATGGTGGTCGCCCGGCCGTCGCCGGACGGGCGGCCCCGCCCGGCGATCCTCACCGGTTACGGCGGCTTCGGCGTGCCGCTCATGCCGGGGTACGCGGCCGACTCGCTGGCCTGGGTCGAGGCCGGGGGCGTCCTGGCCGTGGCGCACGTGCGCGGGGGCGGTGAGGAGGGCGAGGTCTGGCACCGGGACGGCATGCGCGAGCGCAAGCAGAACTGCTTCGACGACTTCGCCGCCGCCGCCGAGAAGCTGGTCGCCGACGGCTGGACCACGCCCGACCGGCTCGGCATCTGGGGGGAGTCCAACGGCGGGCTGCTGGTCGGCGCGGCGCTGACCCAGCGGCCCGATCTGTTCGGCGCGGCCGTCTGCGCGGCCCCCATCCTGGACATGGCCCGCTACGAGCGCGGCGGCCTCGGCCCGGCCTGGCGCGCGGAGTACGGCACCGCCGACGACCCTGAAGAGCTGGCCTGGCTACTGGCCTACTCGCCCTACCACCGGGTTCGGTTCGGGATCCGCTACCCGGCCACGCTGTTCACCGTCTCGGCCGCCGACACCCGCGTCGATCCCATGCACGCCCGCAAGACCTGCGCGGCCATGCAGTGGGCGACGGCGGGCGACCGGCCGGTGGTGCTGCGCCACGAGCCGGACGTCGGCCACGGCGCGCGGGCGGTCAGCCGTTCGGTGGCGCTGGCCGCCGACGCGCTGGCGTTCCTCTCCGCCCACACCGGGCTGGACTCAGATCCACCCGGACTCGCGGGCGATGCGGATCGCGTCGATGCTGCTGCGCGCGCCGAGTTTCGCCCTGGTCTTTGAGAGGTAGTTGCGGACGGTGCCCTCGGAGAGGAAGAGCGTGGCGGCGATCTCGGAGATCGACGCGCCGTCCGCGGCGGCGCCGATGACGTCGAGTTCGCGCGGGGTGAGCGGGGAGTCGGGGGTGGCCATCGCGGCGATGGCGATCTCGGAGTCGATCACCCGCTCGCCGTTCGCCACCCGGCGGATGGCGTCGGCGAGCCGGTGCGGCGGCGCGTCCTTGGCCAGGAAGCCGCGCACGTTGGCGTCCAGCGCGCGGCGCAGCGTGCCCGGGGTGCCCACGCCCGTCAGGATCAGCACTCCGCACTCGGGTAAACGCTCGTGCAGGGCCTGGGCCGCGGCCAGGCCGTCCATGCCCGGCATCGCGATGTCGAGCACCGCCACGTCCGGCTTGGCGGCCGTCGCCGCCGCCACGACCTGATCGCCTCTGTCCACCTCGGCGACGACCTCGATGTCGTCCTCGTAGGCGAGCAGGGCGACGATCGCCCCGCGCACCAGATCCATGTCCTCGGCGAGCAAAGTTCGGATCACTGGGTTCCTTGCGCTCCGGGGGGTACATTCCAGTTTTTAATACTGGCTGATCCGGCACCCCAAGAAAAGCGGCGATGTGCGCCCGCCTTTCTCTTTCGGGTTTCGCCGCGGATCGGGGCGCGCCGAATGCCGTTTCAGCCGCACCGGGTGCCGTCCCTGGGCACCGCACCGGCGAGCAGGAAGCCGTCCACGGCGCCGCGCAGGCAGGTGTCGCCCGAGTCGTAGGAGCCGTGCCCCTCGCCTTCCAGGGTGACCAGCACTCCAGTGCCGATCTCCCTGGCCAGCGCGGGCGCCCAGGCGTACGGCGTGGCCGGGTCGCCGGTGTTGCCGAGCACGAGGATCGGCGGCGCGCCGGGGGCCGAGACCTCCGCGGGCGACTCGCCGCCCGGCACCGGCCATCCGGTGCACTGCATGATTCCCCATGCCATCGACTCGCCGAATACGGATGAGGCGTTGCGGAATTTCGGCAGCGCCTTCTCCACATCGGCCGCGGTGTGCCGTTCGGCGGAGTCGACGCAGGTGATCGCGGTGTTGGCGGCCATCAGGTTGGAGAAGCGGCCCTGGTCGTCGCGGCCGTTCTGCGCGTCGGCCAGGGTGAGCAGGATCGTGCCGTCGCCCTTTTCCGCCATGGCCAGGCCTTGGGTGAGCGCGGGCCACAACTGCCGTGAGTACAGGGCGGTGGCGACTCCGGTCATGCCGAGCGACTGGCTGAGCCTGCGGCCGAGGCCGGTGTGCAGCGGCCGTTCGTCCAGGCGGTCCAGCAGGGCGCCGACGTCGGCGACGATCTGGTCGGCGGACTTGGCGCCCTGGGAGCCGGCCGCCCGGCTCGGCGGGCAGAGCTGCGGGCCGTCCTTGGCGCAGTCGGTCGCGTAGCTGGTCAGGGCGCGCTGGAAGGCGGCGGCCTGCTGGAGGCCGAGCGAGGTCTTGTCGATCTTTGTGTCCACCGCGCCGTCCAGCACCATCCGCCCGACGTTGCGCGGGAAGTTGTGCGCGTAGGCCGCGCCCAGCTCGGTGCCGTAGGAGATGCCGAAATAGTTGAGTTTGCGGCTGCCCAGCGCGATCCGCAGGCGGTCCATGTCGCGGGCGGCGTTCACGGTGCCGACGTGCGGCAGCAGCTTGCCCGACCGCTGCCGGCAGGCCGTCACCAGGGCGCGCTGTTCCCGCTCGAAGGCGGCGACCTCGGCGGGGGTGTCCGGGGTGGACTCCGTCTGCTGCATCGCGTCGATCTGCGGGTCGTCCAGGCACTTGACGGGGGCGCTCAGCCCGACCCCTCTGGGATCGAAGCCGATCAGGTCATAGCGGGTGTTGAGGGTCTTGAACCGGGGCGCGGCCTGGGCCAGCGTCTCCACGCCCGAGCCGCCGGGGCCGCCGAAGTTGAACACCAGCGAGCCCAGCCGTTGGCCGGGACCGGTCGCCGGGATCTTGATCAGGGCCAGCTCGATCGTCTCGCCGTCCGGCTTGGCGTAGTCGAGCGGGACCTTCAGGCGGGCGCATTCGGCCTGGGCGGCCGGTGTCGGGGTGGGCGCGGCGGTCTCGCCGCCGGTCCTGGCGGAGCCGATGTCGCAGGCCGTCCACTCCAGCCCGGAGACCGGCCCGTCGGACCCTAGCGCGACGTCACCGCGCTGCCCGGCGCATCCGGTGGCGGCCAGCGCCAGCATCCCCGCGGCGACGATCGGACCTGCCCACTTCATGACGCCCCCCACACACGCTGACTTCGGGGGACATCACCACCTTAACGGTCCATACAGCGGACACATGGTGACGCGCCGAAAATAGCAGGGGCTGGTTTATGGCATGAAGCCGCAAAATACTTTTTGGGAGTCGTGCCGGGCTTGTGGCGGTAGTGATGCCATGTATCCGTGAGCGCACAGGATTAACACGAGGTTCCGCGATGGCGTCAGCAAAACGAGCGATCGCCCGGATCGCCTATGGTTCCCGTTTCGACCGCGTTCCCTGGGGTCAGCGGGTCTATGTCCGGCCGGGTGAGAGATATGCCAGGGAGATCCAGTGGAGCCTGCTGTTGCGCAGGTCCCCGATCGTCTCCCTGGACGCGTACCGCTCGCGGGTGCCGCTCGGCGAGATCGAGGAGTTCATCACCTGCCACATGTGCGGCGAGTCCCGCCAGCAGCCGCTGTTCACGCCCACCGGGCCCCAGCAGGACGGCCAGGAGCCGTGGACCTACCGCGTCGTGCGCTGCCCCTCGTGCGGATTCCTCTACCGCAACCCCAACGTGCGTCCAGAACGCCTCGGCGACCTGTACGCCAGCGGCTACAGCGGTTTCCTGACCGGCGACTACGCGGCCGGCCGGCGGCTTCGGTACCGCCTGACCATGGACGCCTTCGGCCAGGTCCTCGCCGACGGCGCCAAACGCCGGCTGCTGGACTTCGGCTGCGGCGCGGGCCTGTTCCTGGAACTGGCCGAGGAACTGGGTTTCGACGCCTACGGCGTGGACCTGTCGCCCGATTCGGTCGAGCAGGCCAACGCGCGGCTGTCCGCGGCCACCGCCTACCACGGGGCCCCCGAGGACGTGCCGGAGATCGCCGCGGGCGGCTTCGACGTGATCACCCTGTGGTCGGTGCTCGCGCACCTGCCCCGCCCGCTGGACGACTTCGCCCGGCTGCGCCGGCTGCTCGCCCCCGGCGGCGTGCTGCTCGTCCTCACGGTCAACGCCCGATCGCTGCTGCTCAAGGCGCACGGGGCGGCCTGGAGCGGGTTCACCAAGAACCACCTGATGTTCTACTCCTCGCTCACCATGCCGACGCTGCTGCGCCGTACCGGGTTCGCCGGGGTGGCCTTCGCGCCCTTCTACGGCGACACCATCGAAGCCGGTACGGCCGAACTGCCCGAGCGGATGCGGCAGCGCCTGCGCCGCGCCGTGGCCGCCACCGACGGCGGGAACATGCTGCGCGCGCTGGCCTTCGCCGACGACGAGGCCATCGCCCGCTGGGGCACCGGCCTTCCGGTACGCGCCCTGACCTGAGGTGTGGAACCGCCCGGGGTGGACAGAAGGGGGGAGGTGCCGGGACGCCGACCTTGAGGAGCCGGGTGGATGGGGAAAGACGTCGACAGGGAGCGGTACGCCGAGCGGGAGTTCGCCGCGTTCGGCGAACGGCTCTCGTCCTGCCTGGCCGCGCTGCGCGAACTGCTGGCCAGGCCGGGCTTCGGCCGCGGGCCGCGCAGCGTCGGCGCGGAGCTGGAACTGTTCCTGGTCGGGCCGGACGGCCGGGCGCTGCCGCGCAACGAGGAGGTGCGCACCGCCCTCGGCGATGACCGCGTCGTGCTGGAACTGGGCCGGTTCAACCTGGAGGTGAACCTGACCCCCGTGCCGCTGGCGGGCCGGCCGTTCGCCGCGCTGGACGCCGAGATCCGCCAGACCGTCGCCGCCGTGGACCGGGCCGCCGCCGGGCAGGGCGGGGAAGTGGTGGCCATCGGCATCCTGCCCACGCTGTCGGAGGCCGACTTCACCCGGGAGTCGATGAGCGACGAACGCCGCTACCGGGCGCTGAGCCGGGGCATCAGGCGGCTGCGCCCCGAGCCCTTCCGGGTGCGCATCCACGGCGCGCAGCGGCTGGAGCTGCAGGTGGAGGACGTGATCCTGGAGAGCGCCACCACCTCATGGCAGGTCCACCTGCGCACCGAACCGGCCGAGTTCGACCAGGTCTACAACGCGGCGCAGCTCGCCGTGGCGCCCGTGCTGGCCGTCTGCGGCAACTCGCCGTTCTTCCTCGGCAGGGAGCTGTGGGAGGAGACCAGGATCGCGCTGTTCGAGGAGTCGGCCGACGACCGCGACATCGAGCGGCGCTGGCGCAGGGACGGCCGGGTGGCGTTCGGCTCGGAATGGCTCAAGGGCGGCGCGGAGGAGCTGTTCGCCCGCTACGTCCGCGACTACGAGCCGCTGGTGCCCGCGCTCGGCGCGGAGGAGGACCCGCTGGCCGTGGTCCGCGACGGCGGCCTGCCCCACCTCACCGAACTGCGCATGCACCAGGGCACGGTGTGGCAGTGGAACAGGCCGGTGTACGACCCCGCCGACGGCGGGCACCTGCGGGTGGAGATGCGGGCGCTGCCGGCCGGGCCCACCGCCGCCGACATGGCCGCCAACGCGGCCTTCCTGGTGGGGCTGGTGCTGGCGATGGCCGAGCGGCCGGGCTGGATCGGCACGATGCCGTTCGGCGACGCCTACCGCAACTTCTACCGCGCCGCCACGCTCGGCCTGGACGCCCCGATGGCCTGGCCGGGCAGGGACGGCGAGACGCGCGCCGCCGATCTCGCCCTCGGCCTGCTCCCGCCGGCGCAGGAAGGGCTGGAGAACGCCGGAGTGGACCCGGCGGAGGCGGAGACGGCGCTCGGGATCGTCCGCGAGCGGATCCGGCTGCGCCGTACCGGGGCCGCGTGGCAGCGGCGGGCCATGGCCGCGCTGCGCGACCGGCCGGACGCGTGGGAGCGAATGATCGCCCGTTATCGTGATTTGGCCTTCACCGACGCTCCGGTCCACACATGGCCTGACATGTCAAGATGAGGACTTTCTCATCCCATGGAATCATGCCCGCCATCCGGGTAAAGCCGTTGGTGACGGAAGGGCATCACATGACCACGGGGATGAGATCGGTCGATCCCGCGCCGTTCACGCTGCGGCGTGCCACGGGCGGGCTCGCCGAGGGGGCCGAGGCGCTCGGACGCGACCTGGACCGCGCCGATCTGGCGGCGGTCCTCGCCGGCGCCAACCGCAAGGCCGCCAGGAAGGCGCGCACCGGCGCGTTCGCCGGGATGAAGCCCCGGCCCGCCGACTGGTACACCTTCGACGCCGCCGACGACGACACCGCGGACTGGTATCCGCAGGGGGTGACCTGCGCGTCCGACGGCGGGTATGACAGCCCGGCGTTCGCGGTGAGCTGGTACTGGCGGCCGGCGTCGGGCGAGCGCGGCGCGCGGGTGAGCTTCCTGGATCCCGGCTCGCTGCGCTACCGGCACGTCCTGCTGGTGACGGCCGAGCCCGACGGGTCGTTCGGCCCGGTGCCCGTCCACGCGGGCGGCATCGCGTGGTACGCCGGGCACCTGTTCGTCGCCGACACCGCGCACGGCCTGCGGGTCTTCGACCTCGCGCGGTTCCTCGACATGAAGACCGGCCGCGGCGACGCCGGCGACCCCGAGAAGATCGGCAGGCACGGCGGCGAGCCGCACGCCTTCGGCTACCGCTACATCCTGCCGCAGGTCGACGCCTGGGCGGCCGACGAGGGGGCGGCCCGGTTCTCCTACCTGGCCGTCGATCGCAGCGGCGAGCGCGACCTGCTGCTGTCCGGGGAGTACGTCAAGGAGAAGGGCCGCACCGGACGGGTGGCGCGGTGGGCGCTGGACGGGGCGGCGCTCGCCGAATCCGGCGGCACGGCCGTGCCGATCGACGCCCACACCGCGCCGGACGGTGAGATCCAGGGGGCGTTGTCACACGCCGGCACGTGGTACTTCAGCCGGGGACGCGGCGGCTCGGGCAACGGCTCGCTGATCGTGGTCCCGGACGGCGAGGAGCCCGCCGCCCGCTCCTACCCGGTCGGCCCGGAAGACCTCACCTGCTGGCGGGAGCAGGGCACGCTGTGGAGCGTGACGGAGTTCCGCGGCAGGCGTAGCGTGTTCGCGGTGCCGCTGTAGAGGCGGCGGTGGCTCAGATCCCCTCCAGGCAGCCGCCGTACAGGCCCGCCACGAGCTGCACCACGGCGGTGTGCGCCCCGATGGCGTCGCCGTACCCGGCGCCGATCGCCTCGGCCGCCGCGGCGACCTTGCCCAGGTCGCCCTCCGGCCCGATCACGTAGGGCGCGACGGCCAGCTTGGAGGCGCCGATCCGGTGCAGCCGCTCGCTGGCGTCGCCGATGCTCGGCGCGGCGTCGATGGAGGCCGCCACCACCGGGACGGCGAGACGCGCGGCCAGCAGCACGGCGGTCGTCTCGGCGGCCCGCGCGGCCTCCCCGCCGCCCGCCGTGGCCACGATCACCCCGTCCACCGGGGCCCCGATGTTGAACAGGCGCATCCGGTCGGCCCTGGCCAGGCCCTTGTCGGCCAGCCGTACGTGCAGGGCCTCGGCGAGCATGGGGTGCGGGCCCAGCGGGTCGGTGACGATCACGTTGACGCCGCTCTGCGCCACGGCCTCGCGGATGATGTGGAACACGCGCGGATAGGGGCCGGTCACCAGCGGTACCACCACGGCGGCCGTCGCACCCTCGGGCCGTCCCGCGGCCAGCTCGGCGAGCTGCTTGGCCACGCATTCGGCACCGTCGTCCAGGTGCGCCAGCCGGACGTCGACGTGTGGATTCTCCACGGCGAGGGCGCCGGCCACCTCGGCAGAGACCTCGTCGCCCGAACCTGGCACGGCGAGGACGAGCGCGGGGGCGTGCGCCGGAAGCTGGGCGGGCACGGGGCGGCGGTGCCGACCCGTCACCGGCCGCGGCGACCGCTCGCGCGTCGGCAACCTCTCGGGAGATTGGTTCACATCGGCGGATTTTAGGTGGATTTGCGGTCCCTGGTGTACAGAAAACTGCCGGATCTCTGCGACCTGCGCAAATGCGTACCTCTTTCAGGCGGGGACGGAGGCACGGAACGCCGAGCCGCGCCCCGAAAGGCGGATCGGCCCGGAGGCCGCGGTGACGAACACCGAGGCGCCCGGCGCGAGGCCGAGCCCGGTCGGGCCGGGCCGTGGCCCATTCTGCCGCGATTCGCTGCCTTCCGGTACCTCATTGTCATAAACCGTGACATCTCCACTTACTGTGAGCAGAATCGACGGGCCCGACGCGGGTAGTTCGACCTCCCCTTCCACGTCGATCCTGGACAGCCGGAACTCCCGCGCGGGCGTCCGGTAGACCTCCTCCGCGCCCTGCCGTACCGGCCGCACCACGACCGGGTCGCCCGCCTTCGGGGACAGGATGCGCAGCAGCTCGGGGATGTCGATGTGCTTGCCGGTCAGCCCGCCGCGCAGCACGTTGTCCGACGCGCTCATCACCTCCACGCCCACCCCGCGCAGATAGCTGTGCGGCTGCCCGGCGGGCACGTACAGCGCCTCGCCGGGAGCCAGCGTCAGCCGGTGCATGAGCAGCGCGATCACCACGCCCGGGTCGCCCGGATAGTGCTCGGCGAGGCCGGCGGCCCAGGCCAGGCCGGCATCGGCCGCGCAGGCCGCCGCCACCGCGCCGACCAGATCCGCCCTGCCCTCGGCGGGCAGCGTGAGCAGGCCGGAGACCACCTCGTGGATCTCGCCGCGGCGCAGCGCCGCGGCGAACGGCGCGAGCGCGGGCACGCCGAGCCCGTCGAGCAGCGCGGCCGACTCGGCCGGGTCGCGGAACCCGCACAGCGCCTCGAACGGCTCCAGCGCGCACAGCAGCTCGGGCTTGGCGTAGGGGTCGCGGTAGTTGCGGTCGGGGGCGCCGGCCGGCGTACCGGCCCACTCCTCGGCCGCGTAGCCCTCGGCCGCCTGCTCAGGCGTGGGGTGGACCTGGAGCGACAGCGGCTCCTCGGCCGCGAGCACCTTCAGCAGGTACGGCAGCCGCGGCCCGAACGCGGCCAGCGCCGCCTCGCCGAGCGCCCGGCGCGGATCGGCCGCGATGAACTCCCCGAGCGGCACCCGCCCGCCGGGCGTCTCCAGCACCGAAGGCGCACCGGGGTGGGCCCCCATCCACAGCTCCGCCTCCGGCCCGGCGGCGGGCGCGCGGCCCTGCAACGCGGCGATGGCGGCCCGCGATCCCCACGCGTAGGGGCGTATCGGGTTGGCCATGGGCAGGACGTCTGGCTGCGGGTGCGTCATGGGTGCTCCGGAGTAGGGGTCATCGTGGCCACGCCCGGACGGACGCCACCGCTCCCCGGGCCCGCCGCCTCCCGCCGCGCGGACGGCGGCCACCGCCACCATACCGGCCCCCACCCCGCCACACCGCCGCACCTGCTGGTCACGCCCAAGCCCGGCTACCGGCCCTGCGCCGCGGCGCGGCACGGCAGGCGTCAGGGTGTCCCCGGCTCACCGGGCCCTCCACGCCGCCGCACCTGCTGGTCACGCCCGAGCCCGCGCACCGCCGGGCCCTGCGCTGCGCGCCGCGCGGACGCGGGTCCGGCTCACCGGGCCCTCCAGGCCGCCGCGCCTGATGGTCATGGCCGGAGCCCCGCGCCGGCCGGGCGCGGGCGCCGGTGTGGCTTGCCGGGTCCTGGGCGGCGGGGTTCCGGTGGTCGATCGCGTTCCGGCGGTGGGCTGACGTGCGGGGTGGAAGTGATCTACCCTCTATTGGTGGACAGCGAAAGCCGGGCGGCGGCCGATCTGCTCGCCGCGTTGTGCCGCGCGGCGGAGGGGTTCGCGATGCTGCGGCACCCCTTCATCCGGCGTGAGCCGCTTTCCCGGCTCGATCCCGCCCGCGCGATCGTCGGCACCGACTTCGTGCTGCCGGACGGGCGGGTGGCCCGCTTCGCCGTCACCCTGGCCGCCGGAGACGACGCCTTCCACGTCGGCGGCGACGTGTCCGTCGAGGAGCGGGTGCTGCTCGACCTGCCCGGCCACGCCACCGCCGGGGTCCGGGAGGCGCTGGCCGTGTTCGACGAGTACACCTCGGAGGTGCTGGCCCGCGCCCCCTTGTTCCTCGACGAGCTGATCGAGGAGATCAGCGCCTGAGCGCCTCCTCCGGCGCGGGCATCGTGAAGCGCGGCGAGTCCCGGGAGAGCACGGCCGTGGCCGGGGCGACCGGCCACAGCGCGCGCAGCTCGCCCGCCAGGGCCTCGATCAGCCTCGGCACGTCGGCGTACGCGGACTCGTGCGTGGCCTCGGCGACGATCAGGACCGAGGTCGTGGCGTCGCGCACCGCGGAAAGGCCGCTCTGCCGGTTGGTCCAGCGCCTGGCGTGGGCGCGCCCCGCCTCGTCCGCGAAGGTCACCTCGCCCGGGGCGGGGTGCTCGGTGTCGCCGCCGAAGGTCTCGTACTCCTCCTCGCCCGTCGCCGGACGCACTTCGATCCCGCCCGTGATGCGCGTCAGGTCCAGCGCCGCGACCGGGATCGCGTAGGCCAGCGACACCGCGTTGCACAGGTCGATCAACGGGTGGATCCGGGGCAGCGCCCCCTCCTTGCGGAAGCGGCGCAGCAGCGACTCCGACGCGCAGCGGTACTGCGTGGGCTTGAGCCCCATCCGCGTGAACGTGCGCCGCCACGCCTGGATCTCGGGGAACTCGCTCTCCGGGCCGGCCGCCAGCCGCTCGCGCGCGGTGGCGTAGAAGGGCTCGGCCCGCGCGGCGACGGACACGCCGGGCTCGATGCCCGTGGCGTGTACCGCCCCGGCGACGAGTTCGGGGTGGTCCGCCCAGATGGCCGCGCTGTGCTGGATGTACATGGATTCCTTGCCGTATTCGGATGGGACTTGGGCAATGGATACACCATGCCGAGCGGGCGGCCCGCCGAACAGGTCCAATCGGGGCCGCGCCCGCTGGGCCATCGGGCCGAGTCCGACTCGGCCGCATAGGTAAATTCGGTCGTCCAATATTGGCGGTCCGGTACTGGCCGGTTACGCTGTGCACCAATCTGTGAAGGAACCAGGTATGTCGGCGGAACCCACTTCACCTGCGAACATATATCGGATCGAGATGTCGGGACGGCAGCGCGCCGCCGCCGCGGTGCTCCTCGTGGTCGCGCTGCTGGTCAGCATTTCGGTCGCGCTCTGGGCGCCCCAGCCCGGTCTGTGGGGCCTCGTCCCCGTCGTGGTCTACGCGTTCCTGGCACTGTTCGGCGTCGACATGGTGCTCGCCACGATGGCCGCGATCATCTGCGGCATCATCCTGGCCCGCGTCCCGCTCCTGGAGATCGGCGGCCTGCTGCTCGAAGCGCTCGGCGACTTCGTCGCGCTGCTCGGCGTGATCATCATGCTCGGCGCGGGACTCGGCGAGGTCATCCGCCGCACGGGCGTCGCCGACTACATGGTGATGGGCATCGTCGACAAGATCGGCGTGGACACCCGGGTGCGGGTCCGTGTCGGCGTCATGCTGGCCTGCACGGTTCTGGCCTTCTCGCTCGGCACGCTGGCCGGTTCGGTGGCGATCGTCGCGCCCATCATCATCCCGATCGCGGCGGTCGTCGGCTACACCCCGCCCGCCACCGCGGCCATGTTCTTCTTCAGCGGCCTGGCCGGACTGATCCTCAGCCCGTTCGCGCCCGCCACCATCGCGGTCTTCCAGTCCGCGGGGGTGAGCTGGGGACAGTACGTCCTCACGGCGGGCGGCCCGGTCGCGCTGATGATCTGGTTCGCCGGCTTCCTCGTGGTGTCGTGGAACCAGCGCCGCACCGAGGGCCGGTTCGCCTACCCGCCCGAGCGCGCCGCGCACCCCGAGCGGGCCGCCGCCACCCCCTCGGTCAAGCGGGCCACCGCGGCCTTCCTCGCGACCTTCGTCGTCCTGGTCTTCTTCGCCGCCTGGACCAAGGCCGGCGCGACGTTCGTGCCGATCGCCATGGTGCTGCTGATGACCGTCGTGGGGCTGGCCTCCTGGACGGCGCCGGGCAAGATCATGGACGCCTTCTACACGGGGGCCTCCCGGCTGCTCGGAATCTTCTTCCTGTTCTGGCTGCTGGCCATCCTGTTCAAGCTGATCGACTCGATGAAGCCCTACGACGCCATCGTGGCGCAGTTCGGCGGCGGGCTGTCGGCCCTCGGGCCGTACCTGTTCGCCGTCGCGGTGGCGCTGGTGGGCTGGGTCGGCGTGGCGGGGGCGGCGGCGGCGCAGGCCGTACTGCTGGCCAAGGTCTTCGGACCGGTCGCCACCGCCCTGGGGATCAGCCCGGCCGCCTGGACCACGGTGCTCCTGGCCAGCGCGCAGACCGACGGCCTGGGCCCGTTCCCCAACCCCGACATGATCGGCCAGATGGGATTGGCGGAATCCAATTCCCTGAAATGGCAGCTCCTGTCATGCTGGCTGGTTATGATCCCGGTCGTCGGCCTTTACCTGCTGCTGCTGGCCGTCTACACGTGAGACGCTGATGAGCTTCCATGAGATGTTCCGCGACCTGCCGCCCGGTGCGGGCGCGCAGGCCGCCGGGCTCACCCTCGGGTACGGCGGCGCGCCCGCCCGCGCCGCCTTCGCCCGCCACGGCGCCGTCCGGCTGCGCTGCGCCTCCCTGCTCAAGCCGCTGTACGCCTGGGCCGCCCACCCCTCCTTCACCGCCGGGTCCTTCTCCGGCGACACCGGCGGAGCCGGCCCGGACCGCTGGCGCTCGGCCGCCGAGCCCGCCGTCCGCGTCTCGGACAACGCCACCACCCTGGACCTCTGGTTCTCGGCGGGGCCGCGCGCCGTGCTCGACCTGCTGGGCCGCCGTACCGGCGTGACCTGGGTGCCCTCGCCCACCGACCCCTACTGGTTCGGCGGTGTGGAGGTGACCGCCGAGGAGGTCGCCGCCGCCTACGGCGCGCTCGCCCTGGCCGAGATCGGCGGCGACCCGGTCGCCCGGACACTGCTCACCTGGATGCGGGAGACCGAACAGAACTTCGGCCTGCCCGGCCCGGTGGCCGCGGCGCTCGGCTGCGCCGCCGATGAGGTCGCGGTCAAGTGCGGCTGGGCCAACTTCCCCGACGAACTGGTGCTGCGCACCCACGCGGTGGCGGTCGCCCGCTCGGGCCCCCGGGCGGTTCTGGCGGCGGCGCTCACCGCCCTGCCGTACGCGCACGGCCGCGAGACCTACCTCGAACGGGTCGCCGCGGGCACCCCGGTCCTCGACGACCACGAGACCGAGGCCGGCCCCCTCCTGCGCGCCCTCATCACCGCCACCCTCACCGAACTGGGCTTCCCGCCCGTCTCCGCATGAGCCGGTACGTGGTCAGCGGCGGGCTGGTGGCCGATGGCGGGGGTGGCGAGCCTGAACCCGCCGATGTGCTGGTGGAGGGGGAGCGGATCGCGGCGGTGGGGCCGCCCGGGGCGTTCTCCGGGGTCCCGCAGATCGATGCGAGCGGGCTGGCCGTCGCGCCCGGCTTCATCGACGCGCACTCGCACGCCGACAACGCCCCCTTCCTGGCCGCCGACGACACCACGAAGATCCTCCAGGGCGTCACCACCGAGATCGTCGGCAACTGTGGCTTCAGCCTCGCGCCGCGCGGCGACGCCGCCACCTACGACGAGTACGTCTCGCGGCTGTTCCCCCGCCTGGAGCCCACCTGGACGGGGTTTCCCGAGTTCCTCGCCGCCGCCGACGCCGCCGGTTACGTCACCAACCACTGCCCCCTGGTCGGCCACGGCACGCTGCGCGTGGCCGCGTTCGGCGTCGCCGACCGGCCGCCCGAGCCCGGTGAGCTGGCGCAGATGCGGCGGCGGCTCGACGAGGCGCTGGAGGCGGGCGCGTTCGGCCTGTCCAGCGGGCTGATCTACCCGCCCGGCGCGTACGCCGCCACCGAGGAGCTGATCGCGCTGGCCGCCGCCCTCGGCCCGGACCGGGTGTACGCCACCCACCTGCGCGCCGAGGGCGCGCACCTGATCCCCGCCATCGAAGAGGCGCTGCGCGTCGCCGCCGAGGCCGGTTGCCGCACCCAGATCTCCCACCTGAAGTCGGTCGGACGGCCCAACCGCGGCGGCGTCGGCCGCGCACTCGCGCTGCTGGACCGCGCCCGCGAGACGGGCCTCGCGGTCCGCCAGGACGCCTACCCCTACGCGGCGTCCGCCACGTCGCTGACCGCCGCGCTGCCGCCGTCCTACCTGGCGGGCGACGCGCCCGCGGTGCTCGCCAGGCTGTGCGCGCCGGACGCGGCCCGCAGGCTGGCCCGCGACCTCGCCGACGGCCCGCCCGGGTGGGAGAACCGCGTGGCCCTGGCCGGCTGGGACGCCATGCTGATCACCGACACGGCGAGCGGCGCGCACGTCGGGCGCACGCTCGCCGAGGTCGCCACGGACCTTCGCGCCGACCCCGTCGAGGCGCTGATCCACGTGCTGGTCTCGGAACGGCTGCGGGTGTCGGCGGTGACGTTCTGGATGGACGAGGACGACGTACGCGCCGCCCTCGCCCACCCGCACACGATGATCGGCAGCGACGGCCTCCCGCCGGGCACGGCCGGACGCCCCCATCCGCGCCTTTACGGCACCTTCCCCCGGATTCTCGGCCGCTACGTGCGCGAGGCCGGAGTGCTGACGCTGGGCGAGGCCGTCCGGCGGATGACCGCGCTGCCCGCCGCGTGGTTCGGCGTCCCGGACCGGGGCAGGATCGCCCCGGGCCTGATCGCCGACCTGGTCGCCTTCGACCCGGTCACGGTACGGGACACGGGCGACTACCACGATCCGGCCGGCGCGCCCGAAGGCATCGCCTGGGTGGCGCAGGCCGGGCGGCTCACCGTGGCGAACGGCCGGCACCTCGGTGTGCGGGCCGGCCGCCGCCTGCTGCCGGCGCGCTCCTGACGGAGCGCGCCCGCAACGGGGGTGCCGCGCCTGGGCAGGCCCGGGCGCGGCACCTGGATCCGTTGGCCGGACTCACATCGCCGGGCGAACCGGGAACTGAGCCGACACCGGCTGGGCACTCGACTGCGCGGGCGTGCCTGCCTGCGCGGGCGTGCTCGAAGGCGCCTTGCCGCTGGTCCGGCTGCTCCCCTGGGAGTCGCTGGCCCGCTCGCTCTCCAGCACCCACCGGAAGAACTCGGCGGCGTCGGAGTTGCCACCCGAGTTGTCACCCGAGTCGTCGCCGGAGTCGTCGCCGGAGTCTCCGCTGGTGTCCTCGGAGTCCTCCCACTCCTTCTTCTTGTCTTCCCACGGGTTCTTCTTGTCGGGCTTCGGCTTCGTGCCGGACTTCTTGTCGTCCTCACCGATCGACGGCAGGGACGTCTCCTCTTCGTCGTACCACTTGTCGTCGGACTTCTTGTCATCCGACCACTTGTCATCGGACCACTTGTCGTCCGACCACTTGTCCTCGGACTTCTTTCCAGGCGGCCCGGGAGGTCCGGGCGGACCGGGAGGACCGGCGGGGCCCGCCGGGCCCGCGGGACCGGCCGGACCGCGCTCGCCGCGCTCGCCCTTGTGGTGCTTGCCGTGGTGGCCCCAGTGACGCCAGCAGGGACGGTGCCAGCAGCGGCGGTGGCACCGGCGGCCGTGGCAGCGGAGCAGCGGCTTCTCGCCGGTGACGCTGACCTGCGTGCTGATGCCCTCGGGACCGGCGGTGCCGGCCGTGGCGGGCGCCTGGGACGACGCGACCAGCGCCGCGCCCGCCATTGTCAGGGCGGCCGCCGTGGCCAGGGCGCGCGAACCGGAGCGAAGCACCGGAGCCCATCTCTTAGTCTGAGAAGTCATGTGATTCCCGTGTCAATCACGATCCCATAGGACCGATCTACCGTTACCTCGCGATAGCGGGGCAGTCCAGGGATACCCCCAGGTAGAGAAGGCCACGCACGAATATCTCCTAGCCTACGGCAATGGATGTCACAGTAAACGGAAATCCCTACGTGCCCTACGGCATCGCGATTCTAGCCTACTTGTGAGGCGTTATTTGAGAATAGCAATGAGTAGTACGCAATATCCGTTTTATCCGGATATGTTGGGGGGAATGATGGAAACTTTGCGACCTATCTAAATGGATCTAGGCTGCTTTCTCATGCATTCCGGGTAATCAATGGATTGTGATGAAATATGTAGCGCCCTTCGCCACCGTCCTCGTTCTCGCCGGGACCGCGGGCGCGGCCGGGATCGCCGCCGCGGCACCGGCCGCCGCCGGCTCCGAGGTTCTGCGCCCCGGTGACTGGGGGATGGAGGTGAAGCGTCTGCAACGCGCGCTCGACCGGCTCGGCTTCGACCCTGGACCGGTCAACGGGCGGTTCGGGCAGGAGACGACGACCGCCCTGTGGGCCTTCCAGAAGTCCAGGGGGCTGCCCACGCGCGGCGCCGCCGACGAGTACGTCTGGCGGGCCATCGACCGCAGGCGGGCGCCGCACGCCATGGTCCCCAGCGGTGCCGCCGACCGGGTCGAGATCAACCTCGGCCGCCAGCTCCTCACGGTCTACCGCGCGCACCGCCCGGTGCTCATCTCGCACGTATCCACCGGCGCGGAGGTCCACTACTGCCACAACGGCAGGTGCGGCGACGCGGTGACCCCGGTCGGCGACTACCGGGTCACCAGCAAGTCACCGGGCTGGACCACCGGCCCGCTGGGCTCGATGTACAACTCGCTGTACTTCAACGGCGGCATCGCCATGCACGGCTCCACCAAGGTCCCGCCGCGCCCCGCCTCGCACGGCTGCGTGCGGCTGCCCATGCACGTCGCCGACCGCCTCTACCGGATGGTGGGCGTGGGCGAGCCGGTGTACGTCCGCGAGGGACGCGAGGTGTGGAACCGCGAGTACGAAAGGTACGACAGGCGCGGAGGGCACGCCGGGCACGGCCGGCACGGAAGGGTCCGCGGACGCTGACCCCTCCTCACCACGGGACCGGTTTGCGGTCGCGGAAGAACCCGCCGGTCGGCCCGTCGTCGGGCAGCGTGGCGGCCCACACGATGCCCGCCGCGCCCTCGGCCACCGGCCGCCCGCCCCGGCCGCCCATGTCGGTGGCCACCCACCCCGGGCATACCGCGTTGACCAGCATGCCCTCCACCCGCAGCTCGTCGGCGAGAATCCTGGTCAGCCCGTTGAGCGCCACCTTGGAGACCCGGTAGGCGGGAGTGCCGCCGCCCATGGTGGCGAGCGACCCCGCCCCGCTGGAGACGTTGACGATCCTCGGGTGGGCGCTGGCCCGCAGCAGCGGCAGCAGGCCGAGCACGGTCTGCCACGCGCCGTACAGGTTGGTCTCCATGGCCGTCCGGACCACGCCGAGGTCGGCCGCCGACGCCCGTTGTGAGGTGTCGTAGGCGATGGCGGCGTTGTTGACCAGCACGTCCAGCCGTCCGAACCGGTCGGCCAGCTCCTTGGCCGCCCGCTCGGGCTCGCCCTGGCCGGACACGTCGAGCCGCATCGGGTGGACGCCGAGCCCTTCGTCCGCGAGGTCGCGGGCGGCGGCCTCCGCCTTGTCCGCCGACCGGGCGGTGAGCACGACCGTGTGCCCGGCGCCGGCGAGCTGCCGGCAGACCTCCAGGCCGATGCCGCGATTGGCGCCGGTGACCAGAGAAACGACGTCCATGATCATCCCTTCGACCGTTCCGGCGACCATCATGCCTGGTGGCGGGGCCGGTTCCGGGTAACCGCGCGTGCGGCGCGCGTCCGGTACGGCCTTCCCCCCGATCCGCCTCGCATGTCAGGCCGGGCGGTGAAAGTACGACTTTCGGCCGATCACGTGGCCGCCGAGGCGGCCTGATGGCCGATCCGCCGGGCCCGCCGATCCGGCAGTGTCGTGCGGCATGAGTGAAGGAGTCGTTCTCGAAGGCCGGGCCCTGGTCAAGCGGTTCGGGCCGGCCACCGCCCTGGCCGGGGTGGGCTTGCGGGTGCAGCGCGGGGAGTCGGTCGCGATCATGGGGCCGTCCGGGTCGGGTAAGTCCACCCTGCTGCACTGCCTGGCCGGGATCATGAAGCCGGACGAGGGAGAGGTGACCCTGCTCGGGCAGCGGGTGGACACCATGCGCGAGCGGGAGCGCAGCGCGCTGCGGCGCACCAAGTTCGGGTTCGTCTTCCAGTTCGGGCAGTTGCTGCCCGAACTGCCCGCGGTCGAGAACGTCGCACTTCCGCTGATGCTGGGCGGCGTGCCGCGCGGTGTCGCGGTGAACCAGGCGATGGCCTGGTTCGGGCCGCTCGGGCTGGCGGGCATGGAGTCGCGCCGTCCCGGCGAGCTGTCCGGGGGACAGGCTCAGCGGGTCGCCATCGCCCGCGCGCTGGTCACCGGCCCCGCCGTGGTGTTCGCCGACGAGCCCACCGGGGCCCTGGACCAGGCCACCGGCCAGGCCACGATGGACCTGCTGGTGGAGGCCACCCGGGGCAACGGCGCGTCGCTGGTACTGGTGACGCACGACCGTGAGGTGGCGCGCTGGTGTGACGGCGTCGTCGAGGTGCGCGACGGGCTGATCGTCTCCGGTACCGCGGCGGGGGTGCCGAGGTGAACACACTGCGGCTGAGCTGGCGGCTGCTGCGCGGCGGCGGAGCGCGGGGGCTCGTCGGCGCGGGGCTGACCCTGGCGGCGGTGGCGGTGTCCACGGCCCTGCTGCTGTTCGCGGTGGGCATGAACGTCGCCTTCGAGGCCCGCGCCGATCGGGAGGCGTGGCGCAACCCGGTCGCCGCGCAGGGGAGTGCGGCGGTGGCCGTCCAGTCGGCGCGGCCGGAGTACGTGGCGGAGCGCATCATCTCCCTGGTGGAGATCGCCGCGCTGCGGCCGGGGGTCACGCCGCCGCCGGGGCTGGCCCGCGTCCCCGCGCCGGGGGAGGTGTGGATGTCGCCGGCGCTGGCCGCGCTGGCCCGCGAACTGCCACGTGATGAGCTGGCCGGGCGGTTCCCCGCCGGGCCGGTGCGGATCATCGGGGACGCGGGGCTGGTACACCGGGACGAGCTGGTCGCGGTGGTGGGCCGGGCGGCGGACGATCCCGCCATGGTGCCCCCGGCTCCCAGCCTGGACCGCCCGTTCAACATGATCCCGCCGACCCCGGTCGCCGGGTTCGCCGGCGAGCACGGCGAGCTGGCCTCCGGCTACCGCATTCTCGCGCTGATCGCGACCGTGCTGGTGGTGGTCCCGCTGCTGGTGTTCGGCGGGGCGGCGGCCCGGCTCACCGTGGCCAGGCGGGACCAGCGGCTGGCCGCGCTGCGGCTGGTCGGCGCGACGCCGGGCCAGGTGGTGGCGATGACGGTCGCCGAGGCCGTGGTGGTGGCCGGCGCGGGGGCGCTGGCCGGGCTGGTGGTGTACGCCGCGGCCGTACCGCTGCTCGCGCACATCCCGATCGGCGGGGGCGGCTGGTTCGCGGGCGACCTGTGGCCGGGCGCGCTGCTGGTCGCGGGGGTGCTGCTGGCCGTGCCGCTGCTGGTCGGGCTGTCCGCGGCGGCCGGGCTGCGGCAGGTCGTGGTGAGCCCGCTGGGGGTGGCGCGGCGGCAGACGCCGCCGGGCATGCGGGCGATCAGGCTCGTGGTGACGCTCGCGGTACTGGCCGCCGCGCCGGTGGTCGGCGGTATCGGCTACGGGGCTTTCGTGATCATGCTCGGCCTCGGGTTCCTGTCGATCAACCTGGCCGGGCCGTGGGTCGTGGGGCTGATCGGCCGGATCACCACAGCGACGGCCAGGGGGCCCGCCCGGCTGCTGGCGGGCCGCCGGCTGGTGGACGACCCGCGCGCGGCGTGGCGGACGGTCAGCGGGGTCGCGCTCACCGGATTCGTGGCCGGATTTTTGGGCCTGTTGTCGCCGTCCGGCGGTCTGATGGGGGAGCGGCCGGCCGGGGAACTGCGGCTGGAAGTGCCCGCGCGGGAGGTCGCGGCGGTCGCCAAGGCGGCCGACGCCCGGCTGACCGCGGCCGGGGTGGCCGCCACCGTGGTGGTCTCCGAGCCCGGAAAGGATCAGGGTGACTCCCGGGAAAAGAGCACGGTCAAGGGCTCGGCAAAGGAATCGGATAAGGGTTCGGAAAAGGACGCTGAAAAAGCGGCGGCCCGGCTGCTCACCGCCAAGCTGGAACGGGACGACCCGGCCACGGTGGACCGTGCCCGCACCGCGCTGGCCGGCCTTTCGCCCGGTCACTCGGCCACCTCTCCGGCCGATGACGGGCGTGAGGGCGGAATGCTCCTGAACGACGTCCGTACCGGCACCATCGTGGTGCTGACCGTGTCGTTCCTGGTCGCCGTGGCCAGCGCGGGGATCACCGCCGCCTCCTCGATCCTGGACCGCAGGCAGACCTACGCGCTGTTGCGCCTGGCCGGCACCCCGCTCTCCGTGCTGGACCGAGCCCGGCGCGCGGAAACGCTGATTCCACTCACCGTGATGGGCGGTGGCTCGGTGCTGGCCGGAGTGGTGTGCGGGCTGCCGATCATGGCCGGGGCGGTGAGCGTCACGGGCGCGGTGGTGCTGGTGGGCTGTTTGGTACTCGGATTCGCCGGGGTGATCGGAGCGGGCGCGTTGACCCGGCCGCTGCTGAGATCGGTCACCGCGAATCCCGCGCCGCGGCCGGATTGAGGCATAGCGGGAGGTGGGGCTACTCATAACACCGCGATAGGAGTAATTCAGTACATCCCCCTTTCGTTTTCCGCCGTTAACTTGACAGCACCCCCAGCAAGGAGTGCATATGTCAAGTCAACGCTCGGTAATCATCGGCGCGGCCATCGCCGCCCTGTGCCTGGCCGCCGCCGCGGCCCCGGCCGCCGCCGACATCGCCGCGGCGCCGGCCGACCCCGCGCCGCCCGCGATGATCGACGCGCTTGAGCGCGACCTGGGCCTGACCGAGCAGCAGGTCCGGGTGCGGCTGGCCAACGAGGCCCGCGCCGCCAAGGTCGAGTCCAGCCTCACCGCGACCCTCGGCGAGTCCTACGCCGGAGCCTGGCTGAACAGCGACGCCTCCAGGCTCCTGGTCGCCACCACCGACCCCGCGGACACCGCCAAGATCGAGGCCCAGGGCGCCCAGCCGGTGCTCGCCGGCCGTTCGCTGGCCCAGCTCGACGCGCTGAAGGGCCGGCTCGACGCGGCGCCCGCAGAGGCCAGGGCCCGTGCCTCGCTGTGGTACGTGGACGTGGCGACCAACTCGGTCGTCGTGTCCGCCCAGCAGCAGGCCGACGCCGAGGCCCTGATCACGGCGGCGGGCGTGGACAAGAGCCAGGTCCGCGTGGTCGTGTCGGCCGAGCGCCCGCAGACCTACATCAACATCGTCGGCGGCGCCGCCTACTACATCGGCTCGGGCACCCGCTGCTCGATCGGCTTCTCGGCCTCTCGCGGCGGCACCCCCGGCTTCGTGACCGCCGGGCACTGCGGCAGGACCGGCGCGCGGACCACCCAGCCCACGGGCACCTTCGTGGGTTCGGTCTTCCCGGGCAGTGACTACGCGTACGTCTCCGCCCCCGGCAACACCCCCACGCCGTACGTGCGCGGCTCCGGCGGCCAGAACGTCACCGTCCGCGGCTCCACGCAGGCGTCGGTCGGCGCGTCGATCTGCCGCTCCGGCTCCACCACCGGCTGGCGCTGCGGCACCATCCAGCAGCACAACACCAGCGTGACCTACCCGCAGGGCACGGTCCGCGGCGTGACCCGCACCTCCGCGTGCGCCCAGCCCGGTGACTCCGGCGGCTCGTTCATCTCCGGCGACCAGGCGCAGGGCGTCACCTCCGGCGGCTCGGGCAACTGCAGCACCGGCGGCACGACCTTCCACCAGCCGGTCAACCCCATCCTCAGCGCGTATGGGGCGACCCTGACGGTCGGTTAGTCCCCTTCGTCCGTCACCTTCCAGGCGTGCCCGGCGCGAAAGCGCCGGGCACGTCGTGTGCCGGACCAAGATCCGCCGAGTTGGCCGACCAGGCCGCCGCGAAACGGGCGATGGGGTAAGTTACCGGTTCGCGGATCGGCCGAAACGCGTTGCCGGCGCCCGGTGGGCGTCCGCGGGCCGTTCGGGGCTGGAGGTCGGACACGTGGACGCGGACACCACCGCGTGGGAGTCGAGCAGCGTGGCGCGGGTGGTGCCGCCCGCCCGGCCGCGCAAGCTGGCGAAGGTGCCCTTCGTCGAGTTGGCGGAGGGGCGGTTGCAGGGCGTCGTGTCGAGCGGGTCGGACATCGAGCGGGTGTACGTCTCCTCGATCGCCGCCGCCGGCCATGGCTACAACTGCAGCACCAACAACAACCGCCCGTGCGGCGGCCTGGGCGGCGCGCCCTGCAAACACCTGCGGGCCCTGGCCGATGAGGCCGTGCTGCAGTACGGCATCGAACGCGTCGCCCGCTACCTGCGCGCCGACGTCGATGCCGGGGCGAGCACGGGAGCCGACCTGATCGCCGCGCTGTCCGGAGGGCGCGAGCCCGCTCCGGCGGCGATCGTGTTCAGCCGGTTCCTGCGCCACCTGACCTACCTGGAACTGCCCGCCACCACCGAGCCGATCCCCGAACTCCACTGGTTCCCGGCCACCGGGGCGGCCCGCTGATGCTCGCCACCCCGCTGAAGGAACTGCTCGACCAGGCTCCGGACGGTCTGCCCGAGGCGTTCGCCGTGGTGGACGGCTTCGACGACGCACTGGTCCACGGCCTGGCCCGGCTCGGTGAGGAGCGGGCGGCGGCGCTGTCCGCGCTGGCCGGCGCGGTCGCGGCCACGCCGCTCGGCGAACGCGCGGCCGACGCCGCCGCGAAGGCCGCCGCCGGCTCGGTCACCGACGACGACCTCGCCGTACTGGCCGGAGCCCGCGCCGCGCTGCTCGGCGCGGCCCACGACGCGCTCCTCGACTCCCTGGACACCGCGCTCGGCCGTACCCGCGCGCCCCTCGAACCGGCCGTCACCGCCGCACCGGCCGCCGCCGACCCCTTCGCAGGCGCCCGTTCCTGGCTGCGCGAACTCGCCATCGCCGGGTGGCGCGGCGTCGACCACGACCTCGTCGCCGCCGCGGGCCAGACCATCGAGGCCCTGCTGGACGAGCCGCGGCTGCGCAGGCAGGCGGCGCTGCTGGACGGCCTGGCCGCCGAACTGCGGGCCTGCTGCCCGGTCGCGGCGATGCCCCGGCCGCCCGTCAGGCGATGGGCCGACCTTTGGACCCGCGCCCTGCTGCTCGCCCGCCCCGGCGCCGCCCCCGGCATCGGAGAGGACGTCCCGAGCGTGTCGGGGCGGCTGTTCGTCCTCGGGGTGGACGTCCACGAGCACGCCACCGCCGTGCAGGTGCAGGCCCACGGCGTGCTGGAGCCCGCGGGCGGCGAGCCGCCCCGGCTGGTCCGCACGAGCGTCGCCGCGGCCAAGGTGGACACGATCGTCGGCCCGGCGCTGTGGCGGCTGTTCGGCGGGTACCCGGTGCTGCTCGGCGCGCTGGCCGGGCGGCACGCGCTGGAGGTCACCGGCCTGCCGCTGCTCGCCTCGGGCGACCTGATCTGGCACGACGACCGGGCCGTGGCGGGCGAGCCGTTCGACCCGTTCGCGGTGGCCCGGGTACGGCTGGCCGGGGCGCTCGCGCCCGCCGTACCGGCCCTCGACCGGCACCCGGTGCGCATCGCCGAACCGGTGCTCGCCGAGGACTACACGATCGAGCGCGGCCAGCGGCCCGCGCTGCGGCTCGGCGAGGCCCGCCTGGAGTTCGACCTGGACCGGCTGCCCTCCTGCGGGCCGCTCACCCCCGAGCTGGTGGCCGCCTCCACCGCCTGCATCGGCCTGGTCCGCTGGGACGCCGGGCGCTGGCTGCTCCAGCCGCTCGCCGTGGCGGCCACGGTCAAGCGCAAGCCGGTCGTGGCGCACGGCGGCGAGTGGGCGACCGGCCCGACCGACCCCAAGGTCGTGAAGGCCGAGGCCAGGTCCGGCGACGCGGTGGCCGTGCTGCGCGAGCGGGCCGGACGGCTGCTGCGGCGATGAGCGAGCCCATGAACGAACCGATGCCCGCCCACGCCAACCGGCGGCAGGTCCTCTACTGGCGGCTGCTCGCCCGGCTGTTCGACGCCGAGGAGCAGCCCGCGCTGGAGACCGCGAGCATGGGCGTCGTCACGGACCTGGGCCTGCCCCCTGGGCTGCTCGACCCCGGCGAGTCCGTGGACACCCTGGTACAGCGCTTCCCCGAACTGGCCGCCGAGTTCGACGGACTGCTCACCGGCCAGGCCGGCGATGACCCGGACGCCCCCGGCGAGGCCGAGGTGCGCCGCGCCGCGCTGGTGTCCAAGCTGCTGCTCAACGTGTTCTCCACCGGCGCGGGCGCCAGCACCGCCACCCAGCTCGCCGCCTGGCAGCACGACGCCGGATGGCTGGAACGCGCGCTCGGCCACGCACCGGGCGAACTGCGCGCGCGACCGGGCGGCGACGAGGTCGGCGGCGTGCTCGCCGAACTGGAGTCCGACCTGGTCAAGCGGATGCACCTGCGGGAGGTGCTCGCCGACCCGGCGCTGGCCAGGCGGCTCACCCCCAGCATGTCGCTCATCGAGCAGTTGCTGCGCGACAAGCACAACCTGTCCGGCGTCGCGCTGGCCAACGCCAAGGCGCTGATCCGCAGGTTCGTGGACGAGGTCGCCGCGGTGCTGCGCACCCAGGTGGAGAAGACCAGCGCGGGCGTCATCGACCGCTCGGTACCGCCCAAGCGGGTGTTCCGCAACCTCGACATCGACCGGACGATCTGGAAGAACCTCCCCAACTGGAACCCCGAGGACCAGCGGCTCTACGTGGACCGGCTGTTCTACCGGCACACCGCCCGGCGGACCACGCCCGCCCGCATGATCGTCGTCGTGGACCAGTCCGGCTCCATGGTCGACTCCATGGTCAACTGCACCATCCTGGCCTCCATCTTCGCCGGGCTGCCCAAGGTGGACGTCCACCTGATCGCCTTCGACACCCGCGCGATCGACCTGACCCCCTGGGTCCACGACCCGTTCGAGGTACTGCTGCGCACCAAGCTCGGCGGCGGCAACGACGGGCCCGTGGCGATGGCCATGGCCCGCCCGAAGATCAACGACCCGCGCAACACCGTGATGGTGTGGATCTCCGACTTCTATGAGTTCGACCGTTCCGCGCCGCTGTTCGAGGGCATCTCGGCGGTCCACCGGTCCGGGGTGCGGTTCATCCCCGTGGGCTCGGTGAACAGCTCCGGGCAGCAGAGCGTGAACCCGTGGTTCCGGCAGCGGTTCAAGGACATGGGCACACCGGTCATCTCCGGCCACATCAGCAAACTCGTCACCGAGCTGAAGAGCTTCCTCACCTAGGAGACCCCGTCAATGACCGACGACATGCTGCGCGCCCCCGCAGAGGTCAAGTACGCCGACGAACTCGACTGGCTGGAATCCGTGGACGACGGCCCCAAGCCGTTCTCCTGGCGGCTCAGCCCGAAGATGGTCCGGCTGTTCATCCTGGGGTCCGAGCGCGCCGACGGGCTGGACCGGGAGATCCCGCAGAAGTGGTTCGGCGACCGCAGCTTCGTCGAGCGCAGCATCGTCACGCTGGCCTCCGACCGCGGCCTGCTGCTCATCGGCGACCCCGGCACCGGCAAGAGCTGGCTGGCCGAACTGCTCGCCGCGGCCATCTGCCGCAACTCGACCCTGGTCGTCCAGGGCACGGCCGGGACCACCGAAGATCACATCAAGTACAGCTGGAACGTCTCGATGGTGATCGCCAAGGGCCAGTCCCGCGAGTCGATGATCCCCTCGCCGATCATGACCGCCATGGAGCGCGGCGTCATCGGCCGCTTCGAGGAGCTGACCCGCTCCACCAGCGACGTCCAGGACGCGCTGATCTCGATCCTGTCGGAGAAGTACGTCTCGATCCCCGAACTCGACGACGACAACATCGTGTTCGCCCAGCCCGGCTTCTCCATCATCGCCACCGCCAACAGCAGGGACCGCGGCGTCAACGACCTGTCCTCCGCGCTGAAGCGGCGCTTCAACTTCATCCGCGTCCCGATGGTCACCAGCAAGAAGAGCGAGGCGGAGATCGTCCGCTTCCGCACCACCGAACTGCTGCGCAGGCACCGGATCGACCTGGAACTGCCGCCCACGCTGCTGGACATCCTGCTCCAGAGCTTCGCCGACCTGCGCGCCGCGGCCTCCGCGGCCACCGGCGACGACGAGCGGCTGGAGTCCGCGCTGTCCACGGCCGAGCAGATCGGCGTCCTTGAGGACGCCATCCTGCACAGCCACTTCTTCGGCGACCGCACGCTGCGCGCGGAGACCCTGGGCGGTTCCCTGGTGGGCTCGCTGGCCCGGCGCAGCCCCGAGGACCTGGCCATCCTGAACAAGTACTGGCACGGCGTCGTCGAACCGCGCAGCAAGAAGGACGGCGGCGACTGGCCGGGCTTCCTCGAAGGCGGCCGGCAGGCCATCACCACCCTGTCGTGAGGGCCGCACCGTGATGAAGACCACGGCGGGCGGCCCGTTCGCGCCGCTTCGCGAGCAACTGACCGAGGCCGCCGGCGCGTTCGCCGACGCCCCCGGCGGCCTTTCCGGCATCCTCGCCGGGATGGTGGACGACGTGGACCGCGCGCTGCGGGAGAAGCTGGAGATCTTCCCGGTCTGCCACCACTCGCCCGCCTCGGCCCTCGCCATGGCCCGGCGGCTGCGCGAGAAGCAACCGAAGGTCATCTACCTGGAGATGTGCGAGGACCTGACCCCGCTGCTCGGTGAGCTGCGCAACTGCCGGCTGCCGGTCGCGCTCCAGGCGTTCGCCACCGACCTCGACGGCTTCCCGTCCGGCTGGGGGCCGCTCAGCGTCATCGCGCCGATCACCGAGTCCTCGGCGGAGTACCAGGCCATCGCCTACGCGCTGGACACGCCCGGCGTGGAACTCATCGCCGTGGACCGGTCGGCCGACCACGTCTTCCAGTGGCTGCCGCGTCCCGAGGAGCGCGACGCGCCGGCCGAGGCCCCTGTGGACGCTCCCGAGGAGGCCGGGCTGCACGGCGACGCGGTGGGCGTGGAGATCGGCGACCTGCGGCCCCGGTTCGCCGAGCTGGAGGAGCACCTGCTGCGCCACGGCAAGGTGCGGCACTGGTCGGAGTGGTGGGACCAGTACGTCGAGCAGCCCCTCTCGGGCGCGGACTACGACACCTACCGCCAGGTCATGGTGCTGATCGGCAGCCTGTTCCGGCGCCTGGCCCCCGGCGACGGCGAACGGCGGGTTTCGGACGAGGACCGCGAGCGGTACATGTGGACCAGGATGCGCGAGCACCTGGCCGCCACCGGCGCCGACCCCGCCGGCTGCCTGTACGTCTGCGGCGCCTTCCACGCCGCCAGCCACGTCGAGCAGTTCGGGCTGGAAGCCGCGGGCCCCGGCTTCGACATCGCCCCGCGCACCGCCACCCGCTGGCTGTACGGCATGATCCCCTCCAGCCACTCGGCCATCGAGGCGCAGTTCGGGCTGGCCGGCGGCTCGGTGTCGATCGCCGCGGCCACCTGGGAGAAGGCGCTGCGACGCGGCGGCGTCAAGCCGTACAAACTGGCCAAGCCGACCGGCAAGGCGGACCCGGGCGGGGCCGCGCGCCCGCTCCCGGCCGCCGTCGCCCCGCGGCCGGTCACCGACCGGCTGTCCGGCTTCCTGTCCAGCGCCCCCGCGCTCGACGCGCTGGACGAGAGCGAACTGCTCGGCTGGTGCGTGGACATCGTCCGGCTGGCCCGCCGCAACGGCTACCAGGCCAGCACCGCCGACGCCATCGCCGTGTTCGAGACCTCCGTCCTGCTCGCCGGGCTGCGCGGCCGGGCCAGGCCCACGCCGTACGACTTCCAGGACGCCGCGGTCACCTGCATCGAGAAGGACGTCGTGCCCGGCCGCAGGGACGTGCGCCGGCTGTGCGAGATCCTGCTCGGCGGCGACCGGATCGGCCAGGTCGGCTACGCCGCCATGCCCCCGCTGGCCCGCGACGTGTTCGACCGGCTGGAACCGCTCGGTCTCGACCTGAGCAAGCGGACCATCCAGCGGGCGCTGCTCGACTTCACCGCCGACCCGCACCTGCTGCCCTGCTCCCACCTGCTGTGGATGCTGCGCTACCTGCTCAGGGACGACACCGTGCGGCCCATCATGGGCGAGCGGCGGCTGGGGGAGCGGCCGATCCAGGAGAGCTGGGACCTCGCGCTCGGCCGGCAGCAGCGGTCGATCATCGAACTCGGCTACGAGGGCGTCACCGTCGAGCAGGTGGTCGAACAGCGGCTCCGCCGTACCGTGCACGACCCCTCGGCCACGGCGGCGGTCGCGCTCGCGGCCGTCGAGGACTCGATCCTCTACCTGGGCGCGCGGCGGTTCACCGACGAGCTGGGCGAGCGGGCGGTCCACCTGCTGGCCGCCGAGCGCACGGTGGACGACGCGCCGGAGGTGCTGCGCCGCATCCGCAGGCTGCTCGCGCACTACCGGGCCACCGGCGCCGAGCTGCCCGCCTGGTGCGAGGCGTTCGTCACCGCCGGATACGCGCACTACTGCACGCTGCTGCCCACCGCGTTCGTGGACGAGGAGACCGGTGTCCGCCAGGTGGCCGCGATGCTCGGCTTCCTGTTCAGCATGGAAAGCCTCGCGCTGGCCCTCGGCTGCGACCGCAACCAGCTCGAACTGGCCGTGCGCCAGTCGCACCCCGAGGCCCCGGCCAAGGTGGCGCTGGCCTGGGCCGCGCAGGCGCAGCTCGGCCTGCTGTCCCGCGCGGAGCTGCGCGCCCGGTGCGCCGAACTGCTGGACAACCCGCTGGTCATCCCCGGCTTCCCGCAGTACATGAGCGGCTTCGTGCAGGCGCTGGACCCGGCGCCCGGGCTGACGCCGTTCGTGGTGGAACTGCTGTCCGACGCGTTCGCCAAGCTGCCCGACCGGGTGCTGCTGCCGTGGCTGCCGCTGCTCATCGCGACGCTGCGGCGGCAGGCGCCGGAAATGCTCCCGGTGCTCGTCCGCGAGGCGGGCCGGACGTTCCCGGGGAACGTGGCCACGCTGGACACCTGGACCCCGCCCTGGTCGCGGACGGCCCCGGCCGCGCCTCCGGTCGTGGCGGCCGGGCCGGTCGGCGACCTGCTGGTCCGGCACCCGGAAGCGTGCGACGCGGTGGCCGCGCTGCTCGGGTGTGAGGGCGGCTGGGTCACCGGCGACAGACCGGGCCAGGGGCTGGCGGCCCGCCATCCGGCGACCGCCGAGGCGGTGGCCGCGCTGCTCGCCGGGTAGCGCCTACTCGCCGGAGCCGGTACGGCCGGTGCGCCGCAGGTTCCTGGCCCGGCGGCGGGCCCACCCGCGGCCCAGCAGCACCGAGCCGGGGATCACGCACGCCCCCAGCAGGTTGGTGGTGAGGTCGAGGAACAGGTCGGAGTCGAGCAGCGGGCTCTTCTTACCGTTGAGCAGCGGGAGGCGGATGGATGCGGAGATCTCGATCCGCAGGTTCGGGTGCCTGCGCGGCTCCCGCTCCTCGGCCGGCGGGCGCCGCGGCGGCTCCGGCTCGGCGGGCGGCCGGCTCACCGTCGGGCGGGGCTCGGAACTGACGCTCGGCCGGGGTTCCTGCGGCTGGGGTTCCTGGGGGCGGGGCTCCTCGGGCCGCGGCTCGGGCTCCTGGGGCTCGGGCCGCTGTGGCGGGGACGTGGGCTCCCGCGGTTCGCGCGGCTTTCGCGTCTCCGGTGCGGACGGCGCGGGGCGGCTCGGTTCCCCGGCGGTCGGCCGGGAGGGCGGGGGGAGTACCGCCATCGGGGGCGACGCCTCGGCCGACGGCCGCTGCTCCTGGGGCGGTACTTCGGCGGGCGACGACTCGCGCGCGGACGGCTCGGGACGGGCGGGCGGCGGCGAGGCTACCGAGGTGGCGGCGGGGGTGCGCGGCGCGGCGAGCGGCGGCGGCGCCTCGCGCTGCGAGCCGTTCAGCACGGCCACCCCGGCGATGATCCCGGTCACGGTGGCCGTGGCCAGCGTGCCGGCGATGACCGCCTTGCCGGTGCTGCCGAGCAGGGTACGGGCCAGCGAGGAGCCCGCGGTGAGCTGCGGCGGCGCGTGTACGCCGAAGCCGATCAGCAGGGCGGCCAGGCCGCCCAGCCCGAAGCGGCCCTCGCGCTCCCACTCCGGGCCGTAGGCGTCGCCGGCCGTCTCCTCCAGTTCGACCAGGAAGGCCGCCGCCGACGGCGGCCGGTCGGCGGGGTCCTTGGCCAGGCCGTGCCGAAGCAGCCCGCGTACCGGCTCGTCCGCCTGCTCAACGGGCGGCGGCTCGCTCTGGTGCAGGTGCGCCAGGACGGCGGCGTCGCTCGCGTCGAACGGCCGGCGGCCGGTCAGGCACTCGAAGAACACGACGGTCGCCGCGTACACGTCGGTGGCCGCGCTCGCGGGCGCCTGCTCCCATAACTCCGGCGCCATGTACGGGGGCGACCCCGCCCCGGCCCCCGGCTCCCCGGCCGGTGCGGCGATGCCGAAGTCGACCAGTTTGCTGTCGCCCGCGACCGTGACGATCACGTTCTCCGGTTTGAAGTCGCGGTGGACGACCCCCGCCTCGTGCGCGGCGGCCAGCCCGAGCAGCGCGCCCTTGAGCACCACCAGCGCCGCCTGCGGCCCGGTCGCGCCGCGCTCCCTGATCATGCGGCGCAGCGTCACGCCGTCCACCGGCTCCATCACGATGGCCGCGCCGCGGTCGCCCTCCACGTAGTCGAGCAGCCGGGCGATGTGCGGGCCGCCGAGCATGGAGATCAGCCGGGCCTCCTCCCGGAAGCGGCCGGCGAAGCCGGGCTCGGCGAGCAACTGCGGGGACAGGTACTTGATGGCCACCTCGGCGCCGTCCGCGTCCCGCCGGGCGAGCACCACCCGGCCGGAGCCGCCCGAACCCAGTTCTCGCAGATGGGTGTGACCGGGCACCTGCCAAGGTCCAGGGAGGTTTGCCACAGCGGACTCCTACGCACGACTCGGCGCGAAAGATCTGGTTACGTTGGGAAGTTAATCGTTCGATGAGCTTATGTCGAGATAAATCGTCGTATTGTGATGGCAATACCGCCGGAGGTTCGCCGCTTTTCCCGTTGTCCCTGCCTGGCCGCTGCCGCCGGGAAGCTCCCCAGAGGCTCGGGGGTGCGGTTTCGCGGCGAACCCCCGCTGGGTGGTCGCCCGGGTCGGCCCGGGATGAAATCAGCGGAAATATGTGGATGCACGATGAGGAACGTGCCGTGTTTTCCCAGAAAATCCCGGATGCTTTGCGGCCCAGGGGGGCCGGCCTGCGCGATGTTCCGATGTGAACATCTCTGTTCACGCCACCCGGTGGGACGCCGGCTGCTTCGGGGATCGCGTGCCGTGGAGTGGGCCGGCCGTCTGTTTCGCGCGTCAGGGAGTGCCGGGCGACGCCGTGAAGCCGCCTTCTTCCGCGAGGTCTTCGGCGGCCCTGACGAAGTCGGCGATGTAGGGGGCGGTCGCCGCGCGCGGCCAGGCGACCGCGACCACCCTTGGGCTGAGGTCGGAGACCGGCAGATAGACGAGGTCGGCGCGGGGATGGCGGCACGCGGCCGAGGCGGGGACGAAGGCGACGGCCTGGCCGAGCGCCACGACCTCCAGGATCTGGGCGAGGCCGCAGACGGCCGGGCCGTGCCGGAGCGGCCGGCGGGGGAGGGGGGTTTGGTCCCGGCCGCTCCAGTAGGCGGTCATCGCCGGTTCCGCGCCCGGCCGGTACGGGAAGGGCTCGTCCGCCAGGTCGGCCCTGCGCAGCCTGCGGCGCCCGGCGAGCCGGTGCCCGGCGGGCAGCACGGCCACCCGCGGCTCGGTGAGCAGCGGCTCGGCGTCCAGCCCTGCGGTGTCGAAGGGGCTGCTCAGCAGGGCCGCGTCGGCTTCCCCACGGCGGACCAGGACGGCGGGGTCCTGCCACCCGGTGACCATGGCGCTGAGCGGCCGGCGGCCGGGCACCGCCTCGTACCGCGACCGGATCTTCGCCAGCAGCCCGGCATCACGAGACCGCGCGGCCACCAGCAACGGCTGCCGCGCGCCCGCCGTCCGCCGCGCACGCCGCAGCGCCGCATCGAACGCGGTGATCACCGAACGCGACGAGTCGAGCAACTCCTCGGCGGCGGCGGTGAGCATGACCAGCCTGGTCGTGCGCTCGAAGAGCGGCGTACCGAGCTTGGCCTCCAGCCGCCGGATGCTCCGGGAGAGGGGAGGCTGAGCAATGCCGAGCCGCTGAGCGGCCCGGCTGAAGCTCAGCTCCTCGGCGACGGTGACGAAGTAGCGGAGCTCCCGGATCTCCACATTGTTCATCAGACAAATATAATTCCTATACCGGGTGATATTTCCGCTCTTGTGCCGTTTCTAGGGCATTCGACCTGAGTGGGGATGCCGCGTAGGGTCCGGCGTTTCCTGCCTACCTGCAAGCACACGCACCAAGCCACCCTTCAGGCCGCCACGGCCTGCCGGCGACCCCCTGCTGTACCGCCGTGCGGGTGGCGGGTGGCGGGTGGCGGGTGGCGTCGCGTACAGCGGGGCAAGGGGCGGGGGGCCAGGTGTGCCGCCTTGTCGTACTGCGGGGTGTGGGTGTGACGGGCGAGCGGCGGTACCTGGGCCGGTGGTGGCCGGGTGGGCCGGGCAGGGGTGGCCGGCATTGCTGAAATAAATACTGCTTTGGGGTGTTCTGCGTATTTTGTCGGAGCAGATATGGGGTGCGATCGGCGAAGGGACGTGTGATGGACGGGGGCCTTGTGACACCGCTCGTGGCTGTGGCCCTTGGGTGCTCCATGCTGGTCGCGCCCGAGCCCGCCGATGCCGTTGGCATTCACATCGTCCCGGCCAGGGTCGCCGCCGGGCAGGACGTCACGGTGACGCTCTACTGCCCGGCGGGTGCGAAGGGCGGGACGGTGGACGGCCCCACCACCTTCGGGTCGCACCGGGCCGAGTTCTCCGAAGGCAGAGGCACCGTCACGGCCCGCATTCCGCAGGAAGCCGATCGGGCCGAACATCAGATCAACGGCTTCTGTGACGACGGCGAAGGCTCCGCCCGGGAGGCCGTGGTGTCGGCGTTCATCCAGGTCTTCTGACGGGCCGCCACCGCTGAGATCCGTCCGCCCGCCGGGTGCCCTACCCTGAGCGGGCGATGAGCGCGTCCCGGAGTGCCGGTGTCGGCCTGTGGGCTCTCAGATACGGCGGGGATGGCGCTGATCAGTTGGAGGGTGCCAGGTAAATGTGGCCTTGCGGCCCGCATGTACGAAGGTATGGTGAGCTTCGTGACGACGTTCCGGATCAGTGAGGCTGCCGCGCTGCTCGGCGTCAGCGCGGACACGGTCCGGCGCTGGATCGACGCCGGCCGGCTGCCCGCGCGGCGCGATGACCTGGGGCACCGGATCGTGGCGGGCGCCGACCTCGCGGCCTTCGCCCGTGCCCAGGTCGCCGCCGAGGGCGGTTCCGGGTTCTCCTCGGCGCGCAACCGGTTCCGCGGCATCGTGACCGAGGTGCTCAAGGACGCGGTGATGGCCCAGGTGGAGATCGCCGCCGGGCCGTTCCGGGTGGTGTCGCTGATGAGCCGCCAGGCGGTGGACGAGCTCAAGCTGGAGGTCGGGATGACGGCGGTCGCCGTGATCAAGTCCACCAACGTCGTCGTGGAGATCCCCGACAACGCTCGCGCGGCGGGCCACTAAGGAGTTCCAGGTGCTCAGGCGTCCTCCCCGGCGGCCCTTGCCGGCCGTACTGCTCATCCCGGCGGTCATCATGGCGTTGACCCTCGCGGCCTGCGGCGCCGGGGGGACGGCTCCGGCCGGCGGGGCGGGGTCCGCGCCGCGCGCCACGTCGCTCACCGTGTTCGCCGCCGCCTCGCTCACCGGGACCTTCACCGAGCTGGGCAGGCGCTTCGAGGCCCGGCACCCCGGCACCCGGGTGCGGTTCAACTTCGGCTCCAGCGCGACCCTGGCCCAGCAGATCGCCGAGGGCGCGCCCGCCGACGTGTTCGCCGCCGCCAGCCCGGCGACCATGAAGACCGTGCAGGACGCCTCCCTGGCGAAGTCGCCCGCCGTGTTCGCGCGCAACACCCTGGAGATCGCGGTGCCAGCCGACAACCCGGCGGGCATCGCCGCCCTGGCGGACCTGGCCCGCTCCGGGGTGAAGGTCGCGCTGTGCGCCGAGCAGGTCCCGTGCGGCGCGGCGGCGGCCAGGGCGCTGTCCGCGGCCGGGCTCAAGGTCACCCCGGTCACCCTGGAACAGGACGTCAAGGCCACCCTGACCAAGGTCGAACTGGGCGAGGTGGACGCCGCCCTCGTCTACCGCACCGACGTGATCGCCTCCGGCAAGGTACGCGGGATCACCTTCCCCGAGGCGGGCGAGGCGGCCAACGACTACCCGATCACCGTTCTGTCCAGGTCACCCGCCCCCGACCTGGCCCGGCGATTCGTCGATCTGGTCCTGTCCGGCGAGGGCGGCGACGTCCTCACCAAGGCGGGCTTCCAGAGGCCCTGACCCCCGCTCCCAGGCTGTAGGGGCACCATCTTGTGGGCCGGCCGGTAGCCGAGCGCGTCATTGATGGCGCGCGTGTGGTGGTCGCCGTCGGCGGTGCCGGTGAGCAGGCCCGCGATGCCCGGGCAGCACGCCGGTGCCGTGGTGCCGGGCGTCGCCCTTGCCGTCTCGGTACGACCGGCTCGGCGATGGCGGCGACGGCGTTGGAGTGGGTCGCCGCGGTCCCCGACCGTCGGCGCCGCCTCCCGTACGCGGTCGGCGTCCCGGCCCACGGTGCCGTAGTCGTGCACGGCGGGACGCGGCGAACGTCTCGGCCGGCTCATCGGGCACGACCCCGTCCCAGCCGGCCGGCCGGTAGCCGGGGTGCGCGCCATAGACGATCGCCTTGAGGTCGTCAAGGCCGGCATCGGCCGGCGGCAGCCGCGCGTAGGTCAGCGTCGAAACGGTACGAAAGCCACGCGCGGCCAGGAACGCCTCTGCCGGTGAGCCGGGCTCCGCCGGCGCGGCGCCCGGCAGGAGGGAACCGGCGCCCTTGCGCCGCCCGGCCGGGTGGACGTGCGGCTCCAGATCGGCCAGAGATCGGCCAGATGATCCCGGCCCGCCTTGGCATCTCTGCCGCACACCTCCCTCACTACCGTCCGAGGGGACGGATCCTGGCAAAGCGGTTTACTGTTAGGAAACTTTACTTTATATTTGGAGTACCCCTCAGCACGAAGGATGTATGAGATGCGAAGATTGCTCACAGTCCTCGCCACGGCGGTGGTCACCATCGCGACGGTGGTGGTCGTGGCCCCGCCCGCGTCGGCGCACGGCTACATTTCCGACCCCCCGAGCCGTCAGGCGAACTGTGCCTCCGGCAAGGTCCGGAACTGCGGCCAGATCATTTGGGAGCCGCAGAGCGTGGAAGGCCGTCAGGGCCAGCGTAACTGCCACGCCGGCGACGCCCGCTGGGCTCCGCTCAACGACGACTCCAGGGCATGGCCGGCCGCGAACGTCGGCAGCACGGTCAACTTCCGCTGGAGCGTCCCCGTGCCGCACTCCACCAGCACGTGGGAGTACTTCATCGGCAGCGACCGGGTCGCGGTGTTCAACGACCGGGGCAGGCTCCCGGCCAGGACCGTGAACCACACGGTGAACCTCGGCGGCCACTCCGGCCGGATCAAGCTGCTGGCCATCTGGAACGTCGCCGACACCGGTATGGCGTTCTACAGCTGTGTCGACCTCCAGGTGGGCCCCGGCGGTCCGGAGCCGACCCCGACCCCGACCGTGACCCCCACGGTCGACCCGACGCCGACCCCCACCCCCACCGTGACGCCGACCCAGGGGCCCGCGGGCAACTGGGCCTCCGGCACCTCCTACGGCGCCGGTGACCAGGCGATCTACAACGGCGCCACCTACCGGTGCCTACAGGCGCACACCGCCCTGACCGGCTGGGAGCCGCCGAACGTGCCGTCGCTCTGGCAGCGCGTCTGATCGACCCCTTCCCCTCCCCGGTGACGCCGGGGAGGGGAAGCGGCGTGTCCGGTCAGGCCGCGCCGAACCGTGGCACCGGCAGGTCCTCGGTGGCCACGTGCACGATGTGCGACTCGGTGTAGACGTCGATGCTGTGCCGGCCGCCCTCGCGGCCCACGCCGCTGGCCTTCACCCCGCCGAACGGCGTGCGCAGGTCGCGCACGTTCTGGGAGTTGACCCACAGCATGCCCGCCTCGATCGACCGGGCCAGCCGGTGCGCCCGGCGCAGGTCGTTGGTCCACAGGTAGGCGGCCAGGCCGTAGCGGGTGGCGTTGGCCAGCTCGATCGCCTCGGTCTCCGACGTGAACGGCGTGACACTGACGACCGGCCCGAAGATCTCCTCCTGGAAGATCCGCATCCCCGGTGTGACGTCGGCGAACACGGTGGCCGACAGGAAGTTCCCCGAAGGCAGGTGCTCGGGCCGGGAGCCGCCCGCCACGAGCCGCGCCCCCTCGGCCGACCCGATCCGCACGTACTCCATCACCCGCTCGTAGTGCTCGGGGTGGATCAGCGCGCCGAGTTCGGTGGCCGGGTCGCCCGGGTCGCCCACCCGCACCCGGGCGGCACGCTCGGCCAGCCGGTTCACGAACTCCTCGTACACCGTGTCCTGCACCAGGACCCGGGAACTGGCCGTGCAGCGCTCGCCGTTCAGCGAGAAGACCCCGAACACCGCCGCGTCCAGCGCCCGTTCCAGGTCGGCGTCCTCGAAGACCACCAGCGGTGACTTGCCGCCCAGCTCCATCGACAGGGTCTTCAGGTGCGCCGAGGCGTTGCGCATGATGGTCTGGCCGGTGCCGCTCTCCCCGGTGAAGGAGATGACCGGCACGTCGGGGTGCGCGACCAGCGCCGCGCCCGCGTCCTCACCGATGCCGTGGACGAGGTTGAACACGCCCTCCGGCAGCCCGGCCTCCTCCATGACCTGCGGGAGCAGGCTGGCCGACAGCGGCGACCATTCGGCGGGCTTGAGCACCACCGGGCAGCCGGCCGCCAACGCGGGGGCGAGCTTCCAGGTCTCCAGCATGAAGGGGGTGTTCCAGGGCGTGATCAGCCCGGCCACGCCCACCGGCTTGCGCACCACGTAGTTGAGCTGGGCGTCGCCCACCCGGTAGACGTCCTCGCCCATGGTGGTGATCACGTCGGCGAAGAAGCGGAAGTTGTGCGCGGCCCGCTTGGCCTGGCCCTTGGCCTGGGTGATGGGCAGACCGGTGTCCCGGCACTCCAGGGCGGCGATCTCGTCGTCCCTGACCTCGATGGCGGCGGCGATCCTGCGCAGTACCGCGGCCCGCTGGTCGCCGGTCATCCGCGGCCACGGCCCGTCGGTGAACGCCTTTTGCGCCGCGCTCACGGCGGCGTCCACGTCGGCCGCGCCGCCCGCGGCCACCTCCAGGTGCGGTTCGTTCGTCGTCGGGTCGAGGGCGGTGAACGTCTCGCCCGAGCGGCTCGGCGCGTGCCGGCCGCCGATGTAGTGTTCCAGCCTCTTCACTGGAGTCCCTCACTTAGCTGCAGCAGTTCGTTGATCTGGGCGATGCCGGGCTCGGTCGGTGTGATCAGTGGCGGCCGTACGTGTGCGGAGGCGATGAGGCCGCGCTGGTGCAGGACCCATTTGGCTGGTGCCGGGTTGGTCTCGACGAACAGCAGGTCGACCAGGGGGTGCAGGGCGTAGTGCAGGTTCAGGGCGG